>JAFAGR010000019.1 GCA_023422565.1 Bacteroidota bacterium | reverse complement strand
CGTCCAGCCCGTGGCTGGACTGATTTTCCAAACGCCTACGCCGCCCAAACAGTTGCCTGAATTATCTACATAATTCGTGGCGCTGGTATTGGTGAAAGTGATTGTATTGTTCTGACAAATAGTATCGCGCGGAGACAAGGTAAAGGATGCAACCGGCTTGTTAGAAACGTAAATAGGTACAACTGCGGCTGCGGAAGTTCCACATGGGTTGGACGCAACTATTCTTGCAGAGAATGAATTTGGATAGGTTCCTGATCCATCAGAACTCGTAGTTCCGCAACTTGAAGAAGAAAACGGGTGGGTGATAGAAGAAGGAACAGCCGGATGTATATAGTTAACAGGACTGCTTCCGTCATTAAAGCTTACTGTATATAAAGTTCCAGGTGGATTGGTTCCTGTTCCTGTTATGGGAAACGTCAGGCTTGCATCCGAACAGATAGAGGTATTACCGGGATTCTCCAGGCCGACTGCAGGATTGCTACCCACAAATACTGTGTAACGGGCGGTGTCCACACACCCGTTTGTACCATTCACAATAAATAACAAGTTATATGCACCAACGCCGTAGGTATGAGGAGGAGTAGCAGCATCAAAAGTTGATGAAGTATAATTGGGTGAACCATCTCCAAATACAATTGTATAGTTTGTATTTGTACCAAGAGTAGATGACTGATTTGTAAAAATAAAATCAGCAGTGAAAGAAACACCGTTACCGCACTTAGTAAAATATGGGGAACCATTATACGTTTGTGCGCCGGTGCCTCCCAGCCTTGCGTCAGGCCTTTGCTTTATTGTTACATTTCTCGTAACGGTATCTGCGCATCCCGCATTATTGGTGGCAATCAATTGAACATTGAAGGAATTGTTACCGTTTCCCGTAGTTCCTATAAAACTGTGCGCCAGATTGGTTGCAGTACTTGTATTACCTACAGATCCCGGGTCATCAAAATTCCAGGAATAACTTGTTGCTCCTGAAGAGGTATTTGTGAAACTTACCGGAAGCCTTGCGCAAATATTGTTCGGCGCGAAATTAAATCCTGCAGTAGGTACGGCCGCTGCTGTAACTGAAATTGGTCCGAGAGTTCCGCTTTCTGTACCGCCAAGAATAACTCTATAATCGCCCGCTACAGACACCTCATATGAAGAAGAGGTAGCGCCGGGTATATCGGTATTATTTCTTTGCCATTGAAATGTTGCGCCGGCATTCGCCCCGGAAACACTAAGCGTGCGCGTATGCCCGGGGCAAAAGGTAGTGGATGAACCCGCAGGTTGTAAGATTTGGCTGAATGCAGAAAAAAAAGTACACACAAACAGTGTAATAAGTACACTTGTTCTCATAGCAGTTGCTGGTTTTGGTTCTACGCTGGCATGATCTATCCCGCGCATTTTTAACTAAGGGAGCGCCAAAGTAGTAAACTTTGCAAAAAAATCATATTGATTTGAATTATATTTTGATGAAAGGGATGAATTGAGTGGATACGGTTGTGAGTTGTGGGTTCTGGGTTGTGAGTTGTGGGTTGTGGGTTCGAGACGCGCGTAGCCGTCTCGATGCCGACCGAAGCGTCGGCATGTGAGTGATGAGTTGTGTGTTATGGGTTGTGCGTTGTGAGTTGTGGGTTCGAGACGCGCGAAGCGGTCTCGATGCCGACCGAAGCGTCGGTATGTTGGTGATGGGATTTGAGATGTGGGATTTGGGATGTAAAATGTTGGATGTTGGATGCTGAATGTTAAGCGCGAACAAATATCTTTATTGAGCCATAAGCCATGTAATGAAGTATCTTTTAACCACGTTGATCCCGGTATTGATGTTTGCCGCTCCCATAGAAACCCGGATGAACGTTAACAGCACCACTCTGGCGGCCTCTGGGTCAGTGTACATCTGCGTAAGTGCGGCTTCTAAAGTTTATCATGGTTCGACCTCGTGCTGGGGATTGAATCAGTGCAAACATGAAGTAAGAAAGGTGTCACAATCAGAAGCGGTAAACAAATACGGACGAAGGGCCTGCAGGGTTGAAGGATGTTTATAACTGAATTTTGCGGTGGTGATGAATTTACCTTGACATCGATTCCGCATCATCTATCCATCCGTGAACACCACCGGTTTCCACAAACATCTTCGGACCCTCAGATGCAATTAAAGATACAGTTGATCCTTTAGGAAGCATTTTAATTACAGCATTATTACCGTCAGCGAGTACAACCTCATTTTTCAAATTGATATTGCGAAGCGGTTTAAAAGTGAGCAGCGAATTCTTTACGATGCTTTCCGTACCATCTTTAGAGATCACTTTATAATTGCCGGCCGTTGCGCTGATCACCTTTACAGGCGAGCCTCCGGCAGTTATGCGCGCATAGTTGTTGAACCGTGATGTATCAACAGTCACTTTCACAAACTCTTTTTTTACCGGGTTCACAAATGGTAGCGGATCGATCGCACCGTTTTCATAAATGCCAAAATGTAAATGAGGCACGGTGTTCTTTGCATTGCCGGTGTTGCCCATCAGTCCGATTACATCGCCTTCCTTCACACGTTGCCCCGATTGCACCAATTGTTCGTCGAGATGCGCATAATACAAATTGATGTTCTTTCCTTCGGGACGCATGAACACCACTTTGCCGCCGAGGTTGTTATCGCCAACCCTTGTGACAATACCATCTGCGGAGGCCACAACCGGCGTACGTTTCGCCGCCTGTATGTCTATTCCTTCATGGCTTCTCCTTCCGCCATCCCTGTCCACACCCCAAACGCTTATTATTCTTGGTTTATGTTCTTCTTTTACCGGAAATGCCAACGATGGTGATGCCGCGATCTCGATCGTATAGCCCATACCTGAAAGCAATTCGGGTTGCAAGCGCAACACATAATCGCCCGTTCTGCCGGGATAAAATTTCATCACCGACATGGAACTATCGGCAGAGGCTACACGCTTTAGTTTATCTGTTTTTTCAAAGAGGTCTATAAAATAAAGCACCTTGTTTACCGGAGTTGTTTTCACACTCACGATTATTTCCTCGCCTTTGTTTACAGTGAATGAATACCCGGAGGCATGCGCCAGATCAGGCGGGAAATAACCCTGCTCACGAAACGGAAGTGTAATGCTCACGGGCTGTGAGATCGCCCGTGCTGCGCCGCTGAGCCATGATCTGCCCATCTTTGTGGCATCCAGCTTTGCATCTTTTAACCGGTCTGAATAAGCTTCGTGCTCAGAACGGGTTTTGAAAAGTCCGTTCTTCGAGGTGTTGCATCCGGCAATGAAAATAATGGCAAGCACAATAATGATCGGGCGCATAAACATGTTTTTGGAGAATCAACAAAAGACGCGCCTAACCGCTGATCAAGATCTGTTGAGGCATGAATTTTACCCGTATTGCATAACTTTAACCTTAACCCTAAACATTAAGCCCTTGCCCGTTAATAAGAACGCCTACCTGAGGTACCGCATAATCGATAAATGCCTGACCAATAAACAGCGCCGTTTTCCTACCATGGCCTTTATCATTGAGAAGATAGAAGAGCATTCCGGACATACGATCTCTGAATCCATGTTCAGTAAAGACGTTCAGCAAATGAAATCCATCTTCAGCGCGCCGATCGTGTACGACAGGGCTCATAACGGTTACCGTTATACGCAGGAAAGATTTTCAATAAGCGAGTTTCCATTAACCGACAGCGAGATCGAGGCGCTGGATTTTTCCACCGCCTTGTTACAGCAATTGAAAGGCACGCGGATGTTCAATCATTTTGAGAACGCCATTAACAAGGTGATAGAAGGTTACCGTGTTAGTGGCATTATCGGGAAGTCAGAAAAGCAGGTGCTGCAGGTAGAGGAACCTGTGCGCTCAGATGGCAATGGCTGGCTGGAACCACTGTTGCAGGCGATCGTGAACAGGAGGGTGTTGAAGATCGTTTATAAAGGATTTGGGCGCGATGAAAAAGAACATCTTGTTTCTCCCTACCTCGTGAAGGAATACCGCAACCGCTGGTACCTGGTGGGTTACTCGGAAAAGGCGGATAATGTACTGGTTATGGCATTCGACAGAATAGTAAGTATGCGCACTGTAAAACAGAAGTATGCGGATGCCGGCGATTTTAAACCTGAAGAGTTCTTTAAGTACTCTCTCGGTATCACGCAAATTCACGGAGCAAAGCCGGAGAGAGTTATCTTGTCATTTACACCACACCAGGCATCCTACATATTAAGCCAGCCGCTACACCACTCGCAAAGTATAATAAAGGAAGCGGCGGAAGAAGTGCAGGTTGAACTGAATGTTTACCTCACAGCAGAATTGCGGATGGCGATACTGTCTTACGGCTCGCAGGTGCGTGTACTAAAGCCGGTATCGCTCCAAAAAGAGATAAAGAAAGAGATTGAAAAAATGCAGAAGCAATATTCCGCTTCCTGAATTTGCGGTGATCAGCGGTGTATTTGATCAGCGCGGATTTGCGGGAAAATTTCCTGCGAACATTTTTAAGGCACAATCTTTACCTGTTCTTCGCGTACGAACTCGTAGTTCCCATTTTTACCTCGCAGGTAGTAACCATTGTATTCGAAATTCCGACTGAATGCAGGTACGCGCTGCCCGGGCTTTAGTTCCCTCCATTTCTCCCGGTCTGAAGTAAGTATGTAAACAAAGTTTCCCATACTATCAAATACGGGAGTATAGCAATGAGCAATAGAATCCCAAAAGTTTGTTTGCCCAAATGAGAAATGTGATACAGTTACAAAGGCAAGAGTTACAAGAATACGTTTCATGTTAAAGCGATTGAGTGAAGCAACAAGTTGAAAAACTTTCTATCTAACTGCAAGCAGGCATCGCTACCTTAACAGGAATTTGTGTTTTTAAATTTTCTTGACTTTGCAAATAGGTTGCATTCATCTCCAGTAACTTTATCGCTATGGTGGAAACAGGACGTTGGACGGTATCTGAACGCGGTAACCTGTTCAGGTTGGGGAAGTTCATCGAGAGTGAGCTTCTTATTCTGCATGTGGACGATCACGAACTGTATTGCGAAGGCGTAAAGAACGAATGCATTAAACCGTTTTTTCCAAATGCAAACCTGATACGAATGGGAAATGGCGATGAGGCCTATAGATATCTTTGGGAGAAAAAGTTTCGCAGCGCCTTCCCTGATCTTATAATTACCGATATTAATCATCCCGGCATGAGAGGGAATGATCTAGTACATGCAATACGGAAGATGGAAGTGAGATCTGACATTATCAACCTGATCCGCCCTGCTCCTATTATTGTACTTTCATTTGTCGCCCTCAATTACCCTGATCTCCAGGCAGAAGGTATGGCCAATGCAGTGCTTGAAAAGGTTGCCGCTGCCGACACCATCGTAGATGGCATTGAACGCGCGGTGTACGATAGAAATTAAATGCTATGTTGGCCGGTGCAGGTGTTATCACCTGCACCTTTTCCACCTTGCAAATAGGATGCAATGCATTCGGCGGGACACAACGCATTGCGTCCCTACAATCGCCTGTGCAGATTTCATCACCATCGCCTGTGCAGGTGTTTTCACCTGCACATCGATTATTATCACCTGCACCTTTTCAATCTTGCAAATAGGTTGCAATACATTTCGCGGGACGCAACGCATTGCGTCCCCACAATCGCCACATTATTCACCTTGCAAATAGGTTGCAAACACGCCATTTACTTTCGCTTTTTTAAAACCCTAAATCAGCATTATTATGAAGAAAAGAAACTGGCTTCCGTTTTTGATCGTACCCTTTACCGCTGCCGTGCTTGCCTCCTGCGGCACCACCAGCAAAACGAGCACCTATGATTACGACTACCTGTATATAAAAAAGCAGGGCATTATTCAACGGCCGTTAATGGCAGACATTGAGGTGATGAAGGAAAAGAAGAGTTTAACGCGTACGTATAAGAACGTTACGGTAAACATGGCGAAGGAAATGCTGATCGCCGATTTTATTCGCGAGAACAATGCCGACCTGATCGTTCAACCGCTTTTCTCTACAAAAACGGAGAACACCACTGCTAAAACAAATGTGGAAGTTTCATTAAGTGGCTATCCTGCAAACTACCGCAACATCCGTAATTATGAACCGAAAGATTCTTCGCTGTTGCTGCCTATGGACCACCTGTTTCTTCCTTCCGCGCCTTCGCGCCTTTTTTCTACCGCGGAATATGCGCCTGCAAAGAAGAAACCCGCGGCTACCGGACTGTCCTCCATTTTGTTGAAATAGGTGTTGCATGACAAATTGTAGGGACGCTGTAGAGACGCAATGCATCGCGTCTCTACAGCCAATAGGTTGCAATCAAACATTTTACATTTGTCAAAACCTTCACCATGAAAGTGATTTGTATCAATAATTCAAACCCCATACACCCCGATAAAATGACCGCCGCGGATATGATCTATGAGGGCGAGATTTACACTGTTGATACCATCATTTATAATGGCGATGCGCAGTATTACTACCTTGCGGAAAGGAAAAGGGGCCACGACCGTGTACAATATCTTTCAACGAGGTTTGTGCCGTTAACCGGCCCGGGTGAAGGTGAGCTGGAAGAAAGGGTAAGCCTGGAGGAAATGATTCCTCATGCTAACCTGGAAGTGATAGAATAACTTGCCGGTACTTTGTTTCTTTACCAACAATTGAATAAATCTCCTTGTAATGGCTACTACTATTCTGCTGATCATTATTTCTCTGTTATGCATTATCATCATGCTGATATTGCTTCGACTGCAAAGCGCTGTAAAGCGGGATGATACCGCAGTGGTGCAGGCACCACTAACGCGGTTCGAATCCCTGATCAAGGAAGAATTCCGCAACAACCGGCAGGAAATGAATGAACATATGCGGCATTCAAGGGAGGAACTCAGCAACAGTTTAATGAAGGTGATGAATCAAAGCAAGGAAGATAGCTGTCATTCACGCGATGCGATCAGCAATGCCTTTAAAGATTTTAAAGAATCATTTGAAAGCAGCATTCGTTCTTTCAATGACCTGCAGCGCGAAAAGTTTGCCTTGTTAGAAACAAAACAGAACGACCTGGTGAAGGGAACGGAAACCAAACTGGATATCATTCGCGCAACCGTAGAAGAGAAGTTAGAAAAAACATTAAGTGAACGATTAGGACAAAGTTTTGAAACCGTGGGCAAGCAATTGATAGAAGTGCAGAAAGGCCTCGGCGAAATGCAAACGATAGCGAGTGATGTAGGCGGACTAAAAAAGGTATTGAGTAATGTAAAGCTTCGCGGCGGAGTGGGAGAGGTACAGTTGGCTATGTTGTTGGAACAGATGCTCGCACCGAATCAGTATGATGCCAATGTGCGCACGAAGAAGGGCAGCAGCGAGCCGGTTGAATTTGCGATAAAGCTTCCGGGCAGAAGTGAGGATGAAAGCGCGGTGGTGTATCTGCCTATTGATGCCAAATTTCCGAAAGACACCTATGAGCATCTGATAGCAGCTTATGAGCATGCGAACCCGGATGATATTGAAACGGCAACGAAGAACCTTGATGCCACCATTCGTAAAATGGCTAAGGACATACGCGATAAATACATTGATCCGCCGCATACAACCGACTTCGCCATCATGTTCCTGCCTTTCGAAAGCATTTATGCGGAAGTGATACGCCGCGGTACCCTGGTAGATCAACTGCGCGATGAATTTAAGATCACGGTTGCAGGACCAACAACACTCGCGGCGATATTAAACAGCCTGCAGATGGGTTTCAGAACGCTTGCCCTGCAAAAGCGCAGCAGCGAGGTGTGGCAGGTACTGGGTTCTGTAAAAAAAGAATTCGAAAGCTTCGGCGGACTGTTGGAAAAGGCACAACGCAACATACAAACCGGCCTCGGACAATTAGATGATGTGGTAGGCACACGTACGCGCGCGATACAAAGGAAATTGAAGAATGTGGAGATGATGCCGGCGGTGAGTAATGAAAATATTCTACCGGAGATAGTAGAAGGCGAAAGGGTTGACGATGAAATTTGAGACTCCTTACTTTTGGCTGTGTGAGGTGCTTCACCGCCTCACACAATTATCTGGATCGCTCCTACGGAGCTGTTTTTTTTCAAAGTCCCGAAGGGGCGTAGTAGCAGTGGATATGATGGGTGGAGCCCATCACATAAGAGGCACACAAATCACGGGTTCAAATATTCCCACAATGCCTGTTGGTATGCCGACCTGAAATTTTTCGCGCGTTGTTGCAATGCGGATTTTTGTGCAGGATCTGCAATGGCCGATTTGGCAAATGCCACGGCCTGTTTGAATCGTTCCCTATTGGAAATCTGAGCCTCGGTGGGCGGTTTGGAATAGGGACGTGGCGCCCGGCGGTAATAATTGATGCCGTTGCGATGATAGAAAACAATGTTTTGAAATTTACCCGACAGCTGTCCAAAATTGTCGATCAATTCCTCCGGGGTGAAATCATCATTCCTTTTCATGGCCGTGCGTTTAATCCCTTTGACTGCACCGCATGCAATTAGTTTAATCCGGTTATGTTAAAATGGAATTCAACGGGGTTTCATACTGTCTACCCCGAAGGCACCTTGGAGTTACACACTATCCAAGGCGAATCTATACCGTTATAGATTCGCTCTTCCTATAGTGATGATTCGGGGTGCGTTCGGTGTGGGTTGCTTTACATGTGTAGGGGCTGCACCTCCTCATACAAATATCTGCATCGCTCCTTATGTGTGAGGGGCTTCACCTCCTCACACGGTTTTTTGCATCGCTCCTACGGAGCTAATTCTCTGTATTAAGTCCCAATCGGGCGAAGTAGAAATGTTTGTGATGGTGAAAACCATTACATGATGGTGTGTGAGGAGCCCCTCACATAGTTATTTGTATCGCTCTTGCGGAGCTCATTCTTTTTTCAAAAGCCCCGTAGGGGCGAAGTAGAAGTGGATGTGATGGGTGCAGCCCATCACAAAGAAACTTAATCCCAAATATATTTTTCATCGAATTCAACATCATGTTCTGTTAGCAAGTCTATATATTCCTTTTTAAATTCTTTCTTTGTATGGTGTTGATGTTGGTTTCTGATGTAATCTGTGACAGGCCTAAGCCCATATTTATCGACTGCAAAAGCAGCATATCCGTTTTGCCAATAGAAGTTCTCGTAACCTTTCCCTTGCGTTTTTACCCATTTGGAAGAGTGAGATTTTACTTTTTCCAGAAGTTTCATCAAAGGGATCTTTTTCGAGATGTAACATAGTATGTGAACATGATCAGTGAAACCGCCTACTATTACACACCTGCATTCCAGCTGATTGCAAATCTCTGCCATGTAGGCGTGGAGCTTTTCTTCAACCGGAGGTTTAATAAAGGGCTGCCGATGTTTAGTACTGAACACGATGTGCATTGGATTCACGGAGAAAGATTTCCCGGGCATAGCTTACTTGATTTTGCTTTCTGGATAATAAGTAAAAGTATTACGAGGATTTGGCTGACTTTAAGTGTTTCGCTCAATTAACCACAGTGAAATTCCTTGAGAAAATGATGGAATAACTTTATAGCAAGGTGTGTGGGCGGCATTTTTATGTGTGAGGGGCTTCGCTCCTCACACAATTGTCTGCATCGCTTCCTCGTGTGAGGGGCTGCACCACCTCACACAGTTATCTGCTCCGATCCTCCGGAGCTCAATTCTTTTCTTCAAAGCCCCGTAGGGGCGGAGTAGAAAATGGATGTGATGGGTGAAGCCCATCACATAGGTTTTAACCATCACATATATTTATGATCGCAATCACATCCGGAAATTTTTTCAGCAAAGGCATACTTCAAAATGGGTATTTTCCATATCTTCCGCTTCCTTCCAATCCTGTATCAAGCCAGAACGAACTGCATTCCACACAACTGATACTTTTTTATTTACAAACCGTAATCGAGTTTGTGCTGCCATCACTTTGCAAATAGGTGGTGGTGCCGGCGGCTATTTTTACCGCTATTAACAGGTGACCGCATGATCAACAGTAATGCAACATTGCCTCCGAGGCACATTCTTTCAAAGTCCACCTTTATGCGTGGAAGCCAGTGCGCAAAGAGCCTGTGGTTATATAAAAACCAACCGGATCTGCGCGATGAAATGAGTGTGCAACAAGCGAATATCTTTTCAACCGGTACAAGCGTTGGTGAACTCGCCCGCCAATTATTTCCGGGAGGCGTTGATGCAAGCCCGGCAACCACATACGAATACCAGCAGTCGGTTGCCGACACAGCCGCGTATATAGCAAGCGGGCATAAAATAATTTACGAAGCTGCATTCCAGTACAATGGGGTGTTGGCTGCTTTAGATATTCTCGTAAGGAAGAACGGCCGATGGTATGGCTATGAAGTGAAAAGCAGCACCCAGGTAAAGCCCCAGTTTGTGGAAGATGCGGCGCTCCAGTATTATGTGATCAATGGCGCAGGACTTGCGCTTGCTGATATCTCTGTGGTGCATATCAATAACCAATATGTTCGGAAAGGCGAGCTTGACATCCCTTCGCTTTTTAATATTGTTTCCGTAATGGAAGAGGTGACAGGAATGCAGGAACAAGTGAGTGAAAAGGTTGAAGTGTTGAAGAAGATCGCAGTTTTAAAAGATGTTCCGGAGATCGCTGTTGGCAAGCATTGCACCAAGCCATACGACTGTGATTTTTATGGCCATTGCTGGAAGGATGTGGAAGAGGAAATAAAGGAGGGCATAGAAAACACAGATCATGCTGAATTATCCGCATTCCTCGAAGAACTTGAGTATCCTCTTTACTTTATGGATTTTGAAACCTACATGGTGGCCGTTCCCGAATACGACGGGCATTGGCCATACCGGCAGGTGCCCTTTCAATTTTCCGTGCACAGGCAGGATGCCCCGGGTGCTGAATGTAAGCACGAAGCATTCCTCGCCCCGCACAATTGCAATCCCTGCGATGAATTTGTAGAGCGATTGATAGAAGCAGCCGGCAAAAAGGGCAGCATTATCGTGTACAACAAAACTTTTGAGAACTGTCGTTTGAATGAGCTGATCGACGACTACCCGAAGTATGAAAAGCAGCTTCAATCCATTCAACGCAGGCTTGTTGACCTTATGGTTCCTTTCCGCAAAAAGCATTTAAGCCTTCCTTCCATGAATGGCTCTTATTCTATCAAGGCAGTGTTGCCTGCTCTTGTTCCTGAACTGAGTTATGCTGACCTCGAAATAGGAAACGGCGGCGATGCCAGTTCGGCTTATTATAATTTAAGGAGCGAAACGGATGCTGAGAAGGTTAATTCCGTTAGGGATGCCCTGCTGAAATATTGCGAACTGGATACCTGGGCGATGGTGAGGATATTGGAGAAGGTGAGTCAGATAGTGTAAGGTTATGCAAAATTGCGACTATAACAATAGAAATATAAGCTATGTACATTGGAATTGATGGTTGTAAGAAAGGTTGGATACTTGCAATAATTGATGATAATCTGAACCTTTCACATAAAGTTGAATCAAGTTTAGATTGTTTAAGGGATTTAAAGGCCTCCCAAATACTTATAGATATGCCTATAGGATTTCCAATAGATGCTTATAGGCAATGTGAAGTTGAGGCCCGTAGTTTACTAATGTATCCAAGAATGAATTCTGTTTTTTTTACACCGCACAAAGATGCAGTTGATGCCCGGAATGAAATCCTTGCAAAAGAAATAAACCAAAAAAAACTGGGGAAATCGATCTCCAGGCAGTCGTGGTGTATTTGTCCAAAAATTAATGATGTCAATATGTTTGTTGAGAGTAATAAAAAATTAAAAATTAAAGAGTCTCACCCTGAATTATGTTTTTATATTGAGAATAAAGGTGTGAGTATGGCACATAAAAAAAGTTTACCCGCAGGGATTGAGGAACGAAAGAAAATAATTAGCCAGTTTTCTCTAAAGTATTTACAAGTAATTGATAAAACTTTCGAGTCTAATCCTCGTAAAGAAGTGAAAATGGACGATATATTGGACGCTACTATAATGGCTATTCGTGCCTCACAAAACAATTTACAGAGAGTTCCCGCGACAAAATCAAGAGCTGACTCGTCAGTAATTTTTTATTAGTTTTTCCTTTTACTACTTCGACATTCAGAATGAAAACCTTAATTGATTTCATAGATTTTATTGATAACCGAAGTGCTATCGTCCTGTTAGAAGGCAAGCGAACTGTAGCTGAAGTTGACATGCCTAGACTAATTGCGCTTGGAAAATTACTCGCATCCCATACAAAGGGTGCAATTTTTCGAAGCGGAAACGCCCCTGGTGCTGACGAGTTGTTTTGCGAGGGAGTTATTTCTGTTGATCAGACCAGATTAAAAGTTATTACGCCCTACAAAGGTCACAGGCAAAAAGCCAACCTGGCCTATGAAACCATTTCATTAGAGCAGGTAAACCTGGTTGCAGAACCGGAAGTGGTGTACCAGTCAAAGTTGAATCACAAAACAGAGAAGTTGATTGACCAGTTCGTATCGGGCGAAAGAAATCCACTTGCGATGAAAGCTGCTTATATCATTCGCGATACGGTTAAGGTGTTGGGAACACAGGAGATTCCACCTGCAACCTTTGCGATTTTCTATGGTAACCTGGACAATCCACGTACAGGCGGAACCGGCCATACTATGAATGTTTGCGAAAAGAACGGAGTTCCTTTTATTGATCAAAGGATTTGGTTTGAATGGTTGAAGTAAATTTTTTAGTGGTTAGTAAAAATAAATTATGAATACAGAAATGTCATCATCGGAATATTTTATGGATTTCACAGGCCTTTGCCCCGAATCTCTGTTACAGGGAAAGGAAGTAAAAATGCGTTTGAACACAAACGACCTCTACGAAAGTGAATCAACAGGTTTACAGATAGCAATTCCTTACCCGGGAGTTCAGGCGGTAATTATGAAGGAACGGGGAAAAGGAAAATTTCGCGAGCCCGCGAAATATGCTGAAGATAATGGTGAAAGATTTTCTCCACAAACAAACAACTCCTTTCCTTTTTGTGATACGGAACTTTTGCAGAGTGCAGGGGAAATAAGGAACTATTTAAAAATGGTTAAGTAATAAATCAGTGAGGAAAAAGCGAAGTATGACAAACATCTGGCTTAAAAAATTCCTGGTTGATTCCGGTTTCCTGGAGGAAAGTCCGCTAACGGAGCATGAGAAGTATGTTTTAAATCAATATCTGAACGACAGATTTTATTCTGAGATAGCAGTTGATACCAATCTCACTGAGGCCAGGGTTAAACAGTTAATGGATAATGCTTTTGGAAAATTGTTTTTCCATTTGCAAAGCCTAATGATCAAGGTAAAAATGGCAGAAGGTGGTGACAAAAATCAAGTAAGAAAAGAGAGTCCGGGAGATTTCAAACATGAACGATTGAATATACCTATCGCAGACATGCCTTTTACGCCAAGGGCCCGGAAGGTGTTGGATTCGGTGGGGATCAAATCCCTGAAAGAGTTGACCGGTCTAAATATCAAACAACTTCAAGCGGTGCCGCAGGTGGGCACGAAAACTATAAATGAAATTGTGGTTAGAGCAGAAGAATTTGGAATAACAATTAAATAGCCCATCAACCAGAGAATATGAGTACAATATTCATTGAAGAAGTTTTTAAATTATTAGCGACCAACTTGAAGTATCCATACTACCAGGGAGAAAGGCGAATTGATATTTTTATTAATCTTTTCCTGAATGACATCATCCAGCAAAAAACGATTTTTAAGAATGCTGAGTATTTGGTTCCTGAATTTCCTCTTAAAAAGTCAGAAAAATCGGACCATGCTGCCCATATTGATTACTTAATGTTTAGTAGTAAGTATCAAGGACCTGTTAGTGGCGATAGTAATGGAACTGTGCTGCTAGTGGAATTGAAAACTGATGATGGTTCCTATCTTGACGAACAGATAAAGTATTACCTGGGCCACCCTGAGTTTTCTAAATTGTACGAGCAATTTTCGAAAATTAAATTGAAGAAACATACAGACAAAAAAGATGTATTGTACAAAAGGCTGGAGATTCTAACCAAGCATGATATGAAGGATTTTAAAATTGCAGTAGTAGTTTTGAAGCCATCCATTACTGAAAAAGACCTTAAGAATGCAGAAGAATTTAATGGTCGGCTACATTTTGTAGCGCTTACTGATTTGAAAATCGAAACACGTTTTCAGGAAGAGTGGGAATTGTTTCGTGAGCAAGTTTTAATGAATCTACGAACGAAGGAGAAGAAGAATAATCACTTCCTTAAATCCAAAAATTCATAGAAATTCAGTTTTCTTTCACTAGAACTGTACAACCACTTTTCGCCAAGGTGGCCGACGTCACTAGAATTAAAATAGTTTATATTGATCTGGTGATCAAGAATTGCAAATAAAGGGAATTTTATGAAGTTACTAACTAAACAATCCGAATTTGAAAGAGAGTTTCTAAGGCTCGCAAAGAAATATTCATTTTATTATTGGGCGTCAGCTTGGGCAGGAATAAACTCGAAGCCCATAGAGGAACTAAGGGCGATGGAGGAAAAAATCAAGCGAATTGTAATAGGCATTCACTTTTATCAAACTCACCCCGATTTTATTGCGGCTTTCATAGATAATAAGAAAGTTCGCTATATCCTGCAACCCGAAGGAACCTTTCATCCCAAAATTTATCTCTTCCTAAATTCTGATGTTGAGTGGGAAATGCTCGTAGGTAGTGGAAATTTCACAAATGCGGCATTTAGCTCAAACAGAGAAGCTACAGTTTTGATTTCACAAAAGGACGATGGTTCCAAACTAATATTCAAGCAAGCAAAGGAATTCATTGAGAAAGAATGGTCAGAAGGGAAAGCATTTTCTGAAAAGCTGCTTGAAAAATACCGAACCACTTGGAAGATTCAACGAAAAAAGGTTAACAGCCTGTCAGGTCAATACGGAAGCGCGAAACGGACATCAAAGCCTATTCATGAAGTAGGCATTATTAATAAGTCTTGGGGAGAGTTTATAGCTCAAGTTGTCAATGAAACTGCCCATGGAGTTGAAAAAAGGTTGAGAGTTCTCCAAATTGCTAACGATCTCTTTTCACGTGAAGAGCACTTTAATGAATTACTGGAGGAAGAAAGAAAGTTTATAGCAGGCATTCCAAATAAGCTAAACGTTCCAGGTGCCGAAGATTGGGGATATTTTGGAAGCATGAAAGGAGCCGGAATCTATAAGAATAAAATTATCTCGAATTCAAACGATTTATCGAAAGCTCTTGACCAAATCCCCTTATCCGGCCAGATTACTAAAAGACATTATGTAAGATTCGTCAATTATTATCAGCGAATTTTTAAGGGTTCAAGACTAGAAAATGCGAATAACATTGCTACTGCATCACGACTGTTGGCCATGAAAAGACCAGATGTATTCGTTTGTTATGATGATGAGAATAAAGCCAACTTAAGCAAAGACTTTGGCATTATTCAAACTAATATGAATTATGAGCGGTATTGGGATGATATCATTGAGAGAATCTATGACTGCGAATGGTGGCAGAATCCTGAACCAAAAAATGAAATTGAAAGAATGGTCAGTAACGCAAGGGCTGCTTTTTTGGATAGTCTTTATTATTTGCAGTAATTAAATCAATATTTTCTAAGAGAGAGAACCCTGAAAAATTAAAAATTGTAGTAGCAATCAACATGGCCTTCAACGAAAACTCAAGAGTAAAAATCCCCGCTATACTTCATCTCATTAAGCTAGGCTATGAGTATATTCCTCTTGCGAAACAAGTAAGGAGAGATGACACCAATATTTTCACGGAACTTTTTATTGAAAATGTTCATCGAATTAATAAAGAACAGGTAAGTAAAGAAGAACTCCTTCGGGTGCTGGACGAATTATGCCTGGAACTTGACTATGAAGATTTGGGCAAGAAATTTTATGAGCGCATAACCTCCCGGTCCGGGATTAAACTCATCGACTTCGACAACTTTAATGAGAATAAGTTTCATGTTACCACGGAGCTAACTTCTAAGAATAATGAAGAAGAATTCAGGCCGGATATAACGCTCCTGATCAATGGAATGCCCTTGGCCTTTATTGAAGTAAAGAAGCCGCACAATAAAGAAGGCGTGCTGGCGGAACGTAGCCGCATCAATACCCGTTTCAAAAATAAACACTTCCGCCGCTTTGCCAATATTACCCAGTTGATGGTGTTTTCTAATAACATGGAGTATGAAGATGGTATTGTGGAGCCCGTTTTCGGTGCATTCTATGCTACATCAGCTTATGCCGATCTTAGTTTCAGTTATTTCCGGGAAGATGAGGATTATCCTGTTCAGCAAAAGCTGTTAACTGTTAGCGAGCAGCTGGAAAATGATGTATTACGCGACAACAACCTGCAGGTAATTAAGCATAGCCCCGAGTTCAAAATAAATAAGGAGCCTAATACGCCCACACACCGCATCCTTACCAGCCTTTTCTCGAGGGAACGTTTACAGTTCATCCTGCAATATGCCATTGCATATGTACAGGAAGAAAGCAGTTTGCAAAAGCACATCATGCGCTATCCGCAACTTTTTGCTACCATGGCCATTACGGCGAAATTGGGCGAAGGAAAGCGGAAAGGCATAGTCTGGCACACGCAGGGTTCCGGTAAAACGGCACTGGCTTATTACAATGTAAAACACCTTACAGATTATTACCAGAAGCAACACGTCATTCCGAAATTTTATTTTGTGGTTGACCGGTTAGACCTCTTGGAACAGGCCAGCACCGAGTTTTCTAACAGGGGATTGAAAGTCAACTCCGTCAATTCACGAACGGAGTTCATGAATGATCTCCAGATAAAAGGTGCTGTTAAAAACGATAGTGGCAGGGCCGAGATAACTGTGGTGAATATTCAGAAGTTCAGCGAGGATTCTATGGTAAAAGATGCTGTTGACTATGATATTAATACACAACGAATTTATTTTTTAGATGAAGCACACCGCAGTTATAATCCGAAAGGTAACTATCTCGCCAATCTTATAAATTCCGACAAGTCAGCTGTACTTATTGCACTTACCGGCACACCGCTTTTAAGAGAAGTAGCCAAGGACTACGATTCTAAATTGCTATTCGGAAATTATTTTCATAAATACTATTACAACCGGAGTATTGCAGACGGTTACACATTGCGCCTGATAAGGGAAGAAATCCAACCTTCTTTTAAAATGGAAATGCAGGAACTGATGGAGGAGATAAGGCTGTTGAAGGGTGATATTACTTCAAAGCAGGTATTTGCTCACCGGAAGTTTGCAGCCGGCCTTTTGAAATATATTCTGGATGATCTGCAAAAGTTCCGGGATCATTGGCGAGACGAAAGTTTAGGCGCCATGGTTGTATGCGATTCATCCAATCAGGCGAAGACGTTGTTTCAGTTGTTTGAAGAAGAACATGGGCGTCAGGAAACCGATGCAGCAAAATTGTTGTCAGTGGCAGCCGAACCGTACGTTCCGTATGGCAAACGTGAAACGCGAAAATTGACAGCTGCACTAATACTGCACGATGAAAATGATAAGGCGATTCGCGAAGAACTCATTAAGGCTTACAAGGCAGCGAAGGTTGACATTGTGTTTGTATATAACATGCTGCTAACCGGTTTCGATGCAAAGCGGTTAAAGAAGTTGTACCTGGCTCGTGTCATACAAGATCATAACCTGCTACAAACACTCACCCGTGTTAATCGCCCATATAGAAACTACCAGTATGGATATGTGGTGGATTTTGCTGACATCTCCAAGGCTTTCGACCGCACCAATCAATTGTATTTTCAGGAACTGCAAGACCAGTTGGGCGATGAAGCGGAATTTTATAATCAACTCTTTAAATCAGAGCAGGAAATAAGGGAGGAAATTGATTCAATTACCGAAACGCTGTTTCACTACAATACTGAAAACCGGGAATTGTTTTCCCGACAGATAGCGCAACTGACTGATAAGAATGAAATACTGCGACTAGTTAAAGCGCTTCGCACAGCTAAGGAACTCAAAAACATGATTGCCATTAATGGCTACGAAGGCTTGGGGCAGCTGGTGGATTTTGAAGTGTTGAACAGGTTACTAATCGAAGCTCAGAACCGGCTAGATAATCTCAACTTTGTAGAAAACATCGGAAAGGATGGAGCAACGCAGAATCTGCTTGACACTGCGTTGGAAGATATTGTTTTCCAGTTCATAAAAGTGGGCGAAGAAGAACTGAAACTTGCAGACGAACTTAAAGATCAGTTGGGCAAAACCCGCACAGCATTGCAGGATAATTTTGATACCCAAGATCCGCAATTTGTAAGTTTAAAAGAAGAACTGGAACGCATATTTAAAAATAAAAATATAACGGAAACAACACAGGAGGAATTGTTCGAAAATTTGCCGCTGCTGCGCAAAATTTATGATGAAGCCAAGGAGCTGAATCGTAAAAATGCATTGCTGAGAGCCAAATACAGCAATGATGAAAAGTATGCACGCATTCATAAACGCCTAACGGAAAAAGGAACACTCAATTCAAAAGAAATACAGCTGCATAGGGCACTAATGCAAGTGAAAAAGGAAGTAGATTCGCGCCTCGAAGGTCAGGAAGATTACTTAGCCAATGAAGCCCTGTTCGACCGGTATGTTCTTAAACTGGTTGCCCAGAATTTTGTGCAGCAGGAAAAACTGGATCTCGATACAGAAACCCGGAAGAATATAACTGGCTTAATTGCCCGGGAGTATTTCAATTTGTACCAACCACTACACTAACAAATGACAATTGATTTAACCTACACCACCAAAACCAAACAGCTTATAGATAACCTTAAAGCTGTATGCGCCAACTATGGTTTGGGTAACGATGGCAACGAGTTTAAAATTATTTCGCAGGTATTTCTGTATAAATTTCTTAACGATAAGTTTCGTTATGAAGTCAAAAAGCTAAAACCAGAACTGGCTCTCGCAAAAGATTTTAATGCACAGTTGGAAGCGATGGATGAGGAAGAGCGCGACCTGTTAATGGACAGCCTGGATGAAAATGTGCCGCGTCTTAAGCCCCACCAGTTGATCACCCACTTGCACAACATTCAAAACACAGGCGACTTTGCCAAAACCTTTGATGATACCCTGCGCGACATTAGTGTGGAAAATGCCGATGTGTTTTCCATTAAATCCTACACCGGTGCAAAGGATAAACTGTTTGACGAGCTGAGTAATTTTATTACCGATTCATCTCAACGGGACGCCTTTTGCAAAGCGCTCATCAATAAACTGTTCGAGTTTAGCTTTGAAGAAAGCTTTGAAGCATACTTTGATGAGAAGTACGATTTCTTTAAAGATATTTTTGAATATCTTATAAAGGATTACAACAGCGATAGCGGTGGTAAGTACGCCGAATACTATACACCTAATGCCGTATCCCGAATTATTGCCAATATTCTTGTTGATAAGAATGAAAAGGGAAATAAAAAATGTTATGACCCGAGTGTAGGATCAGGCTCCCTACTTATGAGCCTTGCGCATAAGGTAGGCGAAGACAAATGCACCATTTACTCCGAGGATATTTCGCAAAAGAGCAGTACCATGCTGCGCCTTAACCTTATCCTCAATAACCTAACCCATAGCATTCCCAATGTTATTAAGACCAACACCATACAAGAGCCATTTTATTTAGGAAAGCAGGAGTTCGATTACATTGTAAGTAATCCGCCCTTTAAACTCGACTTCAGCGATTTTAGAAAAGACCTGGAGAAAGACCTTTTCAAAGAGCGTTTTTTCGCCGGCATTCCTAATGTGCCTAAGGCCAAAAAAGAAAGCATGGCCATTTACCTGCTATTTATTCAGCACATCATGCACAGTCTTAATAATACGGGAAAGGCTGCCGTGGTGGTGCCGACCGGTTTTATTACTGCGCAAAGCGGTATTGAAAAACAGATTAGGGAGCGGCTGATCGCTAAGGGCTGGCTGCGCGGTGTGGTAAGTATGCCCAGCAATATTTTTGCAAGCACGGGTACAAATGTATCGGTACTTTTTATTGATAAAAAAGCCGGAAGTGAACAGATTGTATTGATGGATGCCAGCAAACTCGGAGAAACTGTAAAGGAAGGAAAGAACCAGCGCACCGTATTAACCAAGGCCGAGGAAGCGCGTATTGTTGATACGTTCAATAACAAGCAGGCAGTGGAAGATTTGTCAGTAGTTGTAACTGCGGCAGATGTAAAAGAAAAGAATTACAGCTTTAGTGCAGGACAGTACTTTGAGGTGAAGATCGATTATGTAGATATTACCGCTGAGGATTTTGCGGCTAAAATGAAATCCTTTAGCGAAAATGTAAATGCATTATTTATAGAAGGTAACCGCTTGGATAAAGAAATACAGGAACAGTTAAAAGGGTTGAGGTATGCACAAACATAACACTGTAGCCCTAAGTAGTTTCTTGAATATTGAAATGGGACAATCTCCTGAAGCCGAATTTGTGAATCAGGATTGTAGAGGTGTACCCTTATTGAATGGACCTGCTGAATTTACAGACAGGTATCCTACACCTGTGCAATACACTACAAATCCAAAAAGATTTGCACAGAAAGGAGATATTTTATTTTGTGTCAGAGGATCTACGACCGGCAGAATGAATATCGCAGACCAAAAATATGCAATAGGTAGAGGCTTGGCGGCAATCTCTCATAAAGAAGGCAAGGAGTTGAATGCCTTTGCAAAAGGAATTATCGATAATAAATTAAAGAGTTTATTAGGTGGTACTTTGGGATCGGTATTCCCAAATCTCACAAAAGATCAGTTATATAATTTTAAATGTTCGATTCCGAACATATTAGCTCAACGTCAAATTGCCGCAGTCCTTTCTGCTTTAGATGGTAAAATAGAACTCAACAAGCGCATCAATTCCGAGTTGGAGCAAATGGCCAAAACGCTGTACGATTATTGGTTTGTGCAGTTTGATTTTCCTAATGAGGAAGGGAAGCCCTATAAAAGCGCCGGTGGTAAAATGGTTTATAATGAAGTGTTGAAAAGGGAAGTGCCGGAGGGGTGGGGCCACGAGCAAATAGGTGACCTAGGGACAGTAGTTGGAGGAAGCACTCCGTCAAAACTCATTGAAGAAAATTTCTCACAATTGGGAATTCCTTGGATTACTCCCAAAGATTTATCCATGAATGTCGGAAACAAGTTCATAACAAGAGGGGAACTTGATGTTTCTGAAAAAGGGCTAAAAAAAGCATCATTAAATATCCTTGATAGGGGATCTGTTCTTATGTCTTCTAGAGCACCAGTCGGGTATTTAGCTATTAATAGAATTCCATGTTCTACAAACCAAGGGTTTAAATCAATTATCTGCAATAAGAAATACTCATGCGAGTATGTCTATTATGTTGTACGGCAATATATGCCTACTATTGAAGCGAATGCCACTGGTTCAACTTTTAAAGAAATTTCAGGAAGTATATTTAAGTCAATTAGTATCATAAAACCAAAGAAATTAATCGTCGAAGAGTTTATTAAAAAAATGAAGTCAGTTTTTCAGAAGCAGGAGAATGTAGAAGAACAAAATCAGCAACTCTCTAATTTGCGGGATTGGTTGTTGCCCATGTTGATGAACGGGCAGGTGAAAGTGGAACAAACGGATAGATATGTAGAGCCACAAAAGGAACATGATAGGGAATTGGCTATGGTGGCTGAAGATGCTATAGCCTATAAAATGAAAGGGGGGAGGAAATGAACTATTTAAAGGATTTTAAAACCTTTTATTTAGGAACAGTGATACCAAACGTTCCAAGCTACAAACCCTATTTTGGTCCGTCCAATTTTGATGGTCAGATTATTAAATTAGTCGACAATTATAAAAGTTCATTCGGGAGCGATCCATTTGACATAACAGATCCGTTAAGAGATATCCCACTTTTGAAGAGCAATCTAGCGCAAACCTCCAGTGATTTTTCAACTTACAGCGATAGGATAGGAAGTGGCGTGCCTAAGGCAATACTATTGTCACATTTCCTGAAGTTTTTGGAATATAATGATAGAAAGATATTATTTTCTGACTTTCAAAGTTTCGTTAATCAGGTTAACGAAGAAGTCAATAGTGTGGGGAAAAATAATGACTTCATAAGGAGATTCAGGGAATTTAGAAGAGACGCAACAGCTCAATCTAAAATTGTTAACCCTGATAAATTGTTTGGCGATGTTAGAGAAAAGTATTGGACGATAAACTTAGGGGCTGAGAAAGAACTGCAATACCATATGCACCTAAATGATGACGGTTATTTGAAATACGGCCTTGGATTTAATATTCAAGGCTCTCAAAATAATCGTGATCCAGTCGAAAGTGTAAGACCTTTTCGAAATTCCTTTTTTGCTTTCAGGAATGATATTGATATTATCCTCCAGGATTACAGGTTTTGGGATTCTGACGAAGAAAAATTGTTTAACCTCGTATATGGCTGTTTTATTTTGTATGGAAAGGAAATTTCTTTTGAGGAAGATGCTGAGAATTACAGAATTAACGGATTAGATTATTTAAAAATGTTGTATGATATTAAACACAAACAATTTAAAGCGTATAAATTAATTTTTGAAAATTCGAAAATACCATCCACAAAGCTATTAAACGTTGAAAGTGTGAATAAAACATCTGAATTGCTTCGCTATAAGAAACAGATTATCCTGCAAGGCCCTCCGGGTACCGGCAAAACGAGATTAGCAAAAGAGATTGCCCGTGAACTGCTTGGTATTGGCCAAGTGCCAAAGAAAATTTCTAAGGAAGAGATTTTGGCTTGTCTTAAGGAGGGAACAGTTCTGAGTAGCGTATATAATGAGGTAAAGTATACTATTGTAAAAGTCGATCAGTCGAGTGAAACAATAACTACGCAAAAAAGCTCAGGAGCCGAAAATGTTTTTTCATTTCAAAGTATCATCAAGGCGTATGAAGGAGAAGGATTTCGCAGGCCAGAAGTTTATAATGCAGATCGAAGAGCGGCTGCTGCAGCGATGTATATTTTTGAACACTTACGGTCAACAGTGGATATTAGCAAGTCTGACCAATTTGAGATTGTTCAATTTCACCCGTCTTATAGCTACGAGGATTTTGTAAGGGGAATAGTTGCCCGACCAAACGAAGGTGGCGAAGGAATTTTGTACAAGCCAGAAAACAAGATAATGGGAGCCTTTGCTTTAAAGGCCTATACCAATTATCTCTCAAGTCTCGGAAAGAGGCAAGATCATTCAGTGTTCGAGTCCAAATTGAATGACCTGCTTGAAAAAATTCGAACCAAAATTGAAGAGGGCAATGAGTATTTGTTTGGGAATGCAAGCACAGCAAAAATTATTGCTATAAAGGATGACGGGTTGATTTATAATTTTCCTAAACGAGAGGAGATAAGGTATAAAATCCTTTTTAGTGATTTGGAGAAGGTGTTTAATGCCAAACATGATTTGGTTAAACCTATAGATCTTAGGGACAAGGAAAAAGAATTAGGGTTGACCATGAAAGGGAAATATCCATATTATTTTATGTTGCTTTCACAATTAAATGAAATTGAAACCAAAGAAATTGCTGAAGCGGTTCAACCATTAAAAAATTATGTTCTTGTAATTGACGAGATCAATAGGGCTAATTTGTCTTCGGTATTAGGAGAACTAATTTATTCTATGGAGTACCGGGGCGAAGGAATGGGTTCTATGTATGATGTTGACGGGTCTGATATATTGCTCCCGCCTAATTTATTCATTATTGGCACGATGAATACTGCCGACAGAAGTGTTGGTCATATTGACTATGCCATCAGACGCCGGTTCGCATTTGTGGACGTACTACCAGAGAAGCTTCAGGAAACCGATGAGATATATTTCAATGCCGAAGGATTTGATAAAGTGGCAGCACTGTTTACGGAAAAAAATGTAAGTAGGGAGTTTGAGAGTAAAGATGTGCAAATTGGACATAGTTATTTCATTGTAAAGAAAGAAGATCTGAAAGACGGTAAGGATAAACAGGTACTATTCGATATGAAGATGAATTACGAAGTGGCGCCTATCTTATTAGAGTACGTTAAGGATGGAATTTTAGTTAATAATGTTGGCAGTAAGACTGTTAAACAGTATATTTTGGAAGATATTAAAGTGAAGTAATGGGCATCCGGATTTCAGAACATAAAACCATTAGCATCACTTTTACAGAAGATCCTTCGCAGGACAAAATGTTTTCTAAAGATGGTAAACTACTTCTATACTCTGAAAATAAAGAGGCGTATCTAGCATTACAATCTAAATTTTTTAAAAAGGATATCCATCGGTTTAAAGTTGCTCAGGTCTCAGATGGCCTTGAACTTTCCGCCGATTATTGCATTGGAATCGGGCATTTGGGCGCAACAGGTCGTTATTTACAGGTAGTGCCAAAACTCAATAAGAAGTCGGCGGCTTCCTTTGAGCAATCCTTAGAAGAGGAACAGGGGACGGTAGAAGCCGGAGAGGACAAGGACGATGTAGAAATTGATTATCTGAAAATGCTTCTCGATGTAGTATCGGTGCCGGAAGCCGCAAAATGTACAGAAGGTTTGTTACAAATTGATTGGGACGAAGCCGAGATTGTTATTGAAAGCAAGGATGATCAGCTCACACCAATGCTGGTTGTTCAGTTTCTGAATATACTTCAGGGCATTGTTCGTAAGGGGCTCCGCAAATCATATTATAATGTCACTGAAAATCTCAACAGCAGGGTAAAAGGAAAGATACTTGTGGGAGAACAAATTAAACGAAATGTTTTTCGCAACAAGTTTACGTACACTTACTGTAGTTATGAGACTTTTGGAATTGACAGTGCCGAAAACCGCCTTCTAAAAAAGGCGTTACAGTTTACGATCAGTTATGTTGAAAACTTCAAGGACGTTTTCCAACCCAATTACAATGACCTTCAACAGATGATTGCATATTGCCGTGCAGCTTTTGAAACTATAGGAAATGAAGTAGAAGATCATGAATTAAGGCATATTAAGGCCAATCCTTTCTTTAAAGAATATAAAGATGGCATCAGATTGGCTCATGCGATATTGAAACGTTTTGCTTATAATATTTCGCAAACAACTCAACAGAAGATAGCCACTCCGCCATTTTGGATTGATATGCCCAGATTATTTGAGCTCTATGTCTACAGCAAAATGGTCGAGCATAATCCAAGGTTAGAAAAACATATTCACTTTCAGTTCGCCACTTACGGAAATGCTTTGGATATTTTGGTTTCCGATCCTAAGCATCAGATGGTGATTGATGCAAAATACAAATTGCATTATCAAAATGGTCATATTCACGATGATATCAGGCAAGTTGCGGGTTATGCGCGACTTAAAAAAGTTAGAAAGAAATTAAACATTGACGATGACGATGATAGAAATATTGATTGTTTGATAATCTATCCTGATCTCGAAAATGGGGAAGATTCCTTGTCGCTAAAAAATTTGCTTAGAAACGAAATAAAGCCCTATCATAAAGTATATAAGCTCGGTTTGAAACTGCCGTAGGTTACCTGAAATCATTAAAGTCACGAAAGATTGTGGTGATGTTAAGTGATCACATTCACAGCCACCCACCTTCCTGCCATTCCGTTGTTAACCGCAGGGCCCTGTAAGTATGGTGAGTCTTTACGCGAAGAAAGATCCCTCTCGTTAATTGGCGGGGGATTGTTTCAATACGCTTGTTACTTCGTTCTGTTGAATAAAGTGTGTAAAAACAGAAATTTGAAGGTTGAGCGTGCCTGAGGAAATTTACCGTGTTGCGCCGCCGCTTATCATCGTTGTCAACGAACCGCCTACTATTATTTACGATCAAGTTACCTTCCAATCACTTTCTTGAGTGCCAACACTACTTCTTTCCAACCGGCATCGCGATCATTCCAAGCACTGATGGGCATTCCCTTATGAGGTGCAGCGGTAAATGTTCCAAATACGGAGTCCTGCCATGCGCAGTTCCTGATTATTACAGGAATGAGAACTGGCGGCTTCTCTTTTTCTTTGAGTCGATCTAAAGCCAAAGGAATTTCAACATTTCTAACATAGTCAGTATTGTATAAACTTGCGCTAACTAAGAATACAATTACATCCGCTTGCGATAGTTGTTTTTTTATTTCTGCGTCCCAATCCCCACCCGGCGTTATTTCGTGGTCACAAAATACCATTGATTCCTTTTCTATAAATCTAAGGTGTCCCCGGAATTCTTTTAAATATGCTTCGTCTTCTTGCGAATAGGAAATGAAAATAAGTGGCAATTTTCCATCGGTGACTTTTATTCCTTGGTCGAATACCTCTGAAAGTAACTTTTCTACGTTAACGGCACTATATTCCTTACTACATTCGATTGTTTGAATTTTTTTTGAGTAGCGCCTAATCAAATCTGCATAATCATAATAAGTAGGATTAAGCTCGTCAATGCAATGCGGGCATATACACGGAACGCGTTTCCTTACGTCTGTATCTTTGCTGAATTTATAATCACTGTTAATCGAGTCAATTTCTACACAAATCATTTCAATTAGACTGCCCCTTTTTAAACCGGAAGCTGAAATAGTCAATTTTGTTGGAGACTCAAGAAGTACAAGGGCTCTTGCACTTAGAAATTCAAACACTGCACCGTATTTCCAAACATTTATTGTTTTTGAGAGAAGCGCATGTCTTCTAACGATCAGCCTTTGAAGGATCCCTTTAGGCATAACGTCATATTCATATCTGACCTGGAGAGTTTCAGATTTATCCCAAGATAAGTTTTCAGGAACATCGTTTTGGACTAGTTTGGGAACAAGATATTCAACCGGGGAAATTGGTAACTTATAGCATAGCTCAAATTTTTCCATGATTAGAAGCAGTTCGTCGAAAATAGCCTTATAGCTCGGATCACTCCACACCTTTTCTAACTCTTCTTCTGTGAATCTACCATTCGCTCTTTTTTCTTTTGTGTGATCTAAAATCTTATATATTGCTTCTGTTAACCATGATGTATTGAGAATCACGAGCTTTCTCAAATGAGGTACATCAAAATATAATACAATGCCCATATCATTTAGGTAATCCAATACAAATTTTTGCCTCTCGAAACCGAAAAGACCGTTCGAATTACAGATGTCGTAAAACTGGTCGATAGAAATGTAATTCCTTTTTAAGGTTTTAAGCGTCTCGCGCAGAGTTACCCATTTTTTAGGAAGTTTTTCTCCTTTAAGAAATTGCGGAAGGTTTCTGATGTGATGTTCAATAATAGATTGTACTTCAGCAATCTGGCTTATGTCTCTTCTCAAATCAATTTCTATTAACGGGTCCCGAAGATTCGGAAAACGTGTCCTAAGTTGATTGAACGGAATCTCATGGTTTAGATTTGCCCGTTTATTGACAACCAGTAAAACTGGGCTATCATCACAAAGCAATTTTTGAATTGGAAGCCAGTAGAGCTCGGGATTATCTTCCTTTCTTCCATTTCCGATTATTACGTAAAGACTTCTCTTCGACAAAAAGAGTTGATGGGTGCTGTGATAAATTTGTTGTCCCCCAAAATCCCATATGTTTACATGAAAAGGGTTGTCTTTAGGATTTTTGATTTTAAAAACATGTTTTGATACGTCAATGCCAACAGTGGTATCATCAATTTCGGCAGGCATCAAGGCGAGTGAGTCTTTTATCTTTCTTGCAAACGTTGTTTTCCCAACCCCAGCTTCGCCTAAGATGAATAGCCGGGCCTCAAAAATCGTATCTTCCCCTTGCTCTTCTAGATCCGAAAAATAATTTAAAAGAGCGGTTGAACCTTGGCTAATGAACAATTGAATTTGCTCTGGAAGAGGGCAGTCCTGCAAGAAAATTACTTTACGATGAGAAATAGATTTGAGTGAACACTCCAATCCTCTTCTTATGAAAATCTTCAATGAACGAATATCATTGACTAACGTTCCATCAAGAAAAAGGTTATCTAGGTCCAAGCCACTTTTTTCGAGGTTACTGAGATCAGTGATAGGATTTCTTGACAAATAGAGATTCTTTAAGTTGCTGAGATTTTCAAATCCGTTTATTTCCCGAAGGAAATTGTCAGATAAATCGAGTCGTTGCAGAGATCGAAGATTTTCCAAATTTTCAATTTTGGAAATCTTATTCTTAAAAGCATACAATATCTCCAAGTTTGTAAGATTTTGAAGATTCTCAATTGACTCTATATTATTATTGCTTATACTTAGGTGTTTAATCCATGGCATCTCTAACAGAAATTCGGGAACTGTTGTTAGATTTCGATTGGATAGGTTGAGTTTTTGCGTTTTGATCGAAAGGTTGTACTCCTCTCTAGTTAGTTTTATCGGTTCCATCATAACCAAAAATGGAATAATTTTCTGTAAAGTTTAATTTTTTATTAATGTGGTAGCGACAATTGATGCGACAAGAACAGCAGGGTAGAATAAAAGTAGGGTTACGGAAAGAAACGAAGGAAAAAACGAACTGGCACCAGAATTAAAGTCAGACAAATCCATAGAATAATCAATTTCATTTTCTGCCTTTAATCGCACGGAGTTGTAGAGGTTTCTGAATTGCCTTTCGGATGTGACAAAGAAAGCATCCAATAACCAAAATAAAAGAGTTGCAAATGGAGCGAACCAAAGAAACTTCATGTTTGCCTCTTTTGCCGAAAGAATAAAAATTCCCGTGACTAATGTAACAAGCCATCCCTTTATTAGAAAAGAGTTAGTATTCATTCTAGTTATTGTTAATTGGATAAATTCTAAGTGTTTGACCTTATTTTCCATAAAGGATCATTTAGTACAGTGTTTTTATATCAAAATCTTTACCCCTTATTCATCTCATGATTCGCCAGCTTGAATTCTGAATCGTTCGAACACGTGTTAACCCCACGGGGGCTTACGTAAGGTAATTCAAATTGGCAGATTTGCAAAAATGAGACATTACTTCAAAAGGCACATCGGTATTTCGTCGATAGCTAGTGCTGTCTCTTTTGCTTTTATTTAACGATGTGGTTTGTGACTTTTCTTTTGTTCAAACGTCTAATAGGTAGAAACCCTATTTATTCACAATTTAAAAAGTAAAACGATGAAAACGTTTAACAACATTGTTACCGAAGGATTTTCGGGAGCATTGAAGCAGGTAGTTTTCCGCCAAATGCACGGGAAAACTGTAGTGTCTTACCGCCCAAGAAAAAGAAAGGGCGTTACAACCGGCCTGCAACAGCACGTGCAATTCACCTTTAAACAGGCCGCCATTTATGCGCGTAACATCCTCCAGGATGCAGCCATCTATGCCGAGTACCTGCGGAAGGCATCACCCGGTGTTTCACCTTACAACCTTGCCCTTGCGGATTTCTTCCGCGTGCCGGTTGTGGGAGACATCGACAGCAGCAACTACACAGGTGCTGTGGGCAGCACATTGAGTGCTGTAGTGATGGACGACTTCCGCATCATCGGTGTAAAGGCCCGCATACAAAAGGCCAACGGTGAGCTTTTGGAAGAAGGCAATGCGGTATTGCAACAGAATGGTCTAAACTGGCTGTACACCTGCACCGCCGCAAACAACGAGCTTGCCGGCTCAGTGATCACCTTCACTGCAACCGACCTGCCCGGCCATTCAATCGCTAACCGTAAAACCCTGTAAGTATGGTGAATCTTTACACAAAAAAGATCCCTCTCGAATATCCGGGAGGGATTTTTTTTGGAATTAAAAATCATTGCTGTCCGGTAAAAATCGGGATAATATTTTGCATTCAGTAAAATCAACTGTTTTAGGGTAAATTTTGGTGTTTTCAGAATAGAAGCCCCAGGTTTATCATCCAGACAATCGC
>JAFAGR010000014.1 GCA_023422565.1 Bacteroidota bacterium | reverse complement strand
GCGATTGTCTGGATGATAAACCTGGGGCTTCTATTCTGAAAACACCAAAATTTACCCTAAAACAGTTGATTTTACTGAATGCAAAATATTATCCCGATTTTTACCGGACAGCAATGATTTTTAATTCTTAATTTTTAATTCGTTATCCCCTTTGCGTCTTTTTATTCTTTGTTTCTTTGCGTGAAACGGTAATTTGAATTTTTAAATTGATTTCATGAACCTCGCAATCATCGGCTATGGCAAAATGGGAAAAGCAATTGAAAACATTGCCCTGGAACGCGGACACGAGGTGCTGTTAAAGATCAACTCTTCCAATGTGGCGGAATTGAATAAGGAAAACTTGAAAACGTGTGATGTTGCGATTGAATTTACCGGTCCGGAAAGTGCGGCATCGAATATCAGAACATGTTTAGAAGCCGGTATTCCCGTGATCTCCGGCAGCACCGGTTGGTTGCATCATCTGAATGAAATTGAAGACCTCTGCCATGAACGCGGAGGAACATTTCTTTACGCAAGCAATTTTAGCGTGGGCGTGAATATTTTCTTTGAACTGAACAAGAAGCTGGCGCAACTAATGTCGTCACACAAAGAATATGATGTAAGTATTGAAGAGACTCATCATACGCAAAAGAAAGATGCGCCCAGCGGCACGGCGATCACATTAGCTGAGCAGATAATTAATGAGTCAAATTTAAAAAGCGGGTGGAGTTTAGAAGGAAGTGAAGACCCCGACAAAATTACGATAACATCGCTCAGGCGGGACCCAACTCCGGGGACACACCGCATCGTGTATGCCTCACCGATAGATAACATCGAGATCATTCATACCGCACACAACAGAGAAGGTTTTGCCACAGGAGCCGTTATAGCTGCGGAGTATGCCGTGAAGCACAAAGGAGTTTTGAGTATGAAGGATGTGTTGGGGATATAAGTTGTGAGATGCGAAATTTTATCCAACTACTCCAACCATCTCGATTTCTCACTACGTTGGGAGTGACAGCAAAACAAAGTATCGGGATTCCTCATTTCATTCGGAATGACTTTGGATTTTGAGATTCCGGCGACTTCGTCGCACGAGGTGGGTATCTCACTAATTCCTGACCAATACACCATTCAACCAAGCAACCATTCGCGCGTGAGGGATGGAAGCGGCACCCGCCGTCGGCGGGTACAGCGGATCAGCCCGACCCGCCTACGGCGGGACACGCCCAATAAAAAAAGGCCGTTCTGCAACGACCTTTTTCCATTCAGTAAAATTCTTATTACTTCAGTTTGAAAACCAGACCAAAGGTCAGGCTATTTAAACCAAGGTTCAGTCCGAATGAATTAACCGCCTCGGCGCCGTCCACATCAGCCTTACGAGTGCTGTAACCCAGCAAACCGATTGAAGTTTCCAAAGCAAGACGATTAGAGATAAAATAGTGAAGGCCCGGAGCAAGACCGATATCAAAACCATTCACCTTGAAATCTTCCTCACCTGTTTCCTCTTCTTTTGAAGAAACATAATCAGCGCCCAGGTTCAGGAACATAGAAAATTTGCTTGCAGGTGTGAAGTAGTACCGGCCGAACAATCCGATTGTTGTGGTAGAAGTTTTTTGTTCAAACGTTTCACCCAACACTTCAAATTCATCTGTACCGGATTCAATTCCCGCTCTCAGACCTACAGCCACCTTATCAGTTACGAAATAACCGATGCGCGGGCTGAACGAAAATGAATTGAATTTTGAATCGTTGTTGTTGTTTTTCTCGCTGGAGAATCCAACATTTCCGGAAAGGAAAAGGCTACCTTTGGTAAAACCTTCCGACTGCGCCATAGCGGCAGTACTGGTGGCGATGATCGCCATCATTGTGATCAATTTTTTCATTGTTACGTAGATTTTGGTTAGTAATTGGCCGAAATATATATGTTTTTTTTCACTTATGCAAGTAACGGCCGGTTGAAACCTTGCAAAGTGATTGTATTAAAAAGCCCCATGCAATGCATGAGGCTTTTTAAATATCATTGATAATTATTTATCAGATGCCTTGTTTCCTCCGAACATGTAGCCCAAACGAATTTGGAAACCATTGTTTTTGATAGAACCTTCGCCATCACCAACGCTGATGTCAGCAAGGCCCAGGTTGTAACCTGCAGTTACCAAAAATCCGTTGCTCATTTTGTAACCGGCAAGAATGTTCAAACCGAAATCAAATCCTTTGAAGTGATCTTCTGCTTCGTCGCTTCCGAATTTTACATCTTCATCGTAGTTAACAGTTGGCTCACCGAAATCAGTGTAGCTTCCTTCCATTTTACCTGACATACCGAAACCAAAGGATGGTCCGAGGCCGAAGAATACTTTACCGGTACCTGCGTTCACATTGTAAACGAAGTTTGGAGAAAGCTCGATGTAGTTCAAAGTAGTTTTAGATTCTTCTGAATAAATACCAGGGAAAGAAAAATCAGATTTTCCACCTTTTTGAACGAAGTTCAGTTCAGGACGGAAACTGATGTTGCTGCCGAAATCGATTTCAGCAACCGCACCGATCATCAATCCAACTTTTGATTTTACATCCGGAAGATCGCCAGAACTGGCACCGTCAGCTTTAATTTTCATAGAAGCCAAGTTAACACCGGCCTGAACGCCGAAAGAAGTTTGTGCACTTGCAGAAGCGGTAATTGCCGCGAAGCCTGCAATAAAGAATAACCTTTTCATGTTTAGTTAAATTTTGGGTTTTTTATAAATCGGACGCAAAATTAAGCAAGTCCGGCTGATTTCCTAATTAATTCAAATAATTTTTATCCTAATTGCATAAACCGTTATAAACGGCTGAATTAACGGATAAACACCGATAAAGAATACTATTCTATGAAAAATGCTGCGTGGAGAAAAAAAATTTTTTTGCTTTTATTATTGCGATCATAAACGGGCCTTTATGCCAAGCTGCGCAAGCGAGCCGCCCACGTAGCCGACCTCGCCATAAATGCCTACGCGCGGTACAAAATAATAGGATGCACCTAACTGTAGTGAATACCCGAAACTGCCCGGTACGCTGTTCGGCTTAATGATATTCCGGTTGTTGCTGTATTTAAAATGATAATAGCCCGCTCCGCCGCCTGCGTAGAGGTCTACTTTCTCCCATCTGCCGAAGTGCCAGTTCGCCCGAAGCAATGCAGAAAATGCGGTGAGCTTTTCTTCAAAACTCTGGCTGTTTCCTTTATAAGAACCGATCGTTTCGGAATATCCCGTGGCGATACCGATATTTATCTTGCGATGAATATTGTAATCGATGATCATTACAACAGGCCCTTTCGATGAAACCGTATAATTTTCGGGGAAAGAAATCGCGTCCTTCAAAAACTTTTTCCAGATGTTTCCGATGCCATAGCCCAGCGAAAGGCTGAAATCACCTTTTTCAAATGCGCGCCGGGGTTCCTGGCTAATCGCTGCAGATGAAATAATAAGTAGAAAAGCTGTGGCAATGGTTTTCATAAATGAATGTTGCAATGGTAATTTACGGATTAATCGTTTTATAGCTTGCCCGCCGCGGCGGGGTTTAATGGTTTGGTGGTTTAATTGTTTGATGGTTTCATTTTTCAATTGGGTTCGATGGGCGTTCCTCCACCTTTTTGGGCGGGGTCGGGCTTTTGCTCCGCCGGAGGCGGACCTGCCAATCCCTAACGCATGGAGACGCGATACATCGCGTCTCTACAGGCTGACGTTGAATTCCCTCAACGCATCATTCAAACTGGTCTTCTTGTCCGTGCTTTCTTTTCGCTTGCCAATGATCAATGCGCAACTTACCTGGTAATCGCCTGCCGGGAAGGACTTCGTATAACTGCCCGGGATCACCACACTTCGCGGCGGAATGATACCTTTATATTCAACAGGCTCCTTACCGCTAACGTCAATTATACGTGTAGATTGCGTAAGTACCACATTGGCACCCAATACCGCTTCCTGTTGCACACGTACACCTTCCACCACAATGGCGCGGCTTCCTATAAAACAACCGTCTTCAATGATCACCGGGCTCGCCTGCAAAGGCTCAAGCACTCCGCCAATTCCCACGCCCCCGCTTAAATGAACATTGCTGCCTATTTGCGCGCAACTTCCCACCGTTGCCCATGTATCCACCATTGTTCCTTCGCCCACATAAGCGCCGATGTTTACATAGGATGGCATCATGATCACATTACGAGCAAGAAAGGCTCCGTATCGTGCAACAGCATGAGGCACTGCACGAACACCAAGTTCTTTATAGTTCGACTTCAATTTCATCTTATCATGAAACTCAAAAGGAGGGAGTGAAAACGTTTCCATTTGCCTTATTCCGAAATACATTAAAATAGCCTGCTTCACCCATTCATTCACCCTCCATGATTCGAACTTTACACCGTTCATAACGGGTTCGGCTGTACGAAGTTCTCCTTTGTCCAACTTTTCAATAACCGCTTCCACCGCACCCGAATACTTCGAATCTTTCAAATGATCACGATCTGCCCAGGCTTCTTCGATAAGTGATTTCAATTCGTCCATAAGAAAATATTTAGACAAATATATGGAATGGAGGCTGCGGGTTGTGGGTATTGAGTTTTGGGTTATGGGATAGGCAAGGTAAAGGGATTAACAACTACCGACTGCTGACTACTAACTACAGACTATCAACTGCTTTGCGTCTACTATCTTTGCCCCGTGCAAAAAATGCTGATCATACAAACAGCTTTTATCGGTGATGTGGTGCTCGCCACGAGTTTAGTTGAAAAATTACACGCTCGTTTTCCGAATGCGCATATTGATGTAATGGTGCGAAAAGGCAATGAACAACTGCTGCTGAACAACCCGGCCATTCATGAAGTGTTGGTTTGGAACAAGAAAGAAGGCAAATGGAAAAGCCTGATGAAGATGGTGAAGCAGATCCGCCGCAACCGGTATGACAAGGTGATCAATCTTCAGCGTTTTTTCTCGACTGGTTTAATGACGATACTATCTGGTGCAAAAGAAACCCGTGGTTACGCAAAAAATCCGTTAAGCGCGGGATTCAGTAAAAAATTTCAGCACATCATCAATCCCCGCCAGCCACGGCATGAAACTGTGCGAATTAACGACCTGGTAAAAGATTTTACCGATGAGGAAGTTTTACGCCCGAAGCTCTACCCATCTGTGGCCGATGAAAATTTTGTAAGAGCATTTGTTAGCGACCCTTTCATTACAGTCACACCATCCAGCGTTTGGTTCACCAAACAATACCCCCTTGAAAAATGGGCCGACCTTATTGAAAAAATCCCCTCTGATATTCGCGTTTTTATATTGGGCGGAAAAGATAATGAGGAAGAAGCAATCCAACTAACGGAGAAGGTTACACGAAAAAATATTGAAATACTCGCCGGCAAACTTTCTTTTCTCCAGTCTGCCGCATTAATGAAGCACGCCATAATGAATTATGTAAATGACAGCGCCCCACTTCATTTTGCATCGGCCGTTAATGCGCCTGTAACTGCCGTGTTCTGCTCCACAATTCCCGGCTTTGGGTTTACGCCTTTGGCAGACAGCAGTTATATTGTAGAGACCAAGCTTAACCTTGACTGCAGGCCTTGCGGGCTTCACGGTAAACGAGCTTGCCCCCTGGGTCATTTTAAATGCGCATTCACCATTGAAACGCAACAACTCTTAAATTCGCTTCATGCAGATAGATGATGACATCACGGAGTGCCTGAGGGTGTTGCAAAACGGAGGGACAATTCTTTATCCTACCGATACGGTATGGGGCATTGGCTGTGATGCTACAAACCCGGCAGCGGTAGAAAAGATCTTTAGTATAAAAAAAAGAAATGAGGAGAAAAGCATGATAATTCTTCTTGCCGATGAAGAGGATATTTTGCAATATGTGAATGAAGACAACCCTGCCGTATATGATTTCATACAGGGGGTAAAAAAGCCGGTGACCGTTATTTACAGCCGCGCAAAAAACCTTGCAGCCAATGTGATAAACAAGGATGGCAGCATTGGAATAAGAATAGTGGCTGATGGGTTTTGCAAACGATTGATCAGAGAATTTGGAAAGCCGATCGTATCTACGTCGTCAAACATAAGCGGTTACCCGCCTCCCGGCATTTTCCGCGATATTGACCGGCATATTATTGAGAGTGTGGATTATGTGGTGCGTCACCGGCAGGAGGAGACGGAGCCGGGGGTGCCGAGTACGGTTATCAAATTGAATGAGGATCTCTCTTTCACGATCCTCAGAAATTAACATACGATAGATCAGTTAGAGGCCGTATGAGTGCATTATGCTGGATTCAGCGGGTTTTCAGCGCGAGGAAATCGTGTTCAATACAAGCCGGAATAACTGATTTTTCCTGAATTCTCCCGGCATTGCTCCAACAATAATGCAATTCCGCCTTGAAATCGGCCAAGTGTTTTACCGCGGTGTACAAGAACATTCTTTCCGTCAATTTCAGATTTTAGGGCTAAGGGATGCCTACCTGATGCATCGTTCTCTAAAAACGAAATCCTGCCCCTATTTGAATAGATTGATTCTTCCACTTCTCGGTATTGTCGATATCGTTCAGATTATTCAAACCCACCCCATAACGCCCATATAGTATGAGCTTTGAAATATTAAGCTGCAACCCTCCATGAAGGCTAAAATTTCCCTTTTTGAAAGCTTCCTTTCCATTTTGAAATAAGGTAAGATTCTGATCGATCAAAATGCCGTATTGCGGGCCGAATTGCACGGCAACAAATTTATTCGGCCTATAATTCAACATGAGCGGAATTTTTAGCATGGTCAGCTTAATCTCAGATAGGTTATCAAACTCATAAAGATCACGAAAGTTGGAACTGGTATCAAGATTCACCTGCCCAAAAAGAACCTCCGGTTGAATGCCCCACTTTTCCCCCAACCCGATCTCCGCAAAAGCACCGGCCTGGTATCCAAAAGCAAACTCCTCTTTAAATGAACGTCCATCCAGCTTCAGGAGATCGGCACCTGCCTTCACACCGATTTTAAAATTCTGAGCATATGTATAAGATGTGATAAGACTTACAAGGAGTACAAGGGTTAGTTTTTTCATAACAACTCAATTTTCATTTTGTTCGCTAAGCGATTTCAAGTTATATGCCACGAAGCTTTCATCCTGATTCTTTGTGTTAAGAATGTTTTAAATAGCTTCGAACCTGAAGTTAACCAGAGACTGACTTACCTTGTTTCCGGATGATTAGAGAACCGAATCTAAAGCAAGAGTCATCCAAAATTAGAGGGTTTCTACAAGTACTAAATCGCTTAAACCGCCACTGAAGCAGACATTTAACGTTTATCTTCAATATTTATCCTTAGCTTTGCCGCGCTTTTTTACTGAGAATTGCATGACATGCTCAGTTGCAGTTGACACGGTTTAAACACCCAGGCTTCTCTCTCAACCGCCCGCAGCATTACATGTGACCATCGAAGCCACGTGTTATGCATATTGCATTACGGTGTTACACAAATCAAATTAAACAATGACTGATTTTCAAACGTTGGGTTTGAACGAGCAAATCGTGCAATCCATAACAGACCTGGGCTTCACAACGCCCACCCCCATCCAGGAACAGGCAATCCCTGTTTTACTTTCCGGCACAATGGACTTCGTTGGCCTTGCACAAACCGGAACCGGTAAAACAGCCGCTTTCGGCCTTCCCCTCATTCAATTGATTGAGGCAGCCGACAAATTTCCTCAGGCGCTGATCGTATGCCCCACCAGGGAACTATGCCTGCAAATAACCAACGATCTTCAACTTTTCAAAAAACATTCCCGTGGTATCGGAGTTGAAGCAGTGTATGGCGGGGCTTCTATTTCCATGCAGATCCGCAATCTTAAAAAAGGCGTGCAAATAGTTGTAGCTACTCCCGGAAGATTAATAGACCTGATTGAACGTAAAGCCATCGACCTGGAAAAAGTAAAGTATGTGGTGCTGGACGAGGCTGACGAAATGCTTAACATGGGCTTCAGAGACGATATTGATTTCGTGTTGAAAAACACCATCAACCGCGAGAGTATCTGGCTTTTCAGCGCTACAATGCCGCCTGCAGTCAGAGCGATCTCGAAAAATTTTATGACCACACCGAAAGAAATTACGGTTGGAAAAAAGAATAGTGGAAATGTGAACATTGACCACCAATACTATGTTGCGTCTGCGCATCACCGTTATGAGACCCTGAAACGCCTGATAGATTTCAATCCGGGCATGTACGGCATTATCTTCACCAGAACTAAGGCCGATGCTCAGGAAATCAGCGAACGCCTCTCTAAGGCCGGTTACGATATAGAAGCCTTACACGGAGATCTAACCCAGCAACAACGCGATAAAGTAATGGGGCGCTTCCGCAGCAAAACGCTTCAACTGTTGATAGCTACGGATGTTGCTGCACGCGGTATTGATGTAGATGGCATTACGCACGTTATCAACTTTGAACTTCCTGACGACATGGAAGTTTACACGCACCGTAGTGGACGTACAGCACGTGCGGGAAAAACAGGTATCTGCATTTCCATCTGCCACAGCCGCGAAACTTTTAAGATCAGGCAGCTTGAAAAAATGATCAACGCTACTTTCCATAAACTCGATATACCGAGTGGTAAAGATGTTTGCCGCCGCCAGTTCTTTCATTTCATGGATAAACTTGCGCTTGCGGACATTTCACACGGTGATTACGAAACTTATCTTCCGGATCTTATCAAAAAGTTCGAACACATGTCGAAGGAAGAAGTACTGCAACGCGTTGCAGCTTTGGAATTCGATCACTTCCTTCGCTATTATGAAAATGCGGAAGACCTGAATACGAAACAAGATTCAAGAAGAATGAACGACGGAAACTATGGTGCAAATTTAAATACCAACCGCAGGGAAAGAGGAGAACGTACATTCAACAGGAGAGATAATGGTTATACCAGGCTTTTTGTAAATCTCGGAACGAAGGATGGTTTTTACAAAGCAAGTTTTCTGCAATTCATTCTTGATGAAAGTAACATGAAGAAAGACTCGCTCGGTAAGATCGATTTACGGGAAATGAATACCTGGGTAGAAGTTGACCAGGCTGAAGCAGGAAAAATGATCCGCGCGATCGATGGAAAAAAATATAACAACAGAACAATTCGTATGAACGAAGCCGATGGCGGCTTCAAAAGACCCGGTGGCGATGAGGGCTCGCAGCGCAAACGAATAATGCGGAAGAAAGAGTATTAATGATAAAAACCCGGAGCTTGTTTCCGGGTTTTTTGTTTTGGGCTACGCATCACGCCGACCTGAAGGATTCATAAACAAGAAAATCTCCCGGCTTTAAAGATATGGCGGGTGAATTCCTATCCATGCGTTCACCTGTAAAAATTTCAATTCCATCAGCACCCGCCATTTCAAAAGGTTGAATGGTCACGGCCGCCGTTCCAAAATGAAGGAAAACCCAGATCGACCCTGCTTCTCCGGTATGGCTAAATGCTAGCAGTTCAGGATGATCGATAAATTTAAAATTACACTCATCAAAAGTGATTCCGGGCTTCTTGCGGGAGATCAACAATGTTGAATAAAAATGGTTCAATTCCTCCTCACCTACCCAGTTTATCAGATCTTTCTCAAAAAAAGAAAGCCGTTTTTTATTTGCCGCTTCCTGCCCTGAATAAATAAGGGGAACGCTGTTTCTATAAAGGCCTGAGAAAACGGCTAACGCTTTGGCATACACGCCGTACTTTTCATATTCGGTACCATTCCAGGAATTCTCATCGTGGTTAGAGGTAAAATATAACCGAAGACCGGGAAGATCGCTTTGTTCGAGAAACTTTCTGAGTTTCTCCACTCCTCCACTTTCGGAAAATATTTTTGCGCTTTCATGCATCCATTTCCAGGTAAAGGTTATATCAAAGGCCGCAGTATATTCGGCCTCCTCAGATTCTGCAAGCCAGATCGCTTCGGGGTTAATAACTTCTATCGCTTTCCTCGCCTTTATCCAAAAAGGTAAGGGTGTTAAATGAGCAAGGTCTGCACGAAAACCATCCACCTTCTTTTCCTCAACCCAAAACCTCATAGCATCTATCATTGCCTGCTGCTGCTCTTCATTCTGATGATCAAGCTGAATAACATCCGACCAGTCAAACGGGCTTTTAAAACCAAACTCGTCGCGAAGAAAATAATCAGGATGTTGAACCGTCCATACATGATCCCAGGCGGTATGATTGGCCACCCAATCTAAGATCACCTTCATGTCCATTTCATGGATCAATGAAACAAGGTTTTCAAAATCGTTCATTGTTCCGAACTCAGGGTTTATTGCGCGGTGGTTGCTGATGGAATAATAACTTCCAAGGCTTCCCTTTCTGTGCGGGATGCCAATCGGATGGACGGGCATCAGCCATAATATTTCCACCCCCATCTTTTTCAGCCGCGGAAGATGGTTCGCAAAAGCGTTAAAAGTACCTTCAGCCGTGTACTGGCGAATGTTTACCTCATATATGTTTGTGCTGTTAAGAAAACCCGGGGCTTTAAATTCTTTCATAGTAAGAATGTACCTTTGCGGCGGAACATGAAGCAATTTACAATACCGGTTACATACCGAAGCGAAATGATAGCGCGCATTAAAGAAACGCGCAGGCAGGCAGATAAAATGAAGAAGGATTTTTCACCCTCCCTTCTTGATTTTGGCTCACTTCAAATTTATCTCGCCCGGCATTTCGGGTTTTGCTACGGAGTTGAAAATGCGATTGAAATTGCGTTCAGAACAATTGAAGAAAACCCAGGCAAGCGAATTTTTCTGTTAAGCGAGATGATACACAATCCTCATGTGAATTCGGATCTTCTTGCCCGTGGCGTTAAATTTCTGCAAGACACCCGCGGAAACCAGGTTATTCCCTTTTCCGAACTGCATTCAGGGGATATTGTTTTGATTCCCGCATTTGGAACCACCCTTGATATCGAAAAGCGTTTACGCGATACCGGTATTTCGGTAGAAAAATACAATACAACCTGCCCCTTTGTGGAAAAGGTTTGGAACCGGAGTGAGCAGATCGCACGCCAGGGATATACAGTAGTGGTTCACGGAAAGCCAAGCCACGAAGAAACGAGAGCAACGTTTTCTCACGCCGCGAGCAATACGCAAACCATTGTGGTAAATGATATGGATGAAGCGATACTACTGGCACGCTTCATCGAAAATGAGTTACCCCCCGAAGACTTTTTTAAAATGTTCGCCGGCCGATTTTCGGAAGGTTTTGATCCACTTGTTCATCTTCAGAGGATCGGTGTGGTAAATCAAACTACTATGCTTGCTTCTGACACGCAGTCGATTGCTGATTATCTTAAATCTGTGATGATACGGAAGTATGCATTGAACACTTCAAATATCCAGGAGCACTTTGCAGATACCAGGGATACTCTTTGTTATGCAACCAACGACAATCAATCGGCCGTTACCGGGCTGCTTGAAGTGCCCGCCGACCTCGCGGTTGTTGTAGGTGGATACAACAGCAGCAACACTTCCCATCTTGTAGAATTATGTGAAGAAAAGCTGCCAACTTATTTTATCCGGGAGGCTTCGAACATAATTAACGAACACACAATACGTCATTTTGATCTCCATCAAAAAAGTGAAATTGAAACCAACGGTTATCTCGGCAATTCAAAACCTGTCAGAATACTGCTCACAAGCGGCGCTTCCTGCCCCGACTCATTGGTTGAAAAAGTAATTGAAAGGCTTAAGCAAGTTTGTAGTTCGTAGTAATTGCTGTAAGGAAAAAATTTCGCCAATCATAAAATGGACGGCTGACCTTTATTTGATACCGCTTATTGAATACAAACGATCTGAGAATTTCACATGAAGCCCACCAAGAAATACATAAGATCTCAAAATTCAGTGGTTTTCTTCGTGCCTTATGTATTCTTAGGTATTCGTTTGCGTGAATCTTCAATACGATCTAAGCGCAAGCCCCGTTGGTTTTGAGAGGATTTCAAAAAGCTTTCTCCGGTCACCACGAATTCGTAATTGGCAGTTTGCTTTTGCGATTTATAATCATCATTTGATTACAAAAGATATTTTTTTATAAACGCTACGGTTGCATAGAACTGTACGTCTTGGTTATTCTTCTTCGCAAAGCCGTGGCCCTCATCGTTGGCCATCATATACCAAACCACGCCGCCATTGCTTTTTATTTTGTCTGCCATCTGCTTGGCCTCGGTATAGGGAACACGGGGGTCATTCTTTCCCTGCACAATAAACATAGGCTTCGTGATCTTATGCGCATTATTCAGCGGCGCTATCTTTTCAAAATATGCCGCCATTGCAGGGTCGCGCTCATCACCATATTCCACGCGCCGGAGATCGCGCCTGTAGTTTTCCGTATTCTTCAGGAAGGTAGTAAAATGACTGATGCCTACCACATCAAGGGCACACCTGATCTTATCATTGTAATGAAATGCCGTAGCCAGGGTCATATAACCGCCATAGCTTCCCCCGGTAACCATAATGCGGGCGGCATCAAGTTTCGGCTGCGCGCCTATCCAATCTATCAATGCGCCGATATCTTTCACACTCTCCTCTCTCTTCATCCCATTATCCAGGTCAAGAAATGTTTTACCAAAGCCGGAACTACCGCGAACGTTGGGAAATATTATCGATACACCGAGTTCATTCAGCAAATAATTCATCCTTCCAATGAAGCTGGGAGTGGACTGGCCTTCCGGACCTCCATGAATATTGATGATCACCGGTTGCTTTCCTGAAAAACGGGCCGGTGCGCGATATAGAAAACCCGATATTTCCAATCCATCAAAGCTTTTCCATTTAATAAGTTCCGGTAAGGGAAGGCCTGATAAATTCATTCCGCCTAATTCACTTTCCGTCCATTGCACCAGCTTTCCCGAATTGTTATTCCAAACATATACCTCGCCACCCGTTTTTGCCGTACCAAAACCAAAAGCAAGTGAGTTGCCATCTTTTGCCCATTCCATATTGCCCATGATACCCGTTGGCAGGGCGGATACCCGAGAATATTTTTTCGATGCCACATCCTGTATATACAACTTCGTTTCACCGGCCTCGTTAGTTGTAAAGGCAGCGGTCTTTTGATCTTCTGTCAGGTCATAACGGGTAATCTCCCAATTGATATCGCTCACGAGATAATCAAGTTTCCTTGTGGCCAGGTCAAGCTTTGCAGGCCGCATAAACTCTCCTGCCTTATTGGTCAAAACAAATATAGAACGGCCATCTGCACCAAATTCGATACCGCCAAATACTGCACGTTCATCAACGGCAGGCAATACTTTTTCAAATTTCGAAGACGTGATATCGTAGATCCAAATGGAAGATTCATTCACAGAAACATACCTGTTTACCAGTATTTTTTTTCCGTCATCGCTCCAGTCGCCAATCGACCAGCCTCCACCTTCAAGTTGCAACAACAATTTAGTTGATGAAGTATCCAGAGGATCCATAATGTATATATCGCGGTCAGCACCATTTCGCCTCGTACTTGTAAACAATATTCTCGTTCCGGATTTGTTCCATGTAACGTTCCCGTTCTGACTGCGGCCCCCGTCTGAAAGCAGAAACGTTTTTCCCGTTTCAAGATCGTAACGAAACAGCTGACCGAATTCGTTGCCGCCAATGTCGCGTGTAAAAATGAAATAGCTGCCTTTAACGGGTTCATAGGTTGCACTTCGAACAGGCTCATTAAAAAACGTTAACTGTTTCCTCGCGCCCATTGGTTCCTTAACAGAATGCAACTGGTTAGTGTTGCCAAAACGGGTGGTGATGATCAATTCTTTTGCGTTAGGATGCCAGTCTACAAATCCGGCCGACCTTGATTCGGTGTAAGCTCTAACCTCGTCGGCTATGCGAGAATCCAGTGCAGGAATCCCCTCCACTTCCATTGTTTCCGGAAATGTGATGGTGGATGCCGGTTGGGCAACAGCCTGACTTAAGAAAGTTACCAGAGCGATGAAGGACACAGAAATTTTAAAACTCATGGGCTTGATTTAAAGTATTCGAAAATCCATAACAAGCTAATCCATATATTCTGTGTGAAAAATTTTTTTTGTCGGGCGGCTTACTGCATAAATAAGTGATAAATCAGCGGAGAAAAAAGAAGGAAAACGATCACCAAAGACCACAATCTTCCCCTAAAAATATTGTAATCGGCTAGCATTTCATTTAATGACAATTTTTGACGTAACCCAATCCCAATTTCAAACATTACCGTAAGCGCTGCCCATAAACTTCCCGCTGCAAGTGCCTGCATATTTCCTTTTGGTGGATATCGATTCAACATGAGGAAAATATAGACTCCTAATAATAACAAAAGAAGCAATGTGGAAATGCGCTTAGCACCGGCAACTGAGAAGTGGGAATTGAGAACATGCTGACGAAATAAACCATTCAGCATGGCAATTACAATCATGGGCATCCAAAGGACAAAATATATAAGCACCGTAAAAATGAAATGCAAGTTTACCCAGACTGCCGGGTCATCTATCCGTTCACCACCTCGGTCAACATTCTTTCCTTCACCAGTTTCATGGCAAAGTCAAGTTGTTCTTCCATTGAAATGTTGGTATTGTCCAACAGCACGGCATCCTCTGCTTTTCGAAGCGGACTCACCTCCCTGTGCGAATCAATATAATCGCGCATTTCAAGATTGGCGGCAACTTCCTCAAGAGTAACATTGGGATTCTTCTCGTATAATTCTTTGAATCTTCTTTCAACACGCACGGATATATCTGAGGTCATAAATATTTTAAGGTCGGCATCGGGGAATACCGTGGTACCAATGTCACGCCCATCCATCACTGTGTTATTCCGCAATCCCATTTTCTGCTGCTGGCGCACAGCAAACTTTCTTACGGATGCAATTGCCGCCACCTCACTCACCTTTTCCGCCACTACGAGGTCCCGGATCAGGTACTCTACATTTTCATCATTAAGAAATATTTCTGACCTGCCCGATTTGGAATTGTATTCAAAATGGAGATGCACTTGTTCTAAGGCTTCCTTTACTTTCTTCTCGTCAGTCCAGTCGATATGGTTTCTTAAAAAATATAAGGTGATCGCCCGGTACATTGCGCCGCTATCAATATACACGAAGCCAAGCTTTTTTGCGAGCTGACGGGCAAGCGTACTTTTCCCGCAGGAAGACCAACCGTCAATAGTGATTATTGTCTTTTTCATTTAGAATTGATTCTAAAGGATATACATATAATTGCAAGATAAATTCCTGGTTATGAACAATAAACCATCTGCCCGGCTGTTAATCGTTTGGCCTTTCTCTCTTAAAGCAAAATTACGGCTCTTTGGAGAAACAGGTAAAAACAAAGCCCGAAATGTTACGGCACAAAAATTTTGTGTTCCGGCAATTCCAACTTTGATCTTGTGGACAGTGATGTTTTTGAAAGAATTAAGAAGAAGACCAGCCTATGAAAACACTTCTACTAATCCCAACCTTTATCGCACTCCACTTTGGTGTTTCCGGGCAAATAACGAGCCCTCTTCTCAAAGCCAACTTTGGAGTAGAAGCTGATCTTCGTGCTAACTTTTTCAATAATGGAAATACAGCATCGGGTGACGACTGGTTCCGTACCTCTATTGCCGGTTCCGGAATAGCCGTGATAGATACGAACGGCGCTGCAGCACTGGTGGCAAATTATTTTTCGAACCCCGTTACACGCAAAACCACCTTCAGCAGATTAATGTCTGTACCGCCTTATACAGTTTCAAACAACAAACTTTTGCTTGATGCTGTTTTCCATCGTGACTACCACGGTACGGATTCTACAATTTTTGCCGGAGGAAGTAATAAGAACGGTATGCACCCCGGAGATTGGAGCAGTACGGGGCCCGGCAGTATCCCTGATAAAAACGAGTTTCTTGATGCGATGGTTCATTTGCGAAGAGATGGGGAGAACACCTTTGATTCTCTCTGGATGTTCGGCGCAGTTTCATTGGAGAACACAAACGGAAACAGGTTCTTCGATTTTGAATTGTACCAAACGGATATTGCATTTGATATGAATACCCGCCGGTTTACCGGATTTGGACCAGATGCAGGCCATACGTCCTGGAAGTTTGATGCCTCAGGCAACATTATAGCCCCGGGCGATATCTGCTTCACGGCAGAATTTAGTTCTTCAAGTTTGTCAAACGTAGAAGCGCGAATATGGGTTCATAAATCTGCATTAGACATAATACCTGCAAACTTCTCGTGGGGTGGCGCTTTTGACGGAGCCGGAAACGGAGCCACATATGGCTATGCAAACATTCTTCCTAAAACACCCGGTGATTTCTATACCGGGCTGCAAAATACCGCATCAACCTGGGCAGGGCCGTTTCAACTTATACGGGCAACGGATGCTATTGCCACAAGTTATATCGCAGGGCAATTCATGGAAGTATCCATCAACCTGACCAAACTCGGAATTGAACCGGGAAATATTTACGGAAACTATTGCGGAACACCATTTCGAAGAGTGCTTATAAAAAGCCGTTCTTCCACATCCTTCACCTCTGAACTGAAAGACTTTATCGCGCCCTTCAGAATGTTTGATTACCCGCTTGAAGCATACTCCTTCATCCATTACTTCTGCGAAACAATGCCGGAAACGGTACTTACCGTTAGCAACCCCAACCCGAACTTCAACTACAGGTGGTGGACAAACGATGGGATTATTTTGGGAAGCAACCTTGGCGATTCAATTACGGCAAACGCGCCGGGTACATATTTCGTTCAGCAGCAAAAGCATCTGCAATGCCTGCCCGATGAAACTGATAGCATTACTATATTCTTCGACACCAAGTGCATGGTTTTGAATCTTGAGATCCGCGATCTTGAAGCACGCGACCTCGGAAATAAACACATGCTGAAGTGGACCGCATCCAACAACCAACTTGCGAGTGGATTTGCTGTTGAATTTAGTTTAGACGGCACTCATTTCACGCACGTAGCGGATATTGATCCCCGCCCTGAAGGCGGCGCCACGCATTATAGCTTTGAAAATCCATTTACGCTTAGCAACATTCCTACAGTTTATTACCGCATCAAGATACTTAGCAGCGCGCGGGCTGTTTCATACAGCAACCTGGCAATTATCAGGAATGATGAAAAGGGAACAGAAAGCGCCGCGCCAGTAATTTACCCCAACCCCGGGCCGGGAGAATTCAGGATCGCTTACTACAATAACGGCGAGGCATATACGAAGTTTGAAGTATTTGACACCTACGGAAGAAAAATAAGAAAGGGAGCGGTTCGCTTTCAGCAGGGAATGAACAACAGCGAAGTTCCGCAGCTTTCAGGCCTGGCAGACGGTGCCTATATAATGGTTCTTTACCTGGAAAGCGGCGCGGTATCGCTAAGGTTTATCATAAGCAAATAAAACCTTCTTAATCGGTTTCTATAAAATTAAAAAGAAAATGCCCGGAAAATCCGGGCATTTGAATTCTATTCTTATGGTCAGGTTATGCTTCTGATTTTCTCTCTCTCTTCTTAGGCTCTTCTTTCAACCTGAACTTCAACTTTTGCGCTTCTTTATCCAGCTCTGCAACCATTGTGTCACCCGGCTTAATCGTTGTGTTCAAAATGTCTTCAGCCAGAGGGTCTTCAAGATATTTCTGAATAGCCCTGTGCAGAGGACGCGCTCCAAACTGGCTGTCGTAACCCTTATCGGCAAGGAACTCTTTCGCATCACTTGATAATTCCAGAGAGAAGCCGAGGTTCTTCAAACGAACCATCACGCCCTTCATTAAAATATCGATGATCTCAAAGATGTTATCACGTGAAAGCTGGTTGAACATAACCACATCGTCAATACGGTTCAAAAACTCCGGACTGAAGGTCCGCTTCAACGCCTTCTCAATTATCGCCTTACTGTTCTCGTCTTCATTAGCCTGCCTTGCTGAAGTTGCGAAACCAACTCCATCACCAAAGTCTTTCAACTGGCGGGCGCCAATGTTGGAAGTCATGATAATCATGGTATTCTTAAAATCAACCTTGCGGCCCAGGCCATCGGTCAGCTGTCCATCATCAAGCACCTGCAACAGGATATTGTAAATATCGGGGTGAGCTTTTTCGATCTCATCCAGAAGAATCACGCTGTACGGTTTGCGTCTAACCCTTTCCGTTAGTTGGCCGCCTTCTTCGTACCCTACGTATCCCGGAGGCGCGCCGATAAGCCTGCTTACCGTAAACTTCTCCATGTATTCACTCATATCAATCCGTATCAAGGCATCCTCGCTATCAAACATATGTTTCGCCAGGGAACGTGCAAGCTCGGTTTTTCCCACGCCTGTAGGCCCGAGAAAAATGAAGGTCCCGATAGGTTTCTTCGGATCTTTCAAACCAACCCTGTTACGCTGAATCGCCTTAACCACCTTTACGATCGCTTCTTCCTGGCCCACAACCGCTCCCTTAAGGTCGTCAGCCATACGGCGAAGTTTATCAGTCTCAGCCTGCACCATACGCTTTACAGGAATACCCGTCATCATGAAAACTACTTCGGCAATGTCCGCTTCCGTAATAGGATAGCGTTTATGCTTGCTTTCTTCCTCCCAATCGATCTTCGCCTGTTCAAGTTGCTCCTGGTAACGCTTCTCCGTATCCCGGAGAGATGCAGCCTCTTCAAACTTTTGGCTTTTTACTACCTTATTCTTTTCAAGCTTTATCTCTTCGATCTTTTTCTCCAGTTCAAGAATATTTTCAGGAACGTTGATGTTTTTGATATGCTTTCTCGCGCCAACCTCATCAAGCACATCGATCGCTTTATCGGGCAGCAACCTGTCTGTCATGTACCTATCGCTAAGCTTAACACACGCTTCCACTGCTTCCTGGTTGTAGGAAACATTGTGGTAGTCTTCATACTTATTCTTGATATTATTAAGTATCTCGATCGCTTCTTCAACAGAAGGTTGCTCCACAAGCACTTTTTGGAAACGCCTGTCTAGTGCGCCATCCTTTTCAATATGCATACGATATTCGTCGAGCGTTGAAGCGCCAATGCATTGCAATTCTCCACGCGCAAGAGCAGGTTTAAAAATATTCGAAGCATCGAGCGAGCCGCTCGCACCGCCTGCGCCTACGATGGTATGAATTTCATCAATGAACAAGATCACATCCCTGTTTTTTTCCAATTCATTCATTATCGCCTTCATGCGTTCTTCAAACTGGCCGCGATATTTTGTACCGGCCACCAAAGCTGCAAGATCAAGGCTCACCACTCTTTTATCAAACAACACACGGCTAACCCTGCGTTGAACAATTCTAAGTGCAAGGCCTTCAACAATGGCCGTTTTACCTACACCGGGTTCTCCAATAAGAATCGGGTTGTTCTTTTTACGTCGCGATAAAATCTGCGATACGCGCTCGATCTCATTTTCACGGCCAACAATAGGATCCAGCGAACCGTTTTCAGCCAGCCTTGTAATGTCCCGGCCGAAATTATCGAGAACCGGCGTTTTAGATTTTGCCTGCCCTGCAGCGCCGCCTTTTTGACCGCGGGATTGCTGGCCGTATTGTTTGCGCTCTTCATCAAACTCGTCTTCATCATTAAACTCGGCCTGAGGAGGATTGCTCGTTACAAAGCCCAACTCGGTTTTGAAGCCCTCATAGTCAACTTCAAACTGGTTAAGTATTTGCGTAGCGATGTTTTCCTTGTTCTTAAGGATAGAAAGCATAAGGTGCTCGCTTTCCACGATCGCGTTTTTTAGCGACTTCGCTTCAAGAACAGTTATGCGGATCACCTTTTCAGCCTGCTTAGTCAGCGGTAAAGAATTGATGTTCGCAATGTTCTTTCCTGATTTATCTTTTACAGCCATTTCTATCTCTTTGCGCAGTTCAAAAAGATCTACGCTCAGCGATTTCAGAATTCTGATGGCCGTGTTCTCTCCATCCCGTATCATGCCAAGAACCAAATGCTCTGTACCGATAAAATCATTTCCCAGGCGCAACGCTTCTTCCCTGCTGAAAGAGATTATCTCTTTTACCTGTGGTGAGAAATTATTATCCATGTCTTTTGTTTTAGGGTTGTTTGTTACAATAATAACGAATAATTTTTCCGGTTAGTTTAAGGGAAACCTTAAATGTTGATATGTTGAAAAGTTGGTTTCCTTTTTACTTAGACGGATTTTAAGGCCCGATGGTCAGGAAGAATGTGTTAAAAAAAATTTCAGGAAGACAGCGGATATGTTTTCAGGTATCAGCAAAGATGAACCGGAAATTCCTTTATTTTACATTTAAGCCCTAGCATCTGCCTTATGAATGTCAAAATAGATACCAAAGAGAAATTCAATGTCATTACCCCGGTTGAGGTGGAAATAACTGAAAATATGACAGATGACTGGGCTCACACCCTTTTGCAGTTCCTCGAAAAAGATCCTCCGCATTTGCTGGTAAACATGGAGAATGTTAAACATTTGAGCATGCCTGCAGCTGAAAAACTTGCAGAGATCCAGCAAACTTTTTACGAGAAAAATTTTTCACTGATCGTATGCTGCCTTTCTGAAGCTATTGAGGAACAGTTGGAAAAAAGCGAGCTTTTGGAAACGATGAATATTACGCCCACCGAAAGTGAGGGCTGGGACATCATGCACATGGAAGAAATTGAAAGAGAATTACTGGACGATGAAAATTAAAATATATGCTTGCCCTTACCATACTCGGCTGTAACTCCGCTATTGCCGCTTATGGCAGAAATCCGACAGCGCAGGTATTGCAAAGCCAGGACGAGTCTTTTCTTATTGACTGCGGCGAAGGCACGCAGATGCAAATGGCGAAATACAAAGTGAAGCGTTCGCGCATCAGCCACATATTCATCTCTCATTTGCACGGTGACCATTATTTTGGTTTGATCGGCCTTTTAACAAGTATGGGCCTTTTAAACCGGACACAACCCATACACCTTCACGCACCGGCTCCGTTGGAAAAAATAATTGAACTGCAACTCAATGCGGCAGATACCAAGCTTCCCTACGAACTCCATTTTCATCCGCTGAATAAAACCGGGTTGATTGCATCAACACCCGCAATTGAAGTTTCTGCCTTCCCCGTAAAACATAGAATTGACTGCTGGGGCTTTACTTTCAGGGAAATAAAAAAACCAAGGAAGATCAATCCGGACCGGATAAGTTCGTACGGAGTTCCTACCACGGCTTACCATGCTTTGCAGATGGGTGAAGATTTTGTTACTGCAAAAGGAACCATCATTCCAAACGATGAACTTACTACAGCAGCCTCACGGCCACGCATATACGCTTATTGTGCAGATACGGTTTATAACGAAGACATATTACCATACATCGCCGACGCCGACCTCATATACCATGAGGCCACTTACCTGAAAGAGCTTGAAGAAAGAGCCGCCGCGCGCTTTCATTCCACCACTGTTCAGGCAGGCACTATCGCAAAAAAAGCAGGAGCAAAAAAACTGATCATCGGGCATTTCTCTTCGAAGTATGAGATCCTGGATCCTTTTCTTGAAGAAACATGTTCTGTATTTCCGAATACGGAACTGGCTGTGGAAGGAAGCTGTTTTAGGATTTAGTAGAGTTTCTAGTTTCTAATTCCTAGTTCCTTGTTTCTAGTTATTACAAGCAAGTTCCTGGTTCCTGGTTTCTAGTTCCTGGTTTCTGGTTATTACAAAATCAAAATAGACACCCTGGTTTTAATTTACAGTGTTTACCGGAAACCCATGTTACCCTATTTATTTTTTTTCTTTCCATATGAATCTCTCCGGATTATTGATCATAAAATTCAAAAACCTGCCAATCTCCTCGTTTCGCGTTTTAAAATCTCTATGTTGGTCATACTTCAGCAGTTCCATGTCTTTGGAAAAATCCAGCCATAGACCGGTTTCGCTATTCTCACTTAAACAATCTGACAATTTTGAAACAAAATGCTTTGTATAATTTCTCCGACGATAAGCTTCGACAAAATTTGAACAAACTGATCTGGACGATCTACGTATCTGGCTGATGATCCCGAATTTTTCTTCCTCGGGAAAAGTCTTCGTGAGGAAATAAATGTCTAATGCTAACTGGTAAGCTTTCTGAAACACCGATAGATCTTTAAAGGTTCCCATTTATTTTTTCGTAAAATGGTAAACTTTCCGCGAATTAAATTTGTTGTGCCCTTATTTAGGCACAAAAGGGTTAGAAAAGTTCAGGGAGAGGAATTCAGAAGCCAGGTACTAAGGAACCAGGAACCAAAAACCAGGAACTAGTTTTTCGTATTGATTATATAATTAAACCCATTCCCCATCATCCATCCATAAAATTCCGTAAACCAGCCGCCGAAAGGAGTTACGGCACGCTTTGCATGTTGTTTATCGCGCGTATACAAAAGAGCGGAAGAGTTTGCCGCGAGATTGTCTGCCAAGGTTCCTGCAGGCTTTGAACCGTTCTTGTAAATGAACACCCTCCCCGAGTACCCTGCTCCGTTTATTCCGAAGGACTTAACTAATGCATTCACCGAATCCGTAGGACTAAACACGCCGGCCTTAGGAAACTGTTGTTTAAAAAGAAGTGAGGTTAACAAGGCGGCATCTGCATAATGGCCGGTTCCTGCAATAACGGAATTCAACGGCTGAGTGCGGTAATTTTCATCAATAAAAGGCTTTACGGAAGTGGCCAGAAAACGGCAGAGGGAGTCATACTGATCAGGCCCAACCTTGATGTCTGTAAAGCCAATCACAATAGTTTTCTGTCTCCCCAGGTTTCCGAGACTATCCAGCAATTCATCCACCATCCAGTCCTCGTGAGTGACTGAATCAGGAGAAAAGACCGGGCCATTTAAAAGATACAATACAGGGTAACGGTGCCGGGTAGACGAATACTCTTCCGGAAGATAAACGCGGTAATTCACCGAAGAATCGAAGAAGGAAAAGACCTGTTTGCCGGGGTGAACGTTAGGAGATTCAATACGGAGAACGTTTACGGGAGAAGAGGTATCCTGGTTGTTGGTTCCGGCTTTGTTCACAACTGAAGGCGACTGAGTAAAGGCCAGCAGGGTGATGACACTCGTAATGATTGTGAGTATGGTTAGAAGCCGGAAGTTGAATTTCATTTATGCACAAATTGGTGAATAGATGCCTGCAGGGCGGTTTCAACCGGCACACCGGGCAAACGAAGTACATTGTGAATGTGTTTCATTTCTGCCAGGAAGGCCTTTGCCCCCGCAGGATTGTTTTCCGCGAACATCAAATTGTATGCTGAAATCAGCGAATCGTTAATTTTCTTCGCCAATTTGAAGTCGTTTTGTAAGCTGGCTCTAACCATTTCCGAAAACTCTTTCGGATACACATTGGCCGCTACGGATATCACCCCATCCATCCCGCAGGCAAGCTGGGGCAGTGCCAGCGCGTCATCGCCGCTCACTACGAGAAAATCATCCGGCCTGTCACGAAGGATTTCCATGCATTGCACCATGTCTCCACTGGCCTCTTTTATGCCCGCAATATTTTTAACATTTGCCAGCGTTAAAGTGGTGGAAGCAGTCATATTTCTGCCGGTTCTCGCCGGCACATTATACAGAATAACCGGTTTTGGAGAGGCTTCAGCCACCTTTTTGTAATGTTCAATTATCCCTTTTTGAGACGGCTTATTATAATAAGGGCTCGCACTCAGAACCGCCACTGCCTTATCTAACGGGTATGTTTCCAGTTCCTTCACCAGTTCAGCCGTGTTATTTCCGCCCATACCAATTACTACGGGAATCCGGCCTGCCACGCGGCTCATTGTAACGCCAATTATTTCTTTTTTCTCCTCTGAAGATAACACAGGTGTTTCCCCCGTGGTGCCGAGGGTGACAATATACTCCACCCCGCCTTTAATGATCAAATCGATCAAATTTTCCAATGCCTTAAAATCTACCGATCCGTCTTTGCTAAATGGCGTTATTATCGCTACTCCCGTTCCTCTTAATTGTTCCCTGAGCATTATTTCCGTTTTGATAAAGGTAAGTTGATTTGATGATTCGGTGATTTGGTGATCAGGCTGCGAAGCGAATGCCGACGCTTTGGTCGGCACCGGGAACAGACGCTGCGGTCTGTTTAAAACAAACAGAGCTTCGTCTCGGCACAGGGCAAACTCCGGCCCGAAAGAGAATGCCACATGTGGAAAAAATGAACGGCAGACCAAAAGCCTGCCGTCAATTATATAAGGGTAAGAAAACCTTATTCCGTAAGACCGGGGTTCGGAATTACGCGTTCAATAATTTAGATTTCTTTAAGTAACTCTCGTTCGGACTGTAGATAAAAAGGCAGGACCCGTTTTTTATTTCGTCAATGATCGGCTTGTTAAGCTTTTCAGGCAGCGCGGGACAACCCCAGCTGCGGCCAAGATAGCCCTTGGTGCGAATAAAGCCCTCGCTCACATAATCCGCGGAATGGATAACGATCGCTCTTTCTTCAGCTAAATTGTTAAAGCCCGGCTCCAATCCCGACAACCTTAAGGAGTATCCATGTTTTCCCTGGTAGGTTGAACTGGTGGAGTAAAACCCGAGGCTGCTTTGAAAACTTTCGGGAATATTCGAAAAACGCTGAGCCATCTTCTCGCCCGAACCACGGCCATGCGCCACATAGGTATTAAATAAAACCTTCTCTTCTTCCACATCAATTACAAAAAGCCGCTTTTCATTTGAAGGAAGCGAGAAGTCAACGATGGTAAGCACCTCATCCTTCTTTATTTTACCCGTTTCCTTTAAACGCTGAAAACCTTTTACTGCATAATCATACGCATCCTGGCTCAGTCCTTTTGATGCAAGCCCGAGCTTATCATACATTGCACTCATGGTATTGGCAACAGTTACAATGGGCGCAGTTACAACCGGCTCAGCCACGAAATCTTTTTGTTTTGAGGTTGTAGAAAACGCGAAGGGCAAATGTAAGAGGGAAGCGAAAAGGATAAGGAAAAATACAGAGCCCTTTTTGGCGGTTCCTTGAGTCATAAATATTGATTTTAAAGCTTAAGACGAAAATATTGGATATCTATTGTTCAACCACGGTTTTTCCCACTCCCCTGCAAACGGCTACAAATTTACTCCATACAGGTTTTTTAGCCGCGGAAACACTGTTAAGCATTACTTAATATCCTAATGGATGAGATATGGGAGTTTGCATGGATTGTGCGTTTTGAGATATGCGGGAGTCGCCCGGACCGGAGCGTCATGGGCGGAGTTGGTTGGTCACAAGCGTCGGGCTTACGAAACAAACCCAATCCAACAACTACCATCAATTACCGCATCTACCATGATTGAGCACTTTAATTTCTTTAACAACATACAAACTACTTTTCTTCCCGCCTTATACATTTCATAATGATACCATCCCCATGTAGTTCCATTTCATTTGCATCCAGCTTCACTATTGTCATATCAGTTATTTGTTCGCCTTGCTGATCCGGCGTGGCTTCATCAATCTGTCGTAAAGTTTTTCCGTCTGCCAATACCTCGAACCTCCCGGTACCCAATTCCCTTGTATTACCCCCGTCTTCTGCTGTAGAAGTAACCTTACCATTTTCCCCGAAGCAGATGAAAAAACTTCCGGGACCATTCAAATCTGTTATAGATATTTCCTTGCCGTCAGCGGAGGATAATTCCTTAACACCCCAGCAACCAAGAAGTTGGTTTTCAACTTTTGTTTGCGCCTGCACAGAAATTGTTGCGAAGAGAAACAGGAATAAGAAGATATGTTTCATCCAGGTACTTTTAAATGAACAAGAATAGAATTGCTAATAATATGGTGTTTCGGTAAGGAGAAGTAATTTAGTGAATCATCCCCGGAATAACCAATTTTACTATTCGATGCTCCATAATAACCCCATGGCCCGGAGTTTTCAAAGGATTCTGTTCTTTAACCGGTAATTTCTTAATGGCCGGTTCTACCTTTTTCATTTGATTTCTTCCCATATCGGGTTATAGAAAAGGGAGAAATCAGCTTTTTCGAAGGGGTTCAGCTGGCATTTTAGCAACAGTGGTTTAGCCTCAAATCAGCCTGTTGAAGCCTTATGTGGTTATTGTGGGGCATCGGGGGGCGAAGTTTGGAATACTGGGAAGGGTCGCGAATTTTTTCGTAGCAGCCTCCGTGTTGATTCTTTATAACCTTTATGAAGAATTCATATAAAAAAAGCCCACGAAAATAAATTCGTGGGCTTCGTCATATTTATTGTGAAGAGGCCATGCATGGCCTCCCCAACAGATTACAATTTCACAATCTTAGAAACCTTCCTCTCTCCTCCCTGCATCACCTCTACAAAATAGGTTCCTGCTTTCAGGTGGTTACCAAAGCTGATCGTTTCACCGGGTGTTACGATCATTTTCGTGTGTGCAACACCGTTAGCATCAAAGATCCTAACCTGTATATTGCCTTTTGCACTGCTCTTCACTTTCAACCTGAAGTCAGATACCGACGGGTTCGGGAAGATGTTCGCATCCAGTACTTCCACTTCCACACCGCTGATTGCAGGTGTAGTTACCATCGGTTTCTTCTCTTGCTTAGGCGCCGGTGGACAACCCGCGAGTTTTACCGCTACGGAGCGGGTTCCGCTGGTTGCGCAACCGTTAGAGGCGGTTACCGATACCGTGCCTTCAATTGGCGTGCCCGCGTATTCAACCTGAATGCTTGCCGTGCCCTGGCCGCTGAGGATGGTGCCTCCAACAGGTACTGTCCAAACAAGATCGGTAGTGTTGGCCGGCATGCCGCTGAGTGAATAAGTAACTACACGGTTAGGACAGCTTTGTGTATTCACCACATCTATAGGGCTCGGTGTGGATGGGTTCAATTGGCTGAGAGCAAGCGTACGTGGCGCACTGGTACCGCAATTGTTGGATGCACTCACACTTATTGAACCTCCGGCAAATGCTCCGCTGTAAGCCACCGTGATCACGCTGTGCGTGGCCGTAGTGGTTTGATCGGTGATGGTCGCTCCTGTGGGAACCGTCCAGTTGTACGTAGTTACATTCGCCGCTAAAGCCACGCTGTACACCGCTTCCACGCCTGCAGGGTTAGAGGCGGTTGGCATGTACAGGCACACATTGGTTGGGCCGCTGATCAGCGCCAGCAATGGTGGAGCAATGCGCTTAACCGCAATGCTTCTTGCATTACTTACCCCGCAGGTGTTTGACGCACGTACAGAAATATTAGAGTTCACAAAGGCGTTGGTGAAGCTCACATCAATGCTATTGCCGTTATCGTTTACAAGAGTTACTCCCGCAGGAAGAACCCAATCGTAATCAGTAGCCGATTCCACCAAAGGCACACTGTAGGTAGCCGTAGTGGCCGTACCGATCAGGTCGCACACATTCGTTGGACCGGTGATGGCTGATGGTGTGGTCGGAATCTGCGCGTGCAGGTATTTAATGGTCATTGGCGTAGTACCGCAGGCTGAGGTACCGGTAACACGAATTTGCTTACCCGGAGCTGCAATGAAACCATTCTGGAAGGTAACGGTGAGTGTTCCCGTGCCCTGTCCACCTACGATAGTGGTATAAGCCGGAACCGTCCACGTATAAGAAGTAACCGTAGGGTCAGGGAATACCGTGAACTCCACAGGGTCTCCCGTGCCTACGAAATTGCACACGTTAGATGGGCCCTGAACAAAAGGAGCGGAAGGTGAACCCAGTTCGCTCACTTCAAAGGAAGCAGAGATATCGCTTGCACATCCTTCAGCGCTGGTGATCATTACGGTATAAACGCCCGCGCCAACATTTACTGATTGAGTGGTTTCCACCATCAGGTTACCATTGTTGTACCATGCATAAGTACCTCCTGCAGGTGCCGCAGTTGAGGTAAGTGTGGTGGTATTACCAGTGCAAACAGTGTTTGATCCGGAAATTGAAGGTGTGGCAGGAATTTCATTTACCGCGATGGTTACAGTATTAGTTACATCGCTCAAACCGCTGCCTGAGCAGGAAACCTGCAGGTAATAATATGTGGTTTGTGAAAGCACCCCGGTAACAAGGGTTGCGCTTGTTGCGCCGTCTACAGGTGCAAAATCAACATTGTTTGTTGAACTGAACCACTGCAGGCTTACACCCGGGTTAGAACCCGGATCAGTGAAACCTGTAGCAGTGATATCGGTAATACCACTTCCGCAGAATTCATCATTTACTGCAGAGATCGATCCTGCTTCAGGCGTGCCTGTGCATTGTGCCTGGGCTTCTACCAGAACTTCAATGGTAAGGTCATCTAAACGCCAGTTGTTGGCAGAAGTTGAAGTAACATTTCCCACTCCGTCGTATCCGTAAATTCTTACTGTGAGAGGAGTACCGCTCGTAACCGGTGCAAAGCTGAAATCACGCAGCGTATATGTAGAATTATTGGATGGATCTGAAGTGGCGATGTTGTTTACAAACCCGTCGGCACTGGTTCGAACAGCGAGCATTTCAGGTCCTGTACCCGTTGAACGTGAGGCAGTGTTCAGGTCGTTCAATGTAATTGTATAACCGGCATCAGGCGTTAAGGTAAACTCAAAATATGCGCTGACCATTGGGTTGAAAGGACCATCATCCGCAGTGGTTCCAATATTATAATCGCCTGAGAACCCTGCAGATGCGCTGCTTGACACAGTAGTAATTTGATTTGATGTCTGGCTTGAGTTCGCGTTGTTCCCTTGTTGTATTGCCGATACATCCAGATGGTTCACCGGTAATCCTGCTGAGGGGAAAGGCGCAGCAGCCATTGTTCCGAAATTCCAGGTTACCACACTTGGGGCCAGTGTAACCGTGATCGACTGATCAACCGGCGTGGCAGCAGCATAATTTGCATCACCACTTTGTGTTGCAGTAATCAAAGCCGTACCCGGACCGTTGATCGTAAGTATGTTTCCTGAAACGCTGGCCACGTTATCGTCTGAACTGAAGTAAGACAAGGCCAATGGCGAGTTTACGGAAGCATAAGTATTAAGATCGATCGGTGCTGTATTCGTGTTGGCTGCAGGCAACGGGTTGAAGGTGATCACCTGTGTGGCAGGGAAGATATCTGCCGTAACCGCAGGCTGGGCAAGTGTATATTTATATGCATCTGCACCTGAAAGCGTAAGGTTTGCATTCACTGAAATTCCTGTGCCCGCATCTGCGCTAACAAATGAAGCTCCGGTGGTGGAGAAGCTTACATCGTCTGCTCCAACAACTCCTACAAGAGCGGCTCCGGTAAGGTCAAGAGTAGCTGCCGCACTTCCGTCGTAATTTTTATCATTAGCCACTACACCGCTTACGGTAAGCTCCTTTGTAGTTACAGTAAAAGTTTGTATTTCATCCGGGGCAGGATTGTAAGTACCGTTGCCTGCCTGGCTTGCGGTGATGTTGGCAGTTCCCACACCGGTTACTACAAGTGAACTTCCTGATACCGTAGCCACGTTAGGGTCATCGCTGCTATACGTAACCGTTAGTCCCGATGAAGCGGTTGCATTAAGCGCTACCGGCGCATCGCCATACACTGCATTTGGAATTGCAGGGAAGGTGATAGTTTGATTTTGCAGGCTTGCGTTGCTGATAAATTGGTTCTGATCAACTGAAGTGGCAGGAAGATAATTGTCATCGCCTGCCTGCGAAGCCGTGATGGTGGTGTTACCCGCGCCAACAATATGAAGTGTGTTTGGCGCAATAATAGTAGCTACGCCAAGGTCTGAGCTTGAATAAGAAACCGGCAGGCCTGATGAAGCAGTCGCGGTCAAAGCGAAATCGGCATCAGCCGTTGATTTATCTGCAAGCGGACCGAATGTGACGGTTTGCGCTGCTTTGTTTACGGTAAGTGTTTGCGGCACATCCGGCGCCGCATTATAATTTGCATCTCCCTCCTGTGTGGCCGTGATGGTGGTAGAACCCGCACCTACTATGGTTACGGTGTTTCCGGAGATCTGTGCCACGAAAGGATTTGAGCTAAAGTAAGTGATCGGTAAGCCGGAAGATGCCGTAGCAGACAAAGAGAAATCAGCATCGCCATAAGTTACATCAGCCAAAGGATCAAAGGTGATGGTTTGATTACCCGGATCAACCTGGATGGTGATATCGGCGGGATCGCTGGTTCCTCCACCGTTAGTGGCGGTAACCGAAACCGTTTGCGTTTCAGAAGCCGTTGGCGTACCGGAAATGATACCGGTAAGGCTGCTGAAACTTAAACCCGCAGGAAGCGCACCCACAAGGCCATAAGAAGTTGGACTGTTGGTGGCCTGAACCTGGTAGTTAACTGTTGCTCCAACGGAAGTGAAGATATTATCCGGAGTAACTACCGGTGGAGTTGCAGCAGGAACTGTCCAATTAATAGTAACGTCGTCAATTGAAAGTGCGTGATCTGCTCCCGAATGGTCAGGATCATCCCACTTTAACATAATAAATTCTCCCGGCGCCAATGATAAAGAGGGGATAGCAACATTTGTTACGGTCACTTTATTCGCGGTGTTGTTCCCAACAAGCGCGGCTGCGGTTGCCGTATTAATTGGACTGTTTGTATTCAAACTTGAAACAGCAGTCCATGTACCATTTACATTTGGATTTAAAGCAGTAATTGATGAAGAGCTTATTTTATAAAAAAATGAAAGTCCTTGGGCAACTGTTACTCCACTTTTCCTCCACTGTTCCATCGTATATGTTACTTTGATATCAGTAACAGTACTCGAGGAATTATTTTGAAGTTGAACGCCCCATGCTAGATTTCCCACCGTTCCCGAACCCTGAGAACCCAAAGCTCTATCACTATTTGTACCGGTGCCAAAACTATAAAGTGCGCCGGTTGTTGAACCGCCATCGCCCGCAACGATTGTGGCTCCTGAGCCAGATCTCTGTGCATACCAACTGGCAACAGTGGAATTGTCCGTCCAGGTAGCCGAACCCGTGGTGAGCAAGGTATTAAAATCCTGCGTGTACGAGCCGGTGGCGGTTATACTCACCTGCCCCCAACTCACGGTTGCGGATAGCAGCAGGGCGAAGATCATCAGCGGCCATTTGGCGGCGGATGCTGTGTTTTTGGGCAATTGCTGGAATTGTCGCGTAAAAACTTTCATCATCGTATTAGGTTTAATGTGTAAATCGGGCGGCAAGATCGGATGTTTTTGCAACCGTTAGTGCCGTTTATGTGTTACGAAATCGTTGTGTTATTCAAATTCTGTTGTTTCGATATTGTTCGTGGGTCACGGACAATACACTTCAACATCTTTTCAGTGGAACAGAGGGATCCGCCGGTATGCAACAGCTTTGGAGGGAGATTGGATAAGGGGCAAATATAGGGGATTTACGATTTAGGATGTAAAATTTACGCTGGGGAAATTTGGGAGAAAAATTCAATTCCTGGTTCCTGGTTCCTGGTTCCTTGATTTGTGAGACGCAGTAACAAATAAAGGTCAGCCGTCCATTTTATGATTGGCGAATTTTTTTCCGGACAGCAATAATTCCTAATTTTTAATTCTTAATTCTTAAAAATCTACTTCGCGCTCGGATAACGGTTTGAAAACACCGGTTCACTGCAGTTTTTCCAGTAAGAAAAAATGTTATTAATGATATCTTTTAAGCCCGTATAACTTCCTGGTTTCAGGAAAAAGCCCTGCACGGAGTGGCTGTAAGCATAAATAAGATTGTCTTCCGCCGTACCTGTGGTGAGAAACAGGAAAGGAATGGTTCTCAGGTTTACGGCTCCAACCTGCTGCATTTTATCGCGAAGCTCAATGCCGGTCATTTGTGGCATATTGATGTCGGCAATAATGAGGAAAAGCTCTTGGTTTGAGGTGTTGAAGTAGTCGTAGGCTTCAATTGCGCTATTAAAAACCCGCAAGTGGTTTTTAATTCCCAGCTCTTTGTAGGCATGTAAAAATAGTTCCCGATCATCTGTGTCGTCATCTATCAAAATGACTTCTCCATTCTTGTTCATAAAAAACCGTAAAAAATTTTAGTTTGAGTAATCTGTTCTACAAAAATAGGAATACAAAGAATAGACCAAGAGGATTTACGCGATGTACGGTTTACGATGTAGGAATTAAAAATTAAAAATTAAAAATTTTCAATTTGCAGAAAGAACAGGAACAAGAAACCAGGAACTACGAACCATGAACCTAAAGAATTGCGTTTCCTTAAGTACAGACGCAATGCATTTCGTCTCCTACAGACTACGAACCAGGAACTACGAACCATGAACTACAAACTATAGATGTGTCCCACTATTGTGTGTCGCAAACCTTGGACACACGAACCAGCGACACAAAATTGTGTCGATCTATGGTGTGTCGGCCTACCCCTGACATACGAACCAGCGACACAAAACTGTGGCAAGAAAATCTGTGGCGGCATCCCCTGCGTACAGACGCAATGCATTGCGTCTCTAACTACAAACTAAAAAAAGGCCGCGATTTCTCGCAGCCTTTTTATTAAAACAAAGAAAGAAAATTACAATTTGGTTACTTGTTTCACCTGCCTTTCGGTACCGGAAAGCACTTCTACAAAGTAAACACCCGGCATCATCTTCTGTCCGAATTCACGAACCTCGCCGGCGCGCATCAGGAACCTTTCAAGTGGTTTACCCTGTACGTCGAACACCCTTACCTGCAATTGCTCTTTCACGCTGTTATTCACTTTCAGGCGGAAGGTGGTTGCACTTGGGTTCGGGAACACGGTAGCTTCCAGCAATTCAACCTGCGTACCCTGAATGAAAGTACCGCCGGTTTTTGCGAATGGTGCCGGAGGAGCGCAAGGTGCAAGGCTTACCGCAAGTTTACGGGTTGACCCTGTTGCGCAACCGTTGGAAGGCGTTGCAGTAACATCTCCTGAAACAGGTCCGGCAACATATTGAACCACGATGCTGTTAGTTCCCTGGCCGGAAAGGATTGTACCGCCGGCAGGGGCTGTCCATTGCACCCATGTGGTATTAGCCGGCATGGTGATGCTGTATTGAACCTGCCTGTCAGGGCAAGTCTGTACATCGGAAGCCGTGATGGCGCCGATAGTGGTTGGTTTAAGCGAAGCGCCAATAGTAAGTGTACGTACTATACTTGTACCGCAGTTATCGGTTGCCGATACGGTGATATCACCGCCGGTGAAGCCGCTGCCGAAGCTTACTACGATAGAGGTGTCGTTAACACCTGCACCGCCGGGATGGCTTTCAATTGTAGCGCCTACCGGTACTGTCCAGTTGTAAGACAATGCACCTTCAACCGCGCGAATGCTATAAGTAGCCGTTGCGCCTGCAGGATTGTTTGCCGTTGGCATCAGCATACATGCATTGGTTGTACCGCTTATCAGGCCCGGAGTAGCCGGATTAGCACGCTGTATTGTGATGTGGCGCGCATTGTTGCTGATACCGCAATTGTTCTGCGCGGTTACCGTAATGTCGCCAGTGGTATATGAATCATCAAAGCTAACGGTGATGATGGTGTCGTTTTCGCCAGGACCGTTAGGATGGCTAACAATTGTAGCCCCTGCAGGAACCGTCCAGTTGTAGGAAGTAGCGCCGATCACCGGAGCGATTGAATATGTAGCTGTACCTGCAGTTCCGATCAATGGACAAGCATCTACCGGTCCGCTGATAAAGCCGGGAGTAACCGGAGCTTGTGCCGCCAGGTATTTGATACCGAGCGGGGTCGGGCCGCATGCTGAGGTACCGGTTACACGGATCTGCTTGTTTCCTCCTGCAGTGAAGCCCGGAAGAATGGTTACAGTAAGTGTTTCGGTTCCTTGTCCGCCAACAATATTAACTGTAGACGGAACTTCCCAGTTGTAGCTGGTTACGCCGGCCTGCGGTGTAATAGTGAATGTCACTTCTTCACCTGTGCCTTCAAACGGACACATGTTTTTCAATCCGGAAATTTCAGGTGCAGTTAATGCTGCGCCGATAATTACGGTTGATCCTGCTGAGGTGAGAATGCAACCTGCTGCAGTTGTTGTGGTTACAGTGTAATCTCCGCCTTCAGTGGCAAGGTATGTTTGCCCTGTTGCGCCCGGAATGGCTACGCCGTTCAAATTCCACTGGTAAGATGCAGCAGAGGTTGAAGTAAGCAGGGTTGATCCGCCTGAGCAGATTTCCAGGTTACCACTGATCATCGGCATTTCTGATACTTCGAGAGCAATTATGTTAGAGGTGTCGGCTGAACCGCTGATTGCGCAAGAAGCTACGGCATAATAGTAAGTGGTTCCTGTTATTGAACCCGTATTGTAATTGGCATCAACTGCTCCCGGAATTGCCGTGAAGTTTACGTTATCCGGTGAGCTATACCACTGCAGACTCACACCAAGCGTTGTTGCCGGGTTTGAATTTCCTACAAGCGAAAGCGTGGTAGCGCCTGTTTCGCAGAATGGGCCGGGTAAACCTGCACTTGCCGTTCCTGCTTCAATTACACCATTGCACGCCGCCATATTATCAACCATAATACGAATATTAAGGTCGTCGATCCTCCAGTTAACAGTTCCTGAACTTGCTGAGCCTGTTCCGTTGAAACCATAAATTCTGTAGGTAACCGGGATAGTGGGATATGCAGTTGTAGCCGTTGTGTTAGGTTCATACAACACCCATGTAGCGGTATTGGTAAGAGTACCTGCGGCTATTTCCGTCGCGTAATTATCTATGCTTGTGCGCACAGAATAAGCTTGCGGGCCTGTAGAAGAACTGCGGCTTCCGAAGCTAATATCAAACAGGGTAACTTGTTTGCCTGCATCCGGCGTAATGGTGAATTCATAGTAAGCTGACTGGCTTGCACTGAGTCCGCCGGTGCGTGCTGCTGCTCCTGCATTCACTCCGCCCGAAGCGCCGGTGTATCCGCTTGATGCGGAGGTTGTACTCAGCATTGTGGGTGAACCGAAATTATTTCCCACAGAGATATTTGAAACTGTAGTTCCGAAAGGTACGTTTGCCGGGGCCGCAGTAGAAGCGCCCGCGAGGTAGGTAACATCGGTTGCTGCAGAAAGTACGGTAAGATTTTGTTCAACCGGAACTGCCGCTGCATAATTTGCATTACCGGCCTGCGATGCCGTAATAACTGTTGTGCCCGGAGCTACGAATGTTATCACGTTGCCGGAAACCGTGGCCACTGCCGGGTTTGAGCTTGTATATGTAATAGGCAGGCCCGAAGAGGCTGTTGCCGTTAGTGTATAAGGAGGATCAGAAACGGGCATGGTGGGAATAAGTCCGAAAGTGATCGTCTGCGTTCCTTGGGCAACTGTAAAATTGAAAGTTGCGGGAGCGCTAACCGTTCCGTTTGAAGCGGTGATAGTTGCCGTGTACGCGCCAACGTTAGTTGGGGTTCCGCTGATGGATCCTGTTGAAGAATTCAATGTAAGGCCTGCAGGTAATGCACCTGTTGACACAGAATACGATGTTGGGGAATTTGTAGCTTCTACCTGGTGAGAAAAAGCAACGCCCACAGTTCCGTTTAAGTTAGCGCCGGTAACCACAGGTGCGGGTAAACCGGAAAGTGCAGTTGCATTGATCACAATATTATCCAGGCGGTTGTTTCCACCTGTGGCAGTGGCGCCGCTGACTGTCAGGCGCAGGTACACTGTGGCTGCATTGTCCACTCCGTTTATGGCGCTCATATCAAGCGTACGAAGCAGGAAAGTGGTTCCGGTGGTTGCTGTGTTAGCGCCAAAATTGGTGAAGGTTGTACCATTGGTGCTCCACGCCCATTGATGAGTAGCAAAACCGCTTGAGGTTCCTCGTGTGGCAAATGTGATCACCGGATTTTCATATCCGGTCGTTGAAAAAGCCAGCACGATCGCTTTGTTATTGGTTCCGCTGTATTTTAGAGAGTACGCATTTCCCGCCACTTGCGTTGTGCGGGGATCGTTCAATGTGCTGCCTGCAAATGCGTCAAGTTCTGTTGCCTGGCTCCATGAAGATGAGCCGTTTGTGCCGTTAGCATACAAAGTAGCGGTGCCGCTTTGCGCACCGAGGTTCGCAGCAACGGTGGTTGGTGTGTTAGGTGTTGCGGCGGTGGCATCAAAGGTCCACGCCGCTAGTTGTGTTTGCGCTGTAACTGTAGAAACTGTTACACTTGCAAAAATAGCGCATAGCATTAGGCATACACGCTGTCGCATTCCCTTAAGGAAGCCTGAAGTAAAAAGGTTCATATAAAAATTTTTAAATTGTTTAGCTACCCGGGTACGGGCAGAGGTTAACAAATGCAGGTTATCAGAGGAAATTGAAACAGGTGTTTTCAGACTATTGGAGAGTCTGCAGGTGAGATTTACAATTAACGTACCATTAATAAGGGAATGTTAATAAAAGGTGCAGGGTGCAGGGTGCAGGGTGCAAGGTGAGGGGTGAAAGGTGCAGGG
>JAFAGR010000008.1 GCA_023422565.1 Bacteroidota bacterium | reverse complement strand
GGCGAACCCTTCGTTCTTGTCGGTTTATCAATGGGCGGCATGATAGCCACGGAAATCTCAAAGTTTATGAAGCCCGAGAAACTCATCTTACTATCGAGCGCGGGTACACGAAAAGAGCTGCCGGCCTATTTTAATTTCGTGCATAAATACAACCTCCATCGATATATCCCTGCAAAAGCATTTACCTCAGCCTCGCTCATTAAGCGGTTTTTCACCGTTGAGACAGCGGAGGACAAAGCTTTGCTTCGTGAGATAATACGCGATACCGATCCTGCATTTGTGCAATGGGCCCTGGGCGCCATTCTCAATTGGAAAAACGAAACCCTGCCGGAGCATTGTTACCATATTCATGGAGACAGGGATGAAATACTGCCGTTAAAATATACGCATGCCACCCACATCATCCCTAAAGGAACCCACATGATGGTTCTCACAAGGGCAGGGGAGGTGAATGATATACTGGCGGGCATATTGCAGGAAGATTATTCACAAAACACAGGCGGAAACAACGGAAACACATCTGCTATTTAGCCTAAAATGCCGTACTTTTGCCGACTTAAAAAAGCTCAGGCGCCATAAATGAAACATATCCGGAATTTTTGCATTATTGCACACATTGATCACGGTAAAAGTACACTTGCCGACAGGTTGCTGGAGCACACCAACACCATCAGCGAGAGGGATATGCAGGCGCAGGTGCTTGATGATATGGACCTGGAGAGAGAAAAAGGCATAACGATCAAAAGCCATGCTATCCAGATCAATTATGTACACAAGGGTGAGAAGTATGTGTTGAACCTGATCGACACTCCCGGCCACGTTGATTTCAGCTATGAGGTGAGCCGTGCACTTGCCGCATGTGAAGGCGCGCTTCTGTTGGTGGATGCGTCACAGGGAATCCAGGCGCAAACTATTAGCAATCTCTATCTCGCAATAGACAATGATCTTGAAATTATTCCTGTTATCAACAAGATAGACATGGAGGGCGCGATGATACCGGAGGTGAAAGACCAGATCATTGAACTCATAGGATGCAAGGAAGAAGATATTTTACTGGCCAGTGGAAAAAGCGGTATCGGTATCGAAGAGATCCTTTCCTCAATTATTGAAAGAATTCCCGCGCCCAAGGGTGATGAGAGTGCTCCATTGCAGGCGCTAATATTCGATAGCGTTTACAATTCCTTTCGCGGCATCATAGTTTATTTCCGCGTGTTTAACGGCATTCTGAAAAAAGGCGATAAGATAAAATTCTCTAATACAGGGCTTGAATATACGGCGGACGAAGTTGGGATATTGAAACTCGGGATGGAATCTAAGAGCGAGGTTCGTTGCGGAGATGTAGGTTATGTGATCACGGGAATTAAGAACGCGCGTGAGGTGAAGGTGGGCGATACGATCACGACGATCGTAAATCCTTGTAAAGAAAGTATCAAGGGCTTTGAAGATGTGAAGCCGATGGTTTTCGCGGGAATCTTCCCGGTAGAAACCGACGCGTTTGAAGAATTGCGTGATTGCATGGATAAACTCCAGCTAAATGATGCTTCGCTTACCTACGAGCTGGAAACTTCACAGGCATTGGGCTTCGGCTTTCGATGCGGCTTTCTTGGTATGCTTCATATGGAGATCATCCAGGAAAGGCTTGAGCGCGAGTTCAACCAAACCGTTATCACTACGGTTCCAAACGTGAGCTTCATCGCTACCACTTCAAAAGGTGAAGTGATAAAGGTGAACAACCCCACCGAGATGCCCGACCCTACCAGGCTTGAAAAAATTGAAGAGCCTTTCATTCGGGCACAGATGATCAGCAAACCCGAATACATCGGGAACATTATGACGCTTTGCATTCAGAAGCGCGGCATTTTGATCAACCAGGGATACCTTACGCCGACGCGTGTTGAATTAACTTTTGACATGCCGTTAACGGAAATTGTATTTGATTTTTATGATAAGCTTAAAAGCATGACGCGTGGTTATGCATCCTTCGATTATCATCCGTTGGAATACCGCGAGAGTGATATTGTGAAGATGGATATTTTATTGAACGGAGATAAGGTGGATGCGCTGAGCGCCCTGATCCACCGGGGTCGCGCGCATGAATTTGGGAGAAAACTTTGCGAGAAATTAAAGGAACTTTTGCCGCGTCAGCAATTCCAGATCGCTATACAGGCCGCCATTGGCGCGAAGATCGTTGCCCGGGAAAATATCAGCGCAATGCGTAAAGACGTTACCGCCAAATGTTACGGTGGTGATATAAGCCGTAAGAGAAAACTTTTGGAAAAGCAAAAGGAAGGTAAGAAGAGAATGCGCCAGATCGGGAACGTAGAAGTTCCGCAGGAAGCGTTTTTGGCGGTGTTGAAACTTGATGATTAGTTTCTAGTTTGTAGTTCGTAGTCGGTAGTCGGTAGACTGATGGTAACTATAATTGGTTTCATTTTGCATTTTCAAATACATCTACACATCGGCACATCTGCCCATCAATTACCCTTCTTCTTTTTTTCCGAGCCTTTTTTCTTCGCGCCTGGTTCTTCATCCTCAGTAAATCCCGGAACTTTTGATTCATCTATATTGCCTTCGGCATCTAAGATCTGGTTAGGGACAGGAGGTTGACCTTCAGGAGTTACCTCGAAAAACACTTTGTTAATGTAGGTCCATTTTCCGTTCAGCCATTTGAAAGCTTCATAATCTCCATCACCGATCAGCGTGTATTTCTTTTGAGGCTCGTTTGATTCTGATATCAGGTGTTCCATCATGATCAGGTCAAGGTCTGCGTCATAATTTAATCTCGGTCCCGCGTGTTTTTTATATTCCATTATATAGCGGTTGATCTTTTTCGGAACGAGCTGGTTATCTGCCATGCTGAAAATGGGGGCGCCAAAAACCGGTGCACCGTCTTTGAAACGAAGCACATCGATCATTTTGATATTGCTTCGGATATTGTTTTCATCAAAGCCCAGTAAAGTGTAAAGAGGTTCGCCGTTTACTTCCTTTTTTATGATCTTGTAATACACAGCGCCTACCCAGCCGTAATTGTTCGCCACAGTATCCCACTTATTTTCAATTACATCAGACTTATCAATAAGGGGAAACAACTTTAAGGAACCATCAGCAGTGCGCATTTGGATGGCACCGTGTTGGCGAACACTATTTTCATGAATGATCAGGTTCCAGGTGAAAATCCGAAAGGTACTGTCAGGGGCATAGAGTTTTGATATGGTGATCAGCGAATCAAAAGGGTAATAAAATGAATTTGTTACTTTAAGCGCCTGAACAAATTTCCTTGTGAAAATGCTGTCGGCAGCTACCCGGTCTGAAGGCTCTGTTCCAAATAAAATGGCGCGTGAATCATCTTTCATGCCTTCTTCCATTAAGGCCAGATTTTTATGATCAACTGCGTTGCCTTGCGCATGGCTGCACTGTGCAAATAACAAAAACAGGCAGGTCACAAAGGATATTTTCATGCATTAAATGTAAAGAATACTTTAAGAACGGGGAGGAGCCCGGAGCCGGATTAACTAAATCTTATTAATTAAAGCCCTCGCGAAATGATGGAGGGAAGGAAAAACCGCGTCAATACTGGCATTGTAGATATCCACTTCAGGCCTTGTGGTTGGCAGGAAAACGGTATAGGCACCAAGGTTTTTTCCGAAAAGCATGTCGCTCATCGTATTTCCTACCATAATCGTTTTTTTGAAATCGATCAGCGGAAATTGTTTTGCGGCTTCGAGTCCCATCCCGGTATTTGGTTTTCGAAACGGGTTGTCATCGTCCAGCTCCGTGCAATAAAAAATAGCGTCTATACGTCCTTCATTTATTTCGATCTCTTCACGCATGTTGGCGTGTATGGTGTGCAGGTCTTCTAACTTTGTAAGGCCTCTTCCTACGCCACGTTGGTTCGTGATCACTATAACATACCTGAATATTTCAGAAAAGATTTTCATCGCTTCTTTCACGCCATCATAAAAAACAAATTCGTTCCAGGTATGAATGTAGTCCTGATGCTTTTCATGGTTGATCACGCCGTCCCGGTCCAGGAAGAGCGTCCAGGTATTATCTATTGACGGTATAGGGATGTTGTTTTTCAACTTTATTTTTCAGTGGCCAGTTCCCTTGAAGCGCGTTCATAATCTTCAGGGATACCAATATCAATAAAATAATTATCCTGAACAATTCCCATCATCTTCCTGCTTGGATAATATTTTTCAAGATATTCTTTTTCAAATGAGAATTTTTCAGGAAAGTTAATTGCACGGAAGGATGAAAGATTAAGCGCATACACACCGCCGTTTATCAGGCCTTCATCGTAATAAGCTTTTTCAAGGAAAGATTGAACGTAACTGTCTTTGTTGAGCAGCACAACGCCATAGCGGTCGAAATTTCGCATAGGCTTTAGCGTGAGTGTGCATTCCGCATTATTTTTCAGGTGGAAATCACCTAACTGTCTCGTGTTTACTTTAAACAGGGTGTCTCCATTGGCAATTATCACATTCTCTTCTTTACATTCACGAGCAGACCGTGCAATCGCGCCGCCTGTGCCTAAAGGTTCATCTTCTACTACAAATACCACTTCAAGTTCAGGAAATTCCCGTTCTATAAAATCGCTGATAACTTCATGTTTATAACCTAATGAAAATACGAAGCGTTCAATACCGCCTGCAGCAAGGTGTTCCACCACAAACCGGATAAAGGGAACTCCGGCCACCGGTGCCATGCTTTTGGGAAGTTCGGGTACGGCTTCCCGTAACCTTGTTCCTAAACCGCCTGAAAGTATTATGGCCTCGCGAATCATAAACTGTTATTATGAAAAAACCTGTTCTTCCACCAATTGACAAATGATGTGCCCGAGAAGTATGTGGCTTTCCTGGATGCGGGGCGTATCAGTAGAAGGTATGTTAATAAGATGATCTGAAATGTCTTTCAGCAACCCCCCGGTTTTACCCGTGAATGCAATTGTGACCATGCCTTTTTCTTTAGCGGTCTCAAAAGCGTTTACAATATTTTTACTGTTACCGGATGTGCTTAATCCAACAAGTACATCGCCTTTTTTTCCAAGTCCTTTTATTAACCGCGAATAAACCACATCGTAACTGTAATCATTGGCAACGGCTGTGAGGTAGGATGTGTTTACATGCAACGCTTCGGCAGGCAATGCATCCCTATCAGTATAAAATCTGCCGCTGAATTCTGCAGCAAGATGTTGAGCGTCCGCTGCGCTTCCTCCGTTTCCGCAAAACAAAACTTTGTTTCCGTTTTTAAACGCGGCCACTATGGTTTTGATGCAGTCGTGAACGGTATTCTTCAGCGCTTCATCCTGCAATACCAGTTGTTTAACCGCTATGGATTCATTGATGATAGAAGAGATTTTTTCAGTCATGTGTTTTTTATTACGCCGTCAAAGGTAAGCAGAGCAATACATCGGGCGGTGTATTGATAGTTAAATTAAATACTCCAGGTGGTCAGGCCGTATTTTGTAAAACTGTATTTTTTTACTTCGCCGCCGAATTTCAGAAGTGCATCTGCTACGGCGTAACGCGTATTTACGGGGCAGTAAAATATCATGAACCCGCCACCGCCGGCACCGCTTATTTTTCCTCCTGTTGCTCCCGCCTTCATTGCTGCATTATACATTTCTTCAATTCCTGAATTGCTGATATTGGCCGCCATTTTTCTTTTTTGTTGAAAGCCATAATCAAGAATTTCTCCCAATTCATCAAGCTTACCTTTCAGAAAAGCCTCCTTCATCATTCTCGCCTGTTCTTTCAACTGATGCATCGCTTCTATGCTTTTTTCATTCTGATCGTTCACATTCTTTACCTGTTCTTTAATAATCGAAGCACTTTCGCGCGAAGAAGCGGTAAAGTACAGGAGAAGGTTGTTTTCAAGTTCGTGCATGTATTGAGGGCGGATCCGCAGTGGATTCACTATCACTTTATCGTTCGCATAAAACTCCATAAAATTCACGCCGCCGAACATTGCCGCATATTGGTCCTGCCTGCCTCCCGCTAAACCAAGATCATTACGCTCAATCTCGAATGCATAATGCGCAATGTCGTAATCGCCCAGAGGCAGTTTCAATTTTTCAACGAAGGCGCCGATCACAGCTACCACAAGAGTAGATGAAGTTCCCAGCCCTGAGCCTGCGGGCGCATCAACAAAAGTGCTCAGGCGAAATCCTTTTTGGAAAGAACCATAATCTTTTTGAATTCGATTGATAACGCCTTTTAAAAGATCAAGCGTTCCGTTGATCGGAAGTACAGATGAAAGCGGGTGTTGTTCAATTTCCTTTCTATCCAGCGCTTCAACAATGATCACAGGCTCATTTAAAAGTTCTATGGTGGCGTATGCCGAGAGCGAAACCGTGACATTTAAGATCGCTCCGCCGTAGAGGTCGCAGTACGGGCTAACATCTGTGCCGCCGCCTGCAAGCCCTATGCGCAGTGGAGCCTTACTCCGGTATATCATTCAATAACGTTTACGGCAAAGATGAATGGAAAATTGCATTATGCCGAAAATAAAAATGCTGCTTTGCGGCTCCCACATTTTTTTTTACTTTTAAACTTCCTGCTGGTGCTCATTCATAATCGTATCAATTTTTTTTATGGAAAGTAACTTATACCTGATAGACCTGGACAAGGTCAGTATGAAGGATCTCGCAATGGTAGGCGGTAAAAACGCATCCCTTGGTGAGATGCTTCAGAAACTCGATCATCTGGGTATTAACATCCCGAACGGTTTTGTGATCACGGTAAATGCCTATCACCATTTTTTGAAGCACAGCAATCTCGGTGAAACAATTAAAAAGATAATAGGCGATATCAATTTCGATGACCTTGAAAGCCTGCGCCGTGGCGGCTTGCAGGTGAGGCAGTTGATCCGCAATTCAAAGTTTCCGCAGGAGTTAAGCCATGCGATAATCGACCGGTATTTTGAGCTTTCAAAAACTTTCGACCAGGAGCAAACTGATGTGGCGGTACGCTCTTCAGCAACTGCGGAAGATCTTCCCGATGCTTCTTTTGCCGGGCAACAGGAAACCTATCTGAATGTGAGGGGCCCTGCGGCCCTTATCAATGCGGTGAGAAATTGCTTTGCGTCATTGTTTAACGACCGTGCGATCAGTTACAGGGAAAGAGCAAAGTATGATCATTTTGACATTGGGCTTTCTGTTTGCGTACAAAAAATGGTGAGGTCAGATCTTGGTGCTTCGGGTGTGGCATTTTCCCTTGATACGGAAAGCGGGTTTAAAGATGTGGTGGTGATAAATGCATCTTTTGGGTTGGGAGAAATGATCGTGCAGGGCGCCGTATCGCCGGATGAATACATTGTTTACAAACCGAAGCTTCGTGAGGGATTTGAATCAATACTTGAAAAGAAGCTTGGCATAAAAGACAGGATGATGGTGTACGGTGATAATCCTGATCAACGGGTGAAGATCATTCCTACCGACAAGTCACTACATGCCCGTTACTGCCTAACTGATGAACGAATTGTTCAACTTGCGAAATGGATCACTTCAATTGAGGATTATTATTCGAAACTGAAAGGCCATTGGTGCCCGATGGATGTGGAATGGGCAGTGGACGGACTAACGCGTGAACTTTTCATCTTACAGGCGCGGCCGGAAACAATCCATTCTCAGAAAGACCATAGTAAGATCATTGAATATGTGATGAAGCCGGGCCATCATAATAAGGCATTGGTTAAAGGCATTGCTGTAGGAGACCGGATCGGTTCGGGAAAGGTGAATATTTTGTTTTCAATGGACAAGCGCGTTACTGAGGGGAATGAATTTAAAGAGGGAGATGTACTTGTGACAGATATGACTGATCCCGATTGGGAGCCGATAATGAAAAAAGCCTCGGCTATCATTACCAATAAAGGCGGCCGTACATGTCACGCCGCGATTGTGGCGCGTGAAATGGGCGTTCCGGCAATAGTTGGCTGCGGAAATGCCACTGAGGTTTTAAACGACCGTCAGGTGGTAACGGCAAGTTGCGCGGAAGGAGGCGAAGGCGTAATTTATGATGGTGAGGTTCCTTTTGAAAAGATCGAAACGGATCTTGATGATCTGCCGCAATTGAATACACCTATTATGCTAAATGTGGCTTCACCTGATATGGCCTTTCGTTTTTCGCATTTTCCCAATGCCGGTGTGGGCCTCGCGCGCGAAGAATTTATAATTAATAATTACATACAGGTTCACCCCATGGCTTTGCTGAAACACAGGGAACTCAACGACCCTGAGCTTAGTGCTGCCATCGGAAAAATGATAGTAGGGTTTGAAAATGAAGAAGAATTTTTTATCAGGAAACTCAGTTATGGTATTGCTAAAATAGCGGCGTCTTTTTATCCAAATAAAGTGATTGTGCGTTTTTCTGATTTTAAAAGCAACGAATATTTTAACCTTCTTGGGGGAAAACATTTTGAGCCAAATGAGGAAAACCCGATGATCGGGTGGCGGGGTGCTTCAAGATATTATTCACCGCAGTACAAAGAAGCGTTTGGTTTGGAATGCAAAGCAATAAAACGCGTTCGTGAAAATTTAGGGCTTGATAATGTTGTTGTGATGATCCCTTTTTGCCGCACGGTGGAAGAATGTATGAAGGTGCAGGAGGTGATGGCCGAATTTGGACTCAGGCGTGGTGAGAAGGGGCTGGAAGTTTTTCTGATGGCGGAACTTCCTTCTAACATAATGATGGCTGCTGAGTTTAGTAAACATATTGATGGATTTTCCATTGGCAGTAATGATCTTACGCAATTGACTCTGGGGTTAGACAGGGATTCGTCTCTTGTAGCGCACATTTATGATGAAAGGAACCCGGCGGTGAAAAGGCTGTTGGAGATGCTGATAAAGACGGCCAAGGAAACGAATACCAAGGTTGGGATTTGCGGGCAGGGCCCGTCTGACTTTCCCGATTTTGCACAGTTTCTGGTTGGGCTCGGAATAGACAGTATATCCGTAACCCCGGATTCGTTGGTGAAAACGGTGAAGGCTATATCGGCGGTGGAGAAGGGAATGGTGAATTGAGAAGGGGTAAGGAGATTAATCTTTAACGGGTAATCTGACGCCCCGATCCACCATATAGGCCTCATTAACAGGAGGTGTTATGCAATTCAGCTGTTTTTGGAATTATAAGAAACGCTTAACCGCTTCACTAATATAATTCAAAATAAGCTTATGTAATCGCCGGAAGCTAAAATATTACCTCCGGTACCACTTTGAAATTACCAGTTAAAGGGGATTTGTGTTGAGAGTTACCGACTGATAATATCTTCTCTTTTGGCCTAACTCCACAACTTATAACGCGCACGTGCTCTAAAAGGTGGAACGGGTGGGGCCCAAACTCTTCCGAATTTTTCCCCGCCCAAAATCTACATCCCAAATCACCCAATCAAAAAGAAAGAATCGCCTCCGTAAGCTTCCCCCAACTGTATTTTCCCTTTTCCTCAATCAAGCCGGGAAGAAATTGTTCACGCCCCATTATAAAGTAACGGTGAAGTGTATCCGCAATTGACGCCGCAGTTGGTTCGCATACCAATCCCACTTTCTCATGCGGAACCAGCGCGGGCAATCCTCCCACATTTGTAACTATCATCGGAACTTCAAAATGATAGGCCAGGGGCGTAACGCCGCTTTGCGTAGCATTCCTGTAAGGTTGTACAACCACATCAGCCGCACAGAAATAATTCCTTACCTGTGAGTCCGGAATGAAATCAGTATGTAGTATAACGGTGTCGCGTAAACGAAGATTTTCTATTATCGCATCGTATTTTTTCCTGTTCTCATAGAATTCTCCCGCTATAAGCAGTTTGGGCATTTTCTTATTTTCTTTCGGCAACCGATCTTTCAGCATGGCCATTGCTTCGAGCAACAAGTCGAGGCCTTTGTATTCCCGGATAAAACCGAAGAACAATACAATTCGCTCAGATTGATCCAACTTCAGCCCACGTCTTGCTTCCGGCATGGAAATAATGCTTCCAAAGTTGTCATAAAGAGGATGAGCCACAGTGCGTACAGGCTTATCCGTTAGTTGCCTCACATCTTTTGCCACCTTTTCACTCATCGTAATAAAAGCATGGATGGGTTTGATGAAGTATTTTGTAAACATCATATCTCCCGGCCTTTTTTCATGCGGAATGATATTGTCTGCAATACAGATGATGCGCGTGTGTTTGTTTTTCCTTACAATGCGCAGGATCGTACCGAGGGCAGGGCCCATGAAGGGAAGCCAATAACGTACAACAATTATGTCTGGCCTTTCCTTTTTTAAAAGGCGGCCTGTTCGGAGCCAACTCAACGGATTTACAGAATTGATCAACGCCCTTATGCGTATATTCTTAGGTGCAGGTTCAGATGAATATTGCGTGGTACCGGGAAAGAGGAAACCCGGATACTGCATTGAGAAGGTGACGATTCCCGCTTCATGCCCTTCCTCAACAAATGCCCGTGAAAGCCTTTCATTAAAGGTGGCCAGCCCGCCGCGAAGAGGATGCGCGGGCCCGATGATGATTATGGTTTTATGGTTGGTTGGTTTTATGGTTGGATAGTTTTATGGTTTTATGGTTGGATAGCTGGCCGGCTTGGGCGGGGATTAATGGTTGGATAGCTTGCCCGCCTGGGCGGGGATTAATGGTTGGATGGTTTAATGGTAGGATGGTTTAATCGTTCTTCATATGTCGTAGTTTATAAATCGTAATTCGTAAATCGTAATCCGTATTACAAACCCGATCTGTCTTCTATAAGATAGTTGTTGCGGATGGAAGAATTCCTGGCGATGAGCTCGCCAAGAAAACCGGCCAGGAATAATTGCACACCGATCACAATTGAAATGATGCCAATGTAAAAGAGTGGCCTGTCCGTCATGTTATACTTTTGAAAAGCAAACTTGGCAATGAAGAGGTAAACCCATATCAATAAACCGCCAAAGAATACAATGCTTCCCCATAATCCGAAAAAATGCATTGGCTTTTTACCGAATTTTCCGACGAACATTATCGAACCCAGGTCAAGAAATCCGTTAATGAATCTTTCCCATCCGAATTTTGTTACGCCATATTTTCGGGGACGATGTTCCACCACTTTTTCTCCGATCTTTTTAAAGCCACTCCATTTGGCAAGTACGGGAATGTACCGGTGCATCTCGCCATAAACCTCAATCGTTTTCACCACCTTGCTGCGGTAAGATTTCAATCCGCAATTAAAATCGTGCAGTTTTATACCGGAACTTCTTCTGGCTGCCGCATTGAATAATTTAGAAGGAAGGTTTTTCGTGAATGTATTGTCGTATCTCTTTTTCTTCCAGCCACTCACCATATCAAACCTGTCTTGTACGATCATGTTATACAAGCCGGGAATTTCGTCAGGACTGTCCTGCATGTCGGCATCCATCGTGATCACCACATCGCCTGAAGCAGCTTTGAAGCCTTCATTAAGCGCGGCGCTCTTTCCATAATTGCGTTGAAACTTTATGCCTTTGAAGCGATTATTGTTCGCACCCAAATTTTCTATCACTTTCCATGAATCATCTGTGCTGCCGTCATCTACCATTATAACTTCATAACTGTATCCGTTAGCCTGCATCACACGTTCTATCCATGCCGCGAGCTCCGGCAAAGATTCTTCTTCATTGAACAGCGGTATCACAACCGAGATCTGCATGTAAATACTTTATGTGTTTATGGTGCGTTGATACTGATGGCCCTTTCGTACCGACATCAGGATCATGGAAATAATTACGGTAACTACGGTGCCTGCAAAAAGATAGAAAAATATGGTCAATGAAGTTTGCTGTGTGATGTAATATTCCTTCGCTTTCAAAACCATCGTTTCAATTTCAGCCGGAGTTTTATCACCCTGGTTAATTAATTCGGTGCGATAATTCTGCGCCATTTCTTCCTTCATGCCGGGTGTCATTTTCAAAAAACCGAAAGTGAAAATGACCATCAAAAACGTGACGGTGATAAAACATTTAAATCCCTGTGTGAAATATGTTTTAAATGTTTTCAATACCTCCATTCGGCTGTAAGCAATGAGCGTCCATGCGATGCCACCGATGTAGAGAAGGTAATTGATGAAGATCAACTGCCCTTCAAAATTGCCGAACCGGGCGTAAATAGCAATGGAAACTGCTATCATAAGCAGCCCTGTTACCACACCTTTTAAAGTTGGGCTGAGGTTGATCATTTGTTCAGGTGGATTTTATTATGGTGAATCGTTCCGTAAACCCGTCCGCGCAGTTCACTGTTTATGAAAACATTATTTGCTGAACGTGAACGGTTTTGGCCGGGGGCAAATGTATATGTTTCGCCGGGATTAAAAAGTGTGAGGTCAGCAATTTCTCCCTCGCGGATCTCAGGAACGGGTAGCCCGAATACAATCCGGCCGTTAGTTAAAAGGTGAATTAGTTTTTCGGTATTCAAAATCCGTTTGCCTGCAGCTCCAAACACACTTTGAATGCCGGCCATGCCGAAGCGGGAGTATTCAAACTCGCAATCCTTCTCATCACGGTGCCAGGGGAAATGATGAGAAGCAAGGCAATCTATCAAACCTTCATCAACTGCATCATTCAGTTCCACAAGATCTTCTTCCGTTCGCAGGGGCGGATACACTTTAAGGTTTGTATCGTATGAATGCAGATCGGCATCCGTATAATTCAGGTGATAGGGCGTAACCGAGCAGGTGATATTTAAACCGTCCTCCTTCGCTTTACGAACCAAGGCTAAACCTTTCTTAGTGGAAATGCCGGTGAGGTGAAGCCTTGAACCTGTGTAGCGCAACAACTCGATATCACGCGAAATCATGATCTCTTCGGCAAGGGCCGGAAGGCCGGGCAGGCCAAGCTTTGTGCCCTGAACCCCCTCGTTCACCAATCCATTCGGATTGATCTGCCGGTTACCCGGTACTTGTATAATGGAGGAATTCAAAGGCAAAACATACTGGAGAGCTTTTACCATTACTCCCGGATGCTGCAAACCAGTTGGCCCGTCTGAGAATGCAACGGCACCGGCCGCATGCATATCGTACATTTCGGAAAGCTGGCTTCCTTCATTTTTTACGGTGATGCTGCCTATAGGGTAAACTGCCACAGGTGCCTCCTTGTTAATCAGATACTCAACCGCGCTGCGGGCCGGCGACCCTGTTGAGGAAGAGACCAGGAGCATAACGGCTGTGAAACCTCCGGAGGCGGCGGCATCCGAGCCGGTTTCAATGGTTTCGCGAAATTCAAAGCCGGGGTCGGCAAAGTCTGCAAAAACATCCATCCAGCCGGCGCTTACGCATAATCCTTCCCGGCTTATTTCCGTAAAGTCTGCAACAGCTTCTATATGAGGTGCAATTTGTTGAATCCGGCCATCGTCAATTAAAATATCGGCCGTTTGAAGGTGAAAGGGAGATTTTGACGAAAATACTTTTGCCTGTCTGATTAAAACCTTCATTTTATAAGAATTACGCAAATATCGGGAAATTCCAGTTTTTTCGCTTGAAAACCATCGAGTAGTGCAGCCAATCGCACTAAAACCCTCTCTATCAAAAACAAGACCTTGGCGAATAAGAAAAATAAGAGTTTTAAATAATGTGTGGGGATATCCGGGGCAAAAAAAATTCTAACAAAAGGGGTTAATCTTTCAGTTATTTTTAACAATAATGATTAAGTTTGAGGCGTCGTTTTTAAGTTTTTGTTACCAATGAGTTAGGTAATCTTTTCTTATGAACACAACTTTTGATCCCAACCCCCTGTTAATCCAAGTTTTCCCTTTTAAACCCCGCACTTTTTATACTGTGCAGCAAGCTGTTTTTACGGCGCAAGAACGAATTGTTTAGTATCTATTATTTCAAATAAAGGTGTTTATGAAAAAAATGTACATGTCTGCGTTTATCGGTAAGATCTCTTTTCTCCTTTTATGCGGATTGTCCTTTCTTATTCCTGTTACAGCGCAAACAGTAGTTATTAATACCGGAACTCCCGGTACGCCTGCATATAATGCCGGTCCTATTTACCGCTCTGCCGCAGGTAGTGCATACGATGCGAGCAGGTATGCTTACCTGTACACCCAAGATGAATTGGCAGCGGTGGGCATAACCCCAGGTGCAATAATTTCACAGCTGGGTTGGGCTAAGAATAATAATGCGGTGACCAACGGGCCCGCGATCTTCAGAATTTACATGAAGAATTCTACAGCCACCACCTTTGGCCTAGCTTCAGAAACATGGGCTAACCTCAACACGGGGGCAACCATGGTATATGAGAATCTGGCATTGAATATTCCGGCTACTACTGCACCCACATTCATTCCCTTTACATTAAATAATCCGTTTACTTATACTGGTGGTTCAATCGAGATATCAACGGAGTGGGACATTAACTCCGTTTCCGGGAATGCCACCACGGGTACGTTCGAATGGTTATGGAATACGGTACCCGACAGAATTTATGGCACCGGTCAAACTGTTCTCGCTAACGCGGGAACTTTGTCTTCTACAACCAACTCAATTTCAGACATTGATAATCGCCGGCCCTTACTTCAAATCACTTTTACACCCGGTGGCCCATGTACAAACCCTCCCGTTCCGGGCACGGTTACAAGTTCTACAGCTAACACCTGTATCACTGTTCCCTTCACGCTTACCTACAGCGGTGGAACTAACGGTACCGGGCAAACGATACAATGGCAAAGTTCTCCTGATGGTGTAACCTGGACCGATATTCCCGGGGCAAACAACCCTTCATTCAGCCTTTCGCAAAATACAACTACGCAATACCAGGTTGTAGTAACCTGCGGCGTTTCGGTTACATCAAACGCGGTGACAGTAAATTCGCCGGTAGCGGTTTCGGGAACATTCACAATAGACCGGTTAGCTGCGCCGAGTGCTACAAATTTCCAGTCATTTAATGCGGCTTATGATTTCATACGTTGCGGTATTTCTGATGATGTGATCTTCAACGTATTGAACGGACCGTACAACGAGCAATTGATCATGAGTGAAGTGCCGGGCGCGGCGTTAGACAAAACTGTAACCTTCAACGGTAACGGCCAGGCCATTGAATTCATATCCACAAACACAAATGAAAGAGCGGTTATTAAACTTGACGGGGCAGACTTCATTCATTTCAATAACCTCGTAGTAAATTCTCTGGGCACCGCTACCACAGATTATGGTTTCGGCTTCCACCTGATGAACGATGCCAACAACAACAGCATCGTAGGTTGTACAGTTAACCTTAACCTTACATCAACTTCTGCAAATTTTGCCGGCATTGTGGTAAGTGGATCAGCCACATCTGCTACAGGCACAGGCTCCACGCTGAGCGACGATAACGTTATCGCCAATAATACCATCAATGGTGGATACCTCGGTATATCACTTGTAGGAAGCGCAACAGAAGCGAACAGGAACAACGTGATTACCGGAAATACGGTGAATGATTTTCATAACTATGGAATTTATGTTTACGGATCATTCGGTACAATAGTAGACGCTAACATTATCCAACGCCCTGTGCGAACTATATCAGCAACTACATCCTATGGTATTTATTTCACAAACCTTAGCATAAGCGCGGAAGTAACGAGGAACCGCATTTCAAATCCGTTCGGCGGAGATAATAATTCAACCAATGCCTTCCACGGAATTATGTTTACGGGCGTGGATGCAATGGCTGGATTGGAAAATAAAATTATAAACAACATTGTTTACAATCTGACAGGTAATGGTGATGTGGTAGGAATTAACAATACAAGTTCAGACAACCTGTTTATCTATCATAATACCCTTTCAATAGATGGTGATGCGCCTACTTCAGGCAGTACTGATTTCTCCAGAGGTATTTATCAAACCACATCTGCATTTGGAATTGATATCAAAAACAATATCATCAGCATCACCCGCGGAGGTGCATCTGTGAAACACGGTTTATATTTTAATACGGCTGCGAGTACGATCACTTCCAATTTTAATAATATTTACATCTCGCCAACTTCTACGGATGCGCATGTGGGCTTTGCAGCAGGCGGTAACCAAACAACTCTTGCCAACTGGCAGGCGTCTACTTCGCTGGATGCGAATTCCATCTCCATAGCGCCGATGTTCGCGGGAGCAATTGCAGGTAACCTGACACCCACTAACGCCCTAATGGATAACCTGGGAACGCCGGTGGGAGTTACAATTGATATTGAAAATGCAGTTCGTAGTTCAACTACTCCGGATATAGGTGCCGTGGAATTCACTCCCGGCCCCTGTCTGAACCCTCCGGTTCCGGGCACGGTTACCAGTTCAGTAACAGATATCTGTGCTACACTTCCTTTCACGCTTATATACTCAGGCGGAACTTTCGGAACCGGCCAAACCGTTCAATGGCAAAGTTCGCCTGATGGAATTACCTGGACAGATATTCCCGGCGCCACCAGCCTTTCTTTAAACACCACGCAACTGGCCACTACGCAGTACCGTATGTTGGTAACCTGCGGCGTGTCGGTTGGGTCGGCTGCAGTTACGGTAAACTCACCTGCCCTCGTGCAAGGCGACTTTACAATTGACAGGCTGCTTCCTCCCGGAAATGGAAACTTCCAGTCCTTTAATGCGGCATACGATTTCATCCGCTGCGGTATTTCCGGCAATGTGCGTTTCCATGTGGCTAACGGCCCTTACAATGAGCAGTTGATAATGACAGAGGTGCCTAATGCGGATATTACCAGAACGGTAACCTTCAACGGTAACGGACAGTCCATTGATTTCATTTCGATCAATACAAATGAAAGAGCTGTTATCAAGCTTAATGGCGCAGACTACATCAACTTCAATAACCTGGTAGTAAATTCTCTTGGTGCCAGCACCTCAGAATATGGGTTCGGTTTCCAACTGATGAATGATGCCAACAACAACAGCATCATCGGTTGTACCATCAACCTTAATACAACCTCCACATCGGCAAACTATGCGGGAATCGTGGTGAGCAATTCGCCCACTTCAGCCACCGCTACAGGATCTACATTATCTGACGATAACGTAATTGCCAATAACACCATCAACGGAGGCCTGATCGGTATCTCGCTTGTGGGAAGCGCTACTGAAGCAAATCGTAACAACGTGATCACGGCAAATACCATCAACGATTTCCATACCTATGGAATTTATGTTCTTGGTTCTTTTGGAACGATCGTGGAAGCCAACAGCATTCAGCGCCCGACTCGCGCGGTATCCGCCACTATTGCATACGGTATCTATTTCACAAATCTTAGCGTTAGTGCAGAGGTGACTAAAAACCGCATATCTAACCCTTTCGGCGGAGATAACAATTCAACCAACGATTTCAATGGAATCTTCTTCACCGGAAATGACGGATTTGCAGGGCTTGAAAATAAGGTTACCAATAACCTGATCTATAACCTTACCGGTAGCGGTGATGTGGTGGGTATCAGCACAACAAGTTCTGACAATGTATTTATTTATCACAATACCATTTCAATTGATGGAGATGCACCGTTGACTACGGCATCCAATTATGCGCGCGGTATTTATCAAACCACAGAAGCATTCGGTGTAGACATAAAAAACAATATCATTAGTATTACACGCAGCGGGCCGTCTGAAAAACATGCGTTTTATTTCAATACGCCTGCCAGCACCATCACTTCCAATTACAATAACATTTATATTGGAACATCTGTGCAAAACGCTTTCGTGGGTTTCGCAAACACTACTGATTATGCAACCCTCACTGCCTGGACGGCCGCAACTACTTTCGACATTAATTCTATAACCACAGATCCGGTATTCGCCGCGCCTTTGGCGGGCAACTTCATGCCCACGAATGCTTCGGTGAATGACCTGGGAACGCCGGTAGGTGTTACTTCAGACATAGACAATACTGTGCGTAGCGCTACCAACCCAGACATTGGCGCTTACGAATTCACACCATTACCTTGTAATGCGCCTCCAACACCTGGTGTGGCCGTTCTTTCAGACGATAACGTTTGCGAAAATGAACTCGTTGGCCTTTCGGTGAGCGCTAACTCTACCGGGCTAAGCCAAACTTACCAATGGCAGTCCTCGCCAAACATCGGCGGTCCGTGGACGCCGGTGGGAGCGGTGGTAACCAATCCGAATATCAGCATCAACGCCACTACCACGCTGTATTATCAGCTTGGCGTAACCTGTAACGGTAATACGCAATTTACTGCGCCGGTATTGTTGACCGTAACGCCGGGTTTAACCAACCAGCTTTATACCATCAATGGCGCATTGCCAACCGGAGGTCTAAACTTCAGAACTTTCAATGATGCATATGCGGCGATGAGCTGCGGTATTGTTGATCCGATCACTTTTAACGTTGATCCTGCAGGCGGTCCATACATTGAGCAATTGATCATGGAGCCGATCTTTGGGGCATCATCCATCAATACGGTAACCTTTAAAGGAAACGGGGCGGTGATCAGGTTCGACCCTACAGTTACCGGCGAGCGTGCCGTAATTAAACTGCGTGGTGCAGACCACATCATTTTCGACAGCCTTACTATTGATGCGAGCGGAGCCGGGGCAACTTATGGCTTCGGTGTACATCTTATCAACAATGCAGACAGTAACGTGATCAGAAACTGTACAATTCTTTCAAACACCAGCTCTACATCTACAGTAAACTACGCAGGTATTGTAATCAGCAACTCTGAAACAAGTGCCACTGCAACGGGCGCAACCCGTTGCGATGAAAACCTGATCGAAAATAACACTATCATCGGCGGACATTATGGTATCACCCTCACGGGAAGTACCACCGAACGCGTGCTAAACAATAAGTTTTTAAACAATACCATTCAGGATTTCAACAGCTACGGTATTTACATGAATATCGTAGGCCCGACTGTGGTAGAAGGTAATAACATCAGCCGCCCGACAAGAACCACCATGACCACCTTCTATGGTGTGTATGGAACCGGTTCAAGTAACGGTGTACAGGTTTCTAAAAACAGGATCCACAATCCATTTGACGGAGACGTTTCTTCAACTTCCGATTTCTTCGGCGTGTACTTCACAGGCTTCGACGGAGATCAGGGAATTGAAAACATAGTAAGCAACAACCTTATCTACAATATTAATGGTGAGGGAGACCAAACTGCATTTTATAATACCAGTTCAGATTATGCATTGTACTACCATAATACAGTTTCTCTTGAAGACCAAAACAGCTTTACATCACTTACTACACGCGGCTTTTATCAAACCACCGCAGCAACCGGAATTAAAGTGAGAAATAACATTTTCACTCTTAACCGGGCAGGCGCAGGCGTGCAGCACGTATTGTATTTTAACACACCGGCAAGTCAGATAGAAAGTGACAGGAATATACTTTATGTGGCGGATGGTACTTCTAATTATACAGGCCGTGCCAATGCCACCGATTATGTAACTCTTGCACAATGGCGAGCAGGCTCAACGCAAGATGGCGCTTCGGAAAATCTGTATCCTGAATACGCTAACGTGCTAATGGGTGATTATACACCTACTCTTGGTGCAGTGGATAACCTTGGTTTACCAGTGGGAATCACCACAGATATCTTCGGAGCACCACGCAGTGCAACTACGCCTGATGTGGGTGCAATAGAATTTGCTGTGCCTCCATGCCAAAATCCACCAACACCCGGAACCTCGGTGGTGACTCCAAATTCCGGAATATGTATCGGTACAACCGTGCTGCTTACTCTTTCAGGAAACACCGTGGGTGGCGGACAAACCTACCAATGGCAATCGGCGCCTTCGGCAACGGGTCCATGGACGAATATCAGTCCGGTGCTTAACAGCCCGGCATTCCAGTGGGCCGTGGGTACGGAAACTTTCTTCCAGGCAGTAATAACCTGCTCCGGCACAAGTGTTACCTCTTCGGTAGAAAGCGTGTCACTTAATCCATACCTGCTTGCAGGTGTTTACACTATCGATCCTTCGCAAGCGCCATCAGCTACCAACTACCAAAGCTTCCAGGCCGCGGTATCTGCACTAGATTGCGGAATTGGTGGCGATGTATTCTTTGACGCCGTTCCGGGAACCTATACCGAACAGATCAGGATACGCCCTGTGGGTAACGCGAACATTGATAACCGCGTAACCTTCCGCAGCCAAAACGGTGACCGCACTTCGGTTATATTAACCTTTAATGCAACTACATCGCCCGCAGGTCCGCACACGGTAAAACTTGACAGCGCGTCTTATATCACCTTCATGAACATGACCATCAGGGGTACGGGTACAGGTGCGCGTGCGGTTGAGCTGGCGGGAACAGCTACATACGACAGCATTTACAATTGCGTGATAAGCGTACCTAATGTTACTTCAACTTCTACCAACGTGGCTGGAATTTACGGCGCAGGAATAAGAGGAGAGAACCACACAATTAAAGGCAACCTCATCTCGGGCGGATTCGCCGGGGTTTCTATTGCCGGTATTTCTGCGGGTGGGCTTCTTGCAAATCTTGTGGTTGACAGCAACATAGTAAATTCATTCTACCAATATGGAATTTACACCAACTTCACTAAGAGGATTAGTGTTAGGGAGAATGAGGTGACGGTCGGCTCTCCGGCGGCATCCTCTATTTATGGTATCTACAGTTCCAATGCAGACACTGCGATGAATGTGAGCAGGAACCGCGTTACACTTAGCGGACTTTCTGCGATCGGGTACGGGCTATATTTTACGGCAAGTGATGCCAACAATGTGGAGAGAGGAAAGGTTATGGCCAACAAGATCAACGGAATTGGCGGAAATACAGGTAACCTTTACGGCATGTATTTCACTTCTACCGTAAATGCGGATATAATTAATAACGTATCCAGCATCAATACCTCCGCATCCACCGCCTATGCTTCTTACAGCACTACAGGTAGTGGCAACCGTTACTGGAACAACAGTATTCAAAACAGTTCATCAGCCAGCAGTACAAATAATATTGCGGCTTACTTCTCGCAAACCACATCTGCAGGCAATGGCCCGATAGACATTCGCAACAATATTTTCTCTCATGTGGGAGGAAGTATCGCCCTTCAGATTGCGAACGTGAATTTTGTATACAGCGATTACAACTTCCTGTATACAACCGGTGCAAACCTGGTAAGAAGAGGAACTGTGAACCATCCTTCATTGCAGGCATGGCAGAATGATGCCTTCTGGGATGTTAATTCAATCGTGTATCCGCCGGCCTTTACAAATGCGACAGACCTTGTACCCGATTTAACCTCTCCGGATGTTTGGGCTATGCATGGCCGCGGCGTACAAATAGAAGGTAATAACGTTGATTTCAATGGCAACACAAGGCCAACCTCACTTACTGAAGGTGCGCCTGATATGGGTGCTTATGAATTCCTGCCCACATCCTTGCCTACAGTGCTCACCGCATTCCCTGCAGCACCGGCACCGGGCATCACGCAAACCTTCATGTATGGAACAGACACGGTAACGAAGATCACCTATGCGGCCGGATCAACGGTGCCCACCAATGTTGAACTGCGCAGGTATTCAGGTGTTCTGCCTCCAAACCTCGCACCGGGCCAGCCTTCTACCTATTTTTATACAGATGCTGATATTACCGGTTCACAACCTTCTGACATTAAGGTTGAACAATACTACATTGATCCATGGCAGGGTTTCATTAGCAACCAGGCTTTCATAAAACTTGGCCGTACAGATGCCACCAATAACTGGTTGGTGAATGCGGCAAGTACGGTGAATGAAGTGGCAAATATCATTCGTGATGAAAACCTCAACTTCCTAGATAAGTTCACCGGTTTAACAGATGGTACTACGCCAACCAATCCGCCAACGGTATTGCCACCGGCAGACAGCTCGAACCGGGGTACCAATTTCTGGGTTGGTTATGGCCATCACCAGGGCTTTGAGTTGTCTAATCAGCAGGATATGATTCTTTACTTCAGTGCAGAGCAGGCTGCCAATGTAGTCGTAAAGATCAACGGAACAGGCTATATCCGTGAATACCAGGTGCCTGCCAACAGTGTGATCACTAGTTCCATTATTCCAAAAACCGGTGTTTATGATGCGAGGTTGCTTACTGATGGCAAATCAACCAAGGGTATAAGCATAGAATCTGATGTGCCTATCGTGGCCTATGCTCATATTTATGCATCTACGATGTCTGAAGCTACCTTGCTGCTTCCTGTGGGTACATACAGTTCTGAGTATACTGCGTTAACAACGGTTCAGAACTACGCACCGAATACTTATTCCTGGACTTACGTGATAGCTGCCCATGATAGCACCAGGGTAGAAATTACTCCTTCCAATCCAACCCTCAGCGGAAGGCCGGCAGGAGTACCTTTTATTGTGAATCTGAATAAAGGTGAGGTGTACCAGGTACTTGGAGCTCTGCTTGCTCCGAATAGTGATGATGGATTTGATATGACCGGCACCTTTATAAAATCAATCCCGAACGATAATGGCCGTTGTTTGCCAATGGCTGTCTTCTCCGGAAGTAGTCGTACCAATATAGGTTGCGGAACCTCCACTCCGGCATCGAGCGGTGACAATATCTTTGAGCAAAACTTCCCTTATAACGCGTGGGGTAAGAAATACCTCGTTGCGGCTACATCCAATGCAACTTCAGCGAGCAGCCTTTCTACGAATATTTATAGAATTGCGGTTCGCGACCCGAACACGGCGATTTTTGTGAATGGAGCGCAATTGCCTTTGGCAAGCCTGCGCAACAATTTCTACTACCAAATTGAGAGCAATTCACCGGATGTGATTACGGGTGATAAACCTTTCATCGTAGCTCAGATCCTTTCTTCTTCAGGCGCATGCCCCAACACGTCGGGCGATGGTGACCCTGCAATGGTGTATGTGAGTCCTGTTGAGCAAGGTATCAAGCGTATAGGATTATACAGAAATACACAAAATTCGATCGATGAGCAATACCTGACGCTGATCATCCCGACCGGCGGCCTGGGAACTTTGATGATTGATAACAACTTAAATGCCTGGGATCATTCCTATGCTCACACCGAACCCGGCTATACAGTGGTCGTTAAGCGCTGGGCGCCAGCAACCAACTCGCAGGTGATCGTTCAGAGTGATTCGGCATTTACTGCCATTACATACGGATTGGGCTCTGTGGAAAGCTATGCTTACAATGCAGGTACGCTTGTTCGTAACCTGAACAGCAGGCCGGTAATTACCAATGTTTTGGGTAATGGTCAACCTAGCCCGTACACTTGTACCAATGCACCTTTCACAATTAGTACACAGTTTTCAATTAAGCCTGTTTCAATCAACTGGGCGTTGAGCAATGTACCTGCTATGTCGCCTAATGCCGATGTATTCGAGAACAATCCGGTGCCTTCCGACTCTACTATTATTAACGGCACAATGTTCTACCAGTACAATCTGCCCGGCGTCTTCACTATTTCAGAGTCAGGCGAATACGTAATTCCTATAATTATCACGCATCCTGATATTGAGGGTTGCAGTAACAGCCTTGAGGTTTCGCTTGCGCTTGACGTGCGCCCTTCACCAACTGCAGACTTTACAGTAACGAGCGGTTGTACAGGTGATCCTACTACATTTACGGGCACACCAACTTCCAATGGAGTGAATATCACCACATGGAACTGGGATTTTGGAAACGGGGAAACGGCAAATACTATGTCGCATACCTTAACCTACGCAGCGGCCGGCACGTATAATGTTACTTACGACATTGTTACCGCCGACGGTTGTATAGGAGATACTACGCTGGCCCTCGTGATCGGTGAAAGGCCGGTTGTAGCTGTGGTGGAAGATACATTAAGTATCTGCGGCGGATCAACTGCAACTTTCACTATTGACAACCCGCAACCGGGTGTGGTGTACAACTGGTACGATGCGGCGACGGGTGGTAACCTGGTGCATACCGGTGAAACCTTCCCGACAACAGCGGCAGCAAATACCGAATACTGGGTAGAAGGCGCTTTGGGTACCTGTATCAGTACCACAAGAGTGAGGGTACTGCTTGAAGTGGGCAATACTTTATCGGTTTCGCTCGTTCAGAATGAGTTCACAATATGTACGCCGGGGGCAATAACCTTCGACGTGCTTAACCCGATCGCCGGCGCAACCTATACCTGGTATGATGCGCTTACGGGCGGAACCGTGGTGAATACCGGAACCAGCTTCACCATCCCTAACGTAAGCACTTCGGTAACTTACTATGTGGAAGGACAAACCGGAACCTGCCTCCCGGATACTCGAACTCCGGCAATCATCAACTTTGTGCCGAGCGATGCTATAGCACTGGTTGAAGACACGATTTCGGTTTGTGGTACAGGAGATGTGACCTTTGCGATCGACAACCCGGTAACCGGCACTACCTATAATTGGTATGATGCCGCAACCGGAGGAAATATTGTTCATACCGGATCTACCTACACAATTACAGGCGTAAGCAGCCAGTTGGAATTCTGGGTTGAAGGCACTAACGGTACATGTACCAGCCTGCGCGAGCATGCTGTGGTTATGTATGCTGTTTCCCTTGAAGCACCTGTGGTTACAGTAACCGAGGAAGGGCCTGACTTTGTGACCTTCAGCTGGAATGCCGTACCATTGGCGGCTACTTATTCTGTGTCCACCGACAACGGCCTAACATGGACAGCACCATCATCAGGCGCAAGTGGGCTCACCCATACTGTGTCAGGTTTAACGCCTGATCAGTCCGTAACCCTGATCGTTCGTGCGGAACTTGGTGCGGCATGCGCATCCGGAATCAGCGATCCTGTAACCGGCACGGCAAAAAGCAGCGCAGTATTTATACCAAACAGCTTCTCGCCAAATGGTGACGGATTGAATGATGTACTGCAGGTTTATGGTAATTCCATAGAGAGCCTACGCTTCATGGTATTTAACCAGTGGGGTGAAAAACTCAGCGAATCAACCAACAAGGCCAATGTGTGGGATGGTAAGCAAGGCGGTAAATCGCAGCCATCCGGTGTGTACATGTATGTGACGAGAATAGTATTGAGAGATGGAACTGTGATCAATAAAAAAGGTTCTATTAACCTCATCAGATAATAATCTATATGAACCGCATCAAATTAAAATGCTTCCTGCTACTCTGCCTCTTGGCGGGGGCAGGAAGCTTTTCCTTTGCCCAAAACCTTTCTAACAAGGGAACCGATTTTTGGGTAGGTTACGGGCACCACCAGTTCATGGAAGCGGGGCAAAGTAACAGCCAGGAGATGGTACTGTATTTCAGTGCCGAGCAGGCTGCGAATGTTACCGTTACCATTACAGGTACAACCTATATCAGGAATTATGCTGTGCCTGCCAACTCGGTGATTGCTTCTGAATTCATACCTAAGAACGGGCCATTTGATGCGCGTTTGATCACTCTCGGATGCACCTTCGTACCCAACCCGGCTACAACGGCCTGCGGTGGAGAAGGGGTTTTCAACGGAAAGTCCATCCATATTGTCAGCGATGTGCCTATAGTAGCTTATGCCCATATTTGGGGATCGGCTTCTTCAGGAGCTTCAATGCTTATGCCGGTGGAAACATGGGGTTATAGTTACGTAACATTAAATAGTAAACAACAGTATGCAGCGAATTGCTTCTCATGGGTTTATGCAATCGCGCAGGAAGATAACACAGTAATTGAAGTGATCCCGGCTGTAACCACACGACGCGGACGCCCGGCAGGAGTGCCTTACCAGATCACGCTCAACAGGGGCGATGTTTACCAGGTAATGGGTGGCCCTGAGGCGGGTGGTACAAAAGGGGAGATGACCGGAACCAAGATCCGTTCAATTGATAACGGAACGGGAGCTTGTTATCCCATCGCAGTTTTTGCGGGAAGTAGCCGTACCTCAAACCCTTCCACCTGCGGCTCTGGAGGTGGGGATAACGATAACCAGCAATGTTTCCCCGACCAGGCCTGGGGTAAGCGGTACCTTACCGCGCCGACCTCAAATTCAACAAGCGCATCCACCAAAATGTGGAACACTTTTAAAATTGCGGTGAAGGATCCGGCTACAATCGTGAAGAAAGACGGTGTGCAATTGCCCCTCGCCAGCCTGATCAACAATTCATATTATTTGTTTGAAACCAATGAGGCCAGTTATATTGAGGCGGATAAACCGGTAATGGTCGCCCAGTTTATGACGGGCGGACCCGGATGCATGGGTGGCGGAGTGGGAGACCCTGAAATGATGTATATAAGCCCGGTGGAGCAGGGTATCAAGCGTATTGGTTTCTATAGAAATTCTGACGAGGGCATTAGCGTGAACTACCTCACCTTAATTATACCTACGGCCGGCGTTGCTTCATTAAGAATTAACGGAAGCGCCGCATTCGATCATTCCTACCCGCATCCTCGCCTGGCGGGTTATACGGTAGTGGTGAAGCGGTGGAGTGCAGCAAAAGCTCAGGCTGTGGCTGAGAGCGATTATGCCTTTACAGCGATCACTTACGGACTTGGTTCGGTGGAAAGTTATGGCTACAATGCGGGTACGCTTATCAATAACCTTAACGGCGTTGCAGATATTCACAATACGCTGGATCCTACTACGCCCAGCCACGAGTTTACCTGCACAGAAACTCCGGTTGCGCTTTCCATGCTTATGGCTTATCAACCCACAAAGATGGTTTGGAAGTTGAGCGAATTGGGTTCAGCCATTACTCCGAATGCAGATGTGGTGGATAATGCTCCCGTTTCAAATGGCACGAGGGTAATAGATGGAATCACTTACTACCGCTATTCCCTTCCCGGAACCTATATGTTCCATTCAGCCGGAACGTTTACTATTCCCGTAGATTGTACGCACCCTTCAGTGGATAATTGTACCAATACAGAAGAACTAAGCTTTAATGTGGAAGTGCGCGAACCACCAACGGCAGAGTTTTCTTTCACTCATTCAGGGTGCAGGTTAGATCCGGTTAATTTCTCATCGCCCGATTCTTCGGCAAACGGGTTTGACGTGCTTACTTATAACTGGTCATCTCCGGGTGGTATAACGGCAACCGGCCAAACGCCTTCGATCACTTTCCCAACCGCGGGTATCAAACCGGTTACACTTGAAGTTATTTCCAGCGAAGGCTGCGTAGGTGATACCACTATCAACGTGGAAGTTTTCGACAGGCCGGTGAACAGCATTAGTGCGAGCCCAGTTACAGTTTGTGGTGGGGGCAGCATTACATTTACCGGCAGTACCAACTTTGCGGGCGGTGGCACGCTTGGTGGCTGGTATTGGGATTTTGGTGATGGTAATCCACCTATAACTCCGGGCAATGGCAATCCGCAAACGGTAACATTTCCTAATTATGGAAGCTATACCGTTAGATATACCACTTCGGTTAGCGCTACCTGCCATGGCGATACCGCTACACAGGTGGTGAATGTAAGAGCGCTGCCGGATGTCAATTTCACTTATCCTGCAGGATGCTTACCTCCGGATGGAAACGTACAATTCAACAGTTCAGCAACTACGGCAGACGGACGCGCGGTTGCTTCTGTGTTGTGGGATTTTGGCGACCCGAACGCAACTCCCGGCAACCCCAATACTTCTACGGACGCCGACCCGATACATTACTACAGCACCTTTGGCAATTATACCATTCGCTTCAGCGCAACTACCGTTGACGGGTGCACAAAAGATACGGTGGTAAATGCCACCTTCAATATGCGGCCGGTATTGGCTTACCCCGCACTCACATCGCTTTGCGAAAATGATGCGGCGGTTTCTGTAGCCACGGCATCGGTTACCAATTCGGTCCCGGGTACAGGTGTATATTCAGGTCCCGGCACAACTGCGGCAGGGATGTTCAATCCTGCAGTTGCAGGCCCCGGTACGCATACTATAAAATACATTTTTTCTTCTACCGCGGGTTGTGTGGATTCTATTTCCAGAACTATTTTGGTACGGGCAAAGCCGATGGTGAATTTCAGCATCCCAACCGGAGCATGCCTTCCCACAACCGGTGCGGTTACGTTTGACAACCTTACTACAATTTCTGATGGTCAAACCATGACCTGGCAGTGGAATTTTGATGATCCGAATGCGAACGCGGGTAATCCGAATACATCAACAGCCTATGAACCCTCACATAATTTTGGTGAAGGTGCTTTTGGTGTAAGCCTTATTGCAACTACAACAGACGGCTGCGTGGGCGATACCATCATCACCCAAAACCTTGCTGTTCGTCCTGCATTAGCTTACCCGGTTCTTACCGCGCAATGCGCCAACATTACTACACCGGTTTCCATTGCCACTGCAACAGTTACGAATGGTGTTACGGGTACCGGCGTCTACTCGGGGCCAGGCACTACGGCTGCGGGAATGTTCAATCCATCTTCAGCGGGAGAGGGCACACACACCATTAAATATGTGTTCACCACAGCCGGCGGTTGTGCGGATTCAATTTCAAGAACCATTGTTGTTCATCCGAAACCTCGGGTGAATTTTGACGTAACCACTACGGGCTGTTTACCAACAACCGGTCTGGTGACTTTCACCAATGCAAGCAGCGTTCCTCCGGGCCAAACACTTACCTATGTTTGGAATTTTGATGACCCGAATGCGGATGCATCGAATCCGAATACATCAACCAACCCAACGCCGCAACACAATTTCCGCGAAGGCAGTTATGATATATTGCTAACGGCAACTACCGATAACGGTTGCGTGCATGATACCACTATCACGAAAATATTCGCGGTTAAACCTGAACTCGCCTTTACTGCACCGGCAAACATTTGTGAAAACGAAAATACACCGGTAAGCATTGCAACAGCTACCGTGCTAAACAATGTTACCGGAACAGGAGTGTACAGCGGGCCTGGCACAACAGCAGCCGGAATGTTTACACCATCGCTTGCGGGAGCAGGTACTCACACCATTAAATATGTGTTTACTACAACCGGCGGATGTAAGGATTCTTTAACAAGAAACATAGTGGTTTATCCAAAACCCACGGTGAACTTTGATGTAACCGCTACGGGCTGTTTGCCTACAAATGGGTTGGTTACATTCACTAACGCAAGCAGCATTCCTGCGGGACAAACGCTTACCTATGTTTGGAATTTTGATGACCCGAATGCGGATGCATCGAACCCAAATACATCAACAGACCCGGCACCGCAACATAACTTCCGCGAAGGCTCTTACGATATCCTGCTGACGGCAACTACCAACAATGGTTGCGTACATGATACCACCATTACGAAAACCTTCTCGGTGAAGCCTGAACTCGACTTCACTTCTCCGGGCAGCGTGTGCGAAAACGAGACTACCCCGGTGAGCATAGCTACGGCAACGGTTTTGAATAATGTTACGGGAACCGGCGTGTATAGCGGACCCGGTACAACTGCTGCCGGCATGTTCACGCCATCGCTGGCAGGATCGGGTACTCATACAATTAAATATGTATTTACTACGGCGGGCGGATGTAAGGATTCTTTAACGCGCACTGTGTTGGTTCGCGAGAAACCTAATGTCACCTTCAGCACTACCGCGGGCACCTGTTTACCAACCACGGGGCTGGTGAGTTTCATCAATGGTTCTTCCGTTACCGATGGACAATCACTTAGCTATGTTTGGAATTTTGATGATCCGAACGCGGATGCATCTAATCCGAACACATCCACCGCCATTTCGCCTAACCACAACTACCGGGAAGGCACATACGATGTTTTACTTACTGCAACAACCGATAATGGTTGCGTGCATGATACCACCATTACCTACACATTTGGCGTGAAGCCCGCGCTTACATTCGCACCCTTCCCGAATTATTGCGAAGACCAAATGGTGCCTGTTTCGGGAGCGCTTGCCGAAACCACAAATAATGTGATGGGAGTTGGTGTATATTCAGGTCCCGGTATTACGGCAGACGGGCAATTCACTCCGTCCGCTGCAGGAAATGGCACGCACACCATTAAATATGTGTTCACCACTGTCGGAGGATGTGTTGATTCCATATCAAGAACGGTTACGGTTAATCCGAAACCTCGTGTAGCCTTCACCGTTACTTCGGATATTTGCGCGGACCAGGTTGTTACGATCGATGATAATTCAACCATTCCTTCAGGCAGCATTGCTTCGTGGCATTGGTATTTTGGTAATGGAAGGGATACCGTTCGTACCACAGGCGCAAACTTTACCGAGGCCTATCCAAACTTCGGCACCTATGATGTGAAACTGGTGGCTACAAGCAACAATGGCTGCGTAAGTGATACCGCGCGCCAAACAGTAGTTTCTCACTCAATACCTGAAGTGGATTTTGATGCGCCTGAATTTGTGTGCATGCCTGCAGGTAATGCAGCCTTTGTAAACACCTCGGTTTCCCCGGATGGTTCTGATCTTGCTTATCAGTGGAATTTCGGAGATGGATCCGCTACATCAACCGATGTAAGCCCTACACACGTGTACAGCAGCGCAACACCGGTGGACATCACGCTTTCAGCCACATCACCTTTCGGATGCGCGGCATCCGTTCAGAAAACGTTGGATGATTTCTTTGATCAGCCTATTGCATCCTTTGGTGTATCTCCGCTGAATCTCTGCCAGGGAACACCCAGCATTTTAACGGATAGTAGTTCAGCGCCTAACAGCGTGATCAGGTACTGGAACTGGCAGTTTGGAGATGGCGATTTTTCAAATCTTCCTGCTCCGAATAAAACTTACCTGGCACCGGGCAACTATACTATTTCACTTGTGGTAAAAAATGAATTCGGATGCGAGTCTGATCCGGCCACACGGAATGTGACCGTTTACCTTCAACCAGTTCTTGATGCAGGTCCGAATATTATTGTCCCATTAAATTCTCTTATTACGCTAAAACCGTCTGCGAATGATTCAACCAGTGTTTCATTCCTTTGGACGCCGCAGGGAGAAATTCCTGATCCAACGGTTTTACGTCCTACATTTGTGGCCACGCGAGACCATGAATACACCTTAACCGCTGTTGGTGCGGGTGGATGTACTGCGAGCGATGTAATGTTTGTGAAAATTCTTAATCCTGTAAATGTTCCGAATGCATTCTCACCGAACGGAGACGGTATCAACGATACATGGAGAATAGATAATTTGATCGACTACCCCGGAGCTACAGTTGATGTGTTTAACCGTTACGGTCAGTCGGTTTACAGTTCGGTTGGGTATGATAAGGCATGGGATGGAAGGTTCAAAGGAAAAGAACTTCCGCTCGCAACTTATTATTATGTGATCAATTTGAAGAACGGTTTTGGTCCTATAAAAGGATCAGTGACCATTGTGAAATAAAATTTTGTTTAGAATAAAGTAGAACCAGTCATGAAATCATTAAAGTTAGTTTGTTTGTTGCTCACCTTGTTTTCTATGAGGTCCAGTGCGCAGGTTGATCCGCATTTTACGCAGTATTATGTGTATCCTTCCTGGCTGAATCCCGCGCTTACCGGTGTGTTTGACGGAGATTACCGTGTGGCGGCAATTTATCGTACGCAGTGGGGAAATATCAGCAGCCCTTTTTCAACTCCTGGTGTTTCAGTTGATTTCACCACGAATAAAAATGCAAATTTTGGTATCAGTGCATTGAATCAAACCGCTGGTGATGGCGGATATAATTATACCACGGCTTATGGTAACGCATCTTACACGGGTATCCGCTTCGGTGTTAACGAAACCCACCGCGTGGTGATCGGTATGCAGTTCGGTTTCATTCAGCGCAGGTTCAACCCAAGCAAGCTTACATTTGGCGACCAGTGGAACCCTATCACTGGTTACAATCCGAATAACCAGACCGCGGACGTATTGTCAACCAATTCAACTTCATCCTTTGATATGGGCGCGGGTATTTTATATTTTGACGGAACTCCGGGCAAGCGCGCGAATTTCTTTGGTGGTTTTTCAGTTGGCCATCTTACCAAACCAAAAGACCAATTCACCGATAAAGATGATGCGGTTATCCCTATGCGTTACACCGGCCATGCGGGCTTGCGCATTGGTATCAACAATACATTCAGCATTACCCCGAATGTGCTTTATCTCCGTCAGGGAACTGCCGAAGAAAAAATGGTTGGAGCTTACGGCCAGCTGAAAGTGGCGCCCACAACAGATTTCATGCTCGGCGCAAACTATCGTTTTGAAGATGCTATTTCTCCATACGTGGGAATGAGTCATAAAAATTTGCTTATCGGGTTAAGCTATGATATTAACACATCTGACCTGGGTAAAATGGCTAACGGATCAAACAGTTTTGAAATTTCTCTAAGCTTTGTAGGAAGGAAAAAAGTAAAAACTCCGGAAGCGGAATTTATTTGTCCACGTTTGTAATAATTCAGAATACATCAGATCATTCATCAGCATCAGTAATTACGAAATAATATGAAAAAGAGTTTGGTTTTTTTGTTGGCTGCTTTTTTTGCCCTGCCATCATTCGCACAGGTGAATAAAGAATACATGAAGGCGGCAGATGATTACTTTAAGAACGCGGATTATTTCTCCGCAGCGCAATATTATGAGAAGGCTCTAGGCAAGGGCCCAAAATCAAAGGCCCCCGCGGGTTTCACCCCTTATTCATCCACAACTGTTAAGCCTGTAAAAATCACCGGGCCCGTGAGTACGAAGGAGCAGGCAACATATAATCTCGCTGAGAGTTACCGCATGCTTCATTTCCACGAAAAAGCTGAACCTCTTTATAGCGAAGCAATGAGTTTTGACAGGGCGCAGTTCCCGGAAGTGCAATTTCATTATGCAACCACGCTTCGTGCAATGCAGAAGTATCCTGAGGCAGAAGCTAACTTTAAAGAATTTGCCGCTAACACCAATAATGCTGAATTAAAAAAAGATGCAGAAAAGGAAGTGGCTAGCCTGCAATTTTCAGCCACTCAAACTGAGAAGACGGACATGAGTCAATATACAGTGGTAAAGGCGCAGAAAAGTTTGGCCGATACGGGCGCGGTATACGCACCGGTTTGGTATGGCAACACTTTATATTTCACTTCTTCCAAACCCGTAAAAGATGCAGCAAGAACCCAGGTGAACAACACCCGGATCTACCAGGCTTCTTTAACTGATAGTGGTTTCGGCGGAATTTCAAATGCTGCGGTTCCTGAGGCGAAAGACGTTCACCAGGGCGCTGTAACGCTGAGCCCCGACGGGAACAAAATGATCTTCTCACGCTGGACGATCGGTGACGGTAAGAAAGCATCTTCCCTGTACATGACGAAGAAAACCGATGGAACATGGAGTGAGCCCATCGCCATGCCTGCAACCATTAACCAGGAAGGATACAATGCCCAGCAACCGGTGTTAATGCCCGATGGAAAAACCCTGATTTATTCAAGCGATATCCCCGGCGGTGTAGGCGGTTTTGATCTTTGGTCTGTTACGCTTGACGAACTTGATAATGCGGGAACGCCAACAAACCTTGGTCCTTTCATTAATACTAACGGTGACGAACACGCGCCTTTCTATCATGTGCCAAGCAAAACACTTGTGTTTTCAAGCAATGGCCGTGTAGGAATGGGTGGCTTTGATTTTTATTATTCAAAAGGTGATGCGGGCAACTGGGGAGAGGTCAAGAATTTCGGGTATCCCGTTAATTCGCATAAAGATGATGTGTATTTCGCGAGCCGCGGCCGCGCGAATAATATCCTGGAAGATGTATTGTTTGCATCGGACCGCGATGCGGCATGCTGCCTTGAATTGTTTACACTGAAGAAAAAGAACATGCCGAAAACAATTTCGGGTATGATAGTTAGTTGCGAAACAAAGGAACCAATACAGGGAGCAACCATCAGCGTGAAAGGTGCTGATAACAGTGTGGTGCATACGCAAACCACTGGCGCGGATGGAAAATACACTTTCACCATTGAAGATTTCCAACCGCTGAAAGCCGTTGCCAGTGCGCCTGAGCATCAATCGGGTGAACTCGGATTCAACGAACCTACAGAGCCGGGATCATTAACACTTAACAATCCCGACATCTGCCTGCAACCGATCGTGATAGATAAGCCGGTGATCGTTAACAATATCTACTACGACTTTGATAAGGCTGAATTGAGAGAGGAATCTTATCCGGAACTCGACAAACTGGTTACCATGTTTGAAGCCAATCCTGATATTAAAGTGGAAATCAGTGCGCATACCGATAACATTGGTAAGCATGCTTACAACCAGCGCTTGTCTGAAGCAAGGGCTCGCAGCGTAGTGAATTATCTCGTGAAGAAAGGAATTAAACGCAGCCAGTTGATCGCTAAAGGTTATGCTGCCACACAGCCGATCGCTGAAAACCAGAATGCCGATGGAACCGACAATCCTGAAGGAAGGCAGCAGAACCGTCGTACTGAATTTAAAGTGCTGAAATAACTATGAAAATATTGCGGAAGGGGTTTTTGTTGATGGGAGTTTTTGTGAGTTGGCTTGGCGCCATGGCGCAGCAGAAGCCGCATTATACGCAGTACATTATGAACCAGTATATTCTCAATCCCGCCATAACCGGGATTGAGAATTATACCGATATTAAACTCAGCCACCGGCACCAATGGGTGGGTGTGCTGGATGCTCCGGTAACCACTTACTTTACCATTCACAAGGCGATCAACAAATATGATACGCGCGTGACGGCAACTTCATTTGAAATGCCTGATGAAAATCCGCGCGGGAAGGAGTACTGGAAAGAATATTCTGCGCCCGAGCCGCATCACGGCATTGGTATGCAGATCATCAATGATCGCACAGGGCCTTTGAACCGTTTTTCGGGGTTGGTAACTTATGCTTACCACATGGCCTTGTCTACCCGAACCTCTTTATCGGCGGGCATTGCAGCCGGTGTTACAAACATCAGCATCAATTCTTCAAAGCTCGATTTTTACGAGCCTGTTGACCCCGCGGTGTTCGGGTCGGGCGTTTTGAATAATTTTCGTCCGGATATAAATGCAGGTTTATATGTTTATTCCGCCGACTATTTTCTCGGCTTATCGGCGCAGCAGATCTATCCGCAAAAGATCAACTTCTCCGACGGCGGCGTAAATGAAACTGAGGGCGGCAAATCTGTTCCGCATTTCTTTTTGACCGGTGGTTACCGCTTTGGAATTGGCGACAACTGGAACATCATTCCATCGGTAATGGTGAAATACATTCAGCCCACCCCGGTGCAGTTTGATTTCAATGCAAAGCTTGCCTATCGCGACCGAATCTGGTTTGGTTTCGGGGGAAGGTTACATGATGGGTTAACCGCAATGACCGGTTTGAATATTTCCAACACCGTGAACATTGGTTATTCTTACGACTACAACACCTCTAAGATCTATAACTACAGTAAGGGCACACATGAAATAATGGTCGGCTTTACCATCGGCCAGCACTATGGTTTGGGCTGCCCGAGGAATATTTGGTAGCCCCCAACGCCGGCGGCGTTCGGAATTATAAATTTTAAATTTTGGATTTTAGATTTTGATGATGCTTAATCTTTGCTTCATCAATTATTTTTCCATTCCTTAGCGCCTTTGCATTTCTTATGTATTCCTTCGTGTGAAATGTTTTAGTTTTCCGCAACCTTCCTTCGAAACTCAAGCTTGGCGCCTTGTGCTTCCTTTGCTTCTTTGCGTGAAACACAAGCTTCCATGCGATCTCATGAAAAAAGCCCTGGCAAATACCAAGGCTTTTTATTTGTCGGGATGACAAATTAACTTCGCTGATCTTCGAGGGAGGTGTTCAAACAAAAAAGCCTGCCGCGTTGCGGCTCAGGTCTTTTTCCCGGCTCGCATTTGCAAGCAAGCTTGCATGCGATCTCATGAAAAAAGCCCTGGAAACTCCAAGGCTTTTTCGTTTGTCGGGATGACAAATTAGCTTCGCTGATCTTCGAGGGAGGTGTTCAAACAAAAAAGCCTGCCGCGCTGCGGCTCAGGTCTTTTTTCCGGCTCGCATTTGCAAGCAAGCTTGCATGCGATCTCATGAAAAAAGCCCTGGCAAATACCAAGGCTTTTTTGTTTGTCGGGATGACAAGATTCGAACTTGCGACCCCACGCCCCCCAGACGTGTGCGCTACCGGGCTGCGCTACATCCCGTAAAGCTGCAAAAGTACAGGGTTGAATCTTTGCTGCCAAATACTTCATTGCCTTGCCGTATTTTCTTTATAATACCTTAGTTTTGAAACGGTCGTACTAAAACAAAACCTATCCGAGGATGCCGAACATTTTAATTATTGATGATGAAAAGGCCATCAGGAAAACCCTGGTGGAAATACTAAGTTTTGAAGGTTACCAGATAGACGAGGCCGGAGATGGCGATGAAGGGCTTAAAAAGTTTTCTGATAAAAACTACGACCTCGTTTTGTGCGACATCAAAATGCCAAAGATGGATGGCATCGAGTTTTTGGAGAAAGCCAAACAAATCAACGGGGATATTCCGATTATAATCATCAGCGGACATGGTAACATTGAAACGGCGGTAGAGGCCGTGAAGCGCGGCGCATTTGATTACATCAGCAAACCGCCTGACCTGAACAGGTTATTGATCACTTTAAGAAATGCAACCGAGAAACAGGAACTGGTAAAGGAAGCGAAAACTCTCAAACGCAAGGTGAGCCGCGTGCAGCAAATGGTGGGCGAGAGCCCGGTGATGATGAAGATCCGCGATACAATTGACAAAGTTGCCCCCACCGATGCGAGAATTCTCATCACCGGTGAAAATGGTGTCGGAAAAGAGTTGGTGGCACGATGGATCCATGAGAAAAGTGCAAGAAGCTCAGGGCCCATTGTGGAAGTGAACTGCGCAGCCATACCGGGGGAACTGATAGAAAGCGAATTGTTCGGCCACGAAAAAGGTTCCTTCACTTCGGCGATAAAGCAGCGCATTGGGAAATTTGAGCAGGCCAATGGTGGCACCTTGTTTCTTGATGAGATCGGAGATATGAGTTTGAACGCGCAGGCAAAGGTGCTCCGGGCTTTGCAGGAAGGGAAGATCACAAGAGTAGGAGCGGATAAAGATATAAATGTGGATGTGCGTGTGATTGCTGCCACTAATAAGGATCTATTAAAGGAAGTGGAGGATAAAACTTTCAGGCTGGATCTTTATCACAGGCTTGGTGTTATAATCATACATGTTCCTTCACTTAATGAACGGCGCGAAGACATTCCGCATCTTGTAAAACATTTCCTGGAGCAGGTTGCCGGAGAATATGGCCAGCCTGTTAAAACGGTTGACAAGGATGCCATGAAAATGCTGCAGGAATATAACTGGAGTGGTAACATCCGCGAATTAAGGAATGTCGTTGAGCGTTTGATCATATTTTCAGGTAATACAATTGGAGCGGAAGAAATTGAGAATTACGTGATGCCTGCTAAACGTTAGGGTTTCACGATTTGTTAAAATGCCGCGAATGGCTTTGGCTGATGCTGATCGGTCGGTAACCAAACCTTTTCTATTGTACTTTTGGCCGGCAAAAAGATAATTATGGGTTGGATAGTTTTGATTGTTTTAATTGTTGCGAGCCACATTGGTTTGTACGGAATGTTTAAAAAAGCAGGCATTGAGCCATGGAAAGCCCTGATTCCGTATTACAATACCTGGTGTATGGTAGAAAAAATGCAGCTGAAGAAATTCTGGTTCTTTCTGCAGTTCATCCCGATAGCGGGCTTTTTCATTACCATCTGGATCCTCATAAAATTTGTGGAGCACTTCGGAAGGTTCTCCATTCTCCACCATGCCGCAGTGGTGCTGGTTCCCTTTATCTACCTGCCATACATGGGCTTTTCGAAGAATGAAAGATATGCCGGGAAGGATGTTGTTCATAATTATAAAAAAGGAACCATACGGGAATGGGTAGACGCTGCAGTGTTTGCCATAGTAGCGGCAACACTTATTCGCACTTTCATTTTTGAAGCCTATACCATTCCGACTCCATCCATGGAGAAGACATTGTTGGTGAATGACTTTCTTTTTGTAAGCAAGTTTTCTTATGGCCCGCGTATACCCAACACTCCATTGGCCATGCCCTTTGTGCATCATACCATGCCGATCACCAATTCGCAATCTTACTCCGAGTTGATCCATATTCCATATACGAGGTGGTTTGCAAGTCCGGTGAAGCGGGACGACGTAGTTGTTTTCAACTTTCCGGTGAACGACACCCTGATAAACGATGAGGTGAATTTTGGAAGCCGGGTTACTTATTACCAGGCAGTTCGTGAGATCGGACGTGACGCTACCTGGAACCGTTTTGGGAGCATTATTAAAACGCGGCCTGTTGACAAGCGCGAGAATTTCATTAAGCGTTGCGTGGCGGTAGGAGGAGATACCTTGCGAATAATTAATGGTGTAGTATATACCAGTGGCAGTCAGCAACCCTCACACCCTGATATGGAGCGTTATCACAGGCTTTCTATTCCGGCTGATTCTTACGTGGACCAGGAAAAACTGGAAAGCTATGGAATCGCTATAAGGCCCGACCAGGGCGATCTCACGCAGATCGGCCCGCATGAATATCTTGTAAATATTACGAATGCCGAAAAGAATGGAGTGAGCCTTCCGGCAAACTATAAGCTCACAGATTTCATTCCGCAAGCGAACGATCAAAATTACCGCTCAAAAGAGTTGTTCCCTTATTACGATACCACAAGCAAATGGACAGTTGACAACTATGGCCCGTTATGGATACCGAAAAAAGGAGAAACGATCCAATTAACTTCGGATAACCTTATCCGTTATGAACGCTGTATCCGGGTGTATGAGGGTAACACCGTGGAAAAAAGGGGAGAGCAGGTGATCATAAACGGTCAGCCCGCCACATCCTACACCTTTAAAATGGACTATTATTGGATGATGGGAGATAACCGTCACAATTCTCTTGACAGCCGTTATTGGGGCTTTGTTCCCGAAGATCATGTGGTGGGAAAGGCTTCATTGATCTGGTTCAGTTGGGAGAATGGCCCAAGATGGAAGCGGCTTTTCAAAAGCATTAAGTAAGATGATATCAATAAAAATCATTAATTTTCAGAACCTCCTTAACGGGAGGTTTTTTTATCATTGATATGAAAGAACAATTTAGTTTTAATTACGAGGTATTTACCTCATCAGACGAATTACCAAAATCTGACAAAGATCTTCTTGAAGCAGCGCGCGACACCACCCGGGACGCGTACGCTCCATACAGCAACTTTCTCGTTGGCGCCGTTGCCCGCATGAAGAACGGAAGTCTTGTAAAGGGCACCAACCAGGAGAATGCTTCTTACCCTGTTGGCATCTGCGCAGAGCGCGTGCTGATGTCTGCCGCTTCAAGTTTGTTCCCCGGTGAAGGAATAGAAACGCTCGCCATTAGTTATAACAATAAGAACGGCGAGAGCTCACATCCCGTTTCGCCCTGCGGTATCTGCCGGCAATCTCTTCTTGAATTCGAAGCAAGGGGTGGCAGCCCGATACGGATAGTGCTTAGCGGGCTTACCGGGAAAGTGATCGTGCTCGACAATGCCGGATTGTTACTGCCGTTTTCGTTTGGAAGTAAGGATATGGAGTGATTTGGAGATGTGCTGATTTGGAGATGTGCTGATTTGGAGATGTGCTGGAGCATCGGCACTTAACGACTAACGGCTAATGACTACCGACTACGAACTAATCCAGCATCCCCGCAAAATACAACAACTCATCCCGCTTGTAAACATTGCGCTCGTTATCGTAACACTTACTGATTTCTTCAAGCAAATACTGAATAATTCGCTTGTTGCTTAGCGGCTTGAAGTAAGAAGAAACTGGAGGCACAGATAACCTTTTGAAATAATTTTCAATGTCCTTGTGCGAATACATTTGCCCGGTAGAAGGATCAATATAAAAACTGATCATTTCAGAGGAATGGGCCATGGAAGCGTGTGAGCCTTGATTCATGTAACCCAGTATAAATTGCCGCGGAATGTTGATCGCGTATATGGGAAGGTCGAGCTGGGCGGCAAGTACGAGATAGATGATGCCATTGCTGATCGAATTTCCCTTTTTTGTTTCCAGCGCTTTGTGCATTAAAAATGTATCGGGATTCTCATAGCTTACTTCAACGCTTTTCTGTTTGTAGTAATTGTAAAAAATTCCGTTGAACACATTCACCTTTTCAAATGAGGTAAGGTAGTTGTTCAGTTCAAGCCAGATGTTGCGCCTTAATTTTTCGAGTTCCTTTAATGTAGGTGCAAATGCAAGATCAGGATAATGATATTTGCTCACCAATAAAGCCCCTTCCAACAAACCGGCCTCGCCCGATTTCCAGGCCTCGAATTCCATTGAAAGGTCGCGGTGATGTACCCGGTGGATGAGCAATTCAATGCGTTCCTGGGTATCGGTATTAGTGATGGTTTCCCAAAGATGTTCGAGGTTCGGAATAATATCCTTACCGAAGGAGAGGATCTTATCGCTCACAGTTTTGTACACCTCTTCATCGGGGTCATCAATAAGATGCATCAAAGCTGATATTTCCTTATTCTCCTTCATTAGGTTCAACCTGCACTTTTTTTCGCAGCGGCTTTTTTTGCCGGTGATTTTTTAGCGGCAGATTTTTTTGTTGCGGTTTTTTTCGGTGCAGCTTTCTTTGTTGCTTTTTTGGTGAATGCCGTCGGGTCCTGTTCGGTGATCATGCGTTTAACCACATCCAGGTCTATTTCGGCAAGTTCTTCCGCTGTATACTTTTCCTTATTCGGTTTCGAGTATAATTTCAGCATTTTTTTACCAAAGCGGATGAATGGCCCCCAGCGCCCGTTCTCAATCGCGATCTTTTCTTCAGGCCATTGCCTTATAAAACGATTAGCTTCTTTTTCCAGTTTCTTTTGGATCAATGCATCGCAATCGGCCTGCGTCAGCGAATCAAAATTGTAAGCCTTAGGTACGTTAATGAAAAGATCATTCCACTTTATAAAGGGGCCGAATCTTCCCTTGCCTTTTGTGATCGGCAAGCTTTCATAGAAACCTATCGGCGCATCTTCAACTTTTTTCGCTTCAATGATCTCTATCGCGCGGTTAAGATCAACTTCCATTATGTCTTCACCACGGGGAATGGAAATAAATTGCTCCCCGAGTTTTACGTACGGACCGAACCTTCCCACATTCACCTGCACTTCCTGGCCCTCATATTCTCCAAGTGTCAGCGGCAGTTTGAAAAGATCCATCGCTTCTTCAAAGCTTATCGTTTCAATACTTTGCGTGGCCTTTAATCTTGCAAAACGCGGCTTCTCCTCATCGTTCTGAGAACCGATTTGCACCATCGGGCCATAGCGGCCCATCCTTGCGATCACCGGCTTACCGCTTTCTTCGTCCACGCCCAATTGCCTTTCGCCAACAGCACGTTCGGCCGTATCTAATGTATGCTGTACACCCTTATGAAAGGGATCATAAAATTCTTCCACCATCTTGTTCCAAACAATTTTACCATCGGCGATCTCATCAAATTCCTTTTCAATGTTTGCCGTGAAAGAATAATCCATCACATCGGTAAAATGCTGGTTTAAAAAATCGGTGACCACTAAGCCCAGGTCGGTAGGGAAGAGTTTTGATTTTTCGGCACCCGTATTCTCCTGTTTTTGTTCCGCCGTTACGCGGTCGTTTTTTAAAGTGAACACGCGGAAGTCTCTCTTCATACCTTCCTTATCTTTTTTCTCAACGTAATTTCTTTTGATGATGGTGGAGATCGTCGGCGCGTAAGTGCTCGGCCTGCCAATACCAAGTTCTTCCAGTTTTTTAACCAGGGATGCTTCCGTGTAGCGTGCCGGATGGCGTGTAAAGCGTTCGGTTGCCGTCATCTGCCTGAATTCAAGTTGTTGCCCGGGAGTCAGGTTTGGAAGCCTGCTTTCGCCCTCATTATTATCAGCCTCTTCTTCATCCGTGCTTTCCATATACACTTTCAGAAAGCCATCGAACTTTATCACCTCACCGGTTGCGGTCAGTTCCTCATTCTCGCCGCTTTTTGTGGCAATATTTATTTTAGCGGTTGTTTTTTCCAATTCCGCGTCGCTCATTTGCGAGGCGATGGTTCGCTTCCATATCAATTCATAAAGCCGGTTCAATTCCATATCGCCAACCGAATGGTTCTGCATATACGTCGGACGAATAGCCTCATGCGCTTCCTGCGCGCTTTCATTTTTGTTGGAGAATTTCCTTGGCTGCACATAGTTGTTGCCAAAGCTCTTTCTTATTTCGCCATGAATGCCATCAAGCGCGGTTTCGCTCAGGTTCACGCTGTCGGTACGCATATAAGTTATCTTACCACTTTCATAAAGCCGTTGCGCAAGCATCATTGTTTTACTAACGCCGTACCCAAGTTTGCGACTTGCTTCCTGCTGCAGGGTGGAGGTAGTAAAAGGTGCTGCCGGCGTGCGTTTTCCGGGTTTTTTCTGCACGTCCTTAACGGTATAAGACGCACCTACACAACGATTCAAAAAATTCTCTGCTTCTTCCGCCTGGCTGTATTTTCCGCCTTCTGCTTTAAATGTTACCTGCCTTTGTTGGTTATCTTCCGCAGAAAGTAAGGCTTCCACCTTAAAACTTCCGGTAGCATTAAATTGATTGATCTCTCTTTCCTTTTCCGCGATCAGCTTCACTGCCACACTTTGTACACGCCCTGCGCTTAAGCCGCCCTGCTGGCCGATCTTCCGCCAAAGAACAGGGGAGAGTTCAAAACCAACAATGCGATCCAATACCCGGCGCGCCTGTTGCGCATTCACCAGGTTCATATTAATTGTACGTGGATTTTTAACAGCCTTCTCTATCGCCGGCTTGGTGATCTCGTGAAAAACGATGCGCTTGGTTGTTTTCGGGTCGAGGTTCAACACCTCTGCAAGGTGCCAGCTAATACTTTCTCCTTCACGGTCCTCATCCGAAGCCAGCCAAACCTCATCGGCCTTCTTCGCAACCGATTTCAGATCTCTCACCACGCGCTCTTTCTCAGCCGGAACAATGTATTTGGGTTGAAAACGATTTTTAATGTCGATCCCCATATCATTCTTCTCCAGGTCGCGGATGTGGCCGTAGCAACTCTTCACCTCGAAATCCTTTCCAAGGATCGCTTCAATGGTTTTCGCTTTCGCGGGAGACTCTACAATCAATAAGTTTTTTGCCATAATCAACCTCAATCTCCGCTGTTAAAGGAGTGCTGTTTATATAAAATGAAATAAATATGCCATCGGTAAATCTTACATCCGGCTGCTGCAATATTACTTTAAAATTGAAAAACGCAAATTTTTGTTGAGGGGTAGCCTGTTAATGAAGAAAATTCATGATCTGTTGGCGGACTTCGGCATCCCGGTATATGCGGCGATGCCCGAGCCCTCTTGTAAAATGGAAGGTAATATGTGGATGCTTGTCATTCTTAACCCGCAAAACATCAATTATGGGAGTAATACGATCGGTTTCATCGTGAAGCCACAGTACCTGTCCCTTTATATTTCCGATCGCCCTTCGTATCGAGAACCATTCGGCTTTCTTACCGCTGAAGTTTTCGATCTTCCGCTCAAGAGCTGTGCGAAATCTGGGGCTGTGAAGGGAGAGCAATTTTAACGCACCTTCAATGGCAGTGGTCGTTTCTGTGGCGGGAGCGATCAGTACAACCTGTCGTTTCGCCTCGCTTTTATCATTCTCGAGCGCGAGGGCAATCGCGAGTCCGCCGAAGGAATGCCCGATCAATGCGTCTACAGGCCCATATTCATTTATTATATGGTTTACCATCTCTGCGTATTGAACTGCGTTTATGGTCTTCCCTTCGCTATGCCCGTGCGCCGGGGCATCAAAGGCAAGCACGGCATATCCTTTTTGCACAAGTGGTTCAACAAAATCTGAAAAATTATCAATGCAGCTGGAAAATCCGTGAAGCAGGAGGGCGGTTTTTTTCGCGGGATAATTACAACGGTAACCATGTACCTTTTTGCCGTTTAAGATGAAGCTTAACTTTTCATGAGCGGAAAACATTCCGTTTGCTTTCGGGCTAACCTTTCCCGGCGGTGTACAAAACAGGCGAAACAGTTCATCGCCGGCCATTTTCTCGCTGATAGCCGAAAGGATATTGAGTTTCGTTCGAATGTAGCCAAGCGCTAATTTATTTTGTACATTCATATTTACAAAGGTAAACCTTATGAGAATTGTTATTGTTGGAACCGGCAATGTGGCTACCGTATTGGGCCGCCTGATAACTGCAAAGGGGCACAAGGTGGTTCATGTAGCTGGAAGAACTCCGGAGCACGCGATGGCCCTCGCCGGCGAATTGGGATGCAGCTGGTCAGGTTTGGGCGAAATTCATTCGATTGAATCTGACCTGGTGCTGATCGCGATCTCAGATAATGCAGTTTACGATTCCGCTTCCACGCTTCATACCAATCCCGTTCCTGTTGTGCACACCGCGGGCTCTGTTCCCATGGAGGTGTTGAAAAACGTTTCATCACGATACGGCGTTTTTTATCCGCTTCAAAGCTTACGGCGCGAGATGATGCAAATTCCGGATATTCCTTTTCTGATAGATGGAAACACACCGGAGATGACGGCGTTGCTGAGCAATTTTGCAAATACATTAAGTCCTTTTGTTGAACAGGCCGGTGACGACCAACGGTTACGGCTACACGCAGCAGCAGTTATCGTAAGCAATTTTACCAATCACCTTTATGCCCTTGGCGAGGAGTTTTGCATGAAAGAAAATGTGAACTTCAATTTACTCAAACCGCTTATTCTGGAAACTGCCCAACGGATCATGGGCCTGTCGCCCACACAGGTTCAAACCGGCCCCGCGGCCAGGAAGGATATTCAAACGCTGGATAAACATCTTCGATTGCTGAACAACCATCCTAAATTGAGGACCACTTATTTGAGGCTGACGGATAGTATAATGAACCCTTAGTGAAATGATGAATTTTAGATAGCTTGCCCGCCTTTGGCGGGTTGAATTTAATCACGAAATCGGGCAGGTAAATCGTGCATCACTTGCTGCTCATTGGTATGCCGCCAAAGTGATTGCGACGCAACGATGATGCCATGAAAAACCTCAGCCGGTATTTTAGCAACAAATCGTACATCGTAAATCGTACATCGTAAATTTTCCCACAACCCACAACCCAAAACCCACAAC
>JAFAGR010000101.1 GCA_023422565.1 Bacteroidota bacterium | reverse complement strand
CTCCTACACATCCCCCAATCCCATCTCTTTTGCCTTCTCAATCATCAACTCAAACGCAGCTTCATAATTGTTCGGAATAACTCCATCCAAGATCGCCTCCCTTATTGCATTCTTTATAATTCCCACTTCGCGGCCGGGTTTCAAATTAAATTTGTGCATGATGATTTCTCCTGTTATTGGCGGTTGCCAGTTGCGAATATGATCTTTCTCTTCCACTTCAGCACAGCGCTGCCTTACCATTTCAAAGTTTTCAAGAAAACGTTTTTTCTTCTGCGCATTTTTGGAGGTAATGTCTGCTTCGCACAACATCATCAGGCTCTCAAAATCATCACCGGCATCAAATAATAATCTTCGGATAGCCGAATCCGTTATGTTGTCTTTCGTAAGTCCGATAGGGCGCAAATGCATCTCTACCATCTTTCGAACGAACTTCATTTTTTCATTCTGCGGCAACTTCAATTGCGCAAATATTTTCGGCACCATTCTTCCCCCTACTACTTCATGCCCGTGAAACGTCCAGCCATGGCCTTCTTCAAACCTCTTCGTGGCAGGTTTAGCAATATCATGTAATACCGCAGCCCAACGCAGCCACAGATCATCCGTTTTCTTTGAAATATTATCCACCACCTGCAAGGTGTGCGCGAAATTATCTTTATGGCCTAAACCATCAATGTATTCAGCGCCCGCCAATGCCACCATTTGCGGAAAAATGATCTGCAATAAACCGGAATCAAATAGTAACTGAAAACCTACGGAAGGTTTTTCACACAACAAGATCTTGTTTAACTCCTCTGCTATTCTTTCTCCGCTAACAATTTTTATACGATGCGCATTTTCCTTTATAGCATTAAAAGTGTTTGCATCAAGTTCAAATTTCAATTGACTTGCAAAACGCACTCCTCTCATCATCCGAAGAGGATCATCGCTGAATGTTATCCCGGGCTCAAGCGGCGTTACGAGTTTACTTTCCTTTATATGCTGAAGACCATTAAAAGGATCAACCAGCTTACCAAAATCGTTATGATTTAAACTTATCGCCATGGCGTTGATCGTGAAATCGCGGCGATTCTGATCATCTTCCAACGTACCCGGCTCCACAACAGGTTTTCTGCTGTGATGCGCATAACTCTCCTTTCTCGCGCCGACAAATTCAACATCGTAGCCATCTATCACCACCTGTGCGGTTCCAAAATTTTTAAACACATTTACCGCACCCCTTTCGCCCGCAAGCTTTTGCGCAACCGAAATCGCATCACCAATGCACACAATATCGATGTCCTTTGTGGGCCGCTTCATTATTTTGTCGCGAACAAAGCCGCCAACAAGATATGAGGGCGTATTGCAACCCTGCGCCGCTGCGGCGATCTTTTTGAGCAATTCTAATTCCTGTACGGTGCAGGCGATATCCATGAGTTGCAAGATAAGAAGAGTTGTTTCTTTACTTCGGCATTATACTTGACCACATTACCATCCACATAAATTAATCGGTTTAATCCGGCTAATTTTGCCAAACTGACAAGCTGAATATATTATATGGATAAAAGATATTTCCTCGACCGAAATGAAGATGAACTGGAATTTATGCCGATTATTCCATTGAATGAGGATGATGATGATAAAGACGATGGTAGCGACTTTCCGGCTGTTTTGCCTATTCTCCCACTAAGAAATACTGTACTTTTTCCCGGTGTGGTAATTCCCATTACCGTTGGCAGAGATAAAAGTATTAAGGCAGTGACCGATGCTTATAAGGCTGACAAATTGATTGGCGTGGTGGCGCAAAAAGACAGTTCGGTAGAGGAGCCTACAGTGAGCGACCTGGAAGACATCGGTACAGTGGCAAAGATTGTGAAGCTGATTAAAATGCCTGATGGAGGAACTACTATAATCATCCAGGGAAAAAAAAGGTTCAAGCTTGATGAAGTGGTGGAAGACGAACCATACTTCAAGGCGAAAGTGACCTTTCTTACAGACGAGCAACCTGGTGAAGATGATGCAAATTTTAAAGCACTTGTAGGAAGCATTAAGGATCTTGCCGGACAAATTGTTGGCCTCTCTCCCAATCTTCCCAGCGAGGCGGGGATAATTCTAAAGAATATAGAAAACCCTTCCTTCCTTATTCATTTTGTGAGCAGTAACCTGAGCAGTGATATCAAGCAAAAACAATTGCTACTTGAGATAAACGATCTTAAAGCAAGAGCGGAGTTGTTGCTTAATTTAATGCAGACCGAACTCCAATATGCAGAACTTAAAAATAAGGTAACCAATAAAACCCGCGCCGAGCTCGATAAGCAGCAAAGAGAATATTTCCTTCAGCAACAAATGAAGGCCATTAAAGATGAGCTCGGTGGCGATAATGTGGCGGAGGTAAAGGAGATGCAGAAAAGGGCCGAGCAAAAAAAATGGCCAAAGGCTGCGAAAGATATGTTTCATAAAGGCCTCGAAAGGCTTGAAAGAATGCACCCTTCCACGCCCGATTATTCTGTAGTGTATAATCACCTTGACCTGATGCTTGACCTTCCGTGGGAAGAATACACGCAGGATCATTACGACCTGAAGAAAGCGAAAAAGATTCTTGATCACGATCATTACGGGATGGAAAAGATCAAGGACAGGATCCTCGAATATCTTGCCGTGCTAAAGCTTAAGGGTGATATGAAGAGTCCGATTCTTTGTTTTGTCGGCCCTCCGGGAATTGGTAAAACGAGTCTTGGTAAAAGCATTGCCGCTGCCATTCAAAGAAAGTATGTGAGAGTGAGCCTCGGTGGCCTTCATGATGAAAGCGAGATCCGCGGCCACAGGAAAACGTACATTGGCGCAATGCCCGGGCGGATCATTCAGTCAATACGTAAAACAAAATCCGGCAACCCCGTAATGATTCTCGATGAAATTGATAAGGTGGGAAGCGATCATCGCGGTGACCCGTCTTCTGCCCTGCTGGAAGTACTGGACCCTGAGCAAAACAATACTTTTTACGATAATTACCTTGAACTGGAGTATGACCTCAGCAAAGTGCTATTTATTGCCACTGCAAATTCTTTAAGTTCCATTCAACCTGCCCTACGAGACAGGTTAGAAATAATAGACCTCAGCGGTTACGCCGTGGAAGAAAAAATTGAGATAGCAAAAAGGCATCTAATTCCCAAACAACTTGAAATGCATGGCCTGAAAAAAGACGCATTTAAAATGAGTGACGCTATCATTGAAAGAGTGATTGCAGATTACACCAGGGAAAGCGGTGTTCGCGAACTGGACCGGCAACTGGCAAGTATAATGCGATACCAGGCGAAAGAATTGGTGATGAAGGGAAAATTAAAAACAACCATTACGGCTCCCGACCTTGAAAAAATTCTGAATAAGCCAAGATATAGCAATGAGAGCTACAGAATGGCGAATATGCCCGGAGTTGCGGTGGGCCTTGCCTGGACTTATGTTGGCGGAGACATTCTTTTTATTGAAGCGCAACTCATCGAGGGCAAGGGCGAATTAAAATTGACGGGTAACCTGGGCAATGTAATGAAGGAAAGTGCGAGCACGGCGCTTACCTGGCTTTCAGCTAATGCGAGGAAGTTGAAAATGGAACCTTCTTCATTTGTAAAACAAACGGCCCACATTCATATCCCTGAAGGTGCGGTTCCGAAAGACGGGCCAAGTGCAGGCATAACGATGATGACCGCGCTCGCCAGTGCGTATTCAAACCGAAAGGTAAAGCCTTACCTTGCTATGTCTGGCGAGATCACTTTACGCGGACAGGTATTGCCTGTTGGCGGTATTAAGGAAAAAGTTCTTGCCGCAAAAAGAAGCGGAATTAAAGAGATCATCCTCTCTACTCAAAACGAAAAAGACGTTACAGAAATTAATCCTTCATTTATAAAAGGAATAAAATTCCATTACGTGAAAACGATGATGCAGGTGCTGGAACTGGCGCTGGAAGGGAAAGGAAGCTGATTAGGTGATGTGCAGATTTGCGGATGTGCTGATTTGGATTTGAGGATTTGGCAATTTGATGATCGTGACATTTAAGACCCATCACTCATCACTCAAAACCCAAAACTCATCATCTAAAATTTATAATTCAAAATCTATAATTCATCTTCCTCCTCCTCTCTCCTCCTTTCAAGCCAATCCTTTTCTTTCGGCGTGCTTAATGCCTGCGCAACGCCAAGGAAGAATATTCCGGCAACGTTGGCAAAAAGGAAAAGCATATTGTAGGTTTTGAAATTGTTTATGTCTGTATACTGAAACCGGATAAAGGCTATTATATCCAGCACATAAAAAAGTGCCCAGGCTGCAAGAAAAAGAGAGATCACGGCAAGTGAAACTCCTCTCACGATCTTTGCAGGATGCCTTTTTGTTCGCTTAAAAAAGATGCTGAAGGCGGTGAGAAAAACTGCTGTGGGGAAGGATATTAAGAACACCACATATAAATATTCAAGCCAGGGAACGTAGCTGAGCAGGCCGAATATGAGGCGCATTAAAAAGAACAACAATACAAGGGCCGCCAGCACTCCCACCACCGCGGTGAAAATGGTAAGTAACAATCTAATATGTTTGCCCCTTTCGTTTGCCATGTCGGGCGAAGTTTTTAGCAAGCTCATTTCTTGAAATAACTCAGGTTAGTTTTAGGCGTTAACGTTAACAAGGATTCATACATTAACCTGATGGTGTTTTCTATATCATCTTTATGAATCATTTCCACCGTTGTGTGCATATATCGGAGCGGGATGGAAATTAACACAGAAGGGCAACCGTCGTTAGCATACGCAAATGAATCGGTGTCTGTTCCGGTGCTTCTGCTCACCGTGCGAAATTGAACGGGTACTTTATTTTTTACGGCAACTTGTTCAACCATTTCCAGCAACTTATTGTGTACCGCAGGCCCGTAGCACAATGAAGGTCCTTTGCCGCAATGGCATTCGCCCTCAATTATCTTGTTGATCATCGGCGTGGTGCTGTCGTGCGTAACATCTGTGATGATTGCCACATCCGGCTTAATTCTCCGCGCCATCATTTCAGCGCCGCGAAGCCCAATTTCTTCCTGCACAGCATTTACCACATATAATGCATACGGTAACTTCTTTTTATTCTCCTTTAGCAAACGCGCCACTTCCGCGATCATAAAGCCCCCGATGCGGTTATCAAAAGCACGGCCGATCAAAAAGTCGTTAGCCAGTTCATCATAACCTTCTTCGTAGGTAACTACGGCACCAATATGAATGCCGAGCGCTTCCACTTCCTTCTTACTACGTGCACCGCAATCAAGAAAAAGGTTTTCAACTTTGGGCTGCGGTTCTTTATTCTCCGTATTACTCAGCCGCGTATGAATTGCCGGCCATCCAAATACAGCTTTTACAATTCCTTTCTTACCGTGAATCAGCACGCGCTTGCTCGGGGCGATCTGGTGGTCAACACCACCATTCCTTTTTAGGTAGAGTAAACCTTCGGGAGAAACGTAATTAACAAACCAGCTGATTTCATCGGCGTGTGCTTCAATTACCACTTTAAAGGATGCCCCGGGATTAATCACCCCCACTGCGGATCCGTAAGGGTCGGTAAAAAATTCATCCACATAAGGCCTGAGATAATCCATCCAAAGCATTTGCCCGCTGCTCTCAAAACCGGTTGGCGAGGGATTATTAATATATGTTCTTAAAAAATCGTAAGAAGTTTGCTTAAGTATCCGTTTTGCAGAAGATTTTGCCATAATAAATTTTTCAGGGCAAAATTATACAATACTTGCTACAAACGTGAGCAGGGATGAAAACAACATCATCCCGTCAACTACAAAATAGTAAAAGAAATAACCGCGCTTTTTTTGTGAGAGCATATAAACCACCAATGTGGCCGACCCGGTAATTATGAAAGCCCAAAGCTGACTGTGGCCGCCATTGAGGTATCGAAGAAAAAAGCCTGCAGATATATAAAGGATAAATGATATCGCCATTATTATCTGAAGATTCGCTGCACTCACATCGGTTGCAAGGCTTCGGAGGCGGTTCATCTTATCCACTGCAATGTCCCTCGAGTCAAAAATTGCGCATAACATCAGCATAAAAAAGAAACGTGCAAATAACAAAGAAAACACGGCGGTGGAGGAAGCATCGTGGCCCGTAACAGGTATCATCACGGTTATATAGGTCCATGTGAGCGCGAGCAAAAAGGTTTTTAAAAAACCAAGTCTCTGTAATTTTTTTGCGAACTCAAATGGCCAGAGCGGGAGGCTGTAAAGAAGGGTGAGAATCATTCCAATTGCAAAGGTGGGCAGGAGAACCGGCATTTGCCAAAGACAGTAAAGAGTGATGACTCCGGCAGCCGAGAAAATGATCAGGTTCGATGCGTTGCGGGTTAGAAAGGCCTGCCAGTTGCTTTTCGAAAAACGATACTTGCTGATCAACCAGTATAGGTTATAACCCGAAAGCGTAGACGAAAACACCAACAGGTAAACCAAAAACTCATTTTGCACGCCAAGTAACAAATGCGTTTGAAAACACAAGGCCGCGGCGCAAAGGCTGATGAATATCGAATGGGAAAGAATGAAGTGAAGCCACTTCATCAGAGCGAGAAAAAGTAAAACGGTTCAGATGTAATTATCACATTGCTTTTATTCCGGTTGAAATCGCGCATATACACTTCAAAATATAGAGTATCTACATAAGGGCGGGGAGGAAAGTTGGACGTGCGCCCTCCCATTACATCAAAAAGGCTTACTTCCAGTTCAGCTTCAAAATTTTTACGCGCGGCAGAGCCCAGATCGGGAAATTGAACTGAATCTTCACGGCCGTTCAATATATTTTTCAGGTATACGAATGCTGTGTCTACCCCCGCAATAAATCCCACATCACCGTTACCATCGGTTATCTTGAGCTTAACATGCGGTGGCGGGTCAAGGCTTGTCATATTACTTGTGAACTGATTTATATCAAATCCTTTGAACTCGATCTGCGGCTCATCAGTAAACTTATCCTTTGAGCAGGATGCAATCGTTAACAGGAAGAATATGGCGAAGATTGTACGCATTATCATGAAATTGAATCCACCAAATTTACTGAAAGATGCAGGAATAATTGAGGGCCCGTTTAAACATAAATATAATGAGGCTCAGGAGGCCATAATTGCCCGAACGTGCTCACCTTTGCGGAATGCAAAACGAAGCGGAAAAACTTTCGCAAAAAATATTTGAAGCGAACAATAAAACTTTCAATGCCATTTGCCTTGAGGTTTTTCAGTTTCAGTTTGATAATAATCCGTTATACCGGAATTTTTGCCAATTATTAAAACGAATTCCCGGAGAAGTAAGGCATTGTGAGAATATCCCTTTCCTGCCGATCGGTTTTTTCAAACTCCACCAGGTTAAGTGCACCTCATTTAATCCGCAAGCTGTTTTTGAAAGCAGCGGAACCACCGGCACCGCCACGAGCAGGCATTTTATTAAAGATCTATCCCTGTACGAGAGAAGCTTCTTGACCGCATTCAACCTTTTTTACGGTGAACCCGGTGAATACTGCATTCTCGGCCTGCTTCCGTCTTATCTCGAAAGAGGTAATTCATCCCTGGTGTATATGGTGAAAAAGCTCATCGATCTTTCAAAAAATCTTAACAGTGGATTTTATTTAGACAATTACCCGGAACTTGCCCGGGTACTTTTGGAAAATGTAAAATCCGGGACAAAAACAATTTTGATTGGCGTAACTTATGCGCTTATAGATTTTTCGGAAAAGTTTCCGATGGATTTGAGCAGTGTGATTGTGATGGAAACTGGCGGCATGAAAGGGAGAAAAAAGGAAATGCTGAGAAATGAGGTGCATGACTTCTTGAAAGGGCAATGGGAAGTGGAACATGTGCATAGCGAATACGGAATGACCGAACTCCTGAGCCAGGCTTACTCAAAAGGTGAAGGGCTATTTATTTCGCCGCCATGGATGAAGGTGCTTTGCAGAGATGAAGATGATCCACTCGGAGTATCCGCCCCGGGGGTAGCCGCAAAAGGCGGTGCGAATATTATAGATCTGGCGAATTTGTTTTCCTGTTCCTTTATAGCCACCGACGACCTGGCGAGATGCAATCCGGACGGCAGCTTTGAGGTCGAGGGCCGATTGGACCATTCCGATCTTCGCGGTTGCAACCTAATGTTTTCGCCCCGCGCAAGCTAAAAGTAAAACTTCATCTGCCAGGCTGACATTCCTCTTCGATATCCTATCAAATAAAAATCTTCCGGCAGTATTGTGCTAAGGATGAGCTTAGCATGAATGTTGATAATCAATCAGGTTTGTAAAGAAACAGCTCTGAAAAGATCAACCCAAACATTTGAATAAATATTTAACATAACTCACACTACTAATTAACTACCAGCATATTGTAACCTAATTTAAGGTTCTATCCTACGCATGATCCTGATCACCGACGATACTCCCGAGAACATATTCTCCCTTAAAAGGTTACTGGAACTTAACCAATTTGAGGTAGATACGGCCCATTCAGGCGAAGAAGCATTGAGAAAAATTCTCAAAAATGAATATTCCTTACTCATATTAGATGTGCAAATGCCCGGCATGGATGGTTTTGAGGTGGCCGAAGCGTTAAAGGGATTGAATAAATCACGCGACCTGCCGATCATTTTTCTTTCTGCAGTGAGTAAGGGAAAAGAATTTGTGACCAAGGGCTATACCTCCGGTGCAGTAGACTATCTTACCAAGCCAGTAGATGCAGACGTATTTATATTGAAAGTTAGAACTTTACACACTTTATATGAACAAAAACGTGAACTAAATCAGGCGCATAGCCGGCTGAAACGGGAGGTGGAGGAAAGAAAGAAAGCGGAGGTGGAGCTAAAGAAGACAGTCGCGGAAATGCAGTTATTTATGGAAAGCCTTCCGCAGCTTGCCTTCTCAGCTAACACCGCGGGCGAACTCGAATTTGTAAATCAACAGTGGCTGCTCTTTGCACCCGACAAGAGTAAATTTCCCACCTTTCATGATGCCGATGGTGACATACCGGCAGAAATAGCGAGTGCGTTTCAGGGGTCGCAGGCAATGAGCCGGGAGGTGAGAATACTTAATCAGGTGACCGGAGAATTCAGGTACTTTCAATTTAATTTAATTCCGGTGAGCCAGGGTGGAAAAGTGCTGCGATGGGTGGGCACTTTTTCAGATATCCATGAGCAGAAAATGATGCGGGATGTATTGGAGAATAAAGTAAAGGAGCGAACGGTTGAACTCGAACAAAAGAATATTCTCCTCGAGGAGCGAAATGACGAATTGGAACAATTTGTTTTCGTTTCGTCGCACGACCTGAAGGAGCCCCTGCGGAAGATCCAGATCTTTTCCAGTTACCTGGATGATAATATCCGAAAATTCAATGATGAAAAATCTGAGCTTTACCTCAATAAGATCAATCAATCCGCCGCACGAATGGCCGGGCTGATAGAGGATCTGCTCAAATATTCACGGATAAGTGAAGAAGAAGCCACCGAAGAGATAGACTTAAGGACGCTTTGGCTTGAGATAATAGATGACCTTGAGATCCTCATCCGGGAGAAAAATGCTAATATCTCCATAGGCACCCTTTTATGCTTGAAAGGGCTCAGGGGCCAGATACGCCAGGTATTTCAAAACCTGCTGGCGAATGCACTTAAATTTTCAAGGAAAGATGAAGCACCTGTAGTGGAGGTTTCCGGCAATATCATTTATGAGGGAACCATGCCGGTAGCTTATGAGATACGGGTGGCAGATAACGGAATCGGATTTAATGAAAAGTATATCGAAAAGATATTCACCGTTTTTCAAAGGCTCAACTCGCGCGAACAATATGAGGGAACCGGAATGGGCCTCGCCATTTCAAAAAAGATCATGGATAAACACCATGGAACCATAACTGCCGAAAGCACTGAAGGAAAAGGCTCAACCTTCATCCTTTCCTTTCCCTATCACCTGATTTGCCAATCCAAATAAAACTTAGTACCAGCCATTAGAATTATATGAAGAATTTATTCAGAAACATTCCGCTTCACATCAAACTTTTACTGACCGGTATAATTCCGCTTGCCTTCGCCTTCATTCTTGCGCTGCAAAACAATCAGCAAAAACAAGAGCGGCTGCATCTGCTTGAGAACTTCAGGGATAATGTGGTACTGAACAGTTATATCGGAGAGTTATCTCAAACCTTACTTACAGAAAGACGTGTGAGTTTTGCCCACCGGATGAATCAGCGTTATTCGGAGGCGGAACTATTGAATCAACAAGCGAAGACTGATGCGGTGATCAGCAAGATCGATGAATTTGACAAGGGCAAACTTGGAGATTATAAGCGTTACACCTTGCTGAACCGGCTGCCGTCTTTTAGAAGGAGCATATTAAAAGATTCAATCACTGTTGTTGAAATATTAGACTTCTATTCGCCGATCATGCAGCGGTTGATCACGCTTATGAATGGTACCAGCGAAAAGCCATCCTTCATTCCCATGCTGAATGAAAAGATCTCGGCAGACAATCTACTTCTTCAAATGTCTAACTCAATTGCGGTGCTCCGGTCAGACATTTACTATGTACTTGTAAACAAAACCGTAACTGAATCCTTTTTTGAAAAAATAAAAACGGGATGGATGGGTTTCCGGGCTATGGAACTCGAATTTTTTGAAAAGGCGGATTCGGCTTCTATTTCCGCATACCGTGAAATATTAAAGCTAGAAAGCACTGTTGCCGTAGTAACGGTGCTGGAAGAAATTAACAACACAAGCAATATCATGCTTGCGGCCGACTCTGAGGAATGGTGGCGCAACTCAATAAAAATGGTTGAAGACCTGAAAGAATTGAAGGAGAGTGTTGTTGCCGATATACTTGAGAGTGTGCGCCAGAAATATATGGCAGAAAAGAATGAAAAGAATATCAGCCTCGCCCTGCTGCTGACGGTAATTGTTTTAGTAATGGCAATCATCTACTTTTCAATAAGAAGCATTGCTGCCACCTTGGGCGAGCTCAGCGATGCAGCCCGGAAACTTTCTTTGGGCGAATTAGGACTAACTATATCCAAACCAACCCGTGATGTGGTGGGGAAATTGGCCCAGGCCGTAATGACGATTGATACCAACAAACAAAAGATGGCTGCAGCGGCTGCTGACATCGGGAAAGGAAAGTTTGACACCCCGTTGAATATCCGTAGCGAGAAAGATGTTATAGGAAAAGCCATGTTGGAGATGCGCACAAACCTGATAAACTTGTCTGCAGAACAGGAAGAAAAAATATGGATGCAGGGCTCGGTAAGGGCTGTTGCGGATGCGATGCTCGGCAATCAAAGTGTTGAAAGCATTTCGCAACGCGTTTTGGAAATGCTTGCGAAAATTATCGGGTTTGAAGTGGGTGCATTTTATGTGGCGAAGTTGCCAGACCAGCTTCATTACGTAAGCGGCTATGCGCTTGAACGCGAGTCTGACGTACAAAAAGTTTTAAACCGGGGCCAATCGCTTGCGGGGCAGGCTTTTGAGGAAAAAAGAATGATATCGGTAGAGGCACCGGAAAATTTTTATCGCATCAGTACTGCCGCCGGCAAAAGTAAACCGCATCATGTGATAATCTTTCCGCTTATCGCCAACCACCAGGTGGAAGGCGTAATAGAGATCGGAAAACTTACAAAGTTCGGCGAGCGAAGCATCAGGTTACTTGAAGAAGTATCTGAAAAAATTGCCGTGGCCTTGAATGCAGCAAAAAGCCGCACCCGTTTGCAGGAGCTTTTAGAAGAAACGCAGGCACAATCAGAAGAATTACAGGTTCAGCATTCCGAAATGGAAAACCTGAATACTGAACTGGAGGCTCACACCCAAAAACTCCAGGCCTCAGAAGAGGAATTGCGCGTGCAGCAGGAGGAATTGCAGCAAGCCAATGCAGAGTTGGAGGAAAGAACGCGCCTTCTGGAAGAAAAGAACCAGGAGATCGCGGAACGCACACTTGAAATTCAGGCAAAGGCGGAGCAACTTGAAGCCTCAACAAAATACAAATCGGAATTTCTGGCCAATATGTCGCACGAATTGCGTACACCGCTTAATTCCATTTTATTGCTAAGCAGGTTGATGGCAGATAACACGGAGAAAAATCTTACAGAGGAACAAGTTGAATATTCACGGGTGATCCAGAGTTCAGGACAGGGCTTACTGTTACTCATAAACGAAATTCTTGATTTGTCAAAGATAGAAGCAGGCAAAATGACTCTTGAATTTGAAAGCGTGCTGCTGCAAACCCTTCTTTCTGAAATGAAGGCGATGTTTGAACCGATGGCGAACGAAAAAAACTTGGCGTTCGATCTTAAGGTAGCTGATGGAGTTCCTGAAATCATTCATACAGATAAGCTGAGGCTCGAGCAGGTGATCAGAAACCTTATTTCCAATTCACTCAAGTTTACGCAACAGGGCTCCATACAAATTGAGGTGAAACCGGTAGCCGGTGGCAATCTTAGCTTTACAGTGGCAGATACGGGAATCGGTATCGCACCGGAAAAGCAGGAACTGATCTTTGATGCATTTCAGCAGGCCGACGGATCTACACGGAGAAAGTTCGGAGGCACCGGGCTTGGTCTTTCCATTAGCCGCGAACTTGTAAAGTTGCTGGGAGGACGAATTTCAGTGTCCAGCGAACCCGGTAAGGGCAGCCGCTTTACAATAACGGTACCGGTTAACCGAAGAAATAAAACTGAGGAAGTTGACCTCAGGCCTGAAAGCCCGGCGGAGCATCAAAAGGAAACCGAAAAGAGCGAATATATTTCAACTACAATTCCTGAAAGTATACCAGACGACCGAAAAGAGCTTTCCCCAGGAGATAAAAGTATTCTTATCATTGAAGACGATGTGAATTTCGCGCGCTCTTTGATTGAATATACCAGGCAACGCGGGTATAAAGCACTTTGTGCAGTAAGAGGTGATGAAGGGATTGAACTGGCAAGAACTTTTAAACCTTCCGGAATATTGCTGGACATTCAACTGCCGGTAAAAAGCGGATGGCAGGTAATGGAGGAATTAAAAAATGATCCTCTTACACGCCACATCCCCGTGCACATCATGAGCAGTCACCAGGTAAGAAATGAAAGCCTGCTTAAAGGCGCCATCAACTTCATTCACAAACCTGTGGCCTATGACCAAATGAATGATATTTTTAAACGGATAGAGCACATTGTATCAAAAGAATCTCAAAAGGTTTTGATACTCGAAGAAAATCCGCAGCATGCAAAGGCCCTCGCCTACTTTTTGGAAAGCTCGCAGATAAACACAGACATCAAACACAGCATCAATGAGGGCGTGGAAGCTTTGAAATCAGATGTGGACTGCGTGGTGCTGGATATGGGAATTCCCAATCAACAGGCCTACGATATGCTGGAGAATATAAAAAGCCATGAAGGAATGGAAAATATTCCCGTGATCGTTTTCACCGGAAAAAGTTTGTCTGCACGCGAACAGGAACGGATCAGCAAGTATGCGGATTCCATCGTGGTAAAAACGGCGCAGAGTTACCAGCGGATCCTGTCTGAAATTTCTCTCTTTCTTCACATCGTGGAATCAGACAGTAAAAGGACAGGGAAAAACAAGATGAAAAAAGGCGGACTGATGGACGAGGTGTTGAAGAACAAAACAGTTCTTGTGGTAGATGATGATGTCAGAAATATTTTCTCGCTTTCAAAATCACTTGAGAAGTACCAAATGAATGTGGTGACCGCTACAGATGGCAGGGAAGCTCTGGAAAAACTTTCTGAAAATAAGGATGTGGATGTGGTTTTGCTTGATATGATGATGCCACGCATGGACGGCTATGAAACAGCAAAAAAGATACGGGAGAACAAACAATATAAAGATCTTCCGGTAATAGCGGTTACTGCAAAAGCAATGACAGGAGACCGGGAAAAATGCATCAGTGCAGGCGCCTCAGATTATATCACCAAACCGGTAGATACTGATCAATTGTTAAGCCTCTTACGGGTATGGTTATACGAAAAACGCTAACATGAAGCCGATATTAATAATAGACGATGACCACAGGAATATTTTTGCCTTATCCGCCACACTAAAAGCGCGGGGATTCCATTGCGTTGCTGCACAAGATGTAGCCCTTGGGCTTGCATACACCCGGCAAACTGAGCCTGCACTTGTGCTCATGGATATGATGATGCCTGAAATGGACGGCTATGAAGCCATACCGAAATTCAAATCAATGTTTCCCCATCTGCCCGTAATAGCAGTAACCGCGCAGGCAATGGTTGGAGACAGGGAAAGGTGCATTGAAGCCGGTGCAGATGATTACGTGTCCAAGCCCATTGATGTTGACAAACTGATGCAGCTAATAAATAAATTTACAGAAGGCCATGGAAATATCGGAGGCTGAACTTGAAATATTAGTGAATGATCTTTTTGATCTGCACGGGTATGATTTTACCGATTATTCGAGGGCATCACTCATGCGCAGGGTAAGAAGGCTGATATCTTTGGACAAGTTTGTTGATTTCAATGAATTTCATGAACGCGTACGGGAAGACAAGGAATACATAAAACGGTTTGTTGAAGAAATAACGGTTAACGTAACTGAAATGTTCCGGGATTCATCGTTTTACATAACCTTAAAACAAAAAGTTTTACCGCAGCTCGCCTCGCAGCCCTTTCTCAGGATCTGGCATGCGGGCTGCTCAAGCGGTGAGGAGGTTTATTCAATGGCCATTTTACTGGAAGAAGCGGGCATTTTGAATAAAACCCTCATATATGCAACGGATATAAATCCCGACGTAATTGAAGAAGCGAAGAAAGGAATATATCCGCTTTCACTGATGAAACAATATTCTGAGAATTACATAAAGGCCGGAGGTATCCATGATTTCTCGGCCTATTATACGGCGCAGTACAACAAGGCGATGTTCAATGAACAACTGCGAAGGCGAACTATTTTCGCCACGCACAATCTCGTTTCAGATTCGTCTTTCAATGAGTTTCAACTCATCTTATGCAGAAATGTGATGATCTATTTCAACAAAGAATTACAGGACCGTGTTTTGAGTATCTTTGACAATAGCCTTGAACCAAAAGGGTTTCTTGCGCTGGGCTCAAAGGAAACGCTCCGGTTTTCGGGTATAGGTAACCGTTACACCCAGTTATCACCAGAAAAAATATGGCAGAAGAACGGATAATTTACTCCGGCATATTAGTTATCGGCGGTTCTGCAGGCAGCCTGGAAGTATTGCTACACCTGCTTCCGAAGTTAAATCCGAAACTGATGCTACCTCTTGTGGTGGTCATCCACCGTAAAGTATCGCATGATAATTCGCTTACGGAATTGTTAGCCACCCGTTCGGCACTACCGGTGAAAGAGGCGGAAGAAAAAGAAAAGTTACTTCCAGGGATTGTTTACGTATGCCCGGCAGATTATCATTTGCTGATTGAAAAAGACCACACCTTCTCCTTGGATTTTTCAGAGAAAATAAACTTCAGCCGGCCAAGTATAGACGTTACCATGCAATCTGCCGCAGAAGCGTACGGCGCAGGGGCTACGGGTATACTGCTTTCCGGCGCAAGTATTGATGGCACCGGGGGATTGAGATCAATTGGCGAAAAAAATGGATTCACTGTGGTGCAGGAACCCGAAGATGCCGAGGTTGCCTATATGCCCAAACAGGCCATAGATGCGGGAGTGGCCAAACTCATCTTACACCGCGACGGCCTGGCCGCATTTATTAATAATCTCTCGCCCCTTTTTTACTAACTGTCGCTATAAATGTTATGTTGAGAATTTAACTCCGGTATTGTGAGACACGGAATTTCCTGCTCCTGAAACACTGGCAAGGAAACGTGGAGTCAGGAAAAAGTTAAGTTTCTATATGGAAATAGGGCTACCCGCCTGTTTGGTGCTTTGTTTGCATGCTTTGGGAAAAGACAGGTATGAAAAAGCTGTGGACATTCGCATCACTTCTCCTTCTGCTGGCTTCCTGCGGCCCCACGGCCATGATAGAGAAGAATGAATCGATTGATTTTAGTAATTATAAAACCTTCGACTGGTTGCATGATAAGGCGGACAGTTCCGCAGTTTGGCTCAGTGATGTACAGGAAGATAACCTGGTGAATGCGATAAATGCGCAACTACAGGATAAAGGATTGCTGCCTGATAATAAAGATCCCCAACTGCTGCTTAAGTACGATATACTTTTGGAAAAAACGATTCGTGAAAGAAGTGATCCTGTTTACAGCCAGGGCTATTACAGAAATTTTTACAACCCATACACACGGCGCTACATAAGCGTTTATTATCCATCGCGATTTTTAGGATACGACCGAAGCGCGTATCAAACGCGGGAAGGAACGCTCACTATTTCTATGATAGATGCGAAAACTGAAAAGGTTGTTTGGCAGGGCTGGACCACACAGGATGTGGGAAGTTCAAACATTACAAGCAGTGAACTTACGGCCGCCGCCCGCACGATCATGCGCAAGTTCAGGCCGTAAGAAAATATTATTCATCCCGAATTAAAAAAGTGTGCGTTAGAGTTAATTTCAATGATCACGTTGCGCTGCGTTAGGGATTGAAGCGGCATCCTCGGGCATCGCCCGAGATACAGCG
>JAFAGR010000075.1 GCA_023422565.1 Bacteroidota bacterium | reverse complement strand
TGACTGCATGGTGTGATACACAGCACTATTTCTTTCGGCACTAATCAAATAATTTTGCAACGAAACCAACATAATATCACGCGCCGGGAAGGAAAGGTTTTTTAAAGAAACGGTTTCTCCATTAACTGAGAATTGATAAGCGACATACTTCTGATCACGATAAAAAGGCTCGCTAAACATGCCATACTGATATACCGGTGTGATTACCGCACCCTGTTTGGCATTTATAAAAACAAAAGCCAGCAAGAAGCCCGCGAACAGAAAAAACAGGCCCTTGCTGTGCTTGTATAAATTAAACAGGAACATGCGGTGGTCAGGATGATTTTCGCAGGCTGTTAATTATCGTGCTGAATTCATCAGCATTCAGGCTGGCTCCTCCTACCAAACCGCCATCGATATCGGGTTGAGAGAAAAGTTCCGCAGCATTGTTTCCCTTCACGCTTCCGCCGTAAAGAATTGAAATACTTTCTGCAACCTGGTCACCGAATTTTGCGGCAAGCACGCTTCGTATGTTTTTATGCATTTCCTGCGCCTGCTCGCTGGTAGCGGTTTTCCCGGTTCCAATTGCCCAAATCGGTTCGTAAGCGATAACCAACTTCGAAACCTGTTCCGGAGATAAATGGAAAAGGCTTTCTTTCAATTGCGTTTCAACATAACTGTTATGAGTAGACGCTTCCCGGATGTTCAGCGGCTCGCCGCAACAAAATATCGGCATGATTTCGTTCTCCAGGCAACGATTCACTTTTTCCGCAAGCAGGCTGTTACTTTCTGCCTGGTATTCACGGCGCTCACTGTGCCCGATGATCACATATTTAATGCCCATACTTTGCAACATTTCAGCGCTCACTTCCCCGGTGTAGGCTCCGTTTTTATTTGATGCGCAGTTTTGCGCGGCTATAAAGACATTTTCTTTGCCCTGAACCTTTTGCAACATCGCATCAAGGTATGGAAATGGAACGGCAAAGATGGCGAGCTGCGCCTCACCAAGTTTATGACCGGTTTTCAGTAAAGCATCCATCAATTCACCCGCGCCTTGCCAGGTCAAATTCATCTTCCAGTTAGCTGCCGCTATTTGTTTTCTCATTGTCAAAAGATTTATGATACAGTTGTTTTAAAATTTCAGTTTCTTCTTCTGTAAGTTTCTGCCCCTTTAATTCCTTCCACTTTGAAATATCATTCAATGCCTTTTCCAACAAGTATTTTGTTTCTCCCCATGAAAAATTTCGTGTAAGTTTTAAAGGAAAGGACCTGTCAAAAATATTACAACTCACTCCTACTATCGTTCCTGTGTTAAAAGAGGTATTGATCGCGCAACGGCTATAATCTCCCATTAACAGCCCGGCCTTATTACCTGCAACCACCGAAGATTCATCTTCGTCGAACAAATAAGAAACATCGCCCGCATTGTTCTTCATATTTGAATTTGAAGTGCCTGCACCAATGTTGCACCAAGCGCCGATCACACTATCGCCCAAATACCCGTCATGAGCTTTGTTGCTGTATTCCATCAATACACTGTTCTTAATTTCACCTCCGGCCACGCAATATGGACCCACGGTTGTTCCGCCATATAGTTTCGATCCCATTTTCACTACAGCGCCCTCGCCGATTGATACCGGGCCCCGGATCATCGTTCCTTCCATCACCAATGCATTCCTGCCAATGTACACAGCTCCCTCCGTGGCATTGATTATGCAGTGCTCCATCTTAACACCTTCTTCCAGGAAGATCGCTTTTTCGTTGAGGCATTTGTTTGTTGACGAAATCGGCGCCGACTTTTTTTCATTCATCACTATATACGCATCACTTTTTATCGCCCATGCGTTGTGAATGAAAATATCCCAGGGTCTGTTGATAGTTCGTATCTCTGAAGAAAGTTCCGAACCCGTTCTATAAGTTTCAATGATCTGGAGATAGTCTTCCTGCGCAGGAAGAACGTTCGCAGGCACGGCCACCTCTCCAGCCTGAACTTCATCCCTCTCACCAATTTTTACAGGAGCCTTTAATAACCTCTCCCATTTTTCCCTGATCGTAAATATGCCAACCCTGATATCGGCCGTGTGCCGCGTTTCTGTAAAAGGGAAAAGCGCAGCGCGTATGTGTTGATCGAATAATACAACAGACATTTCTTCTCCGGGGTTTGTTACCCGGCAAAGCTAACAAAGCATGGCATAAAAAAACCTCCCAAAAATGGAAGGTTCAATGTTATTGCGATGAAAACGATTACTTCGCCTTCTTTTCGTAACGCTTTTTAAACTTATCGATACGGCCTGCAGTATCCACCAATACATTCTTACCGGTATAGAAAGGATGCGAGGTGTTAGAGATCTCCAGTTTAATTACCGGATACTCCTGCCCGTCTTCTTCAAACACTACGGTTTCTTTGGTTTCAGCAGTTGAGCGGCTAAGGAAGGTATGCCCGTTACTCATATCCTTAAATACAACCGTGCGGTAGTTTTTTGGATGAATTTCTTTTTTCATTTGATTGCTTTTTTAATTACGGATTTTGCCGTAAAATTTTTGGAGCTGCAAAAATACATAAAAAATTGATACGAAAGTTTAGCTTTTCATATTTACATACTGCAATGGCACGCCAAGGTTCCAACCCTTTGACGCCTGTATAACTTCCTGTAAATCATCAATTTTCTTAGCTGTTACCCTAATTATATCATCCATAATGGCGGCCTGAACCTTTATTCCGCTATCCTTTATCAGTTTCACCATCTTTTTGGCGTCTTCCTGTTTTATGCCGTTTCTTACAGGTACCTCCTGCTTGGTGACCTTGCCGCTTTGGTAAGGTTCCTTGCTGAGATCATAAACCTCGGCCGCAAGTCCCTGCTTCATGCTCCGGCTGATGAGCACATCAATTATTTGCTGGAGTTTCATTTCGCTGTCCGCTTCAAGATTCAGTTTAAAATCCTTTTTATTCAGATCGATCACCACGTGCGAATCTTTGAAATCAAATCGGTTCACAATTTCTTTCTTCACCACATTCACCGCATTGTCCAGCGTTTGAAGATCAACTTTACTAACAAGATCGAATGAAGGCATAGCTTTTTTCTTTCAAAGGTAAACCTTCGCGGCTAATGAAAAGATCCCGGCAGATATTCTCCGCCGGGATGTATGGGTTGATTGATCAGGAAGCTGAGCCTTTTACCCTCGATTGTTCTTCGGAAGATCCGCCTGTTTTGCGTTTCGGTATTCCCTTGATCGGCTTGCCAAAGCGATATTGGAAACTTATGGTGGCCACACGGCTTTCATTAGTTTGCCGAAACGATGCCCTTGTACGTTGGAAATCGATATTTCCTTTGGGCCTCATGGTGAGGAACACATCGCGCACATTAAATTTGATAACACCTTTATTCTTCAAGACCTGTTTTTGAACACCGAGGTTTAGTTGCCCTATGGATTTTATTCGCATTTGTCCCTCCACTGCAGACGATCTGTAAACCCCGCTCAGTTCAGCGCCCCAGCCTTTTTTGAAAGTAAAATTGTTTTGTGCGTGCATCAGGTAGGTACCTCCAAAACTTTTCACAGCTTCTCCTGCAACCGTGCCCGTGAAATCGAGATAACGGCCTTCAACGTATATGTTAGACTTCCACCACTTCTTCACGTTCAACATCGCGTTCACTGAAAGGCTTGAATTATGCGATCTGCCGAAGTTTCCCTTTTTCAACAATGTGGCATAACCGCGCTCTTCAAAAATTTCATTGAAAAGATCCTGTGTGTAAGAATAATTCACGGTTGTCGTCAGCCAGTTTTTATAAGTGTGCGAAAACTCGGCTACATCGGAATACATCGGCTTCATATATGGGTTTCCGCTGCCGTACGTGTATTTGTCAATGAAGAACAGGAAGGGGTTCAGGTCTTCATAATCCGGTCTGTTTATTCTCCTTCCATAACTCATGTTGAAGTTATGATTTTGCGTTGCCTTGTAACCGATATATAATGTTGGAAAGGCGCTGGTATAAGAGACCTTGAAAGCTGAATCAGGCTGAACAGGATTGCCGTATTGGTGGCCTGCGTAATTGGTATGCTCCACGCGAAGCCCGGCCTGTACAGACCATTTTTTCCACTCCTTATTCATGTTTACATAACCTGCGTGAATAAATTCTTCATACGCAAATCGGTTGGTCTTTTCATTATCCGAATATTTTACGCCGTTCACCATCGTATAGTAATCTGCCAGGTTATCCGTTTCTACAGAGCTGTATTTGTAACCTGATTCAAACTTAAGCGACTTCCCTAACGGTTTCGCGTAGTCGATTTTTGCGGTATAGATGTCGATCTTTGACGGCAGCTGTCCGAACAACTCATCGCCATAGCGGCTTTGCCAATTGGCATCGTAAATATGATTGTTGAAAGTTTGACTGTTATCTGATTTGTAAGTGAGGTAATCAAGGTCAGCCGTGATTTCCTGCCCTGCCGAATCAAACTGGTGCCTGAAGTTTAGATTCGCTGCAAGATGCTTCCAGCTTGCATCTTCGCTGTTTCCCGAAACCACAATTGAATCCAGGTTGCCATATGCATCCTTCAAATAACTTGTATTCTCACCTTGCTTTTCACTCGGCACGGTATAGCCCGTTACCACAAAGCCGATGGTAGATCTTTTGCTGATAAAATAATCCATCCCGAGTTTTGCATTGTAGTTTTCACTCTCCCTTTGCTCCCTGGAAACTTGTGAAAACTCCGCACTCAACGCCCCTTCGGGTGAAAGATATTTCCTGTTTATCTCCAGCAGGCGGCGGCTTTTACGTGTATTGGCGCTTAACGTAGAAAAGAAATTTACTTTACCAACCCTGTAATTCAAATTAAGGCTTCCGTTAAGCCGATGATAAAAACTTTGGCCATACGCAAGGTTCACCGAGCCATTGAAACCTTTTTGCTTTTGTTTTTTTGTTTTGATGTTTATCACTCCTGAATTCCCCGCCGCGTCATATTTCGCTGATGGGTTGGTCATGATCTCTATCTGGTCAAGATTTGAAGCCGGCATATTGCGTAGGTAATTTGCCAATTCGGTGCCTGAAAGATAGGTTTGCTTGCCATCTATCAACACCACCACACCCTGCTTTCCTTTCAAACTGATATTGCCATCCTTGTCAACCGTTACGCCGGGCGCCTTTTCCAGCACTTCCAGCGCATATGCGCCGGTGTTAGAGATCATGGCATCCACATTCATCACGGTTTTATCGGCCTTCACTTCAATCATCGGCTTTCTTGAAGTTACTACAACCGCCTGGAGGTTACGCGTAGCAGGATGGGCGACAAGCGTTCCCGCATTCACCGGTGTGGTTCCATTTACTTTTTGTACCGCGGAATACACCTCTTGATGACCTTTTGCGTTTACGCGTAACAGGTAGTCTCCTTCCGGCACGCCCGAAAATCTAAAATCTCCTTTTTGATCGGCTACCACTGTCTTCAATTCGGTACTGTCCGTTTTGAGAAGAGAAACCGTACTTCCGGCAAGCGGACCGTCGATTCCGGCTGCGGTGCCCACAACGTCAGCTGCTGATTGCGCCATCGATGTTGAGCCTAATACTATGGCTATCAGAGTGTTAAATATTTTTTTCATACAACTTGCTTTAGTTAATGATTACTACTCTCCAAAAGTAGGTACTTTGTAAAGCAAGGTACATTGTTTAGTAATGAACGGTAAAAAATAGCGGTTGTGCGGTTAAAAAGTCGGGATGGATTGTAACGGTCGTGGTTGGTTATGGGTTATGGGTTATGGGTTGTG
>JAFAGR010000003.1 GCA_023422565.1 Bacteroidota bacterium | reverse complement strand
ACCAGTGGTGGGATCCCGGGCCGCGTATGTACGAGATGAACAGGATCTTTCCGATGAATTTCCGCGGCTTTTTTTCGCATGCGGTAGGCATCATAAAGTGATGAAAAAACCGGCGGGTGTTTATGGTACGGAATACTTACCCAGTTGATGGGAAATCCGCGGAGTGTGGCAAATACCTGCTCCTTCCCTTCGGCGTAGGCAGAGGGTTTATCGCAACTTAATATGGTGAAGCGATAGCCCGCTACGGTAAGCCCTTTTAAATACGGGATCACCTGGCTTTGCCCAAGCGGGTCTGTCATTCCATCATAACTTAAAAATAAAACGTGCTTCATCGGCGGGCAAGTTACTCCATCCAGTGTTTATGCCACATCTGGAACATTAATAAGAACCAATAAAGTGAATTATAGTTGCGATTGCCCGATTTGAATTCCTTAATGATGTGCCTCACGCCCTCTTTTTTAAACAATCCGTGGCTGAAATCGGAATCCGTCATAAATGAATCGGCATATCCCTTAAGGTCGCCGCGAAGCCAGTCTGCCACAGGCACCCCAAAGCCCATCTTCGGCCTGTCCATAAGTTCCTTTGGCACGAGGGAGTGTACTATATCCTTTAGAATAAATTTCTTCACTCCATTTTTCAATTTGTATTCGGCCGGAAGTTGCGCAACAAATTCGATCAGGCGCGAGTCGATCAAGGGTTCCCTTCCTTCAAGTGAAACGGACATCCCCGCACGATCAACTTTTACCAGAATGTCATCAGGCAAATAGGTTTTATAATCAAGTGCCATCATCTTTTCCAGGTTGCTGAGGGAAGGGCTGAGGCCGTTTGCAATTGCCGACAATTCCAATCCCGTGAAAGGTTGAAAATTCAGAAATGATTCAAGTTGCACCGGCGAATAGGACTGAGAGAGAAATTCATCCATCACATCAAGAATGGTAAGGTTATTTCTTTTCAGGCTTTCGGAAATTCTTTCCTTTTTCATCGCCAGTGCATGCGTGCCTGTAAACTTCACCAATACTGAATCGGGGATGTTGCCTAATAAGGATCCGGTGAATCCCCTGAGTGAACCCGGTATGGCATTCAACTTTGCATGAAGGTTCAACGCCATGGGATACTTGTTGTACCCGCCAAAAACTTCATCACCTGCATCCGCACTTAAAGCTACGGTTACCTGCTCCCTCGCCAATTTGCTGACCAGCGTTGTAGGAATTATTGAGGAATCTCCAAAAGGCTCGTCGCAATAGTATGGTATCGTCGGAATTATATCCTGTGCTTCCTTAGTAGTGCAATAATGCTCATAATGCTCTGTGCCGAGATGTTCCGCAACTTTCTTTGCATACTGAGCTTCATTGAATTCTTCTTCATAAAAACCGATGGAGAAAGTTTTTAACCGGTTGGACTGTGAACCTTGTATTAAGGCCGTAACCGCAGTACTGTCGTATCCGCCACTTAAAAAAATTCCTACGGGCACGTCTGACACCATGCGATAATTACAGGCTGATGTCATGAGTTGCTTTACCTCATGTTTTGCTTCTTCATAAGAGATGTTAAGCTTCGGTTTATTATAAGCGTCGTATACATTCCAATAGCATGTTGTATTTATCGAAGCGTTTAATACCGAGCATTCCATGAAATGCCCGGGCGAAAGTTTGAATGTGTTTTGAAATATGGTGAGCGGAGCAACAATGTATCCGTATTGTATAAATTGCTGAACAGCTTCTTTGGCTATGGCTTTTTTAAAACCCGGATGTTGATGGAAACTTTTTAGTTCGGAAGCGAACAGAAACAACCCGTTTTTCCAGTAATAATAAAAGGGTTTAATTCCTGCACGGTCACGCAGGCAAAATAATTTTTTTGATTCGGAATCATAGATCACCAGGGCGAACATCCCGATAAAGCGGTGCACCATTTCAGGGCCCCACTCTTCATAGGCGTGTAAGATAACTTCCGTATCGGAAGAGGTTGTAAACGAATGCCCTTTTTGCAAGAGCTCATCTTTTATCTCCTCGTAATTAAACACCTCGCCGTTGTAAACGATGTGGAGGTTTTTATAAGTCATCGGTTGCGAAGCAGAGCTGCTCAGATCGATTATTGACAGCCGTCTGTGCCCGAGCCCTACAGCCGCCTGATCCTCTCCGAAAAATTCGTACCCGCTTCCATCAGGGCCCCGATGGCCAAGCACTCCGGTAATTCCCTTCAGTGTTTGCTGGTTGGAATTTCCTGTAAAATCAATGAATCCCGCAATACCACACATCTTATTTCCCTTCTCCTTTAAACATTGAAACTTTTATAAAAATTTTTTCTCCTTTCTCATTCATAAACCAGGCGTTGGCGTAATCTCCATGAGTGAGCGCACGCAGAAGATCTATATGTTCACCTAACGTTCCGGGTGAATTAAGGTTCAGCCGGCACAGCTTATCAAAATCTTTTTTCAGGTTCACATTTCCCTCATCAACTGAGAAGGTTTGATAGCCGCCTTTTAAAATATTCTCCAGGTTTTCATCCAGCAACTCTATTTCGGCATCCAAAACTTTATTATAGGCAGAGAAAGATGTGTCCCAATCTTCTACAGTAATTTCTTTTTGGGCGATAACCGGGCCATGATCAAGTTGCTCATCCATCAGGTGAATAGTAGCTCCTGCAGGTTTTTTGTTGATGATAGAAAATACCTGAGGGAACCATCCGCGGTTATGCGGATTGAGCCCGGGATGAATATTAATGCAGGTAACACTTTCAACAAGTTTTGCAGGAAACAATTGTTTGCTATGCAAACTAAGCACCAAAGTGTAGTTTGAAATGATTGCCTCCACATTCTCCTTCACATTCACGGGCTTTATCCAATCCTGGCCCGAATATTTTTCCATCATGGCCTTGTTTACCGGACTAAATGCAAAATGAAATTGATTGGCTTCTAATCCCTTCTTCTTCAGAAGCGAGATGAACCGTTGAAGCAATTCCTCGTTATCGGTTAATAATAATGTCAATTTTAAGCCTGGTTTATATTTGTTTTCTTTCAAGTTCACTGTTATAGATCTCTCTAAGCTTTTTGAGGTGTGCCGGAAGTGTAAAGTTATCAAGCACCCTTTGATACGCCGCCTCACTTCGCGCTTTTATTGATGTTGGGTCCTTTTTTAAAGCGCGTATTTTGGCGGCAAGATCATGTGGATCTTTAAGATCAAAATAAATTGCCGTTTCTCCGCACTGTTCGCGAAACGAAGGTATGTCGGCAAGTAACAAGGGAATTTTCATAGCCATTGCTTCAAGAACGCCCAGCGAAAATCCTTCATAAAAGGAAGGCATAATAAACACATCATAATTTTTAAGCCGGGTAGCAATATCTCTTACTTGTCCTTTAAGTTGAATATTAACGCCTGAAGACCTTATGAGCTCTTCAAGATCCGTTCGCAGCGGACCTTCGCCATAGATATCCAGAGATGCTTCCCCTTTCTCTACCAGTTCGAAAGCACGTACCAGATAGGAATGATTTTTTTGATATCGCAACGCGCCTACGGAAACCATTTTTAATTCACCCTCCCTGGACGCTTCCCTTTCAGCCGGTAAAAATTTTCTCGTATCTACAAAGGTGTACAACACGTGGTTTCGGCCGGCTTTCAGCCTAAGAAAATCATAGTACTCCTTTAAAGCGCCTTTTGCCACGGCGATCATGGTGGAAGGGCGGCGTGTGTAGGAATACCGGTACAATTTTTTAAGATGCCACTTTTTAAAATCTACCAGCTGGCTTGCAAAAGCATGAATGGTGGTGAGAAGTGGAATATTCTTCGGGGTCGCCATTCTCGCCAGCACTGTGGGCCAGTAAAGGTGTGTATGTACGAGAGCAGGAGCCTCGCTTTGAATAATTTTTTTCAATTTTCGTGCAACAAGCGGGAAGCCGAGGAGATCGCGGAGTTTAAGGTTCATGCTTTCAAGGCGCGCGTTCTGAAGCTCTTCTCCAAAGTCATTTTCCGGGAATAAGGTGAGAATTACATGATCGTATTCCTCCAGCTCTTTCACCACATTAACAAGCATGGTTTCAGCACCACCCCTGCCGAGATTAAAAATGATATGAAGAATTTTTTGTTTCAACAGGTATTAAGAAAAATTCATTCAGGAAGTAAATGGAGGTCAAAAAGATCTGTGAGGTTCACCAGGTCTTCCTCAGAAACCAATTTGCCATGAAGGTAACACCTGTAGTTATGTGTTCGTATAAAATGACAGATCGCTTCAATGCTATCGCCTTTTTCTTTCACAGGCTGCGGATGAACGGCAAGTATTAAAACCGGCCGTGCAGTAATCAGGGTTTGAGCCGCTCCCCTGAGGGCATCAAGTTCAGCCCCTTCCACATCAATCTTAATAAATGAAGGTTTGAGTTTTTCTTTTTTAACAAGATCGTCTATACACATCATGTCTACTTCCACAGGTTTCAACTCACGGTCATCCTTATACGAAACCATGCTATTACTGTTATCGCCCTTTATAGGTGAAACAAAAAAGGTCACTTTTCCTGATCTTTCGCCCACAGCTGCGTTATAGGGTATTACTTGGCCCGTTAGATGGTTGATGCGTATTGTTTCCTGGAGCAGCCTGAAAGTTTGTGCAGCGGGTTCAAATGAATATACTTTTCCATTTGCGCCGGAAATAGAAGCAGCTATGGTGCTGAACAGGCCTATGTGTGCGCCCGCATCAAGCACCACATCACCCTCCTTTACACTGCTTTGCAGAAATTTAAAGTTTTCTGATTCGTAGTTTGATGGGAAATAATTTACATACCGTGCCGGCAATCTCAGGTTGAACCCGTTAATCCTACGCGCTAATCCTCTTCTTAACGTAAGCAGGTCAACCAGTTTGTACAAGGTTTCCTTCATGGAGTGATCAGGGTTTTCTCAGGTTTGGAATAAATATTTTTCTTACAAAGGATGAATTTACAACCAAAGTAATTATTAAAACCAAAATATAACTCAGGCAAAAAGACCGTGCAGCACCCTCAGCCTGCCAGTTTCTGATAAAATAATAATGCAGCGCCAGGCTTGAAATTATTGAAAGTGCTGAAACCCAAAAGATCTTGTTCTTTTCCTTGAAGAAAAGCATTGAAGAATAAAAGAAGTAGTTGATCGCCCAAAGAAAGCATCCAAAGCACAGGTAGGGAACTAAGGGAAGTGCACTATGGTATTTTTCATGGATGAAATAATTGTAGGCGAGTGGCGTGAGGAAGATCATTGCCGCAAGGCAAAGAACCATGATTGCTGCATACATGAAGAAATATTTTCTGATAGAGCTGTAATCGGGGTTTTCGCCGGAAAGATGTGAATATATCTTCGGAAAAAAATAATGAAGCACGGCCGTGCAAAAAATAGTGATCACCGAAGCAAATATTGCGGCGATACTGTAAATGCCAACGGTCTCATTATTGTCTGCAGTAAATGCGGAAAGAAAAAATTTGTCTGAAGAGCTCAGGCAAAAAATGCTAAGCTGCATGATAATTATCGGGCCTGCATATTGCAGTTCGTGCACAATTCGTTTGCCGCTGACTTTTCCGAAGAGAAAGTTTTTCTTTTTGAAATAATACAGGGCGAATAAAAAGATGGCGGAGTAAGCTACGAGAATACCGGCCACCCTTCCCTGCCATCGCCAGGCGAAATACACCACCAGCACTACAGACAAACCTATTTCAAGAAGTGTTCTGCCCACATTCACCTTAAGGAAAACAGAAGTTTCGTTAGCATTTCTTACCAGGTTCATTAAATGCTCATTAATGAAATTGAAAAGAACGATAAGAGGGATGATCCATACAAAGGATACGGGAAATCCGTAAGCTTTGTTTAATTGGTCCCGGAAAATATAAAGCCCCAGGAAGGAAAGGAGTGCAACCAATACAGGAAGCACAAGGCTTGTAGTGAAACTGTTTTTAAAATCATCTCCGTTAAGTTTGAAATAATCTGCATTTATGGAATGAACCGACCCTAAAGAAACGAACGGCACCAGGAAAATTATTGCGGTACTCATCAAATTCAGGAGGCCGTTTTCCGAAGGAGAGATGTAGAGCGGATTTGTATAAATGAAAAGCAGAAGAAAAGAGGCGCCCTTGGCAAAAAAATTGGTAAAGGTGTAAATAGCAATTGCTCTTGCCCCTGGTTTTTTATATATACCTGCAATTTTGCTAATACTTTTCATGCTGGTTCTGGGACGGCGTTGCGTAAACGCAGGCTCCGGTTATTTTACAAGATAACCGATCTCTGCCATTATACTAAGTGTTACTGTTATACAACTTCACTATTCGCTCTGCATCCTTTTGGTCAAGGCCCGCATATAAAGGGAGGCATAAAATTCTTTTGCTGATGTTGTCAGACACCGGGCATGAATTTCCAAATTGCTTTGCAAAGGGCAGCTGGTTAAGGGAAGGATAAAAATACCTTCTCGGAAAAATATCTTCTTCAGCCATTGCCTGCATCACTTTAAGAAGAACTTGTTCTGATTCAAGTATCACCGGGTAATAACCATAATTATATTCAAAATCGCTTAGCGTACATTCCGGCCTAACAGGCGATTTCAGATTTGTATCATAGTATTCAGCGATCTTTTTTCTTTCCCTGATTATTTCGTCAACATGCGGCAGTACGCAAAGCCCCATTGCTGCATGCAATTCAGAATTTTTTCCATTTATACCTGCCACATAATAATCGTCGTAAATATGGCCAAACTGGCGGAGTTTAAAAAGTGCATCAAACACCTCCTTATGCGGCGTGGCAACGAGTCCGCCTTCCACCGAATGAAAAAGTTTGGTGGCGTGAAAACTACAGGTGCTGGCATCACCGTACGAAAGCAGGGAGCGACCCCTCAGCTTTGCGCCAAAGGCATGTGCGGCATCATAGATCACTTTTAAATTATGTCGGCCGGCTATTTCAGCGATCTTATCTACATCGCACGGGTAGCCGTAAACGTGAGTGCATAAAATAGCCTCAGTATCTTCCGTAACAGCACCTTCTATTTTATTCGCATCTATGCAGAGCGTTGTGGGATCAATGTCTACGAACACGGGCTCACAGTTTTCCCAAATGATCGCATTTAAAGTGGCCACGTATGAGAAAGGTGTGGTGATCACCTTTTTTTTAATTCCAAATGCTTTAAGGGCCATCTGCAGAACGATCGTGCCATTACCGCACACCAACAGGTTTTGCAGGGGAAGGAAGTCTCCCAGTTTCTTTTCCAATTCCTGGAGAAAGGGGCCGTTGTTGGTAAGCCAGGCAGACTCCCACATGGCATCTACATATTTTAGAAATTCCTTTTTTTCAGGCAGGAAAGACTTCGTAACATTTATCCGGGGCATCCCTTTGCTTTAAATGGTCATGACCTGCTGATACGGAGGAGGTATTCCCCGTAACCGCTTTTCTTTAATGATTCGGCGAGGCTTACAAGTTCATCACGGCTTATGAAGTTCATGCGCCATGCAATTTCTTCAGGGCAGCCAATTTTAAGCCCCTGTCTTTTCTCAATTACGCGTACATATTCGCTGGCATCACTTAGAGAATCAAATGTGCCCGTGTCAAGCCATGCAAACCCGCGGTCCAGCACGGCCACTTTCAATTTCCTTTTTTCCAGGTACTCACGGTTCACATCGGTGATCTCGTATTCTCCTCTTTTTCCCGGTTTGATATTTTTTGCAATTTCTACAACGCTGTTATCGTAAAAGTAAAGTCCCGGAACGGCAAAGTTGCTTTTCGGCTTCGCAGGCTTTTCCTCAATGCTTAGCGCTCTTTGCTCTTCATCAAATTCCACCACGCCATATCTTTCCGGGTCGCTTACGGGATAGGCGAAAATAACCGCACCATCCGGGTTCGCGGACTGCTGAAGCAACTTTGAAAACCCGCTGCCGTAAAAAATATTATCTCCCAAAACAAGCGCGACGCTGTCTGAACCAATGAATTTCTCTCCGATCACGAATGCCTGGGCGAGACCGTTTGGTTTCTCCTGAACTTCATAGCTTATGTTGCAGCCCCATTGGTTTCCATTTCCAAGCAGGCGTTGAAATTGGCTTTGATCATCGGGAGTGGTGATCACGAGTATGTCTTTAATACCTGCAAGCATCAGCGTGCTGAGCGGGTAGTAGATCATGGGCTTATCGTAAATCGGCATCAGTTGTTTGCTGATTCCCATGGTTATCGGGTAAAGCCGCGTACCTGACCCGCCTGCCAGAATTATTCCCTTCATATTAGCGCCTGTGATATTGTTGTTGATAATAATGCTGATAATTTCCTGATGAAACATCTTCAAGCCAATCCTGGTTTTGAAGATACCAGTCTATTGTTTTGGATAAACCTTCTTCAAATTGCAATGAAGGTTGCCATCCAAGTTCACGCGTGAGTTTGGTTGCGTCTATTGCATACCGTAAGTCGTGCCCCGCCCGGTCTTTTACGTACGTGATCAATTGTTCGCTTTCACCGGGGTTACGCGAAAGTTTTTCATCCATCTGCCTGCATAGTTCTTTTACCAGGCTGATATTGCTCCATTCATTATGGCCGCCAATGTTATAGGTCTCGCCGATTTTCCCTTTATGAAAGATGAGATCTATCGCCTTAACATGATCTTCCACAAACAACCAGTCGCGTACGTTCTCGCCTTTCCCGTAGATCGGCAGCGGCTTGCGGTTGATTATATTCAGAATACAAAGTGGTATCAATTTTTCCGGGAAGTGAAAGGGCCCGTAGTTATTTGAGCAGTTTGAAATTTTTACAGGCAGTTTGTAAGTGTGGTAGAAAGCTCTTACAAAATGGTCGGAGGAGGCTTTGGATGCGGAATAGGGGCTACGAGGATCGTAAGGAGTTTCTTCCGTGAAAAAACCCTCGCTACCCAATGAGCCATACACCTCATCGGTAGAGATATGATAGAAAATTTTTCCTTCCAAATCATTTTGCCACAATTCTTTTGCCGCATGCAGCAGGCTAACGGTGCCCACTACATTCGTTTCCACAAAAGCCAGCGGATCAGAAATTGACCGGTCTACATGGCTCTCGGCCGCACAGTGAAGCACACCGTCAAATTGGTATTGCTCAAACATGGAGCGCACGAAACTAAGGTCTGCGATATCGCCTTTCACAAAAGTGTAGTTCGGCATGGTATCAATATCCCTCAAGTTTTCAAGATTGCCTGCATAGGTGAGCTTGTCCAGGTTTACGATATTATAATCAGGATACTTCGTTACAAAAAGCCTGACGAGGTGCGAACCGATAAAACCGGCCCCGCCTGTAATTAAAATGTTCCGTGGCATAAATTTTTTACGGAATTTTTCCCGCAGTTGTGCAAAGAAAAGAAATAATTCAGGCAATGTTACAATCAGTACTTTCCACTTGAGGAAAATGCCCGGATAAAATCCTCTTTAAGATCGCGAATTTGGAAGGCGCTGATCCGGTCTGCTGCTTTTTTGGCGTATGCCTGTCTCAGGGAATGGTCTTCCATCATTATTTCCATTGCCTTTGCCAGCTGTTCGGTATTATTAACGGGCACGAGGATGCCGTATTCGGCTATTTCGATTGTTTTATTTTCTGATTTTAATGTACCGGGAGCGAGAATCTCCCGCGGGCCGCTGTAGCAATCTGCTGAAATGACGGGTTTGCCGCATGCAAGGCCTTCCAGCAAGGCGTTCGGGAAACCTTCTACCAGGGAAGGGAGTATTAAACAGTCAGCCTGGAGAAGAAGAGGAAAAGGGTTTGGCCGCGAACCAAGGAAAATAACCTTTTCGGAAATTTTAAGCTCGTCCGCCAACCTTTTTAGTTCTGGTCCCAGTTCGCCTCCACCCACAATAAGAAGTTTTGCCGTCTTGTTTTTAATGAGGGAAAAAGCTTTTAGTAAGGCTTTATGATTTTTTTCTTTCCGAAGGCCTCCAAGCACTATAAAATAAAAATATCCTGTTTCAAATTCATAAGGAGAGGTTTCGGCAGACAATTTTTTAATTTCTTCCAGGTCGATTGGATTGTAAATCGTTTGTATCGGCTTATCGGGAGGCACATAATTTTGAAGGTCTTCTGCAATTGCGTTGGAATTTGCAAGAAGCAGGTCTGCTTTTTTATACGACCATTTCAGCAAACCGTTTGAAAACAACCTGTATATTCTGCTGCCATAGCTCACCAGCGCGGATTGATGGGTACGCTGGCACATTATGGTCTTTCCCTTATAGTTAAACAATCTGCCTGCAAGGGCCGTTACATAGCATCCCCTGTTAAGGAAACCCACAATGGAAGTAATGGAATTTTTTTTACAATAACGGTAAAGCCTGTACGAAAGGAGAGGCCCCTTCAACAGCATAGCGAAAATATTTTCATTTGGAGATTGTGCGAGGCTGAATATTTTAACGTTGTGCGGGATCTTGTATTCAACCACATCGCTATATAACACCAGGTGGAATTCAAATTCTTCATTAAGGTGCTGCAGTAAAGTAGAAACCACTCTTTCGGAGCCGCCTATGCGTAGAGAATTAATGCAGATAGCTACCTTCTCTTTCATAATCCGTTTTCCTTATTTGTAAAACTGCGGCCACGATTCAAAATTACATGAGCGATATGTTGAAATGAGGTTTCCCTGAAAATAATTGAGAGAACCGGAACCAAAAGTAGAAAGGCTGTAGAAACGTAAGCCAGCCGTACAACAGGCGATAAATTTTCGGTTAGCGGTTTTGATCCAAAACCAACTAAAGCAACACAGCCGCATATCAGTATTGTGGGAAGGATCGTTCTCAACCAATGGGAGTAGGAAAGTTTGGCAACCTTCAACAATGCACTCGTTTTTGGTATCACCACGGCAATCGCTGTGATGAGCCTTGCGATCACGAGGCCTTGCAAGCCAAAGGGAAGCGCGGAAAGTAAGGCCGTTACGGTAAGCACCTTTTCAAACATACCTGTTCGAACCAATATTCCCGTTTCTCCCTGGCTGGTGATAAAAGAATCATTAAAGCCATTGACGGTGCCGATGATTCCGGTTAAACTAAACCACGTAAATAGCGGAACAATGTTAAGCCATGGTTCGCCGAGGAAAACAAACACAAGGTCTTCGGCTGCAATGATCATGTATGTGAGCGCGACTGTGGTGAGGTAGAAAGTGAACCGGAAAGAAAACAAATACAAGTTTCGCAGCCCGTTTTCATCGTGTTTCAACCGGGCGAAGGAAGGAAAAAATCCGCGGCTGATAGAGAAGGCAATGTTTTGAACGGGCAGAAAAACCCATTGCCGTGCACGGCCATATAGCCCGAGGCCCGAGTTGCCAAAGAAGCGTGCTACCAGAAAATTATCAAGATTGAAAACGAAATATTCCAGGCCGGAGTTCAAAGACACATGCAACGCAAACCTCCTGATTTTATTCAATGAATCAATTGAAAAATGCCAGACGGGTTTCCACGCTTCCGCGAAAAAAAAGTAAAGCGAGGATATAATAACGTTCAGCACAATTTGAACGAGCACGCTTTCTACTCCGAAGCCACGCCACACCATTGCAATAGCCACAGCGAAGGAAAGAACGGTGCCTGCCAGGTTTCCGGTGACGATGTGCCTGAACATGTGCTTCTTCATTAACAGGGACTGGCTTACGCAACCAAAGGCATAAAAGAAGAAAATGAAACCAAATAACGGAATGTACCTTATCAAAACATCTTCGCGGTAGTAAGCTGAAATTAACGGCGAGGCAAGCAAAAGGATAACATAAAAGCCGGCCGCCAGAAAAAGGTTAAACCAAAAAACAGAGGACAGATCCCTATCCCCCAAATTCAGATTTTGAACCACAGCGCTTCCGATAGCATGATTCATTATAATGCCTGCGAAATTTGATATTAACGCCAGCATCAGGGCCACACCGATCACTGATGGTGGCAACCACCTTGAAAGAATAATTGTTCCGCCAACGTTTAGGAGCTGAATGGCAAACTGGCCTGTAATGTTCCATTTTGCCGAAAGAACGGACTGTTGCCTAAGGCGGCTTATTTCATCACTACTGCTCATGTTTTAATATGCGTGCGGCGGTAAACATTCAACACCGTGTACCAATATATGCCTGAATACTTCTTTAAGGGCGAGCTGAGAAAATATTGCAGGGTAGCAATTCCGGGCCGGGAATAGAACAAGGTGTCGCGCCAGGCCGTTCCGACAGCGCGAAGGAGCCTTTCTCTTTCAACTACCGATAAAGCCTTGCTTTGTACCATGCGCAATAATATAATAATGTTTTTGGTGAAAGAATCAAAGTTGATGCTCTTCAAAAAAAGATCGCTGAAAACAAAGCCCAGGTTTTGCATGACGCTGTCATTACGCGCCAGTACATTTTCTGCAATGGTAAAGCTATTGGTTTCAGAGAAGATACTCTTCATGCCGGGAAGTGCAGAGTGGTAATGAAGCCGTAAAAAACTTTCATTGTATTTTTTGGGATCTGCCATCCGCAAAACAGGGAAATGCCAACCCAGGTAACGGCCATGGGTAATCGAAGAAATTATTTCTCTCGCATCGGCGGATATTTTCAATCGTGAGGAGAAAGAACTTCCTGAAAAAACACCCCTATCGTGTACATTATAAGCACCAAAGTAAAAGGGAAGGTTTACGTAATTTTTGTCGGGGTTATTATTGGTTAAGCTGATAAAAAGAGGCCAGTCGAGTACAGGGCTTGATAGAATTTGCTCTGCTGAAAATTTAAATGCATCCGCACGGGCAACTACTGTGAGTGTGCGAAACCGGTTTGAAACGATCATCTCTTCCCGGCTGAAGATTTCCATTTTAGGCGGCAGAAACTTTTTTAAACCTTTCACCAACCGGTAGCCCGCTTTTCGGGGATCGCTTTCAGAAAATGTATTTCCTCCGCAAGCGATCACTTCGGCGTGTTGTTCAAGGAAATCAACCTGTATTTGTAGTTTGTTTTCGTTTGGCCAACGGTCATCGCCCTCCAGAAGGGCAATGTACTTTCCCCTGCAGCGGGCAAGTGTATTGAAAAAATTCCCGCTCATCCCGAGATTTTTGGAATGGCCCAGGGCGAGAATTTTTCCGGGGAAACGGGAAGCGTAGTCATGAATGATTTGCAGTGTGGAATCTGTTGAAGCATCTTCCCCGATCACCAGCTCAAAAGGAAAAGATGTTTTTTGCATCAGAACCGAATCGATCGACCGCGCTATAAAATTTGCGTGGTTGTGGGTGATCATGAGCACACTTACAAGAGGTTGCATGCAAAAGGTTTGATCGCCAAAAATAGAGATATGGCAGGGAATGATGTGAGTATATCGCCAAATAGCTTTTCAACCATACAAGAGTGCGACCCACTCCTGCGATCACCACTGAGGGGCACAAAAAAAAATCCCGGACAATGCCGGGATAATATTTTGCAGGTGTAAATGTTAATCGCGACCCGAGATCTTTCCGAGCAACCTCAATATTTCGATGTACAGCCAAACAATGGTGATCATTAATCCGAATGCACAAAACCATTCCATGAATTTCGGTGCGCCCATTTCGGTGCCTTTTTCAATCATATCAAAATCGAGAAGCAGGTTAAGCGCTGCCAGGCCAACCACTAAAAGTGAAAAGCCAATCCCAATCGGCGAACCTTCATGGAGGAAGGACATACCTTCAAAGCCGAACATGCGCATGGCAAAAACCATCAGGTAAAAAATTGCGATGCCCGCAGTGGCCGCTATCACTATCGAGCGAAGTTTTTCGGTAACCTTAATGATGCGGAAGGTGTAAAGGAAATACATGGCGGCGCAAACGGCAAGTGTGAGGCCAACCGCGTTAAAGATTATGTTTGGAGCTGTTTCCGCAAAGGCGCCGTGAAATGCGGCTGAAATTGCACCGATGAAAAGCCCCTGCAAAAGAGCATGTAGCGGAGCGAGAAAGGGTGCCCATTCTTTTTTGAACACAATGATAAGTGCAACCACTAATCCGCCGATGGCGCCCGTCATTATCAATGGCATTGCATTGCCGCCTTCGGCCTGTTCTTTCCATGAATAATAAGCTGCGCCCATCAGCATCAGGAACAGGAATCCGAATTTTTGAATAGTTCCGGAAACAGTCATCGTGTTGGCAAATTCCGAATGTGGAACTACTGTGCTGGTGAGCTTTTTTTCGCTTAAAATGGGGTTGGATGATTTGAATAGAGACATTTTTGCAAAGTTTAGAAGATAAATATACGGAAAATGGGAGGAAGGTGCAGGGTGCAGGGGCAAAGGGAACAACTACAAACTCGGGAACTACAAACTACGAACTAGTTTATATTTGCGCTATGAATAATCTGGAGGAACGGATAAGCAGTTATAAGGCTGATGTTGAGCAGGAAAAAGTGACCGATAAGGCTTCCCTTGAATCTTTTCGTATAAAATACCTGGGCACAAAGGGTGTGGTGAAGGCTTCTATGGCTTTTATGAAGGATGTACCCGGTGATCAGAAGAAAGCAGCCGGACAGGTATTGAATGATTTTAAAATTTTTGTGGAAGGAGTTTACGAAAATTTCAAAGCGCAGTTTGACGGAAAAGAAAATTCCTCCGGGTCGGATGTTGATGTTACGCTTCCAGGGTATGCCTCACCGTTAGGAACGCGCCACCCGATAAGTATTGTACAGGATAATATTATTTCCATTTTTCAACGGTTGGGCTTTTCGGTTGCCGAGGGCCCCGAAATTGAAGATGACTGGCACAACTTTACCGCCCTTAACCTTCCGGAAAATCATCCCGCGCGGGATATGCAGGATACTTTTTATATTTCTAAAAATCCCGACTGGCTTCTGCGTACGCATACAAGCAGTGTACAGATCCGCGAGATGGAGAAAATGGAATTGCCGCTACGCATTATTTGTCCGGGCCGCGTGTACCGCAACGAAACCATCAGTGCGCGCGCGCATTGTTTCTTTAACCAGGTAGAAGGCCTTTACATTGCAGAAAATGTTTCCTTCGCAGATCTTAAACAAACTCTTTACTTCTTTGTGAAAGAAATGTTTGGCGAGGAGGTAGAGGTGCGTTTTCGTCCATCGTATTTTCCATTTACAGAACCAAGTGCAGAGATGGATATAAGTTGCCTTATCTGCAAAGGAAAAGGCTGTAATGTTTGTAAGAAGACCGGTTGGGTAGAAATATTAGGATGCGGAATGGTGCACCCCAAAGTGTTGGAGAATTGCGGCATTGATCTGGAGAAATACACCGGCTTTGCATTTGGAATGGGAGTGGAGCGTGTAACCATGCTGAAGTATGAAGTGAAAGATCTTCGCCTTTTTAGTGAGAATGACATCCGGTTTTTGCAACAGTTTAAGGCAGCACTTTAGAAAATGTTGAATGGTTTATGTTAGATGATAAATTATTATGGGATGCAAAATTTTGCGTCCCTCTCCAGCCCACCAAATCATCCAAACCGTTCTCTTGGCATACAGTTTGACCTTTCCGGCTAAACAAGCAAATGAGAAGAATATTTTTTTTCGCACTTATCTCATGCGTCATCGCTTCATGCAGCATAAGTAAGGAAGCGCGGAGTTACCGCAGGGATATCGCCGGGAAATGGCAATTACAAACCATCATTTCGGAAGGTATAAAAGGCAGCGTGAAAACGGTTTTGTTTGACGAGGCTGATTTTAATTGTTTCATAGGCAGCAACTGGAGTTTCAAGGATCATAACAGCCTTGGATCTTACACCATCTCAGCCACTGCGGGCTGTAATCCTTTAAAAAGAGATTTTCGCTGGTCTATTTACGAAGCGAAGGACGAGCCCAAATTACTTCAGTTCAAAAGACTTGATTCGAAGTTAAAAGAAATTGATGCCAACAACAGCGGCTTCAGGTTTACGATTGTTGAACTTTCAGGTACTTCAATGAAGTTGAAATCGGACATTACTTTTGAAGGTAAGCCGGCCGCCTTCGTGTATAATTTTATAAGAATTTAAAAAAGAAGAGTATGAGAAAGCTAACCACTCCAATAATTTTCGGGGCTGCAACTTTAATGATGTTTGCCTCAGGTTGCGAATCGACAAAGAGGATGAGCAAGCAGGATAAAGGTGTTGCCACGGGTGTTGTTGTAGGC
>JAFAGR010000066.1 GCA_023422565.1 Bacteroidota bacterium | reverse complement strand
CATTTGCAATTGCAGGGCCGAGGATACCGTATTTTACTGTCAGGTAGTAACTGAGCGGAATGATAAGGGCTGTTAGTAAGATGCTGGTCCAAAGCTCAAAGCGCCAGTAAACCGAGGTGCCAATTATCTGTGAGTTTACCCCGGTTCCCATCTCAATGATCGCTACCATGCCCAACATGAAAAATACCCATTTGCCCTGCAGGTAAGCGGGATTGATACCGAAGTAAATTATTGCCGATTCGAAATTCAGCCAGATGCAGAAGAAAATCAGCAGGGAAAAAGTAAGCAGGTTAATAGACGAGCGTTTATAAATTCTTGTAATCTCTTTTATGTCTTTATTTTTCCACGACCTGGATAGAATAGGAATGGTTACCGCCACCATGCTCCTGAATGGCGCCTGCATTACCGATACCATGTAGGCAGCCAGTCCGAAAACGCCAACTGCCGCCAGGTTTTGTTTTGCCGCCAGTACAATTCCATCAATACTGCTTCGAAGTACATTCACCACGATCACGATAAAGGTTAATCCCATCAGGGCCATTATCTTCTTTCTGAACTTTTCAGTAACCCGGCTTTTTCGAAAGGTTATCCAGAGATGATTTTTTGATTTGAGGTAAATGATCAGTATCAGTACAATTACAGCATACTGCAGGGCAAATAGAAGGATAAAAGTGTGGAAGGTGATGAATCCAAGTACTTTTAGTACCAGTATAACGAGGGTGTATAAGCGAAGAATGGTTTCTTTTAATAAACTGGTGGTTACGCCGTGATCATATCCATAAGCGTAAGACTCCAGCAGATTATACATTAGTACAAAACAAGCCATCGGTAAGCACCAATAAAAGTACTCTACGAAAAGTGCGGAGTTGGCACTGAATTTCCGTACTACCAACGGCTCCATCAACCAAAGCCCTGCACAGGTTAAAATAAACCCGGCGGATGCAATTTTCAGTGCCAGGCCCAACAGGTCGTTTTTGCTGTCTTCAATATTGTCTTTATAATAAGGGAAAAATTTAAAAAGATAGGTGGTGACGCCAAAGGTGGAGAATGCAAAGATGAGCATGCTCACCTCTATCATTATCCTTGTCAGCCCATTTTCATCCGGTGTAAACCAGTCCTTATGTGTAAGAAAGTAGGTGTTTAAGGCGCCGATCAGAAACCCGATATATATCCAGATGGTTGCTTTAAGGCTTCTTTTTCTGATTTGCGACATTGATGCTACTCGTGGATTGCTGCTGTTAAACCTCTATTTTTGCGAAAATATTGATATTCACTTAAAGATAAATTTTACTCCTGAATGAAAGTGGTAATCTTTGCAGGTGGTTTAGGCACGCGAATTTCTGAGGAAACTGATGTCAGGCCAAAACCGATGGTAGAAATCGGTGGGAAGCCGATCATATGGCACATCCTCAAAATGTACAGTGCGTATGGCTATAACGATTTCATCATCTGCCTCGGTTATAAAGGTTATGTGATCAAGGAATATTTTATGAACTATTTCCTTCACAACGCTGATCTTACCATAAGCCTGAAAGACAACACCGTAAAATATCACAACACTAAAAGTGAGGCCTTTAATGTAACACTGGTAGAAACCGGTCTTGATACGAAAACGGCAGGGCGCCTCAAAGCGGTTCAATCTCATATCGGCAATGAACCTTTCATGCTTACCTACGGGGATGGCGTGAGCGACGTTCCGATCGACCAGCTCGTAAAATTTCACCAGGCTCATGGCAAGATCGCCACGGTTACTGCAGTTCAACTCGAAGCAAGATTTGGCGGCATGGACCTTTCGGAGACTGGCCAGGTGCTGGACTTCCGGGAGAAAATGAAGGACGAAGGGAAGTGGATCAACGGCGGTTTCTTCGTGCTTGAACCCGAAGTTTTCAAATATCTGGATGGTGATATGAATAATATGATGTGGGAAGACGACCCGCTGGAAAAGCTCACGGCCGATAAAGAATTAGTGGCCTTCAAGCATACCGGATATTGGAAATGTATGGATGCCCTGCGGGATAAAATAGAGCTCGAACATCATTGGCAAAGCGGAAACGCGAAATGGAAAAGCTGGTAATGAATAATAAGCTCCAAAATTTTTATAAGGATAAAAAGGTTTTTGTCACCGGCCACACAGGCTTTAAGGGCTCGTGGCTTTGCGAAATACTTCTTAGCCTCGGGGCAGAAGTGTACGGATATGCGCTTGCATCAGACACAGATCCAAATCATTTTACCATTCTCGGACTCGGCTCGCGGATGGAAAGTGAAATTGCGGATATTCGTCACCGTGAGACGCTCCAGGATGCGGTTCTTGATTTTCAGCCCGATTATATTTTTCATCTCGCTGCGCAACCACTTGTCCGCCGTAGCTATTCCATTCCTGCAGAAACTTTCGATACAAATGTAACCGGCACCGCTAATCTCCTCGAAGCTGTAACAAGGCTCGGTAAAAAGTGTGCGGTGGTGGTTGTCACTACAGATAAGGTTTACGAGAATAATGAAACCGGAAAGCCATTTTTGGAAAGCGACCGGCTCGGCGGCTACGATCCGTATTCGGCAAGTAAAGCCTGCACTGAATTAGTGGTACAAAGTTTCAGGCGTTCATTTTTCAATGAGGCTGATTTTTCAAAACATAAAAAGATCATAGGCTCGGCGAGAGCGGGAAATGTGATCGGCGGCGGAGACTACAGTGAAGACAGGCTTTTTCCGGATATAATCAGAACGATCTCTAATAACGGGGTGCTGAAGTTACGCTTCCCGAATTCTGTAAGGCCATGGCAACATGTTTTAGAACCGGTTTGCGCATATTTATTTTGGGGAGGATTGATGTATTCGGGGGAACGATCATTAGCTGAATCGCTGAACTTCGGTCCTGATGAAAATGATCACCTTACCGTACAGCAAGTGGTTGAAAGTGCCATTGAATATTTAGGTACAGGAAGTTGGGAAAAAGATAACCTGGAAAATTTACATGAGGCCGGCTTATTAAAACTGGATATTACACTTGCAAAGAAAGTTTTGAACTGGCAGCCAAAAATGAATTCAAAGGAAGCGATCCGAAAAACATTGGAATGGTATTCCACCCCTGAGGATGATAAAGCGCGAAAGACGCGGGAGCAAATCGATCAATACCTCTCAGCATGAAATTTACGCCAACACCATTGCAAGGCAACTATCTCATTACACTGAATCGGATCGGTGATGAAAGAGGTTGGTTTATGCGCACCTACAGCAAGGATGATTTCGCCGAAATTGGTCATACAGGTGACTGGCTTCAGATGAACCATTCCTTCACGGCTGAAAAAGGAACAGTCCGGGGCCTGCACTTTCAAATCCCGCCCTTTACTGAAATAAAGCTGGTACGCTGCGTTCGCGGAAAGGTGTGGGATGTGGCCGTGGATCTGCGCAAAAGTTCTTCCACATATCTTAAGTGGTTTGCCGCTGAACTGAGTCCGGATAATAATCAAATGATGTATATACCAGCGGGTTTTGCGCACGGGTTCCAAGCGATGGAAGATAATTCGGAACTCGTTTACATGCATTCCCAGGTTTATACTCCGGCAGCAGAGGGCGGGCTTCGCTTTAATGATCCTGTTCTGACTATACAGTGGCCGTTGGCTCCAAAGAATATTTCTGAAAGAGACCGGTCACATCCTTTAATCACCGATCAATATAAAAGTAATTTCGAATGACTTGCAGGTTCTGTAAAAAGGAAACGGAAAATGTTTTCATTGACCTTATAAACTCTCCCGCTTCAAATTCTTTTCTCACTAAAGAACAGTTGAGCGAACCTGAAGTTTATTATCCGCTTAAGGTATTTGTATGCCATCATTGCTTCCTGGTACAGGTTGATGAATATAAAAAGTCGGACGATATTTTTAATGCAGATTACGTTTACTTCTCTTCCTTCAGCAAAAGCTGGCTAAAACATGCGGAGGAGTATGTAAACATGATGATATCACGGTTTGGCCTAAACGAGAATTCGCAGGTGTTGGAACTGGCCAGTAACGATGGATATCTGTTGCAATACTTCAAACAAAGAAGTGTGCCGGTGCTGGGTATAGAGCCTACGAAGAACACTGCCGCGGTGGCGCGGGAAAAAGGCATAGAATCGATTACCGAATTTTTTGGTGTGGATCTCGCCGGGCAACTTGCAGCGCAGGGAAGGTACGCCGATGTGCTGCTGGGAAATAATGTGTTAGCGCATGTGCCGGATATCCTCGATTTTGTTGGCGGAATGAAACTGGTTCTAAAGCCGGAAGGAGTTATCACTATGGAGTTTCCGCACCTGCTGCGCCTTGTTCAAAGCAATCAGTTCGACACCATCTATCACGAACATTTTTCCTACCTGAGTTTTTATACAGTTAAACAGATCTTTGAACAATGCGGTTTGAAAATGTTTGATGTGGAAGAACTAACGACACACGGAGGCTCGCTTCGGATTTTTGCCTGCCATGCGGAAAGTGATAGAACGGTTGAGGCGAATGTCGGTGAAATGCTATCTAAAGAAAAAGTAGCGGGCATGCAGCGGCCGGAATTTTACCACGGTTTCCAGGATCGCGCCATGAAGGTGAAATTGGACGTGCTTCGTTTTCTTGTTGAACAGAAGAGTAAAGGCAAATCGGTAGCGGGTTACGGCGCCGCTGCGAAAGGTAATACCTTGCTGAATTTCTGTGGCGTTAAGAACGATCTTTTAGATTTTGTAGTTGATGCAAACCCTAACAAACAAGGAAAATTTCTTCCTGCAAGCCATATTCCTGTGGTAGATGAAGCTTTGTTAAGAAGCAAGCGCCCTGCCTTTGTTATGCTTCTGCCGTGGAATCTTAAAGATGAACTGATGGACCAGTTGAAATACATCCGCGACTGGGGAGGAAAGTTTGTTGTACCTATACCTGATCTTACCATAATCGATTAAAAAAATGCGCATACTCCTTACCGGTAGTACAGGCTTTTTAGGAAAATATGTGATGAAGGAACTTGCAGAAAGGAAGCTGGAAGTAATTGCAGCCGTGAGAACGATTCCAAAAAAAGCGGCGGGCAATACAAAGTATGTGGAATTTGATTTGACACGCTTAAACGAAAACGAGAATTACTTTGAATATTTTGGCCGGCCTGACCTGTGTATTCACCTTGCCTGGGAAGGGCTTCCGAATTTCAAAGATGATTTTCATTTAAAGGTTAATCTTCCGCGTCATTTGAAATTTCTAGAGAACCTGATGAGAAACGGGTTGAAAAACCTGACGGTTACCGGAACCTGCCTGGAATACGGTTTAAAAGAAGGGGAGCTAAATGAGGATATGGATTGCTCACCGGTCACCGCATATGGAGAAGCAAAATTGGAATTGTACAAGGAATTGGAAGTTATAGCCACACAACATGAGGCTGCGCTTAAATGGTTGCGATTGTTTTATATGTTTGGTGAGGGCCAGAATGAAAGATCACTTATTCCTCAACTCGAAAAAGCACTTTTAAGAGGCGATGAAAGCTTTCCGATGAGTGGAGGAGAGCAGCAGCGGGATTTTCTCGCGGTTGAAACGATTGCTGAATATATCGTACATCTCGCATTGCGCCCCGGTTGGAAGGGGGTCAGCAATGTATGCAGCGGCCGGCCACAAAAGGTGAAAGACTTTGTGAATGATTATTTAAAGCGTAAGGGTAAAATGATCGATCTGCAAACAGGTGTATATCCTTATCCTGATTATGAACCCATGGCCTTTTGGGGAAGCACCGCGCGGCTGAATAGGCTTTTAACAAATAGAAACTAAAGGAAGTCTTTACTAATGAGGAAACTCGGATACAACATAATTTACTTTATACAGCTAATACGATTCTTTGGCCTTGCCGATGCAATGAAAATTGCAGGCGGACTCATGTTTTCCGGAGGAGATACATATCACTTCAAAACAAAAAAACTCGGGCGGCTTTCTATCAGAAAAGGTGCGTCCGACCTTCCGATCTTCTACCAGGTGTTTTGTGATCTGCAATACGACATTGACTTTTTTCTTGATTTCAGACCGACCCGTATTTTGGACGCAGGCGCAAACGTCGGTTTTGCAAGTTTATATTTTGCCGCAAAGTACCCCGAAGCCACAATTCTTGCCGTGGAGGCGGAAGCGAGGAATTACAGCCGCCTCACGAAAAATGTTCAACATTTCGGCAGCATCCGGCCCATTCATGCGGCGGCGTGGTACATTAATGGGCCTGTTCACATAAAGGACAGCAGCGAAGCCGAGGCAAGCTTTGAAGTGCAGGAAGGTGGATCTTCGAAGGAAAATTCATTTAACGGAATGACCATCAGATCCCTGATGGACTATGCGGGTTTTCCGGAAGTTGACATTCTTAAAATGGATATTGAAGGCGCAGAATATTTTCTTTTTAAAAACGATCCTCACAGCTGGCTGAAGAGAACGAAATGCCTTATAATTGAACTGCACGATCAACTGCAGCCAGGTACTTCAAAGCTGTTTTTCTCCGAAATGAGTAAGTACAACTGGGCAACTTTTGTGAAAGGGGAAAACCTGGTTTGCATCCGGCAGTAGCTAGCCGTATTTTAGACGAATTCGGATTTTATGATACAAGGTTTTGATCCGTTCCGAAAGAGAAGGTTTCCCATCATCCAGATAGCCGATATTGAGTTCCCCCTGTTTCACGTCAAAGGGTGCAGCGATCTTTTCCTTCTCGATCACCACAATGGAATCATAAAAAGCAATGGAATAGATCTTATCTTTTAACTCACGGTTAGGGATATTCGTATTTTTTCCTGTGTACCAAAGATGCTGCACATCAACAAGGTTCTTTATATACTCGATATAAGTTCCTTTGCGTTTAAGCCCGCCGCCAAAGTTCAGCCAATAGGAGGTGTGATTGTCTTCGCAAAGGTAAACTCCCCCGATTTTTAATTTAGGAAACAACTCCTCAAAGCTTACGATCTGTTGATCCATAGTGTGCCCGCCATCATCGATAATTATATCGGGCTCAGGGATCTGGGTGCAGATATCCTTCAGAAATTTCCGATCTGATTGCGAGCCGATGAAGATCTTTACGTTTTCTCGTTCAAAATTTTTACATCCGGGATTAATGTCGATTCCGTAATACTGCAACCCCTGGCCAAAAAATTTCTGCCACATATCAATGGAACCACCCTGCGATACTCCAATTTCTACAATTACAGGGCTTTTATTCACGAACCGTGAAAAGTGCCTGTCGTAAATTTCAAAATAATGATTCCATTTATGCAGGCGGTTGCCTGTGTGATTATTAAAGATATCTCGTGTACTTTGCATGAAATTTTAGTGTTCGCAAAAGTATATATTTAAATTTCATTGAAAACAGGAATGCAGGATCTTAAAATAGGAGTTGTTTATCTAGCCTGGCTTCCCTATGGTATTGTCCATTTTGAACGTTTCCTCGCCTCATATCTTCAATTTTCTTCCGGGTATCCCCACCAATTGATCATCGCCTTTAATGGTCAGGCTCAATCTGAAAGGGATTCACCGGAACGTTACATAGAACTGATGCACAGATCACAGGTCCGTGACTTTTCAGAGGTTTATTTTAAGAAAGGGCAGGACGTGTATGTATACAAACAGATAGCTACTCAAGGTAGTCATGATTTTTTTCTGTTTTTAAACACCTACAGCATTATTTTATGTGAGAACTGGCTTTTAAATTTTGTGAGAAATCAAAATGAGGAAGTCGGGCTTTTGGGCGCTACGGGTTCTTATGCCGGCTACGTGACCTCCATAAACAGGGCCACACTCACTAAACTTAAAGACAAGGGGTCGTGGAGCACCAAGATTTCGCTAATCAAATATGCTCTAAAATTGAACTTGTTTTATGGAGCCCGGTTTAAAGCTTTTCCCAATGCACATATAAGAACCACAGGATTTTTTATTTCCAAAAAATTGCTTCATGAGATTCACCTTCCCGGCGAACTTAACAAGATGGATGCGTATCTTTTTGAGAACGGCAGGCAAAGCCTTACCAACCAGATCTTAAAACGATCATTAAAATGCCTTGTGGTTGACCGGGACGGAAAAGGTTGGAATGTGGAAGAATGGAAAGACAGCAATACTTTTTGGATAAACAGGCAGGAAGGCCTTATGATTGCGGATAATCAAACCAGAAAATATATGGAGGCAACAATAAAGGAAAGAGAAAGCCTGACAAAAGATGCCTGGGGAACGTAATTATCATGAATTCTTTTTCCATCATATTGCCGGTTTATAACGGAGGAGAATACGTAAAAACCTGTGTAAGAAGCCTTCTTGCGCAAACTTTTACTGACTACAACATTATTGTGCTCGACAATTGCAGCACCGACGGAACAAGGCAATGGCTGCTGTCCCTGAAAGATCCGAAAATTTCAGTGATCACTTCTGAAAGGAAACTTTCCATTACGGAAAATTGGGGTAGGATAAAAGATATTGAGAAGAATGCGTTTATGACCATGATCGGCCATGATGATGTTTTGCTGCCGGAATATCTTTCCGTAATGAATGCTCTTATAAATGAACAGCCATCTGCGTCATTATACCAGGCTCATTTTGATTTTATTGATTCAAACGGAAATCATATAAAACCTTGCCGGCCAATGCCGGTAAAAATGGATGCCGCGGGTTTCTTAAACGCGCAACTAACCCGCACTATGGACAGTATGGGAACCGGTTACATGATGCGAAGCGCGGATTATGACCGGCTCGGAGGCATTCCTGCGAACTATCCCAACCTGATCTTTGCAGATTATGCCTTGTGGATGATGTTGACGGAACAGTCTTACCTAGCCATAAGTAAACAAACCGCATTTCAATATAGGTTGCACGATAGTGTCTCAAAGGTTACTAACGGTGAAGATTACCAGCGGGCATTCTTTATGTACCTTGATTTTTTGAAAGATCGGATGCAACAGAGCGATTCAATAAACAAAGCTTTTCATACTAACGGACACGAATACCTGATGTATTTCTGCGAAAGCCTTAGTCACCGTATTTTAAAAACGCCTGCGGAAAGGAGAGAGGTTACCGTTAGATCTTTCATTGATCAGTGTAAAGCCTATTCTTCTGAAATGCTTCCGGGGCAGGCCTTTGAGCCATTAAAAAAGCGCAGGATATCTCTTGCGCTATGGTTTGATAAAAATGCTTTAAGACGATCAGCCTTTAAGATTATCAAGCAAATGACTTTGTTTTTCGATCGCTAGATCACTTTCCATCATTTCCCGGATAAGTTCCCTGAAAGAAGTTTTGGGTTCCCAACCCAGCAGGCGTTTGGCTTTAGAAGCATCGCCCACCAACAGGTCAACCTCGGCAGGGCGGAAGTACCTTGGGTCGATGGCGAGTATTTCCTTTCCCTTTGGTAATTGATAAGCCAGGTTGCTGCAGCTCACAACTAATCCCTTTTCGTCAATCCCTTCACCTTTAAATTCAATCTCTATCCCAACCTGTTCAAAGCACAACCTCACCATATCACGTACGCTGGTAGTAATGCCGGTTGCCAGCACAAAATCTTCCGGCACATCATGCTGCAACATCCTCCACATGCCTTCCACATAATCCCTCGCATGGCCCCAGTCACGTTGCGCATCCAGGTTTCCGAGCAATATTTTATCGAGTTTGCCTAAAGCAACCCGGGCCGTACTGATGGTAACCTTCCTCGTAACGAAACTCTCGCCGCGTATCGGGCTTTCATGATTGAAAAGGATACCGTTCACCGCAAACATATCATATGCTTCACGGTAGTTCACCGTTATCCAATAGCCGTAAAGTTTGGCTACTCCATAAGGTGAGCGGGGATAAAACGGCGTTGTTTCTTTCTGGGGAATCTCCTGCACTTTTCCGTAGAGTTCAGAGGAGGATGCCTGGTAGAATTTCGTCTTTTTCTCCAGCTTCAATATCCTGATGGCCTCCAGGAAAAGTAAAACGCCCGTAGCATCTGCCGTGGCGGTGTATTGCGGCGTTTCGAAGCTCACCTGAACATGGCTTTGAGCGGCCAGGTTATAAATTTCATCGGGCTGCGTTTGCTGGATCACCCGCATGATGTTACTTCCGTCTGTCAAATCTCCATAATGAAGAAAAAGCCTGTCTTTGTATTTATGATTGAAAACAAGATGATCGATCCTTGAAGTGTTCATCAGAGAGCTTCTTCTCCTGATGCCATGAACGATATATCCCTTTTCCAGTAATAATTCGGTGAGGTAAGCCCCATCCTGGCCCGTAATGCCTGATATCAGTGCAACTTTCATCCCTTCGGTCGGTTTTATTAATTTCGCAAATCTACATAAATATGCGTTGGACTTTTAAAATCTGAAATCTCAACGCAGCCCGTTAAAGAAAGAACATGGTGATAGCAGTGAACTGCTGGGTTTTGCGAAACAAGCAACTGGATGGTATCGGAAATTTTACCGTGGAAACCTTCGCCCGGCTCATTCCCGCGAACCCGGGAATCACTTTTTTGATGATGGTAGACAAAAATTTCACCGAAGATTATTTCAACTTTCCAAATGTAAAATTACACCGCGTATTTCCGCCTTACCGCCATCCCGCATTATACCTGCTTTACATGGAAACGGTTGTTCCGGCCTTTTTGAGGAAACACTCACCTGATCTTTTCCTGTCCATGGATGGTTTTTTAAGCCTTCGTACAAGCTGCCCGCAGTTGCCCGTGATCTACGACCTGAACTTTGAGCATTATCCCCAAGACCTTAAATGGAAAAACCGTGTTTACTTCAGAACCTTTTTTAAAAGATTCGCGCGAAAAGCCACAAGGATCGCCACGATCTCAGAATACAGCAAGGCAGATATTGTAAAATGGTATGGTATCGATCCTTTACTGATCGATAATGTTTCCTGCGGAATAAAGGAAAAGTTTTCACCCTTGAGCAATGATGCGAAGAGATTGGTGAAACAACGGTATAGCGCAAACGAAGATTATTTCTTTTTCATCGGCTCCATGCACCCGCGTAAGAATATTGTTCGGCTTATAGAAGCGTTTGATTTATTTAAAAAAGGGAAGGCTTCCAAAATGAAACTGGTATTAGGCGGACATATTCTTTGGGATGATGACAGCATCAAAACCACAATGGACCGTATTGCCTCAAAAGATGATGTGGTATTTACCGGCCGGCTGTCTGACGAGGAGTTGAAGAACTTGCTGGGCGCCGCGCTCGCACTAACCTTCGTACCTACCTTTGAAGGATTTGGTTTGCCGATAGTGGAAGCCTTTCAGGCAGAGGTGCCCGTGATTTGCAGTAATACTACTTCTATGCCTGAAGTGGCCGGGGATGCGGCAATTCTGGTTGACCCTTTCAGTGTAAAAGAAATTGCAGAAGCAATGAAAAAGATGGTCACGAACGAAGCGCTTCGGAATGAACTCATTGAAAGGGGAAAATCTCAGAAAGAAAAATTTACCTGGCAAAAAACTGCGGCTATGCTTCACCGTTGTATAACGGAGGCTGTAAGAAAGTGATCAGTCGTTAAGAACAGAAACGCGTTTCTCCCAATACACAATAAGGTCAGACAGGCAGGTTTCAATAGGGATGCGGGGTTCCCAACCGGTTTCCTTCTTCAATTTGTCGTAGCTGCCCACAATGATCTTGTTTTCTGTAGGGCGAAAATTATTTGGATCGATCACAGTCTTGATCCTTCTTCCCGTTAACCTTGAAAACAATTCGATCAAATCACGCAGTTTATACCGGCGGTTGGAACAAATGTTATAGGTTTCACCCTTTCTGCCGTGAAGCAATAAGGAATGGTAAGCCCTTACAACATCCCGAACATCGGTAAAATCCCGAACCACCTCAATGTCACCAACCACCAGGATGATCTCATTTTTCCCTTCGCGAATCTGCTCAGAAATCTGTTTGATGAATGAGCCTATCACAAAATTTTCATTCTGATAAGGGCCAATGTGATTGAACGAACGGGTATGTACAAGGTTTAATCCGTAGTTTTTAGAATATATGCCAACAAGATTGTTCTGCAGAACGCGCGCGGCTCCGTAAGGGCTAACCGGAGTGGTAGGATGGTTCTCCGTTAGCGGAAGATCTACCGGCTCCACATGGCCGTATTCTTCCGCGGATCCCACAGATAACATTTTGCAGGAAGAACCCAACTCCCGCAACGTTTCAACTAAATTGAGAAATATTTGGGTGTTTTCTGTGATCAATTCACCAGGCCTCTGCCAACTAAATGCAACACTGCTCCTTGAAGCCAAATGAAGAATGTAATCTGGATTAAAAGTTGATATGATACTCTTAACCCTCTGTTTATCAGTGAGGTTTACCTGTCGAAACTTACAGTCAACATTCAGGTATTCGTCTTCAGCAAAGCCGGGCAGATGGCGGTTGTAAAGTCCCAAAACGGTACACGGCGTTTTCAGCCCCGACAGATATTCAATGTAATGCCTTGCTACAAACCCGGATATGCCTGTAATTAAAATTTTCATAACTGATTGCTTAACACCCCTGCTGCCTCTTTTGCAATATTACCCCAATAAAAATGGTTAAAAAATTCTGCCGGTATGTTGTTTTGGTTTTTTGTTGAAATTAACAATTTTACAAATGTTTCCCAATCTTTATCCTCCGCAACTTTCAACTTTCCGCCTGTAACCTCTATAGGAACGCCAATTGCACCGCTTTTAGTGCTCACAGCATCCATATTATAACCAAGTGCTTCCACCAGTTTTGTTTTAATGCCCCCACCATCTGTAAGTGGATTCAAAAAAACATCGGAGCCGAGGAAGTACGGTTCAATGTCATCAACAAAGCCGGCGAAAATGATATTCCGGTCTGCAAATCCTTTTAAGTTTTCGAAACTGTCCGGCAATCCCTTCCCACACACAATTATCTTATAGTCTGATCTTTCCTTTAACAGCCGCGGATTTATTTCCCGGAGAATATATTCAAGTGCATCAAGGTTAGGGCCATAATGCAATGTGCCATTGAAAAGGTATACCTGTTCGTAAGTAGGAATGTTATGTTTTTCCCTGATGAACCGGGCTGCCTTGTGTCTTTCTTCCGGTGAAGGTGCCGAACTTCGTTCGAACCCGTAAGTGATCGTTTTACACTTTTTAGAAGAAAGCTTAAAATGTTTCATAGCAAATAACATGTCTTCCCGGGTCACAAAAAAGCTGAAGTCGGCAGCCCTGTGCGTGAATCTTTCATAATGCCAAAGCAGTCCCCACCACCATTTGCCCGTGCTTTTAAAACGCAGCGACTCAATATTGTGAGAGTGAACAACGAGTTTTACATGCGCACCCTTTTTTAAAAGGTAACCCAGCCATCCGAGGTAGGGATGTTCTATGATTAACACGGAGGAAGAGGTATCTTTCAACACTTTTTTTACTCTCCCGTACAACAAAGGGTTGATGTACCTGCGGATTCCTTTTCCTAAAATGGGAAAAATCGTGGCGGGGTAACCGTTAGGCCTATCCGAAACGGATGGAACAACGAGGTTCAGGTTTGTCATCTCGCCGAGGTAGCGGTAAAAAAGCGCGATACCTTTCTGTCCACCCATCCTGGCCGGAAAAACTGAATAGGGGATCAACCCGGTGATATGCTGTTTACCTTCACGCAATTCAATTCTGTTTCCGTGGGGCTTCGGTGCTGTTTCTTCCTTTTACCATTTTGAATATTTTCCATATCAGCCACCCAATGGTCATCAGGAAAACAAGCCATCCACTGATCTGGCTGATTCGGTCGCCTGTGTGATATATAGTTGGTTCAAATTTGAACTCAATGGTATGCGCTCCCGCAGGTACAACCATGGCGCGCAAAACATAATTGGCTTTGAAATAGTCCGCAGGCTTCCCGTCAATGTATGCTTTCCAGTCTTTGTAAAACACCTCGCTGAATACAGCTATATGGTTGCCGCTTGTTTGCGTTTTATAGGTGATGGCATCGTTATCGAAGGCCGTCATTGTAATGCTTGCGGCACTGTCCGGCGCAGTCACATCTTTCACAAGCGTCTGATAGGATGCATCTGCAATGGCGGAATCAGCGGTGTTGAGGCCGGTAAGCGCCCTCATCTCTTCAACCGGTCCATTTACAAAACGAATTCCTTTTACAAACCATGCATTGCCCAACGCACCCGGATTTCGCAACGCCACTACATCGTTGCCCTGTTGTTGAATGATATATTTCGCGTTCAGCATGTTCACCACGCCAATGTTTGGCTGGCCGCTGAGCTGATGCGCGATAAGGTCATCATAAATGCCAATTTTTGCAGGATGATACCCGCCAATTGATTTGTGATAGTACGAGGTTCTTGATTCATCGAGCCCACGCGTAGTATTAAACACCCGGAAATTTGGATCCTTGTCTTTTAATATCTCCCTGTCTGCGTTTGAAAGCGGGAACTCAGAATCTACATAGTTATCGGCAGATTCAAAACTTTCCTTATTCAGGTAGTTTGATCCGAAACCAAGCAGGTCAATGGAAATAAGAAGGGCAACACCAGCCATCATCAGGTTAGCATTGTATCTCTTTTTGATATAAAGCGCTATGGCAGCGGCGGCAGCTAATACAAACAAAAATGAACGGCCTATGTCGCCCAACATTTTATCAGCACGATCTTTTCTAAGTGCACTAACAAACTCACGAGCCGTTTTTTGACTATCTGGCTGGCCCTGCAGATTCATGAACATGCCTTCGTAAATGCGGTTGTCCGTTAAAGCCTGCTCGGTGGCATTCAATTCTCCCAGCTTTTGTGATGCGGCTTCCCCACCGGTTTGCACAATCGTGTTGAACTGATTTGTACGATTGCGATTCTCTTTCGAAAAATCTGCTGATGTATAGTATAACAGCGCAGCAACAAAAACTAGGGCCGTGGCATAAAGGCTATGTTTGAAAGGCTTCCACGCATTTCCTGCCTGTTCATCGGCAAGTTTGCTTAAAGCCATTGCGCCCACAACAGGAAATAGTAATTGAGGAATTATCAATATCATGGTCGGCACCCTGAACTTGTTGTAAAGCGGGAAATAATCAAACATGAAATAGTTGAAGGCTTTGAAATTATCCCCCCATGCGAGTAAAATTGACAGTATGCTTATGGCGAGTATCCACCATTTGTGCTTTCCATCCAGATAAAACATCCCAAATAAAAACAGGAAACATATAATGGCGCCGAGGTACACCGGGCCATTGGTAAAGGGTTGGTCACCCCAATATAAGGCCGTACTTTGCTGAAGTGCGAAGTTTGCAGCCTGGTCTTCAGGAACATTCAATTTTTGCGTGAGAAATTTCGCCGTGTTTGAATTTTCATCAAGCTTCGGAAAAATGTACTGTTCCCCATCTCTTTCCGCCACATGCGTTCCATATCCCTTTACGCCGGGAAACATAAGGCTCATAGATTCCGCTTTCCCGTAGCTCCACATAAATGCGTAATCCTTTGTCAGCCCCACGGTTTTACCGTCTTTCACTTTGTCTGCTGTGTTACCTTCAGTCATCACCAATTGTCCGCCGCGTTTTGATTCTTTTGAAAAATCATACACGGTTAAAAGCGTGATCGCACTAACGGCAACGCCTACCAGCGCGGCAATCACCAGCATTCCTGTGCTCTTCACCAGGTGCGCCACTTCGCCCTGTTTGAAAAAGCGGACGGCATAGGCAATGATCATGGCAAGGAGTACAAGGAAGAGATAATAACTTACCTGTTGGTGGCCCTGGTTAATTTGCAACGCGGTAAAAAGCGAAGTGAGTACGAAGCCCGATAAATATTTTTTCTCCAGGAGCAATATCACCGCACCTATTACAGCGGGACAATAAGCCAGCGCATACATCTGCGTTTCGTGGCCCGCCGTAATAATGATGGGAGAGAAGCTGCAATACGCAAAACCGATCGCGCCTGCAATGGCAGCGGCCGGTCGTAATCGAAGTACGATGCCTAAAAAGTAAAAGCAAATGCATGCCAGGAAGAAAAAGTTCAGGGGTTTCGGCAACCAAAGCTGTATCGACTTATCTATATAATGAAGAGGATGAAAACTTCCTTCAATCGCGATCTGGTAAGCAGGCATCCCGCTAAACATACTTGTCACCCAAAGCGGCACATGCCCATGTATCTTTTTATACTCATAACTCTGGTTGCTCATACCCTGCCATCCCGCCACGTCGCCCTGTTTCAGGATCACGCCCGATTCAAGCGCAGGCTTGCAAAATATCACTGCTACCAATAAAAATATGCCCACCGCAACCAGGTGGGGAACAAGATGCTTATAGTTTCTCATGCGTTGTTAAATGGTGTCGCAAAATAGCGAAAAAAGGCAGACGCAGGGGGATTTACGATCGAGACGTTGCGAGGCGGGTTTTAAACAGACCGAAGCGTCTGTTCTCGATGCAGACTAAAGCGTCGGCATTTACAATGTACGATTGCCGGGATCTCAGAATTACGAATTGATATTTGCGATCTTAAATTTGATTCGCAATTAAATTTCTGTTCAAAAACGAATTCTGCTTAAATCATTTTACTGCTCACTTCGTGCCTTTGCGTGAAATCTGCATGTTTCCCGCAAAGTGGCAAAGAAGGCAAAATACGCAAAGGGAATTACGATTGACGATTTAAGATTGACGATGTACGATTTAGCGTCTTACTTACTACTAAAGATTTCAAAGTAACAGCCATCTGTTTGCGTCTATCGTCCCCAAAGCCCTAATGCCACGGGAAATAATTGCAACCGTACAGATGCCAAGCATTGCGTCTTTCCAAACTAACCTCCCGTTCCTAAAGATTGCATCGTTTCCATTTCTCCCCTGATATTCTTGCGTTTGAATAACCCTGCATCTAATTTTCCGAAACGATAGTTGAAGTTCAGGCGCAGCACCTGAGGGTCGCGGCGGCGTTCATTGTCCTGCGCAAAAAATGCAGATTCTGCATAGGATCCATATAACCTCGTACGGAAGATGTCGCTAAACTGAAGAGTAAGCGAGGCCGCATTATTCTTTAAGAAATTTTTTCTTACCGAAATATCAAACCCGTAGACAGGTTTTATGTATCCCTGGGCGGTCGATTGGTTCATTCCAAAACCACCCCACATCCCGCCACCGCCGCCACCTCGTGCGCCACCGCCCTGTGCGGGTAGGAGGGTCTTTGCCTGGTAATCTGCTGTGAACTGTATGGTGAACTTCTTTGGCAGCGTAAAGCTGTTGTTCAACTTTCCGAACCAACTGAACTGCCTGCTGTCTTCGGCGCCGGGAATATTGCCCGCATTAATTTGAACCTGGTAAAGGTTTATGTTGGTGGTAATATCCCACCACTTACTGATCTTATTCTTTCCTGTGATTTCAAACCCCACTGTATAACTGCGGTTTGCATTGGCAAAAGTACCAAGCAGAACGCTGTCTGTACGTGACACGTCAGGATGCGGGGCTCGGTATTGGTAACGCGTGATCAGGTCATTCGTATTCTTTCCATATAAGCTTAACAAAAGGGAATGGCCAGGTTTAAACTGATTCGAATAACCTATTTCCACAAGATTAGTGAACTCTGGCACCAGGTCAGGATTGCCCACGCTGATGTTTAAGGAATCCGAGTAATCCACAAAAGGTATCAGCTGAAAAAAGTTGGGCCTGTTCACTTTACGGGTGTAGTTCACCTGGAAATCCTGTTTCTCAGTTACTTTATAGGTCATGAACACGCTCGGGAAAAGGCTGAATGGATACTCGTTTCCGAACTTCCTATTCTTAGAAATAAAATCGCCATCGTATTCCGAACTCTCTATCCGTAATCCTGTTTGAAAAGAGAATTTTTTGATCTGCTGCGAATAGGTAGCGTAGGCCGCATAAACCTTATCGGTGTATTTATAATTTATATGCAGGGCAGGAATCAGGATAAACTCTGTAGAAGGTGTTCTGAAGTAATTATTGTTCAGGCTGCTGAACTCGCGTTGTGAAAAACGAAGCCCGGCCTCAATTTTGGATGTTTTGCTCAACGGGTCCACATAATCGGTCTGCACAGTGAAAAAGCGTGTATCCCCATCCGTTAGGCTCCGCTCGATCGTGTTAAGGCCTTTAGGATTATTATCCATATCGAAATAACGGGTGTTGAAGTTTCCTTCATTGCTGTTATCCATGAAATGAAAATTCGCGTCGGCCGTCCATTCCTTCCCAGACTTTGCAAAGTTGTGTTTAAAGCTAAGGGATGATCCGTAGTTTTTACCGCGGCTAACGTTGTCGGTTACACGATTTCCTGTTTCCCGGTCAATCAGCAAACCCTCATCATACCAAGTGCGGGTAATATCTATATCGTCGTAATTCCTAAACTTTCTTCTTACGTAATGCCCGCTTACGGTCAGCGTGTTTCGATTATCAATAAAGTAATCCAGCCCTACACGGCCGAATCCAAAACCACCGCGAAAGCCGGGTTCAGAGATCTGGGTAAGGTCGGTAAGGGAATCGCTGCCGAAGTAATCCGTACGTTTAGCGTTCGATTCCCCGATCGATTTTGGCATATGCACCTGTGCGGCTGCAAAGAAGTTTACTTTTCCCTGGCGCAGGTTGATGTCTCCTCCGCCCCCGGGCCGTCCGCGAGAGTCGATACTTGCACGAACGTTTCCATTGTATCCGGTTCTGCGGTTCTTCTTCATCACAATATTCAAAATGCCCGATCCGCCACCGCTGGCATCGTATTTAGCCGAAGGGTTAGTGATTATTTCCACAGTGGCGATCTGGTCGGCAGGTATTTGCTCCAGCGAAAGCGTGGTTGGCCTTCCATCCACAAAAATCTGAGGGGCTGAATTTCGAAGTGTCACGTTTCCATCAATGTCTACATTCACGGAAGGCACATTCTTCATTACATCAACTGCCGTTCCCCCGGCCACTGAAATGTCTTTTTCTACATTATACACCTTACGGTCTATATTCATTTCGAGCAGGGGCTTTGATGCGGTAACTGTTACATTTTGCAACTCCCTGGAGTCTTGCTGCATCTTAATATTGCCAAGGTCTTTCACCACGGCATTCATCATTCCGCTCATATCGCCCTGGCGTGCTGCATTCATATTGAGGTCGAAGGCCACTTTTTGTTCAACAGGTTTATAACCTACCGCAGAGATCAGTATCCTGAAATTTCCCATCACAGGCAACTGGTCGATCAAAAACTCGCCTTTTTTGTCTGTAAGCATGAAGGCAAGAGTGAAATCCCTCTTCTTTTTGGTAGCGGTATCAATTTTGTTCTGGATAAGTTGTACCGATGCGCCTTCAACCGGTTTGCCTGACTGTTCGTCCAATAGTTTACCATAGAATTGGCCCACGTTCATCGACTGCCCGCCGGGACGCATTCCGCCCGGAAACTGGGCAAAAACAGGAAATAGAATGGAAATAAAAAATGCAGTTAGTAAATACTTTTTCATAATGGTGGAATATGCGCAAAAATGCCATTTAATGCGCGAAGTAAATCTGTTTTGGGATGAACGGCTGATAATAGTGAAAAGTGTTTTGTTAAAAATTTTCGGATTGTTTTTGTACACGCTTCGTTTTTTCTCTATTTTTGCATCCCGCCAAACGGTAGCCATAGCTCAGCTGGTTAGAGTATCAGATTGTGATTCTGAGGGTCGTGGGTTCGAGCCCCATTGGCTACCCAAACCTTCCCAAAACGGGAAGGTTTTTTTATGGTTTAAACCGCTTGTAAGCTCTTGCAGCCACCGGTATTTACAACAAAACATATTGCAAAAACATTCGTTAATATTGAAGAGAGCTCAATGCTGTTTTCTTAAATTTACATCATGCAAAAAATTGCAGATATTATGATGAGTAAAAAGTTTTTTCCCGTTATCCTATTGTTAGTGGCCGCCAGTTTTTTCATCGCCTTCCAAAGCCAGGGCAGAACCGAAAGTGAAGATAACCCTAAGGCAAGGCACGCCAGAATATTGCGCAACGTAGGCATTCTGCTAACAGAAGGCCATTATAGCCCGAAAAAGATCGATGATAAATTTTCAGCGGAAGTATTGAAGAAGTTCACCGAAGACCTTGACGGGGACAAAAATATTTTACTTGCTACAGATGTGGCCTCCTTTCAAAAATACGCGAACAAGATAGATGATGAGATAAACGGGTCAGAACTGAATTCATTTTATGAAATAAATGATGTGTATACCCGCCGGCTAAATGAAGTGTCAGCTATGTTTCCAAGGTTTTTGGAAAAGCCTTTCGATTATTCTGTTAATGAACGTGTGGAGCTGGATCCTGATAAGGTGAATTTCCCGGCTAACCTTGCCGCGCGCGAAGATGTTTGGCGTAAAAGGATAAAATATCTCGCACTTACAAAGTTTGTGGATTTGCAGGACGAGCGCGAGAAGAATAAGGATAAAAAAGATTTTAAAGTAAAGGCAGATTCAACCCTGGAAAGAGAAAGCCGCGAATTCGTCAGTCGCCAACTCTCCCGGTTTTTCTCAACCCGGAAGAACCGCGAGAAAGGGGATGAGAATTTTAGCACATTTATCAATGCCATCACTGGAACGATGGATCCGCACACCAATTATTTTCCCCCGATAGATCTGCGCTCCTTCAATGAATCTATGAGCGGCCGTTTTTACGGTATCGGTGCCCAATTGAAAGATGACGATGGAAAGATCAAGATAGCCAGCCTCGTCAGCGCCGGGCCGGCATGGAAAAACGGAGAATTGAAAGTGGATGATGAGATCATTAAAGTGGGCCAGGGAAATGAAGAGCCTGTGGATGTTACCGGTTATTCGGTGACCGATGCGGTGAAATTAATCCGCGGTTCCCAGAAAGGATCGGAAGTGAGGCTTACCGTAAGAAGAATGGATGGAACAATTAAGGTGATCTCGCTTATACGCGACGATATAAAACTGGAAGATACGTTTGCAAAATCTGCGATCATTAATGGCGAGCACAAGATCGGCTACATTTACCTGCCTGAGTTTTATGCCGATTTCGAACGGCCTGACGGGGCACGTAGCGGAGCGGATGTAGCAAAAGAGGTTGAAAAATTAAAGGCTGAGAACGTAGAAGGCATTATTCTCGACCTACGTGGTAATGGTGGCGGCTCACTCTACGATGTAGTGCAAATGGCGGGACTTTTTATAGACGAAGGCCCGATTGTTCAGGTCAAAGGACGTGGAGATAAATCGCACATTTTGAGGGACAGGGATAAAAATGTACAGTACTCCGGGCCTCTTGCGGTGTTGGTGGATGAAACATCTGCATCGGCTTCAGAGATATTCGCTGCCGCCATGCAGGATTATAAAAGGGGAGTAGTGATAGGAAGCACATCTACTTATGGTAAGGGAACCGTTCAACGGAACATACCATTGAACCCCGTGAGTGAAAACAGCCTTATCAAACTTGGTAACAATGAAGATCTGGGCACCGTAAAACTTACCCTTCAGAAGTTTTATCGTATCAATGGCGGTGCTACACAATTAAAAGGCGTTACTCCGGATATAGTCCTTCCTGATCGTTTGGAGCACCTGAAGTTTCGTGAAAAACATAATCCGCTTGCTTTAGAATGGGATGAAATAAACGAGGCCGATTACAAAACATGGAACAGTACATTTAGTTCAGATCCTGTAATATCTGAGGCCAACAGGGAAGTGAACAAAAGCACCACCTTTGGTAAGATCAAGGCTAATGTGGATTGGCTGGAGAAAAATGCCGACAGAAGTTATTCTCTCCATCTGGAAACCTACAAGAAAGATCAAAAAGAATTGAAAAGGGTTTACAAGGAGATTGAAGATTTGTACAAATTATCCCAACCTATGACGGTAAACAACCTTGCAGCCGATACAGCGGCCATTAAAGCAGCAGAAGATAAGATTGAAAAAAATAAAGTTTGGCTGAAACGTCTTACGGAAGATATTTATGTGGATGAGTCCGTTAAAGTGGTGAACAGAATTATCGCCAAGGAGAATCTTGCTAAAGCGAATTAACAGCTTCAATAACTAAACTGAAAACCCATGACTTTAAGGTCGTGGGCTTTTTTTTTCCTAAAACTCCGCAATCGGCAACCTACACCAAAAATCTCCACACTCCATATCTGCTATCTTCACATTGCGCATCTACACACTGCATATCCGCATGTCTTCATATCTGCACACTCCATATTTGCCTATCTGAACATCGTGCATCTGCTATCCACACATCCGCACATCTACTTCATATACCGTTCTTCGATCACATTTTTATGATGATACACATGGCCGATCATAACCAGGCCCATCAGTTCCGGTGTTATCTCCTTTCCGTTGCCAATTCCAATATTTTGGAGCGATGAAGGCTCAAAACTTTCAAACAATACGACAGATGATTTGCGAACAACAATCATTTCATCTACCAGAGATTTCCAGCTTCGACGGCTGGCATAAGAGTTGGCGGCATACACATCCTCGTCGAAACCCGGTAAGGATGCTTTCTCTCCCCGCGCAATGCAAAGTGCACGGTATGCCATTATTCTTTCCGTGTCAATAATATGCTGAAGCATTTCTTTTAAGGTCCACTTACCTTCTGCATAAGAAAAGCCCGAATGGTCTTCCGTGATCTTATTGAAATACTGATCGATCAGGGATTGCTGGTTCTTAAAAGCTTCAATTACGTTTTTCTCGGGAACCTGTTTAACGTAACCTTCAAAATGTGGAGGGACAGAAATTGTTGCCATATTAATAGAGTTATGGCACAAAAATAAGCCGCGAAAAATTTCCGCGGCTTACATTTCTTAATTGACGAGGGCCTTATCCCAATTTGCCTTTCTTAATGGTAGATTTCGGCAAGGATTGTTTTGGTGCTTGTTTGTTGCTTATTTGATCAGCAAGTTTGATCGCTTCATACGCATTTACAAAACCTCCTGTGCGGGATAGTTCACTAAGTAATACCTTATCGTCTGAACCCGGCTTATTTACCAGATCTTTGGAAACCACGGCAGACTTTTCAATTACATACTTTACTTCCTGCGGAGTCAGTTTCGGATAGTATTGCCAAATCAGTGAAGCAATACCCGCCACCACAGGGCAGGCCATACTTGTACCGCTTGCATTACCGTAGGTAGTAGTGCCCGGAATGGTCGAATAAATTCCTACACCGGGAGCAAATACATCAACCTCATTTTTTCCGTAATTGGAGAATGATGCAGTGAGCCCGCCATTCTTTTTGTCTCCGCTTGCACCAACTGTAATTACGTTGCTGGCTTTTCCACCTGCTACATAATTCGGATTAGGATAATTATGAGCCGTATCAATATTCTTGCGGTCATTACCTGCCGCGTGAACCAGCAATACGCCATTTTTTTCTGCATAGCGGAAAGCATCGTCAACCCAATGTTTTTCAGGAGAGAAATCTTTTCCAAAACTCATGCTGATCACCTTTGCGCCATTATCAACCGCATAGCGAATGGCAAGAGCAATATCTTTATCGTGCTCATCTCCATCCGGCACGGCACGCAACATCATGATGCTCACATTGTCTGCCACACCGTCCATGCCCAGGCCATTGTTACGGGCAGCACCGATTATTCCGGCGCAGTGCGTGCCATGGAAAGGCGTGCTGGCCATGAGGTCGTTATTGCCATAAAAACGGTCGTTGATATCGGTTTCGTCGTCCTGCACAATTTCCTTCCTGTATTCAGGAGGAGCCGTGGTAGCGGTTTCTGCCTTGCGAAGGATCGATTTAAATTCGTTGAGGATGTCGTTGTTTGTGATGTCGTTACTGTTGTTGGCTTTTGAAATGCTCATGATAAAAGCCTTCGACATTTTAGCATCCTGGTTCTCGGTTTCAAATGTGCTGAGGTCTTCACCATTATATTCATCTTTACCAAGTTCCTTGCGAATAACACTGTCCCCCACTTCAAGTTTTGGAAGAAGGGTTTTCACCATGCTGATCTCCTGCATATCAAGTTCACCAACAATTTTATTTTTCGCCCTTACGTACGTTTCATATTCTTTGCGGTCCGCCTCGCTTAGCGTGGCTACATCCACATTTTTATTTTCCCACTTCGGCTTCAGTGCATGAAATACACGCGCGCCTTCGTAACTGTCAACTTTTACGTTGCGGCCGTCTTTACCGCCGATAAAGTTCCAGCCGTGTACATCATCTACATAACCGTTTTTATCATCATCAATGCCATTGTGTGGAATTTCACCCTTGTTCACCCACAGCACAGGCTTAAGGTCTTCATGCAGGGTGTCTATGCCGGAATCGATCACGGCTACCACTACGCGATTACTTTTAAGTTTTTTCGTTTTCAGAAGATCGTATGCCTTATCAAGGCTGATACCATTGTAGCCCGAAGTGGCCGGATCAAGCAGGTGCCAGTTTTTCGGCATCTTATCTTTGTCCTGGGCTATAACCAGCTGCGCAAAGAGGAGGAGTACTCCCAATAGTTTAGCAAATTTGTTCATGTCAGGATTAATTGTGAATAGCGAAAATAAAGGAACGGCCGAACTTAGCCCGACCGTTCATCAGTTATTAAGAATACTTTATAGATCGAATTTTATGCCCTGTGCAAGAGGCAGTTTGTCGGTGTAATTGATCGTATTGGTTTGCCTGCGCATATACACCTTCCATGCATCACTGCCGCTTTCCCTTCCGCCGCCGGTTTCTTTTTCTCCGCCGAAGGCACCGCCGATCTCCGCTCCCGAAGTGCCGATGTTCACGTTTGCAATACCGCAATCGCTCCCCGCATGAGAAAGGAAGTATTCCGATTCGCGAAGGTTGTTTGTGATGATTGAAGAGGAGAGCCCTTGCGGAACATCGTTTTGCATAGCTACGGCATCTTCCATGTTTTTATATTTCATCAGATAAAGGATCGGCGCGAAGGTTTCATGTTGTACAATTTTGTAATCGTTCTTCACTTCAGCTATACACGGCTTCACATAACATCCGCTTTCATAACCTTTCCCTTTCAACACGCCGCCTTCTACAATAAATTTCCCGCCTTCCTTTTTACATTTTTCAATTGAATCGAGATACATATTCACCGCCTCTTTGTCGATCAGTGGACCTACGTGGTTTTTCTCCAGCAAAGGATTGCCGATCTTAAGCTGCTTGTACGCGTTCACCAGTTTTTCTTTGAAACTGTTATAGATCTTTTCATGAATGATAAGCCTGCGCGTGGTGGTGCAGCGCTGGCCCGCAGTGCCCACGGCGCCAAAGGTTGCGGCAATAAGGGCAATGTTAAGGTCAGCTTCTTTTGAAATAATGATCGCATTGTTTCCGCCAAGTTCCAACAGGCTGCGGCCCAATCTCGCGGCAACTGCCTGCGCCACCGCCTTGCCCATTCTTGTGCTTCCCGTAGCCGATACAAGAGGAATTCTCTCATCATTGCTCATCCACTCGCCAACTTCCCTACCGCCGCAAACGAGGCTGCTAACACCTTCCGGAACATTATTCTTCTTAAAAACTTTCTGAATTATTTTTTGACATGCTACTGCACACAAAGAAGTTTTTTCACTTGGTTTCCACACGCAAACATCGCCGCAAACCCAGGCGAGCATACTGTTCCAGCTCCATACTGCAACCGGGAAATTGAATGCCGAGATAACGCCAACCACCCCGAGCGGATGATATTGCTCGTACATGCGGTGGCCCGGCCTCTCACTATGCATGGTTAAGCCGTGAAGCTGGCGCGACAACCCTACAGCAAAATCGCAGATGTCGATCATTTCCTGCACTTCGCCCAAACCTTCCTGGAGGCTTTTCCCCATTTCATAACTCACTAACTGGCCGAGTGCCTGCTTATTCGCCCGCAGTTCCTCGCCGACCTGGCGAACGATCTCACCTCTTGCCGGCGCGGGTTTCAATTTCCATGATTTAAACGCTTCAACGGATGCCTGTACCGCGGCGTCATATGCAGCACGGTCTGCAGAAGTTATTTTTCCAATCAAAGTGCCGTCAACAGGAGAATACGAGCTGAGTATTTCTCCCTTGGGCTTCATCCAGTTTTGCCCTGTAGATACGCCGCTGTTCGTTGCGCCAATTCCTAAGTCTTTTAAAAATGCATGCATAGTATGTTCAATTTGGGCTGCAATTTACAGTTTTTAACAGCCATGAGGTGTTAATAAGAGATGTTGATTCCTGCGGTTGTCCATCTTCCGGGCATTGCGCTTCCGAGCAGGTCGCTGTATTTTTTATCACCCATGTTTTGAACCTGTACAAAGGCCGTGATCCATTTTATGCGATAAGATGCGCGAAGGTTGGAGATAAAATATTCGCGGCTCACTTCAGCTTTTATAGCAGGTGCCTGTTGTGGATTTCGTAACGCGTAAATTCCGTTCCAGCTTAGGTTGAAAAAAGTTGCAGTAAACGATAAGCTTTGCTGGAAGATCGTTTTGGCGTGCGAAAGGATATAAAATGAGGGAGTTTGCTGCGATGAATTTGAATTCAGGAAAGTGGCAGAAAGATTTGCAGATATATTATTCTTCCGCCACGCCAAACGGTAGTTTATTTCGGTTTCAACTCCGGTTGTACGCAGCGTGCTTATGTTTTTAGAAAGGGCAAAGCTTCCGCCCGGGTTCAGATTTTCCTGTCTCGGCATTTGATCGTAGGGAGTGGGAACCCAATCAATAACATCTTCCTGGTGCCGAAGAAAGGTTGAGGCTGTAATCCGGAATTGTTTTGTTGAAAAGGTTGCTCCTGCCTCGTAGCTCCATCCTGTTTCCGCATCCAGATCCGGATTGCCGATGTTCCCGCTATTCACCACCGGTTTGTTATAGTTGTTGAATCGTTCCGTGAAATCTGCGCTGCGGGCTGATCTTCCGGCATTAACAAAGAGAACAACAGGCCTGACATTTAATGCTGCACTTGCCTGCGGAAGAAACTTCGTTCCGTAATTTTCATCATGTTGAATTCTTCCGCCGCCGTTCAAAGAAAAAATATTTTTTTGAAACGAGATGAAGCCGAATGCGGCAAGCGTGTTGTTATTATGATTTCCCCGGTCGTTTGAGCGGATTTGTTTTTGTTCTGCATTTGCACCTAACTGCCAATAAAGGTTTGAGTAAGACTTGTTGAGATATACATACTGTAAGGCCAGGTAACCTGACTCATTATTGTTCGGTAAAGAAAGGGGATTGAATAAATAATGGTCTGAAGTTTTCTTATAAGTGAAGTCCAGCGAATGAGTTGATCCCGCAACATTTTTTTCAATACGGAAATGGTTCCACCAGGTCTTTACTTTTTCCGTGGCCGTGTCTGACGCAAACACGGTATAAAAATTCTGCGCCGCAAAATCCCGCGAATCAATGGCGGAAGAGAAGAATATCTTCCAGTCTTTTCTTAAAAAAAGCACGAGTTTTCCTGATGCAAGCTGGTTGTAGAAGTAGCCACGGTTTTCTCCCCGCAGCGTTTGCCCCTTGGCGTTAGTGCTCATTGCTCCAATTGAAAAGGCCGATCTCTTAGTTGATTCCTGCAACGAGATAGCCGAATTTATGAAGCCATATTCGCCCCCGCTTAATTTAAAGTTCCCGCTTCGGGAACGTTCTCTGTCAGGTGCAGACACAAATGTTTTGCTTATGATGTGTACCACGCCACCCACGGCTTCCGGCCCGTAGAGCGCTGCCGATGGGCCTTTTAAAATTTCTATTCTTTCGATCTGTTCCGGGAGGATAGGGAAGTAAGCGGAAAAATGCCCGGTGATGGGGTCATTTACCCGCATGCCATCCACCAACACCAATACCTGCTGAAACGTTCCGCCCCGAAGCACGATATCTGCCTGCGAGCCCGCGGGGCCGCGTTGCTGTATATTCATCCCCGCTGCATATTTCAGTATATCGTCAATAGACTGCGCCGGAATGTTTTGTAAGGAATGGCCGGGAATAATGGTTACCGACCGGCCTGTTTTGGAAACCTGTTGATCTACCCGCGATGAAGTAATGGTTATAGGATCGAGGTTAAGAGAATCCTGGGAATAAGCGCAAAAGGAGGAAAGTAACAAGGCGCACGTAATGAGCTGTTTCATTTCTGAAAATAATTGTGCGCAAATGTAAGGGGAATAGGGTATAAGGTACGGGGTACTAGGTGCAGTGTGCAGGGTAAAAGGTAAAAGGGGCTGACGAGGATTTAGGAACTACTATACCGACGCAATGGATTGCGTCGGCTGCAAACTAATACTGCTCATTCTCATTCGGAAAATCGTTGCCCTTCACATCACTGATATATTTCTGCACGGCCCCGGTGATCTGTTCGTACATGTTCAGGTATACGCGCAGGAAACGAGGTTTGAATTCGGTGTTGATGCCGAGCATGTCATGCATCACAAGTACCTGTCCGTCGCAATGCGGGCCGGCACCAATGCCAATTGTAGGTATGGTTAGGCTTTCACTTACTTCCTTCGCAAGCTTCGCCGGAATTTTTTCCAGTACTATTGCAAAGCAACCGGCTTCCTGCAAAAGCAAGGCATCACGTTTTAATTTTTCTGCTTCGGCTTCTTCTTTTGCGCGTACAGTGTAGGTGCCGAATTTATAAATGCTTTGCGGGGTTAAGCCGAGATGTCCCATAACGGGAACACCGGAACCAATGATCCTTTTTACTGATTCTGCAATTTCTTCACCGCCTTCCACTTTAATGGCGTGCCCGCCGGTTTCTTTCATGATTCGGATCGCGGAGTTCAGCGCTTCCTTTGAATTTCCCTGGTAGGAGCCAAAAGGAAGATCAACCACCACAAGGCAGCGGTCTATGCCCCGAACCACTGAAGCCGCGTGATAGATCATTTGATCAAGGGTGATCGGCAATGTGGTTTCATGGCCCGCCATCACGTTGCTGGCGCTGTCTCCAACGAGGATTATGTCGATCCCGGCGGCGTCAAATATCCGGGCGAATGAATAGTCGTAGGCGGTGATCATAGAGATCCTTTCGCCGGAGGCCTTCATTTTTTGAAGCGTATTGGTGGTTATCTTTTTTACCTCTTTATTTACTGACATGATCGCTTTTTATGGATGGGAGTTATTGATAACCATCTAAGGTAAACGGAATAATCATTTGCGCGTTACTTCTTCATATAAATGTTGAACGAGCCCGTCGGCCAACCCGATCTTGGGCACATAAATTTCATCTGCCCCGGCCCAACGCATTACATTAATATAAATGGAAAGGGCGGGAACGATCACGTCAGCCCGGTCTGCCCGCAAATTGTACCGTGAAATCCTCTCGGCCAGGGGCACATTTTCAAGTTCGTGATAATAATCGCGCAACAGGTCAATATGAATGGGCTTGCCATCCTTCTTTTTGCTCAAGGAAAATATCTTGTTGATATTACCGCCGCTGCCAATGGCAATTACAGACCTTTGCCCTTTGGTTGTTTGCTTAATGAAATTCTTCATTTCATCCCACTCCTTGTCTTTCACCATGTTCTTAAGCAACCTGATAGTGCCGATGTTGAAAGATTTTTTGGAATGTAGCGCGCCATTGGCAAAAAAGGAAAGTTCAGTGCTTCCGCCGCCCACATCAATGTACATGTAACTAAACTCTTTTGTGAGATTTTCTGCCACATGGTTTTCGTAAATAAGATTAGCCTCCACATCGCCGGAGATCACTTCAATGTGGATTCCCGTCTCGCGCGCTATTTCTTCAATGATTTCCTTTGCATTCTCTGCATCACGCATGGCGCTGGTGGCGCAGGCTATTAATTTCTCGACCTTATAGGCAGCACACAGGTTTTTGAATGCCGCCATGGTGCTCATCATCATAGTCCTTTTTTCCGGCGAGATCAGTTTTTTTTCAAACACATCAAAACCAAGCCTTAACGGAACACGAACCAGGTTGATCTTATTGAAAATCGGTTTGCCCTCACCGTTAGTTTGTACATCGCTGATCAGCAGCCGTGCTGCATTACTTCCTATGTCTATTGCTGCCAGAATCATTCTTTAATCTTTAGTCCGTTAACGCCATGTAGGGTAGTTGGTAGTTTGTAGTTGGTAGTTTGTAGTTGGTCAAATTAAAACTCAAAACTCAGAACTCAGAACTCAAAGCCCAGAACTCAAAACCCAAAACCCAAAACCCAAAACTCACAACTCAAAACCCATAACCCATAACCCAAAACCCACATCTTACTTCTTAATTCGGTCAATAATATTCGTTGTGGAAACTCCTTCAACTATTTTAGCGAGTATAACCTTACCGCCATTTTCCAGAACCTCTTTTGCGCCGGCTATGTCCTCCAACTTATAGTCGCCGCCTTTTACCATTACATCCGGCATTATACTTTTTACCACTTCAATCGGCGTGTCTTCGTGAAAAACCACAATCGCATCGGTTACCAGCAATGAGGCCAGTAACAATGCTCTTGAATTTTCATTGTTCACCGGGCGCGAATCGCCTTTCAGCCTTTTTACAGAGGCATCGCTGTTTACTGCCACCACAAGGTAATCGCCATGAGAGGCGGCTTCATTAAGTGATGACAGGTGGCCTTCATGCAAAATGTCGAACACTCCATTTGTGAAAACCACTTTCTTGCCCAGGAGTTTCCATCGCTCTACTTGTTGGCGGAGGTTTTCAACGTTGAAGATCTTCCCCGGTATGTTGTGAGTTGCTTTCATTTTTCTTTTTGTTCATATAGGGCAGCAATATCATTGCCGTAACGCCCGCAATGATAAAGATAACTGTATTAACGCCCCAGAGTAACCACCCAAATGCTTTTCCTTCCACAGCATATATTCCATAAAGCAAAAGAGTTTCCATCACAAAAAGAGGGAAGGATCCCATGCCCCCGGGAGTGGCGATCATGGCCACAGTGGCAAGTGTGAGCACCGAGAATGCAGCGGGAATTCCGAGCGAAGAAGTGCTGTCCATTGCATTGAAACCCACATACACCATAAGCAGGTACATGCTCCAGATAAAAAGGGTGTGAAGAAAAAACTCACGCTTCCTCTTCAATTTTAATATTGCAGTGAAGCGTTGCATAATTCCGGTTGAAAATTTATTTACGGCGCCTACAATTTTATTCTGAGGAAATTTCCTTCTGCACCATCTTAAGAAAAACACGAAGGCCAATCCAAACAACAAAAAGAGGAAGATTTTCAACCATACCGGCAACCCTTCTTTATTGGCAATGGCATCAATATTTTTAGTGAAATAATCTCCGACAAGTTCAACCTGTATAAGAACCGTGATGGCGATGAACACCAGAAAGCAGAGAAAATCAAAGGTGCGCTCAAGTACAATGGAGCCGAACAATTTATCCACCTTCAGTTTTTCATATCTCGCCAAAAAAGTGCAGCGAAGCACTTCGCCTAAACGAGGAACAGCCGCATTGGCCAGATAACCTACCATCAGGCTGGCAAATACATTTTTGAGTTTCGGCTTATAACCGAGCGGCTCCAAAATGATCTGCCATCGCATTGCCCGGCTTAAATGGCTAAGCATACTCATTATGAAAACCGGAAGTATTACCCAGTAATTCACTCCTTTCAAAGATGCTTTGAAATCCTTCCATTCCGCCTGGTTCATGCTTTTTAATTGCCACCATACCAAAAAAATTCCCGCGCCGAGAAAAAGAATGTACTGGAGTATGTTTAAAAAGCGTTTAGGCATGAGGGTTAGTGCGGTGTGAAGAAGTTATGGGTTATGGGTTTTGAGATATGGGATTGAAAACGGGAAATCAATCACAGAAAACATAAACAAATTATCACATCATCAAATTATCACATCATCAAATTATCGATTAGCCTCACATCATCTATGAGCGCGGCGGCCAATACTACTTTCGGCCGGTCGTTCCATTCGGCCAATACTTCAAGCGTGGCAGCATCGGCCACTTCCACATAATCAACAATATACCCGTTGTCAGAAAGTAGTTTCCTTGCTTCGAACAATACCTCAGGCAGCGGCCTGCTTTTTCCGTCTGCAACCCTGGTGAGGGCTTCATAAATAATCGGGGCTTTTATCCGGGCTTCTGCAGACAAACGCCGGTTCCGGCTGCTCATTGCCAGGCCATCGCTTTCCCGCATCGTGGCCACCCGTTCGATCTTCACCGGGCTGTTGGTTATCTCCACCAATTTTTGAAGCACCATGCATTGCTGGTAATCTTTCTGGCCAATGTACATTTTTTGCGGGCGAACAATTTGCAATAGCCTGTGCACTACCTGGCATACGCCCTGGAAATGGCCGGGACGAAAAGCGCCTTCCAACATCGTTTCCAGGTTGCCGAGATCATATTTTTCGGCCTCATAATCCGCGGGGTATATTTCTGCTTCTGAGGGGAGAAACAATATGTCGCAGCCTTCGCCTTCCAGCAGGGCAATATCTTCCTCAACCGGCCTTGGATATTTTTCAAGGTCATCTGCATTATTAAACTGAGTCGGGTTCACGAAAATGCTGCAAACCACCAGCTTACCGTCGAATTTGGCCTTCCTTATCAGGGAGAGGTGGCCCTCATGCAGCGCACCCATCGTGGGTACAAAGCCGGTTTCAATATTCCGGCTCCAGGCCTCCCGGAGGCCGCCTTCAAGTGTCTCCGCAGTTTTATATATTTTCATCAAATTCAGGTTAATCCTGGCCTCCAAAGCCGTATCCTCCAGCTATTTCCGGAAAAAAAACGTAACTTTGCAAACCGTTAGAAATTATTTCCTGCAACCTAACCAAGTATCACATGTCAACAAAGAAAAGAATTTTATTTATTGCCAACGAGATGTCGCCCTACCTGGAGATGACAGAGTATGCTGAAATTGTGAATAAGCTGGCAGTAATGAGCAACGACAACAATATGGAGGTGAGGTGCATCATGCCGAAGTTTGGCGTGATAAACGAAAGAAGGCACCGCCTGCATGAAGTTGTGAGGCTTTCAGGGATTAATGTAACCATCGATAATGATGATTACCCGCTTACAATTAAGGTTGCTTCGCTGCCAAATGCCCGCTTACAGATCTACTTCCTGGATAACGAAGACTATTTCAAGCGCAAATCAATATTTACCGACGAAAAAGATAATTGGTTTGACGACAATGGTTTACGCACCGTCCTATTTTGCAAAGGAGCCCTTGAAACAGTGAAAAAATTTGGCTGGCCGCCGGACATCATTCACTGCAGCGGCTGGATGACAGGCCTTATCCCCATGCTGATCCGCTCAGCATACAAAAAAGAACCTGTTTTCAGCAACAGTAAGATCATTTATACCATCGGCCAAAGCACATTTAAAGATAAACTTGGCGCTGACTTCCTGAAACTGGCTACCATTAATGATAATGTTACCAAAAAGGAACTTGAACCATTTAAAGACGTGAACAATGTGGCGATGTTCCGTGGCGGCGCTGCATTTGCAGACGCGATCACTTTTGGAGCAGATAATACGGATAAGAAGCTGGCTGAAGAGTTCTCAAAAGTGAAGGGGAAGAAGATACTTAAGTACAATGCCGATAGTGATTTAACAGACTATTTACAATTGTATACCGATCTTTCCAAATAGTTAATCTGCTGATTACCATAAAATAAGTTTGTGAAGAAACACTTTGCCGCCGTATCTGTACCGGCGCTGATAGCACTGATCTTTTTAGGATATAGCTGCACAAAACTCGATACTACAACCTTAGGAACAGACCTCATACCGGAGGTTGACAATATCAACACCTTTGCCGATACCCTGGATATTATCACCAGCCAGGGTGGAAGCCCGGATGATACGGCTAAAGTATATCTTACAGATGCCCATGTACTAGGAAAAATCGAAAACGATCCCGATTTTGGCCGCACCACGGGCGACATCTTCCTTCAGCCTAAACCTGACTTCTTTCCTTATTATTTGGGAAATGCAGGAGATACCATCGTGGCGATTGATTCAATGGTACTTTGCCTTAGTTATAAAGGATTCTTTGGCGACAGCACCGTGCCCCAACAGATTCAGGCTTATGAAATTGATTCAGACCTTGCAGATCCTTTCTGGCGCGATTCGCTTCATTATATGAAGCCCGTTACCTATGCGCCGCCGGTGAAGCCTATGCCGATCTCCCAGGTTACTTCGGTTGACATCCGTACGCTGAAAAATTATATGAAGATCAGCAAGGGGCAGGATTCTGTGATCAACCAGATCCGCATCAAAATTGATCCTTCCTCTGAATTTTATACTCTGTTAATGTTGCAGGATTCCACGGCGTCAGGTATCAATGGTTTCTACAGCGATTCCATTTTCCGCCGCCGCTTTCCGGGCCTTGGCGTGAAGGCAATTTCAGGCAATGCGCTTATGTACACCGCCCTGATGGAAGCCAATACGCGCCTTGAGATCCATTTCAAAAAGAGAAGGAATAACGTGATCGACACTTCCTACTCTTCACTAACCATGAACCAGTTTGAAATAAACCGGGTGAAGCCTTCTGCATCCGCAAACTATTTGGTACGCGACAGAAGTACGGGCACTTATCCGCCGGAAGGTATCTCTAATGAAAAGATCTACCTGCAAACTACGCCGGGCACATTTGCCGGGCTTTCCATACCCGGACTAACGGGCTACCCTAAACGAATTATTCATCGGGCTCAGATCACCATTGAACAGGTTCCTTCTGCAAACTTTCTGTACGACAGTATTTTCGCACCACCGAATTTTTTATACCTGGATTTGAAAGACACCGGCACAAACAATTTTTACAAGCCGATCTATGAAGATCTGAATCCTAACCAGTTCTACCGCCCCGATTATGTTCAGGGCACCACCATACCGTATTATCCTTCACAGGTTGATTTCAATTATTACGGGGGCGTGGTCAGAAAAAAACTTGACCCTGTTAGCGGAAGAAATATTTCCTACTACGTATTTAATGTATCACGGTTTGTGCAGAAAATATCGAAGCAGGAAATACCCAATCATGCCTTGCGGTTATCGGCACCATACAGTTTTACTTACCCGCAGTTTACGCGCATAATCACCAATTACAACAACCCGCTGGCATACGGCAGGGTGATAGTAGGCGGTGGGGGAAATGCGAATTATAAAATGCGGATGGTCATAATTTACTCCCGCGTTTAAGGCTCACACCTTATATTTGCCATTCCAAAAAAACTAACATGCCATATTTATTTACTTCAGAGTCAGTAAGTGAAGGCCATCCTGATAAGGTGGCAGACCAAATCAGCGATGCGCTTATCGATAATTTTCTCGCCTTCGACCCAAACAGCAAAGTAGCCTGCGAAACGCTTGTAACCACAGGCCAGGTGATACTTGCCGGAGAGGTTAAGAGCAAGGCTTATCTTGATGTGCAGGAAATTGCACGCGGTGTTATCCGCAAGATCGGTTACACCAAAAGCGAATATATGTTTGAAGCAAACAGTTGCGGGATCCTTTCTGCAATTCATGAGCAGTCCTCAGACATTAACCAGGGTGTAGACAAAAAGAAAAAAGAAGAACAGGGCGCGGGCGACCAGGGTATGATGTTCGGTTATGCAACTAATGAAACCGATAACTACATGCCTTTGGCTCTTGATCTCGCACATTATATTTTGTTGGAGATGGCGGCAGTTCGCAGGGAGAATAAGCAGATCAAATATCTGCGCCCTGATGCAAAGAGCCAGGTAACATTGGAGTACGATGACAATAACCAGCCCGTGCGTATTGATGCGATCGTGATATCAACACAGCATGATGATTTTGCGAAAGATGAGGCGATGCTTGCGCGCATTAAGAAAGACATCATCAATATCGTGATCCCGCGCGTAAAAGCGAAATATCCTAAATACAACCACCTTTTCAATAACAAGATCAAATACCACATTAACCCTACAGGTAAGTTTGTGATCGGTGGCCCGCACGGCGATACAGGATTGACGGGACGTAAAATTATCGTTGATACTTACGGCGGAAAAGGCGCCCATGGTGGTGGTGCATTCAGCGGAAAAGATCCCAGCAAGGTTGACCGTTCGGCGGCTTATGCAACAAGGCATATTGCCAAGAACCTTGTAGCGGCAGGTTTGTGCGATGAGGTGCTGGTACAGGTTTCTTACGCCATTGGCGTAGCACAGCCTACAAGTATCTTCGTGAATACATACGGCACTGCAAAGGTGAATATGACCGATGGTGAGATCGCTGAAAAGATCATGAAGATGCCTGCCTTTGATATGCGCCCGTACTTCATTGAACAGCGTCTTAAGTTGCGCAACCCGATGTACAGCGAAACCGCAGCATACGGTCACATGGGCCGCAAGCACGAGATCGTGGAGAAAACATTCACTTCACCCGAAGGAAAATCTGTGAAGAAGAAAGTTGAACTCTTTACATGGGAAAAGCTTGACGCGGTGAAAGATGTGAAGAAAGTGTTTGGATTGAAATAAAAAATGCATTTATATTTTTGAAAGCCCGACTGTAACCAGTTGGGCTTTTTTTGTAAAGGCCAGATGAGCTAACAGAATGTTAAGGAGCTTATACAAACCTTATACGATCCTTATACGATTGATATGCGGAACCTAAGAGTTCAAAAGGAAAAATTCAAAAGTTAAAAGGTAAAATTCGAAAAAATAGACGTCTAATCTTTGCGTTAATCAGAGGTGCATTTTCATCTGTGGAGATCAGCGGGAAAGATTTCGGATCACCAGAAGCAAACGCAGATCGTTTCGCAGATCGCGCTGAATATTTCCCGCGGATTCTCGCCGATTGTTTCGCAGATGCCCGCAAATTTTCTTAATCTATCAGCGTGTATCGGCGGTGCATTTTCATCTGTGGAGATCAGCGGGAAAAATTTCGGATGACCGGATGCAAACGCAAATCTTTTCGTGGATCGCGCTACGATCGTAATTCGTCAATCGCCTCTATCTTTACAAAAACGAACAACATTGAAAAGTTTCCGCCACCAACACGCCAGGCCAAAGAAAAATACACTCGTAATAGGAAGGGAGGCTGTGATTAAGGCCATGAAGGAAGGCAAGGCCCTTGAAAAAATATTTCTACAGGCAAATGTGCACGGACAGTTGGTAGATGAAATTAAAAAACTTGCGGCAGAAAATCTTGTTCCAATAAGCAAGGTGCCTGTTGAAAAATTGAATAATCTCAACGTAAGCAACCATGAAGGTTGCGTAGCGCAGATCGCCAAGGTGCAATACCAGGATCTTCAGCAAGTGATCGATTTTGTGGTGGAAAAAGGCGAGGCCCCTTTATTGCTGATGCTCGACGGTATAACCGACATACGCAACATCGGCGGTATTGCGCGCAGTGCCTATGCGATGGGCGTGCACGCAATTGTAATTCCTGAAAAAGGCGTGGGCGCCCTGAACGATGATGCCATGCTCACTTCCGCCGGTGCGTTGGAACACATTGCTGTGTGCCGTGTAAACAGTTTAATGAAAGCGGTGGATGAACTTCGTTTAAACGGTATAAAGGTTTACGCCACCGAAATGAAAGCTGATAAAACGATTAGTGAATGCAATTTTGCAGAGCCCTGCGCGATCATCATGGGCAGCGAGGAGAAAGGGATCTACCCGGCGCTGTTAAAATATGCCGACGAAAAATGCCGGATACCGATGGCCGGCATTTTTGATTCACTTAATGTTTCCGTTTCCACAGGGATAGTATTGTATGAAGCGGTGAAGCAAAGGAAGGGTGGGTGATGTGTTGATCGAGACGCAGCAAAGCTGGTCTCGATGCCGACCGGAGCGTCGGCATGTGCAGATGTGCGAATGTGTAGATGTGCCGATGGAAAGCCGGAGGTTTTTGATCATTACTGGTTGGATAAAATTTCGTAGATCATAAAATAGCCGGCTATACCGTCCTTTTCTTCGCGGCCTTATGTATTTTTATGTATTCCTTTGTGTGAAACTTCAATTCGATCTCAGCGCAAGCGCCATTGGTTTCAAATTCCTACCTAATCTAGCGCGACAGATCGTTTGAGTGTATTTCAAAAAGCTTTTACCGGACAGCAATGATTCTTAATTCTTAATTTTTAATTTTTCCCCCTGAATCCCGCCCCTTTATCCTTGCGCCCTGAACCCTGAATCGTTAATTCGTTTCTATTCAACAATTCAACTATCCGGCAATTCAACCATCTACTGTTTTGTAAAAACCCAGTTGTAACGGTGACTAACTCCTTCATGTACTTTATATTCCGTTAAGGTGAATTGATTAGTATTTAGTTCGGGCCCTGTTACCTGATGCGGTTCAGCCTCCCAGGGTAGTTGAATGAGAGAGAAGATGAGTTGCCCCCAGCCTGCAGTGCCTGACCAGCTTCCTATCTGAAGTGAAGGTTCAGAAGGAGAGCATAGTTGAGCTCCCGATAATACCTCCAGTTGAAGGTTTCGCCGGAAACGATAGATATCGTCCAGCCTGCAATCTTCCCATGTGGCAAGCACATTTGAAATTCCCTGGTGGGCAGGATCAACAGTAAGTGAAGTGAGCTTCCAGGAATTATCGGTAATGAAATAATATTCGTCTATCGGTGGGTCAGGCCGGTCTTTTTTACATGAACCGGAAACCAATCCCACGAAACCAATAGCGATCAGGATGATCTTTTTCATAATTTATTTTTTGTAGCGAATCATTAATTCGTTTCTATTCAACAATTAAACAATTCAACTATCCAACATTTAACCCTCTACTGTTTTGTGAAAACCCAGTTGTAGGTGTAGTTGACCCCGTTAAATACTTCAGTTTCCCGGGCCGTCATGGTGTTATCGTTCACTGCGGTTAGTTCAATGGCATACAGATCACCCACGGGCTGAAGTTGAAAAGTAAGTAGGTGCGTGGGTTCATTATAACTCCAGGTTCCTGACTCGTCCTGGGGATCTTCGGGATCGCACAGGTTCCCGCCACCATTTAGTACAAAAAGATTTGCCGGAAGAAACAGGAAGATGTCGTCCGTATCACATTCATCCCAAATATCGAGAACATTGGTAGATCCATTGATTGCGGGCGTAACAGTTAGTTCAGTAAGTTTCCAATTCTTGTTTTGCAAAAGTTCGTGTGCATTAGCCAGCGGATCCGCAGGCTCCGGCTTATCCTTTTTACAGGAACTGAAGAATGTGGTGGCGAGGAGCGCTAATAAAAGAAACTTCGTTTTCATGACTGATATTTTAGCGTTTAAACAATGAAGAAGCATTCATGAGGTGAAAGTAGCCCACGACTGACGCGGTTCATAATTGAAGGCTGCCTGCAGTATCGCGGCTTTTGCAAACGGTGCGTGGGCGCCTGCCTTTGCTGAATTTTTGCTGCGATTTCCTGCCTGGAGGAAGAGGAGAAGGTATAGTTAAAGGGAATCCTGCAAAACAATCCCTTCGCGATAATTGATAATTGCAAAACTTCCCGGCAGTTCATTAAGGGTGTATGCGCATGGGTTTGCAGTGAAACTAAGAAACCGGCGGATATAAAAACGGTAGCGCTGACCCGACACGTATTGAAATAATATGAATGCTTTACCGTTTTCTCTTCAATTCAAACACATCTTTTCTCCTGTCTTTTAGGTTTCGCACGCTTCCAAATTTATTCAACTCCTTTAGTAAATTAATGTCAACGTCTGCAATCAGGATCATTTCTGAATTAGGTGTTGCCTCAGCCTTTATTCCATTAGCAGGGAAAGAAAAGTCGCATGGCGTGAGTACCATAGATTGAGCAAACTGAATATCCATATTATGAACATTAGGCAGATTGCCAACGCTACCTGCAATGGCCACATAGCATTCGTTTTCAATTGCCCTGGCTTGTGCGCAATGCCTTACCCTTGAATATCCGTTTTGCGTGTCTGTTAAGAAGGGAACAAACAATATGTCCATGCCCTCATCGGCGAGAAGCCGGCTCAGTTCAGGAAATTCTGAATCATAGCATATTAATATTCCGATTTTGCCGCAATCTGTATCGAAGGTTTTTATTTCGTTTCCACCCTGCATACCCCAAACTCTTGCTTCATCAGGTGTGATGTGAATTTTTTCATATCGTTCCACCGTACCATCCCGTTTACACAGGTATCCCACATTATAGAGCCTTCCATCAACTAATTCGGGCATACTCCCTGCAATGATGTTTATATTGTAGGAGATAGAAAGGTTGGAAAATTTTTGAACAATATCGTTTGTATGTTTTGCCAGTTCCCGAATGGCTTCCGCTTCACTTAAATGATTATATCGGGCCATTAAAGGGGCATTGAAAAATTCCGGAAACAATGCAAAATCAGCCCGGTAGCCCGATACCGTATCCACAAAGTATTCCACCTGCTGAAGCAATGAATCCACATCTCCGTATGGCCTCATCTGCCATTGTACCAAGCCCAACCGAACCACCGTTTTCTTAACTGCCAGATTTTTGCCCGGCTTTTCGTAATAGATATTATCCCATTCCAGCAATACCGCAAATTCCTGGGAGGCCTTATCTCCTTCAAGGTATCCGTGAAGGATGCGTGTGGGGCGAAAGTCATTTGAAATTTGAAAATTCAGCACAGGATCATGGATCTCCTTCCTTTTTACTTTGTCGATGTATTCTTTAGGTGTAAGCTCTTTTGAATACTTGTGATAGTTCGGAATTCTTCCGCCAAATGCGATTCCTTTAAGGTTCAATTTTTCGCATAATTCTTTTCGATAATCATAAAGCCTTCTCCCAAGCCTCATCCCCCTGTATTCGGGTTTGATGAAAACGTCAATGCCATACAAAATGTCACCGTCGTAGGTGTGCGAATCGAAGGTATAGTCTGCCGTTATCTGCTTGTAGGAATGATTGTCATCGTACTTGGAATAGTCCACAATAATTGACAAGGCACAACCTGCAATTTGCCCATTAACTTTTATTACAACCTGTCCTTCAGGAAATTTTCTCAACAAGGCTTCAATATGGTGTTCTTTCCAGTATGCATTCGGCATTGTTATGTAGGCAGATTGCATCACATCTTTGATCTCCATATAATCTTCCAGTTGAAGATTCATTAGTTCAATTCTGTCTATGTCTTCAATTTTCATATGTCGTTTTAAATGGTGGGTTACTGATTGCAGCCAGGGGAGAAATTAACTCCGCAGGCCCGGCTACAAAGTTGCCGCCTTTTCCGTCTTCCAATTCTTTTCTTTTCAGTAAGGAGGCCTAAATTTTGTATCGAATCTGCATGTATCCGGGCTGCCTTGTAATTTATTTTTGCCGCGATTTCTTGCCTGAAGGAAGTGGAATAGTTATATTTAAGGAGAAGCTTGCAATAATCGAACCCGATAACTAACACTGGCAAATCTTTCCCAAATGGATAACCCGGCGGCACAGGTACGCTTTTTTCAACTCATCAAGGCAAAACTTCCCGGCCATCTTTCGCTCGTAGATGAGGTGGCGGAACTGCTCAACATCAGTAACGACAGTGCCTACCGGCGTATACGCGGCGAAAAGGAAATGGGCTTTGGTGAAATTGCTCTGCTTTCAGGCAAGTATAAAATATCGGTAGACCAGGTGATCGGCGTTGAAAGCGATGCCTTTGTTTTTTCAGGAAAGATCAACAATGGTGAGGCGGAGCCTTTTGGGCAGTACATGGACGACCTCGAAAGAAATTTCGCCTATTTCAACAGTTTTGCTGAAAAGAAGTTGAGCACGCTGGTGAAAGACATCCCGCCTTACGTGCATTTCCAGATACCTGAACTTGCCGCTTTTAAATTCTTTTTTTGGAGCAAATCCATATTACACGATGAAAATTTAAAGGGCGTAAAGTTTCGCGCCGGCGATGAGCGGTATGAAAAATATATTGAGCAGGGTGAGCGCGTGTTTAATCATTACCTGAACATACCCAATACCGAGATTTGGAATGTGGACAGTATCAACAGCACGCTTAGGCAGATCAATTTCTACCATGAGGCGGGTTCTTTCGCCGATAAAAAGGAGACCATGCAATTATATGATTGTGTGGAAGCCCTCGTAAATCATATCGAATCGCAGGCGGAACATGGTGTGAAGTTTCATTATGGCAAAAAGCCCGACAGCCGCTCCACCGAATTCAGAATGTTTAATAATGAACTGATACTTGGCGACAATACCAACCTTGTTGAGCTCGGCGGCCAGCAACTCACCTTTCTCAATCACAGCGTATTGTATTTTTCCTACACAGCCGATGAGCGCTTCAACCGTTCGATGTCGTGGAATCTCGAGAACCTGATCCGCAAATCAACCCAGATAAACGTGGTGGGCGAGAAGGAGAGGGCGAGATTTTTCAACCGCCTCCGCCAGAAGATCGATAATTACAGGGAATTGGTGGGTGCGCGGTGATGCAATGCAAGGGACGCAAAATATTGCGTCCGTACGAAATTCTTTCCTTCTTTAAACTCAGATCCCATATCTCAGCAATCGTAATTCGGAAATAGTAGATTGTAAATCTCTTTGCGTCTTATTTTTTCTTTGCGCCTTTGCGTGCTACTCGTTAGCATTTCACACAAGCAACAAAGCAAGCAGTAAAATGATTTAAGCAGAATCCGCTTTTGAACAGCTCTTAAATTGAGAGTCAAAATCTAAGATCGCAAAGAGTAATTCTTAATTCATAATTCTCAAATCCCACGCATCGTAAATCCCTTTGCCTCTTTGCGTGAAACCTGCCGATGTTTTCACACGAAGGCACGAAGTGAGTAGTAAAATAATTTAAGTAGAATCCGTTTTTGAACAGCTCTTAAATTGAGAATCAAAATCTAAGATCGCAAAGAGTAATTCTTAATTCTTAATCATTGCTGTCCGGTAAAAATCGGGATAATATTTTGCATTCAGTAAAATCGACTGTTTTAGGGTAAATTTTGGTGTTTTCAGAATAGAAGCCCCACGTTTATCATCCAGACAATCGCAGTTTGAGTTGGATATCGGGTACGGGATTGATAATTCTACAGGCTTCCGGCT
>JAFAGR010000009.1 GCA_023422565.1 Bacteroidota bacterium | reverse complement strand
TGTCGTTTAGCCCCGATTGTTTCACGCAAAGGAGCAAAGAAAAGCAAAGGCGCAAAGAATTCAAAAGTCAAAATTAAAAAATCAAAAGCCGGTAGCTTGTGGCTTGCCGCCTGAGGCTATCTCATATCTCACATCGTAGTTCCCACGAAGGCCACGAAGAATACATAAGGGCACGAAGGAGCAACAAGGTTCAAGGTGAAGGCGATAGGCAAAAATTCAAAGGTCAAAACTCCTTGTATCCTGCACCCTGTTGCCTTGTAGCCTGCAACCTACCTAATTCGTCGCCGCATCGGCATTTAAATTTCCCCAGCCCAAACTGCCGTTTCGTGTGGGATAATTTGCACTCGTAGTTATCAGTTTGTTCAGCACCTGATCACGCGTAAAAGATGGAAACCGGCTCCACACCAAAGCGCCTATACCGGCTGCCGTTGCCGTGGCCACTGATGATCCACCAACCGTGGATGGAATATCGCCCGTCATAGCAAGAGTCAAAGGATGTCGGCCATTACTTGCCTTCTCCATTACAATGGTAAAATCAGTTTGCGAACCATCATGGCAGGATGTGCAGGTAGTTCCGAAACTGTTATCGCGTACTCCGGTAACGGCATTTACTTCACCCATCGTAGCCGGGAAAACCACGCCATACCAGCCGCTCGTCCAACTGAAAGAGGTACCTGCCGCGCAGAAGATCAGCTTCCCCTTTCCATATGCATATCTGATTGCATCGGCCACTTGCGAATTGGTGGTGATCCTTCCCATGCTCATGCTAATTATCTTAACATCTGCCCGGCCTCCCGCTTTTACAAATGCATCGGCTACACCTTTGGCTTCCCGGCTTTCATCAAACAACACATCCGTTGAAGCTCTGCATGTAACCAGGTTTGCATTATAAGCCACACCGCAACTGTTGCCGTCTGTGCCTCTCGGAGCTGCACATGCCCCTGCCATTGAAGTACCATGCCCGCATCCGTCGTCTGGCGTTTCAACCGGGCCGGTAGGGATTCCGAAAAACGTAGGACGCGGCAGGGTTACCATTTTCTCTATCGTTCTTCCGGAAGATAAGCCCTGGTTGAAAGCTGAACCCAGGTTCTCCTGGTCGTTTTCACTACCCGTATCCACTATAAAAACCTTTACTCCTGCGCCGGTGGATTTTGCCCATGCCTGCGGTATCTTATGGTAACTGTGGTTCCACGATTGCTTACTATTCGGTGCTATCACCGTATAATCAGAATTAGCCACCAAATTGTATGTCGGCGAATTATCGCAGCCACTGCTGCTCATCACTCTTTCCATTATATCGCGCGGTTCATAACCCATCGGCTCAGCATAACGGACAAGCGTACTCGCTCTCAACATCTTTACAGTTTCCGGATTCTTCACGGTGATGTTGATCACCGGCAATATGGATTCCTCCCACGGTATCATTTTATCAAGCGTAAGCGTGTGGTCAAGCTTTTGCTCCATCGCGAGGATCTGCTGCAGCAGCGCCTCCCGGGCATTTCGCCATTCGTCAGACTGTATATCTATTGTATGAACCGAAGCGCTTATGTCGCTGCCAATGCTTTCAGGTTTATACCCGATGGACATAATATTATCGCTATACTGCAAAGCACTCCACACCATGCTTACCGAATGCTCATTCCAGTTGAAATTTCCATTTGCTTCAATACTTTGCCTTATCGTTTCATCGATCTTTGCTTCGGATAAAAGCACCACGAGATCCTGATCGGGCGCCGTATCCAAACCATTCTTTTTGCAGGAATATAAAAGGCTAAGGGCCATGAAGCCCAGGAGGAGTTTTTGTTTCATGTGTGGAAGTTTAGGTATGTAAAATAGAAAGAGTTTTCAGCAGATGCAAGCATTATAGGGGTAATAAAATGGTACTTTTTGGATAGAGCTCCCGGGCCTCTGTCATTCTTTTTTATTAGCTTAGCCGTATGAAGACAAAAGACGAAATAGTAGAGAACTGGCTTCCGCGTTACACAGGCCAGAAACTGAAAGAATTTGGAGAATACATTTTACTCACCAATTTTTCTAATTATGTGAACATGTTTGCTGCCTGGAATAAGGTGGAGGTGATAGGAACCGATAAACCCATGCAGTGCGCAACGGCAGACAACATTACCATCATCAACTTCGGTATGGGAAGCCCCACCGCAGCCACGGTAATGGATCTTTTAACTGCCATTAACCCTAAGGCCGTATTGTTTTTGGGCAAGTGCGGCGGATTAAAAAAACGCAACAAGATCGGCGACCTTATTCTCCCGATCGCGGCCATAAGAGGTGAAGGAACCAGTAACGATTACTTTCCTCCCGAAGTACCGGCCCTCCCGGCCTTCGCGCTGCAGAAAGCCATCTCCACAACCATTCGTGATTATGAATGTGACTATTGGACGGGCGTATGCTACACGACCAACCGTCGTGTTTGGGAGCATGACGAACCTTTTAAAGAATATCTTCAACAGGTGAGAGCATACGCTATTGATATGGAAACGGCCACCATTTTTTCCGTTGGTTTTTATAATAAGATTCCAACGGGCGCGCTGTTGCTGGTAAGCGATTCACCCATGATCCCTGAAGGAGTGAAAACGGAGGAAAGCGATAAGAACGTCACTACAAATTTTGTTGAACGTCATTTAAAGATCGGGATCGATTCTCTGAAACAACTTATCAACGACGGGCTCACCGTCCGCCACCTGAAATTTTAATATGGATACGCTGGTTGATATCAGCCAACTTACAATACAATTTCCCGAACAGGATGTACCGGCCCTTGCCGGTATTTCTTTTTCTATAAAACGCGGAGAAATACTGGCGATCGTGGGCGAAAGCGGATCGGGAAAATCGTTGACCGCACTTTCGCTACTGGGGCTTCTTCCTAACACCGCATCCGCCACGGGCCGGATCACCGCATTCCTCCAGGAGAAAGTTGAACTGCTCAACAGAAACAAAAAGATATTTTCGTCTATACGTGGCCGTGAGATATCAATGATATTCCAGGAACCAATGAGTTCGCTAAACCCCGTGCTTACCGGTGGCGCCCAAGTGCGGGAAGCGGTTGAACTGCACACCGGCCTCAGGAAAGCAGCATCCTGGCAAAGAGCGAAGGAATTGTTCAGAATGGTGGAACTGCCTGACACTTCGGCTATGCTTAACCGTTACCCACACCAGTTAAGCGGCGGGCAAAGGCAACGCGTGATGATTGCAATGGCGATGGCAGGAGATCCGAAGCTGTTAATTGCCGATGAACCCACAACCGCACTCGATGTGCGTGTGCAGAAAACCATTCTAACTCTCCTGAAAAAATTAAGGGATGAAAAAGGACTTTCGATATTATTGATCACACACGACATGGGAATTGTGGCCAACATGGCCGACCGCATTGCGGTGATGTATAAAGGAAAGATCGTGGAAACGGGCAAGGTGAATGAAGTGCTGAACCATCCGAAGGAAGCATATACCAAAGGTTTGCTTGAATGCCGGGTGTCGCCGGAGAAAAAAGGCTTCCGCCTTCAAACGCTTTCAGATGCGCCACTGCCCATTCAACCGGAAAAAACTCACCTCCCCGGTAAAAACATATTCGTTGAGGTAAACAAACTCACGGTTGAATACCCGCCGAAACAGATCCTTTTCAGAAAAAAGCAACCGCCATTCATTGCCGTGAATGAAGTAAGCTTTAATATTCATGAACAGGAATTCGTCGGGCTTGTCGGGGAAAGCGGTTCAGGTAAATCCACGCTGGGCAGGGCCTTGCTGCACCTCACCAAGCCCACTTCAGGGAGTGTGCTGATCAATGGTATCAACCCTGCATCCTTGCCGGAAAGGGAATTAAGGGAAGGCCGCCGCGAATTCCAGATCGTTTTCCAGGATCCCTACGGTTCCTTACATCCCGGTATGACGGCGTATGAAACCGTGTCTGAAGCCCTGCTTTATCACGGTATTTGTAAGAATAAAAAATCTGCAAAAGAAAAAGTTGCCGCGCTTCTTAATGATGTTGAATTATCGCCTGATCATATGAGCCGCTACCCGCACCAGTTCAGCGGGGGCCAAAGGCAGCGTTTGTCAATCGCCCGTGCACTTTCTCTCGAACCGCGGTTTTTGGTGTTTGATGAAAGTGTTTCCGCGCTTGATGTGAGCGTTCAGGCTACCATACTAAATCTGATTAATGATCTCCGTGCCGAATACAAATTCAGCGCACTGTTCATTTCGCACGACCTGAAGGTTGTTCATTATTTGTGCGATCGCATAATGGTGATGCATCAGGGAAAGATCGTTGAAGAAGGAACTGCAGATAAAATATATCATACTCCCGGCAACGCATACACGAAAGAGCTGCTTGAGGCAATGGTTTGAGAGATGGGTTGTGGGTTGTGAGTTGTGGGTTACCAGGAACCAGGAACTTCTGACCAGGAACTACTACTACTGAATACCAACTTTTCAGCTAAAAAAAACCCCGGCATTTCTACCGGGGGCCTAACCTTTTTACGTTTGGGTTTAAACTGTGGCCGCAAGCGTCCACATGGCAATCGCGAAAATTGCTAAGAGTACTCTTTGCATGGTTTAGGGTTTTTAAGGGTAAGCAATGGTGTCTTGAATAGCATAAACGGAGGATATGTTCATTGTATTGTGCACCGCCTTAAAAATATTTGAAAGGTGTCAGGCTTTAGGGAACAAGGTACAGGGCTTCTTGAAGCTTCTTAAAAAAGCGGGTTTAGGGTTACATAGCTTGCCCGCCATCGGCGGGGGCAGTTTTCGGTATGGCAAAATAGTATTAACCCTGCTTCACGGCTTTTTAAAAATGGCTGAAGCAGGCTGAACATTTGGATAGCACCCAAAATGAACCGGATATAATTTGTTTCTTATTCACCAGGGTACGGGGAAAAAACAGGCCATATCATACCAACAAACACAGTCCAAAACCTGCCGGGTGTTAATCAACTGAAATTTTGGGTTAGGCGAATATAAACATGGGACTATCCTAAAAAAATACCCACTTGTGAGTATTTTTTATCATTCGAACCGCTATTATTGTTGCAAAGAAATAGACCCGCCCAATGAAACGATCGGGAACCATTACAGAGAAAATAGCAGCCGTTGAAAAAGTCGGAAATGATTTCCCGGGCGCGATCATCATTCATAAATTGATAGACACTTCTGTAGTGTACATGAATCCATGGGGACTCTCCTACTTAAATTCCACTTTAAAGGAATTACAGGATTTGAACGCCAGTTACCATGATATTTACTTTAACCCTGAAGATGGAAAGGATTACGGCCCCAAACTCTACGGTCTTCTGGAAAGGAATAACAATGATGAATTCGTCACCGATTTCCAACAGGTGAGAAAGTCTGCAAAAGATGATTACATCTGGTTCCTGGCCTCCACTAAAATATTTATGAGAGATGAATCGGGGAAACCGCAATACATCATTTCCACCTCTATTCCCGTAGATGCCGAACATAACCTGGCTGCCAAGGTGCAACGCATGCTTGATGAGAACAATTTGCTCAGGCGGCATCAGCATGTTTTTAATTCACTGGCAAAAAGAGAAAAAGAAATTCTGCATCTTACCGCACTGGGAAATAGTTCAACCGAGATCGCAAAAAAACTCAACATCGCGGAAGCGACTGTTAAAACACACCGGAGAAACATAAAGGCCAAACTCAACGCCGAAAACAATTACGATATCGTAAAGTTTGCGCAGGCCTTCAACCTTATTTAACCGTGAGTTATGGGTTCTGAGTTATGGGTCTTGGGTTTGTGATGTTTTGACTTTTCACTTTTGACTTTTGAATTCTTTGCGCCTTTGTCTTCTTTGTTCCTTTGTGTGAAACCAGCTTTTTGAATTTTGACTTTTGAATTCTTTGCGCCTTTGCCTTCTTTGTTCCTTTGTGTGAATCCGGCTTTTTGAATTTTTACTTTTGAATTTTTAATTATCTTCCATTAAGCTATCTTCTCAAACATCGGGCATTCATTTTCCTTCCGCGGAACACGGTCTGCGTTTGAGGCGATCAGGTCCCGCACATTATATGATCTTGTATGGCAGAACGGACATGCATGCACATCGCCGGCAGCGTCGATATATACACTGCGGCTTCCGGCAAAACAACCGATGCGCCTTTGATGGTAACCATGGTACTGAAGTGTAGGATGATCTCTATATTGATCTGAATAATTCACTTCTTTAAAAAAATCTTCCAGATTCTTTACATGATGTTCTTCCAGTAACACATTCATTCCCTCATAATGTCCAACGCTTCTCGGCTCCAGCACCTGAACAAAAGGAACACCCTGCTCCTTCGCGAAATCTATATAGGCAGGAAGATGGCCTCCGTCAATGAATTCCTTCGTGGCACAAACATTCATGGTAACAACCAGGCCCGCCTTAATCGCGGCTGCGATCCCTTTTATCGCTCCATTGAATGCATGGAGGTTACCGCGAAACCTGTTGTGCCATTCCGCGTCATAATGATCTACACTCACAGAAATTCCTTTGCAACCGGCATATTTTAATGCACGCGCATTTTCTTCAGTAAGATTAAATCCCGAGGTGATCACCCAACAGTCACTTTTGGCGCTTGCAAATTCTATCAAGGCCACAAGGTCTTTCACCCGTGTCAGCGGTTCACCACCGGTGAAATGAAACTGGCGCACACCATTCTCCTGGTACAATGCAATCACTCGCTGCAACTCCTCTCGTGAAAATGTTTCCGGCTTATTCAAATTATTCCATTCAAAACAATGTTCGCACCGCATTGGGCATTTCCTTGTTACCGCCAGGAAAACAAAGGACAATTGTGATGATACCTTATGCGGATATGCGTATCGCTCCAGTTCACTCCTTACCATTTTATCATAAGCACGGGAAGGCCAACCGGGCGTGTACATGTTAAAGTAATAACGCCCTCCTGCCTTATAC
>JAFAGR010000059.1 GCA_023422565.1 Bacteroidota bacterium | reverse complement strand
TGCTCCAAGAGCTGGTGGAGTAACTTCAATATGTGCGTAAGGAGAAAATTTTACTTTACCACCGCCGTCGCATTTTGAACAGGTTGTAGCACCTTCCTTTCCCGTTACTTTACCAGTACCGTTACATGTTCCACAATTCTTGTTCTGATAAAACCAGAAGAGCGGGTAAAGGTGCTGGATCTTGCTTCCTTTCAGGTCGGAATACTCGCAGGCGGCTTCATCCAAAAAGGGTACCATTGCATCCAGGCGTGAGCGATTCACGACCATGTTGTCGTATTGCTTGAATGCCTCGCCGCGTACCTTAAAGGCAGGCATCCGCCCTAATTTGTGTGGTTGCTGGAACACAGGAGAGAACCCGTCTTTCGTTTGGTCGTAAATAATTACCTCGTTATCATCGATATAGTAAAAACGATCGCCCGCGTTGTAATTAGTTGACCCGTCTTCTAAAAGGAGGTTCACTTTCCGTTTGCTCTTGAGAATAGCAAACTGCCTCTCTTCAGAATACTCAATGACATGGTCACTGTTGAACACGATGGGAACTGGCTTACAATATTCCGTCACTTCAATAGGTTTAAGTGGAATAACTGCAACTACAGCATTCGCATCGATTGCATTCTGTTTCAGAAGTACCGAGAATAGCCAGTCGGTAATGCTTCCAAAACCGGGGATATTTCCATTGATATATTCCTGCAACGATTCCCCTTTTGCGATCTTGGCCGGCGTAGCTTTTTCGTCGAATATAATTGCCCAATCAGGGGAGCGTCTGATTTTACTCAAGGATGTCAAGACCTTGCTCACCGGAAGCTTTGTTATGGCCTTGTATGTTTTTCTCCTGTAGGCCAAGATCTCTTCCGTTTCGGAGGGCCTTCTTGCTTCGATCATTTCTTTGGGGAAGTCACCGTCCGCATGTACGCGCAAAGCCTCATAAAGCTTAACCGTATCCGAGAAAACCGGATGGCGGTTGGCCGTCGTGAAATAGCTGTTTAATAGGTCCTGACTGATCTTTGGCATGGCTTATATTTTTTTTCTTTCTGGTAAAAAGGCGCGCTTGTCTGCAACCTGATAAGGATTCAGCAATCCAAGTGTATTGAAATAATGTCGCGCGAGAATGTTGTAATTGTTTTTGGTGAACTGGTTGTTCATGTTTCCGCCGATCGAATAACCATAGAAGCCATCCAGCTGGTAAGGGTACTTCCTTTCCAAATGCCGGTAATGCAAAAAGCGGTTATAGATCGGTGTGAAATTATCTTCATGCGGGTAAGTGCCGGTCATCATGCAGGCGATTTGAAAAGCCAGTTCATCAGTCATAGTACCGTTAGCAAAATCAGCGCAGCGCACTTTCGGTTTATTATAAACCTGCTGCACCTTCTTAAAGAAGGCTTTAACAGAAGCACACTTTTTGAAGTACAAGAATTCGCCGAAGATCTTATACAGCTTATGCTCCTCATTAAAATTGTAGGCTGCTTTGAGGTCTTCCTCCTCCACCCAAACACTGTTTCCTTTTTGCCAGCCGTGGCCGCGGTTTGAGAAGGCGATGTCGGTGTTCTGCAGTTTTAGGAACAGTTCCAAGACCGAACGACCCTGTATCCAGATCATATCTGCATCCAGCTTCATAGTGATGTCGTAAGGCGATAGCTCATAAGCTTTTACCATGGCATTATTGAACACCACTTTCCCGTTGACCCTGAAATCCTTTGAATCCAAGATCAAAAGGTCATTGAATAACTGGGGATAGACCACTTTGTCCCGGTCATCATGAATGAGGCATATGCTGATACCGTTTTCAGGCGTGGCGCCGTTGACATACAGCGAGGCCGCAAGCGCTTCGGCCATCCTGTAATAGTTTTCGTGCCCTAAGGCGAAAATGATTATTCCTTTTTTCATTATACTGGATCTTCGATGTTTACAAAATCAGTTAATTCGCCACTGCAAAGGCTTACGATTCGAATATCTATCGACTTCCATGCTCCGGCAATGGGTGTGATGGTTAAAGGCGAGGTTAGCACCCCTCCTGTACCGATCGTCACCGTTCCTGCAAGCGTAAAAGCGGTTGCCGTGCCTCCTTCTTTGTAATAAACCTTGGCAGTCGTTGCCCAAGCAGGCGTAAACTCCCAACCTACCGCGGTAATTATACATTCCCAGTCTGGACCCGCGCCGACGAAGTCCACAGTTTTTGTCAACGCCGTGATCTGAGGGCAGATATCCTGGCAGTTATCGCAGTTATCATTGCGGACATCATATGGGGTGGCATTCGCTTTGAATTTACCGGGAGCATACGGATGCTCGTCGTCCCATTCCGGTTCGTATTCGTTGGAAATCCTCAACCCACCGGTGTAACGGTCCGACACCATTTCTACCTGGTCATGATGAAGCATGATGTTGATCTTTTCATGCATCTGTTCCGGGTAATGTTCCGTTTGACCCTCATACTCTTTTCTGATCACAGCTTTCAGGATCTTATGAACACCATTAGATTTCGGGTAGACGCTTTTCGTGGTTGGGAAAACGGGCCGGGTAACATACATATGCAGGCGCGCGCGATTCACAAACCCACCCACATCACAATACTTGAACGACATGGCATTTTCCTCACAGCTGTAATTGATGATGGAAGTCCAGCATGGATCACACTTGCGGATAAACACATTCGAGAAATGATAATAAAACCCGCCTTCCCCATCCGGAATTTTTATAGCGAGTTGAAAACATTGATCACAACGCGTTTCCTCAAGTAGATTGGTCATTTCTTGTGTCCAGGTCAATACCACCTCCGTGGAGCTGGTGCGATATTTCCCAAATTTCCGCGCATGAGCAGAAGTGAAGTTCACCAAGGTGTTTGCAGCTACCGTTGCGCTCGTGTTTTCTGTCCCGTTTACCAGCAGCAACTGAATGTCCGTATCTAACAGACCCATAAAAGCATCCGCCTCCAGTGTGCTTCCCATGGTTGCAAAAACCTGAAACCGCCAATCGTTTTCGCCAATTACCGGCAGGCTGTAGGAAACCTTATCGCAGGTCTCGTCCACAGTTTGGTTGAACTGAACGAAAGAGTGGCGGGGTGATGAGATTGTTATGCCCATTTTGGTATGATTTGAAATGTTGCTAGTCCCAGTTCGGGCTTGTACTTTATGGAATCTATCCAGCCTTCACCCTCCAGACAGTTCGAATTGTATTGTATGATACCGTACGGATTAGCGAGAATGGCCTTGAATTGCTTTAAACTCATGGGGTAGTCGAACCGGTCGCGCTCTGGTCTGGTCAAGGGATGCGCTTTAGATTGGTCCGCAAACTTGAATTCGTCGAGCGTTTCATTTTCGGTCAAAACCTCGTCTTCTATCCGGTTTACGGCGCTGGTCATCATCCCTTCCGCATGGTAGTTTCCATCACCGTCCGTGAAAATGATCTTTGCATCACCGCTGATGCTTCGGTACGATTTAAAAACTTCATCCAGCCAACGCATGGCGTTACGAACGGGGGAAATCCGGTAGTTGTACAAGCTTTCCGGGTCGATGATGTTCACCGGTGAGCTTACATTACCACGCTCCACAGATAGCCGGTTGTTTTCGGTTATGGTAAAATAGCCTCCCGCCCATGCTGGAGCTCCACCCAGATCGTATCCCGGAGAAACGGTAACGAAAACAGTTTTGGTAAACGGGTTGTAGGTGGAACTGAGCACCGTGTAAGTATTTACAAGCCCTGGGACCGCTACGCCGGACATGTTTAAAACACTGGTGACGTTAAAGGTGGCGCCGACCGCCAACCACGATGGCAATTCATCAAAGAATCCAAAGGAAAATTCATTGGTTGCGGACATACCATGAAGCCCGATAATGTAATTTGTCAGGCAGATGATGAACGTATCGTTATCGTAACGCCAGTCTTTTGTGTCTTCACTCTTTCGCCTGGTAATTTCCAGCGCATACCCGGAGGCAATGAAAGACGAGAGCTTGGTAAGTTCATTGCTGACCGTGGAAAGCGTAGTGCGGTATTTCCTTTTTGTCAAAAACTCATCAAGGCCTGTATATTCTTCAGCTTCCCACTTTTGGTAACCAAAGGCAAACGAGCTGTAATGTTCACCCGATTCCACTTTTTTATTGATGCGATCAACATGATCACAGACCATCAGCACATCGTTCTTATAGAAGTACCTCCATGGCTCCACCCGCAGGCGGAGATATCCCTCGCGGTTGGTGTCCTCTTCTGTGCCAAAGCCGATATGGTGAATAGGATCTAGCCCGTCGATCATGTCTTTCAAACTCAGGTTACAGGTAAAGGGTTTATCTGCAATTCGGTTTTCCTGGCGACGGATGAACAGGCCTTTGGTAATTCCCTCCATGGATCCTGGCCCATTCTGCGCATGAGAATAGGGTTCTGAATTGGTCCTGCCGAAATATTCCGAGTAGGCTCTTATTTTATCGTTGGTAACGGCTTCCGAGATTCGTGAAATAGCTTCATTCATCAGGAAGACCTTTGCCGGCGAGGGATCAGTTTTGGAGAGGTTAGACAGTTTGAAGTAGGAGCCTGCCTCCATTTTGATGGAAAATGCAGGGTCGCCTGAAGCGATAGCGGCATTAAGACGATTATGAAAAACTGGAAAGCAGCAATAGATCATGTCACCTTTTTCCAACGTGAAATTGTCGTTGAAATAGGACGCGTTGAGGCTGTAAATCCCGGGTGGTGTATATGAATTGGAGAGGGGTATTTTTTCATCATTGGCCAAGATGATGTAATCCGACAGCAGTTCCCCGGTCCTGTTTTTTGGAAGAACGGCCAGGAAGAATTGCGCGGCAAGCCCAATACAATTATGGTTTATCAGCTTCGCGGAGATGTTGATATCAAGTGTACACGGGTTTGAGATCTCATTATAGTTGGCTGTGCCCTCCTGAAAGTTGACAATGGAAGAAATATCCAGGGGAGCAATTCTGATCGAATAACCCAGCGGTATGGGGAGATTGAAGCTGTTTAACGACAGTCCACAGCCAAGCACACCCATTGTGGTATTCGCGCACGTGTAAATAGGCTGCACATTGGTTCCGGCATTACCAATTTCAGACGCCACCTGTTTGTCAAAACCCAGCTCAATCATTCCGTGTTCAGAGTTGCCGGGAGCGGTTGTATCATTGGCCGGAACCCCTTGCACTGGTGTTTCGAAATCAATATCACACTTGAAATAATCTTGGATGAAGATCCCTTTTGAATGCAGCTGAACCTCCGTCGGGAGATGGTCATAAGGTTCAAGGTCCGTCGTCTCATCAAATGCCTTTGCCGTCTGCAGATTTACCTTCTGATCCCAACGGTTGCGAAGTTCAAGAACATCGGAGGTTGTTTCAATGGGTATTTTAACGAAACATTCCTCGCCACACACATAATCGTAGCGGGCAAATAACAGGCGCCCGCGGTACAGCTCTTCCAGATCACCATCGCAGGATTGCTCGATTTTCAGCGTTAGCTTACCTTCAATGCCGTACTGTTCGTATTCATGCTTAATGATCTCTGTGGCCAATCCATGGAATTCAAAATCGTTCCCCTGGTAATCGAAGAATACGCCATGAAATTTATCATCGCGTTTAATTTCGATCTCCGTGTTATCCCAACCGACCGGCTCGTCGATCTCCGTGTGGTTGTAGTCACGATCTATTATGGTGAACTTCCATTCCATTAGGTAAAGCTGTATCGATTCGTTTTAAATGTGGTTGTACTGTTCCCATCTTGAACTATGGTTCTTATCCCATCCGGACCTACATCAACATGCACCGATTTGGGCGACGGGATAACCCCGCGCATTTTATCCGCGACCGCTGTGGCTAGTTTATCGTAGTCAATAGGAGCTGTCGGGGTGGAAATAAATTCAGGTATTTCCGGGAAGGTGAATTTCTTGGCGAGATAGGCCTCGAATGTATCATTGTTGATGGCCAGCAACGCATCCTCCCATTTGCGGGTAGACTTCGCATTGATCACCGATTCATCTTTTGAAATAAGTGCAGGGATGGAATCGCTGGTGTCTGTCCCCGGGCCTTGGATCCTCACCTTACCTTTGGCAAATTGCGGGATAGGTGTAGACTTAATTTTTGCCACTTGAATACCGGTGGAGATCGCAACCGCTGCGGCGTTGATAAAATTTAATGGAGGGGCTGAAGAAGCTAAAGCCTTAGTAAAGGCCAGCGCACCATTGATCCATGCTTGATTGATGGCAGCTTGCTTATCCGCAATGGCAGCCTGCCGTTTCAGTTGTTTGGTCCGGGCTTGGTACTTCGCTTCAATGTCTGCTTTCTGCTGTTCAGTCAGGTTTTTATTATCCAACTCACGGCTCTTGGCCTCATCCAGTCGCTTCAATTCTTCATCTAATTTTTGCTGCCGATTGGCGCTATCCACTTCAAAAAGCGCATTGGCGATCTCCTGCACGATTTGGAACCCAGCTTGGGTGATGGCTTGCCGCTTTTCTTGTTCTTTGCGGAGTTTTTCAGTTTTCTTCTCCTCTTTATCCTGGAAATCCTTCAACTCTTGATCACCCATTTGCTTTTGGATGTCGGCGCGTTGCTTCTCCAGGTCAGTAGTATCCATATCCATCTTACGACGGGCCTCGATCATTTTATTGATCTTGGTAATTTGATCGTTCAACTCCTCTTTCGAGGCATCCTTTAGGATTTGCGCTCTTTGCTCTTCAAACTCTTTAATGAGTTTATTCTTTTCAGCTTCAGATCCTTTGAATTTATCCATCTGAGCCTTGAAAGAAGCGTCAAGATTAGCAAGCTTGGCATTGGTGATCTGTGTGTCAACAAGTACAGCTGCCTGATAGGCATCTTCAGCGGCTTTTATCTCCGATTCGTAAGTGTCTTTCTTGGCTTTCTCAATTTCATCAGTGAATTTCTTCGCCTCATCAATAACCTGCTGCCTACCTTCTGCCATGATCTGCGAACGACGGTTGTTGAAGGTCGCTATCGCATCAAGTTCTTGCTGTTTGTATTTATCATTGATGTTTTTGATCTGAGCACCGGTAAGGTCCTCCTCATCCAGTTCCTTTTTGCGGTGTAAGGCGATGAGCGCAAGGGTAGCAGCCTGTTCGCGTTGCAGGAAGCTTAAGCGGAAACTGGAACCCATATCCTTGTCTCCGGAGAAGTTGGCGGAAAGATCACGCTCACGCTCTAAGCGGCGCTGTTCAATTTCAAAGAGTGCCTGGGCAGTTTTTTCAGCCTGTTTCTTCCTTTGTTCCGCAGCTTTTTCGTCTTCCTCCTTCTTTTTCTTATTGGCGTCAATAATTATCTGCTGTTCCAATAGCTGCATCGCATGGATGTCCTCATCATTCTGCTTGCGCAGCTCTTCGGCTCGAACCTTATCTCCCTTATCGGCTTCATCAAGCAGCTTATTTCGTTTATCGATCCGCTCCTGGATTTGCTTTAGCTCCATGGCGGCTATTTCCTCTTCTGTTTTACCAGCAGCCTCCGCTCTTTTTCGGTTCAACTCTTGAAGCTTCGCCAAAAAGTCAACCTGTATTTCTGCTGCTCTGTTAAACTTCTCCGTTGCATCGGCAAGTTTTTCCTGAGCTTTAGCTGCAGATTCAGTTTCATCACCCATGCTGTCCATTGCCGAAGCAATGGCGCCAATCACCACCACCAAGGCGCCGATTCCGGAAGCGATCAACGCGGCCCTTAAAGCATACGTTGCACCTACTGTGCTCATGGTAGTTTTGGCGAGGAATTGCTGACCCAATGCCAATCCTTTCGTCTGTATGTTGGAAAGGAGCAACATGCCTGCGCTCTCCTTCTGAAGCACGTTTTGCACTTGCTGAAGCCCCTGCATGATGGACATGGCAGCGTTTACCTTAAGCAAAGCCTTCTGCAGATCCTCATTTTCGGTACCGGTCAGGGCGATTGCACCCTGCACCATTGCAAAACCACCGGTTAAACCCGATGCCAAGGATATGAGACCGTCGATATTTTTTGTGTCGGAACCAAGGCCCTGCACAGTCGCATTGAGGTCCCGCATTTGATCATCTAATTCTCCAGCTTTTTGCTGCAGTTCCCTGAAAGCAGGTGTGCCTTGCAATCCCGCTTCCGCCATTTGAACCAACTCTTCCTTCGCTTCACGCAGGCGCGCACGTAAGGACTTTGTCTTCTCACCTGCCTGATCTTCCCAAACTCCCAACTCCTTCAGCTGTTCATTCATCAGATCAATACCCAGAGAAATCTCTTTGATCTCCTCTTCCGACCCGGATTCAATGATGGCCTGCTGAGCTGCTTTCCTCGCGTTCTGGATATAGGCGATCAGCTCCTTATTCGTGAGGCCTAATTGCGACTGAATATGTTTGAGATAATCTTTATAAGCACCTCCCACTACAGCCTTATCCATTGACTTAGCAGCGGTGGCCATCTTATCGATCGACTTGGCAAGACTATCACCTGATGTTTGGGCTTTTTTGCTTTCCGCGGAAATGGTGGATGATGCTTTCTTCCATTCTTCGCCCACACGCCCGCTTGTAGCAATGATAGATTCCAGAACATCTTCAACCGGCTGAAGGCCCTGAGTATTGCCCGCGAAATTAATTAGTACGTCTTGTGCCGCCATTTTTCTTAGCATTGGCCAGAGCCTTTTTGGATTTCGCAAGCATCTCGTCGAAATACCAATAAAACTCGAATATGGTTAAATGAGGAAGTATTGCGCTGTTTACAACGCCGGAGACAGTTTGGACCTGCCGAGCAATATCGTCTTCTGTTCTTCCGATAATAGCGGCAAGAGGCTGTCCAATTGTTGTTGTGTTACCTTTTCGGTCATTTGGGAAAACGTTTTTAAATTTTCCCCTGCAGATTGTAAATAGGGTATCAATTCCAACAAAGGCTTCGACAAAAAAAAATCTTCAAGTGAAGTCGTTTTCTTCCAGGCCTTTATTTTGTTCTCCCCATATTTGAACTCATACACCGTAGGATTCTCGGTCTGATCAAAGAATACTACGGAGGCAAGTTTATACATCAGGTCCGGCTCCTTCGGTAATTCAAGTCGCTGCTTCATCTGCTCGTTGAGCGTTCTGATGGTCAGCAGGTCATCAATGCCGAATTGGCTTTTCCTAAGCATGTTGTCAATCGCCTGCGTGTGAGCTTTCAGGAATGCCCGATCAATATTCATATCGAGTTCCTTGTAATACACCAGGCATTTAAGCGCACGATCGTACGGCGTGTTCAATGGATCGTCGAACCGAAAATAGTGGCGATCACCAATGGAGAATGAGTAAATGATCCGGTGTTTTGCTTCCGGGAAATACTTCTTCGGGTCAATGCCTTTAAGAATTTTCAGTTCGCTCATGCTTTTCCTGTTAGCCATTTGTAAATAACTTCCGCATCCTTAGCGAGCGTTTCAGCTGAAGTAGTAGGAAGTGAGATTTTACAAGCAGCTTCTAAAGCCGCAAGCCTTAATTTCATTTCTTGTTCTGCAATCATAGTCTTACGTGGTTTGTTTTTCCTGCTCTATTTTAATTTTCTCAATTCGTCTCATGTAATGCTGTACCCCATCCCTCCCTGCCCGCTTCCATGCTTTCTTTAGCCGCCTGTAATGATTGGCCGCGATCAACACCGGCATCGGCATAATGTAAACCTCCTTCGGATCAATGGGCTTTCCTTCGAACTCCCGTATTTCTGTTTCCTCCAACACTTCCGCACCGGTAAGGCGATGCTTCTCGCATGTTTCCTGGTTCACCATCGGCAACTGTCCCGCAATAATCCTCAGTGCCCGCGACAAATTCGGATTGATCCCGTACCTCATATGCCGTTCTTTTGAAGTTGCTCCTCCAACATATATCCGTAATGCGGTCCGCTCACTTTATGGTTGTTCAAAAACAGGCTGAACGTGTTACTGCGCACCCTCACTCTCACCTCCCATCCCGGCTTTTCGGTGTGCGAATAATACTGCCGTACGCCTGAACAGGTGTTGCACTCATAGTACATTTTCCATCCCTTACTCTCCAGCGATTCTCTCATGGTCGGTAAGGTTTGAAATGATGTAATTGAGGCCGCATACGGCGAGAATCAGCCCTATATCAACTCTGCCTGTCAAAACTATTGTCCATATCGCTGACATGCATGTAAGGCAGTCCCATAACGGCTTTTGAATGATGCGGCTGTACTTTCTGCCAAAAGTTTTGTCCAGGAAGTTGGCCGAAATGGTCGTGACCTTACCGAAGATCATTCCCGGTTGAAAACACACATGAATTCCGGTGATGACCAGTGACAGCAGCACAACGCAAAGCAGGTATCCATATAGTTCACCGTAGATCATTCGCCTGTGTCGGTTTGGACCATTTGCATGAGAATGCAGTTATGGTACTTGTTATTTTTCTGAAACATCGCTGGCGTACCGTCCTTGTAGAAAACCACATTAAGAAATCCCGGTGCAAAGAAGCCCGCAGGATATTCGTCATGATCAATCGTGATCTTGCCGGTATTGTCGGTTGTGTATTTACGAGAATAATCCTTTCCGCTACCTGGCTTATAGATCAAAACTGTGTATTCAGTCGATGGAGTGAGCCCCACATCAATTGTCGGGTCGCCACAGCTGGGCACCTGAAGGTTGAAGCATCCGGAATTGCAGGACATTAGCGAGTTAGTTTCAAGACAAATATAATCATTTGGCTAATTCCATTACCTTTAGGATAAAATTTTTGTTTTATGGCATGGCCACGTCATACCTGGGTTGATATCTCAATAGAAATTACTGCACCCGTGGATGAAACGCCAGGGGTTTATGAGAATCAATTGATCAACCTGGATAAATACAAAAGAATTCTTCCGCACGCAGAAGGCGCGCAATCTAAAATGATTGACGAAGCAGGTGCTGAGGTGATCGTAAATGTTTCTTTTGATGCGTTTAAACATCAGATCGTGATGTTCACAGGAGGTATCGGTATCAATGGCGAGCCTGTTGAATAATCCATTGGAAGAATTGGTTGAACCAGTAGCGAATTGAGTCGATAACGTCTGCCTGCTGGCTCTTATCATTCCTGTCATCCTTCACGATCGTTCCATCTGCACGCTTCTTCACATTCTCAGCATCGAAAATGGCGGCTTTACCTTTTACCGGGCATATCTGAACGTTATAACGCTGAAAGGATGTGTTTACCAGCGTTTGGTTTTTCTCTAGGCGAGGGTTAGGGCTGATGCGAATCTGGCCATCTGTTAAGCCAAGCATCTGCTTGATCATGGTGTAATTGGTAACCTGCTCTTTGTAGATCGATGACGCTGTATCTCCGGAATAGTCACCAGTGACCATGTACAGGTAGTTGGGATATTTCTCCAGGATGATCTCACAAATACCTTCCGTGCCGGTATTGGCTACCTTGATCACCTCAATGATCCATACCGTTTCATTGTACCACTGAATAATGGTACAGACTGCAGGGTTGCGGTTAAAATCCCATGTCAGATAAAGGATCTCGCTTTTTGTTGCGAACAGTTCAACAGGGGAAACGTGTTTTGCACGATCGAATGCGAATAACCATGGTGAATCGTTTTTCGGATTTCCCCACTCACCAAGAGTGAATACTTTGTACCAGTAATAATTCGTATCCTTTAACGATTCGTGGATGGCGTGGCGCTGCGGGGTGCAATACGGATTGTCTTCTTTGGTTACATGTGTGGACCGGTATTTCAGCACCAATTCAGTTTCTTTTCCTTTGATGTAAACTTTCATCCGGAACTCCCCCACGAAATTCTTTTCCGTGCGACCCTTAAAAAATGTTTTGAAAAGAAAGAAATCTTCGAAGTCCGCGCAAGTAGCTTCCGGGTTGAATGTGAAAATCAATTTTACACGTCCGTAATCCGAACGAAGACCGGTAAGTAGGGTAATAAGCCCGTCTTCAGTGAGCTGGTTCGCCTCTTCTACCCATGCGTGAGATGGATTGGAAAAGGACCGGATCTTACCGGGCTTATCCATACCGCGGGTGGCGAATGAGTTGTTATTGATACAGCGAATGGAAAGCGGTGATACCTGGAAGTTGAAAAGCTGGTCCACTCCCCACTGCTCTGCATTGTCCTTGATCATTTGCCACTGCGCATCCTTGATGGATTCGTGCGTTTCTTTGATCAGCAGGCAGCGGAAATAATCTGAGCTCATGCACTCTTCTGTAAGCAATTGTGCAGCAAATTTCGACTTTCCACTATCCCGGCCACCCCAGATCAACTCAATGTCAATATCATTTTCTTCCAGTAAGTGATGAAAGCAGGGGAGGTAGACATCTTTATCAATTTCAACCTCGATCATTTTCCTAACGGATTCAAATAAGTAACCTTACATTCAAGAAGAGGTACACCAGTTTTTATTTGGTCAGCGATTTGCCTTAACTGTATTGAATCACTCATTGCCATCACATTTTGCAATAGACGTTTTCGAATTTTGCCGCTATCTGGAGCAGGTGTATCCCTAAAATATTTTACTACCTCGTTCATTTCCGGGTCACTTTGATCTTCAGGTCACTAACATCCAGCTCTTGCCTTTCAATATAACCACGCTTTTTCCCTTGCGTTTTGAGATAGAAAATGGTTGCAATCGTGTCGCCTTTCTTAATTCGCTTGATTAATGCATCCTCAGCAAAATCCAGAGCCACATCTGAAATTGCATCCACAGCAGCTTTAAACTTTGCATCACGTTTACAATGTTCGTAGAATGTAGATCGGTCGCACTTCACTTTCTTGCACGCGGAAGTCACGTTCCCCAAACTTTTCTCAAGCGCTAAAAGCAGATTCTTTTTTAGTTGTCGGGTTTTGACGGAATTGCTATTCATAACGTATAGTTTGATAAAAGCCGCTTTTCACATGAATTATTTTTGTGATACTTCCTATTAACTGCATTCTTTGAAATTCCTGTTTAATGGCAAGAAAGAGTCGTTTGCTGGCATTGTCTGGCTTACGCAACCGGCAAAATTCTTCAAAGCTGAGCATTTTTGATAGGTGCATCGATGCGACGGTTTTCGACCGGTCGATATAGGGAGTGTTGCCGGTTTGAATATTCGTGATGCCGGTTGCCATTAGCTTTTTGATAAAATGGCTTTCCAGTCTATAGGCTTCATGCTCACTAAGATTGTTTGCAATAATAACTGCACTGGGCTTTCCTCCGTCAGCGACTATTGATTCAATTGCGGAAAGCTTTTTGGCATTGCGGCCTGAAAGCTTTTTGAATTCAACCAGGTGCTGATGCATCCTTTTACCTTTTCCTTTTCCAATGTAGAACACGCGGCCGTTTATTGGGTTTACTAAAAAATAGACATAGTACAGCAGGGGAATAGGATGTGCAGAGAGGCCGGCAGCGGATGCCGCCCGGAAAAAGTTCAGGTCAATGACGTATTCCTCGCAAAAGCGCAGATGTCTGGCGTTAAGACTCATAGCAGTTATCTCAAAGATAATTAAATTATCATTGAAACACTTCGGTTCGCCGAGCTTCAAATTTTATAAATTGCAGGAACAAAAAATCTATATGGGAAAATTCATTGCCGTAATGGTTCATCCAGACTTAAGAGGCACAGCGGTAGAACCGAGAGAAATTTTCGTAAATGTCGATCATATTATTAGCGCTGTTCCATACGGAGCCGAATGTGAAATTCAGCTGACGCATATGACAGCCTACATGCAACGGGCATATTTTGGAGAAAATGCAGGTATAAAAAAATTCACATGCAAATTATCCAATCTAACGGCGTAAGCCTGGCAGCAGGTTGCCTGCTTAGGTTTTAAATCTCTCCTTTTTCCTTCTTTTCGGAGAGTATTTCCTGAAGCTTCGGGCAGCAAAATTGGATTTTGAATTTGGTCCCTCCTTCTGGGCTTTCAGTAGCTTGGGGAGATTGTCCATGGTCGGGACAGATGATGTTATCTAGCTTTTTCTGAAATTCAGGGAGGATAAATGACATTGGGTCATTTTTCATTTTCTCCAACTTCTTTAAGACTTCGGAGGCATTACTTTTTATTCTAAGCATAACAACTAGTTTTGTTGAGAGTGTCATTCACACCGCTCCAACAAGTTACGCTTTTTTTATTGGGACTTGTTATTGCTCTTTAACAGATCTCCGCTTACCACGAGTGATAAATGCCACCGCCAAGCCAATTGTGCATGCGCAGATAATATAAGCAGCTTCTGTCGAGAAGCCATTTTTCATAAATAGATATCCGGTATAAAGGATTCCTGCAACTGATAGCGGTGCTAAAAACATTCCCACCAGGTCCAATGCAATGCTCCAATTTAGAACCTTCTTCTCTTGGGCACGGCGATGATCGCCTTCTTTTTCGGCCATACTTAGAAGCCGGTTGGGAAATTGAGGGTCGATTTGCGCATAATGCTCCATCATCTCTGGTGGAGGGTAATTGCTTTGAAAGATTTGCCCTTTGAATTGCGTGCGGGAAACAGACGTTGAATACTCCGGTTGATTCTGCCGGGCTGGGGTAGATTTACTCATAACCTGATTTCTACTAGGGTTGTATTTTTTGCGATTAGGTCGCGTCCTGCTTACCGGCATGAGAACAATTCCTTAGGCATTGCAAAGCTCTTCCTTATTTTCCTTTTCACAAGGTTTTGCCTTCGGGAGGGCATTATTAAGATCCTGACCTACTTTAAGCCAATCACTTTTGATCTTTTCAGCATCTCTTTGCCGCTGAATTTTCTCCTTTATGACATCTATACGACGATCCCTGAGGGAGAAGAAAGAAAGAAAACTATCCCAAACTGAGTAAGGTAGATTTTTGAGTACGTTTTCCATAATTGTGTATAAGATGTGAATTAAGATGCAAATTACAAGTTATTTCATAACAAAATTAGCACCGAATTATATCGTATTAACGCCAGAAGTGTTCTTTTGCGTGTATTGTATTACTTTTTATAGGGTTCAAGACAGAAAATCAGCACCTTATGATCGTATTTAATTGCAGGCCGCTTTATTAATGATTCGTTAAGATCAGCTGGCGGTTTTTTTTGGATACTTGGGTAGGGTGTGTTGCGTTAGTCAGGCACCAAAATACGCAAAGTTTTCATTTTTTCACCTTTTCTTTCAATTTTCTGCGGTAAGGCCAGTTAATTAAAATGCCCCGGGTAGAAACCTCAGGGGCGTTTTGATCCGTACCCTATGAAAACGAGGCCAAAGTAATAAACAGGCCTGATATATGCAAGAGTTGTAATTTTAAGGACAAATCTCAATTTTATGGCAGATAATAAATCTAAACGCGATGGCCGCGATCGCGCAAAAGTTGACAGGAGAGATCCATCAGAAGTAGAATATCTTCACAGTCGATATCCAAAACTTAGTCACCAACAAATCTCTGGGGCAGTTCGTGCAGCCGGACCTGTGAGAGCCAAAATTGTACAGTATATCAAACTGAAATACGGAGTTTGATATAACGATTGTCTACCGCCCATTCAGCATTTTGGAATATTTTTTCCTGCTTTTTGCGGAATATTTCTTCAGGAAATATGCGTCGAGATATTCTACGTCGAGCGGTTTGAGGTCAACAAGTTTCCTGGCCTTTATTTTTTCCCATTCACTTTTTTTCAGTCCCATCGACTGAGCCAGATCTTCAATACCAAACCCCTTGGATGCGTGAGCGTACCCGGTAAGCTGTTGCTCGGCTAGTTGCAATAAACTCATGGCTTACATATTTTAACGGTGATAATTGGACATATTTTCCGGTGAAAGTTTGGGGTTACAGATCGGTGTAAGGCTTACGCTTTTCAGGATCGGTTTTTTTATTTTTGTGTTTCCTGATACCTTCCTGCCTCCACTTCTGACTTGAAAGTTTCTACTTTTTTAATAAACTCAGCGAGATTTTCAACCAAGTGTTTTCTCCCTTGTTCGTCAAGCTTATGAAAACGCTTGTTGTTGGTAACGGAGAAAGACATTGTTACAATATTCTTTTTATCCTGCTCTCCGTTGTGAAACTGAATTTTAAATGATCTGTTCATGTAAAGATTTTTTATAGATGATTGTAATGTGTAAAGATTTATAGTTGATTTTTTACAGTTGAACAACGGTGAAAGTCCCAAAGTAGCCCATTTACCTTCAGGTATGCTGATACCACATTACCATGTACTGTTCGCAATTCGATTCCCTCCATCCGTCCAATTATATCAGGCTTTTCTACTTGATGCACGCGAACTACACAATTAAGATAGCCGGCCGCTTCTTGCCACGAGTTAAACCGCGAAGCTTTCGGTTCGCGGTAAAGCCCCTTGACAAACCATGTTGTAAGTGCGGCGCCAATAGTCATTGCAATCGCAGCGAATACTTTCATTACGTCCGACCATTCCAACGGGTTATAGATTCGAGTTAAATAAATATTCGACCCGTAAATACTTGCCGCTGTAGCTCCAACGGATGCAATCCAAAAAATGAGTCTCTTTTTCATGTTAGTTATAGTTGATTTTTTACAATTAATTCCTCACTGGTCAAATAATAGAGTAGGCCCTGAAGTTGATGGAGGTATGGTATATGTTCAATTGGCTCTTCTCCCCACTGTGCGAAAATTTCATGAGGTAAATTCCAGCATAAAAACAGTTTCCCAAGCTTTACACCTTGTTTGCATTTTGTAAACTGCGGGCACCTCTCCAGTACTTCGGGTGTTAGAGGGATGGGGCGGTGGGTTAGATTGAAATTATCCCTGTCGCTAAACAGATCTTTGAGGTGAAGGAAGTCAACATTGGTTTCAATCCATTGCTCCCCATCGTAACAGGTTTCAATTCAACTTCCTACAGGAAGCTCGCGAGGGGTGAAGGTGTAGGGTTGTGTCATGGTTTTTACTTTTTAAATGATCGTGGCAGGTATTACAGATTTCTTGGTTTGACCATTTCCATCTTTTCTTACGCTGGCGGCACCGGTCGCACAATGTTGACAGGTACGCTTCAATCAAATTATCAACCTCAAAGGGCAGGTAGGTAATTGCTACCCATCCTAAACAAATTCGCTTCATGTAGCCCCACCGGATATAAAAGCCGCCATACTTCCCCCAGGTGACCGCGAACGTGCCCCCGCCTGTTTCAAT
>JAFAGR010000091.1 GCA_023422565.1 Bacteroidota bacterium | reverse complement strand
ATCCTCGGCCCTGCAATTGCAAATGTGGTATCATTCTTCATTTATAATTATATACGCTTTCATTTTTTGTGGAAGAAGTACAATATGCAGCCCTTCACGCGCAAAACACTTGAGGTGATCATTACTGCAGCCGGTTCGTATTTTATTACCTGGTTTACGTTGAAGGAAACAACCGGGCTGTGGAATCTAATTTTGAACCCGCTTATGTTTGCCACCATTTTCATTTGCGTAGTGTATTACCGCAACATTTCGCCGGATGTAAAGCCGGTTGTTTATTCTTTAAGAAATCGTTTTTTTAGAAGAGAAAAGGAGGGTTTGTAGTTCCTGGTTCCTGGTTTCTGGATTTTGGTTTCTGGTTTTTGGTTTCTGGTTTTTGATTTCTGGTTGTGGTTTTCAGCCGTTCTCCCTGTGGCGTGTAGCCTGTTGCCAGTAGCCTATTCCCTGTAACCCTTAACTTACTCCAGCCGGAGCAACTTTTCATGAAACAGGTTTATCGCCTTCAATTTCCTGTCGTCGAGCTTATAATCGACATCTTCTGAATAATACTTTTTCAGATCGTAATATGGCACATCAACACCGCGCACAATTTCATCCAGGTGATCTAAACCCTCACCGGTAGCCTTGTTGAACGCATCAACAAAATTTCTGGGCAGTACTTTATTGGCAACCCAGGCTGCAAATACAAATGGCAAGCCTGTGTGTTGGATCCATGCCTCTGCCAGGTCGTAAGAAAATTTTGAAACCAATAATTGTTTAAGTGCCCGATCTCCAATTATTACTGCGCCTGTTGTGCCGGCGATGTTGTCAATAAAATTATTTTCAGCCGGCAAAAAGGCCACATCATGCTTCCAATATTCTTTAAGCAGAATCCTGGCAAGATTCACCGAGGTGCGGCTTTGATAATCGAGGTAAATGTGAGTCAGTTCTTCCAGTGGCCTCTCCGCAAAAATACAGACGCTTGCCACCGGGCCTGATGCGGCTATACAATAGTCGGAAATGATGTGAGCGTCTTTGATCTTTGGGATCATCGCCACAGGTATCAGCCCCACGTCAACACTGTCTTCCAGCAAGGCCTGTGCAACCTTTGCCGGATAATCAAATGATAATTCCATTAATGAACTTATCTCTCCTTTTTTCAATCCATACACCAGGGGCAGCGTGTTTAAATAACTCACCGCGCCTATCCTTATTTTTCTGTCCAACTCCTTTAAATTAATTTGCGCAAAATTAGCCAATCCACCACACATGCAACTTTCCCCACTTACAGCCATTTCTCCAATAGACGGCCGGTATAGAAACCAGCTTGCCAATCTCGCCGCTTTTTATTCTGAATTCGCGCTGATCAGGTACAGGATTCATGTTGAAGTGGAATATCTCCTGTTCCTCGGCGAAAAGAAATTTTTCAAGATCGACGCGAAAGCGAAATCCTCTCTAAGAAACCTTGTGATCAATTTTTCTGAATCCGATGCTGAAGAGATCAAGCAAATTGAGCGAACCACCAATCATGATGTTAAGGCTGTTGAATATTTTATAAAAGCCCATCTTGAAAAAAACGGTTTGGCTAACATTAAAGAGTGGGTGCATTTCGGTTTGACCTCACAGGATGTAAATAATACAGCCATCCCGTTGTTGTGGAAAGACGCAAATGAACAGGAGTATCTTCCTGCAGTACTCAATCTTCAAAAAGCCTTGCATACCCTTGCCGGAACCTGGAAAGATGTACCTATGCTCGCCCGAACTCATGGGCAGCCTGCCTCTCCAACCATACTGGGCAAAGAGTTAATGGTTTTCGTGGAAAGATTAGAGAACCAGATTCAATTGTTCAGTTATATCCCGTTTTCGGGAAAGTTCGGGGGAGCGACCGGAAATTTCAATGCTCACGGTGTGGCCTACCCGAAAACAGACTGGATAAAATTCTCAAATCAATTTCTGGAAGAAAGGCTGGGCATCGAAAGGCAACAGTATACTACCCAGATAGAACATTACGACACCCTGGCCGCACATTTTGATGCTATAAAGCGGATCAATACCATTTTCATTGACCTGTGCCGGGACATCTGGAGTTATATCAGTATGGATTATTTCAAGCAAAAAACAAAGAAAGGGGAAATTGGCAGCAGCGCGATGCCGCATAAAGTTAATCCGATCGATTTTGAAAATGCGGAAGGAAACCTGGGGATAGCAAATGCCTTATTGGAGCACCTTTCAGCAAAACTTCCAATATCGCGACTGCAGCGCGACCTAACAGACAGTACCGTTTTGCGAAATATCGGCGTTCCGATGGCACATACGCACCTGGCTATGATTTCCATTCAAAAAGGATTGGACAAACTCATATTAAATGAATCAAAACTGAAAGAAGACCTGGAAAACAATTGGGCCGTGGTTGCTGAAGCGATTCAAACCATTCTTAGAAGAGAGAACTATCCGAATGCTTATGAAGCGCTGAAGGAGCTGACAAGGGGAAAGCAAAACATTGATCGTGCTTCCATACACCAATTTATTAATGAATTGAAAGTTTCTTCTGCATTGAAGCAGGAGATGAAAAAGATAAGTCCGGCGAATTACACCGGGAAATTTTAAGTCCTTGAATTAGCCAATTACGCATGGGTGACTTTTAAATAATTGAGCAATGAGAAAGCCCTGTCCCAAGCCCACACGCCCGATGGAATACATTGCCATCTTTATTTTAAATGTTCCAACAGAGGAATGTGATGCCTGGGTGATCATGGGATATGATCCGTTTTCCGATCTTTTGATGGACCTGGCGGTTGAAACTTCTCTTGATGTAGACATCCTGCTTAAAGCCCTCTTCTATCTTACAGAACAGCCTTTGTTCAGGGAGCACAGCAGCGGGCCCTTTTTCGTTTTGTTAGATAGTTTTAAAAATGAGCAGGAGCGCATTGACAAAATGCTGGCACATTCTGGCGGAAAGTCGATGTATCACCTTCCCTATCACGAAAAGCTGATCCAAAAAGTTATGAAAACATTTTCTACTTTGTATGGGCAGGAACCTGAAGATTGATTCCGGCTTATTTATGAATCTCACTGGTAAAATGAAACTCGATATCGGGGTTGTTGGTGATCTCGGTATTTAGGAACCATTCACTCTGCGCAAGGTAAACCATGTGGCCATCTTTATCTTCCGCGATATTCGCTTGTTTGAACCGCGCAAAATCCTGAAGTTTTTTCGGATCCTTACTGGTCAGCCAACATGCCTTGTAAAAAGGCAGACTGTTCATTTGAACCGAAGCTCCATATTCCTGAAGTAATCGATATTGGATCACCTCAAACTGAAGTTCACCTACACAGCCAATGATCTTCTTTGTGCCGCCAAACTGGGTGAATAACTGTGCCACGCCCTCATCCGTAAGCTGAATCAATCCTTTTTCCAACTGTTTGGTTTTCATTGGATCTTTGTTCACTACCTCTTTAAAAATTTCAGGAGAGAAACTGGGAATTCCGGTAAAGAAAAATTTCTCACCCTCAGTAAGTGTATCACCAATTTTAAAGTTTCCGGTATCAAACAAACCCACCACATCACCCGGATATGCTTCCTCGATAACGTCTTTTTGGCGGGCAAGAAAACTATATGGGTTACTGAACCTAACGTCTTTGCCTAAACGAACATGCTCATAATATTTGTTACGCGAGAATTTTCCGCTGCACACCCGAAGGAATGCGATGCGGTCGCGATGTTTAGGATCGAGGTTTGCGTGTATCTTAAAAATAAACCCGCTGAATTTATCTTCCTCTGGATCCACTTTTCTTGTTGTTGTTTCCCTTGGCCTTGGCGTAGGCGCTATTCGAATAAAAGTGTCCAGCATTTCTTTCACACCAAAATTATTCACCGCACTGCCGAAAAAAACCGGGGCGACATTTCCAGACAGGTAATCCTCTACGTTCAACTCACCGTAAACGCCTTCGATCAGTTCCACATCCTCCTTTATCACCGCAGCATCGCGCTCGCCCACTTTTTTTATAAGCATCGGATCATCGAATCCCTGGATTTGTAAAGATTCCTCGGTTTTAGAACCGGGAGTGAAAAGCACAAGGCTCTTATTATGAATATCGTAAACTCCTTTAAAATCTTTGCCGCTATTGATGGGAAAGGTCATTGGGTGAAGCTGAATATTCAACTCCTTTTCTATTTCTTCCAAAAGGTCGAAGCGGTTTTTTCCATCACGATCCATTTTGTTTATGAAAACGATCACCGGGGTTTTGCGCATGGCGATCACCTCCATCAGACGTCGGGTTTGCGCTTCTACACCATTCACGCTGTCGATCACCAACACCACACTATCCACCGCCGTCAGGGTTCGGAACGTATCCTCGGCGAAGTCTTTGTGGCCCGGTGTATCCAGCAGGTTGATCAGGTGATCTTTATATTCAAAGGTCATCACCGAAGTAGCCACAGAAATTCCACGCTGGCGTTCGATCTCCATAAAATCGCTCGTGGCGTGCTTTTTTATTTTGTTGCTTTTAACGGCACCTGCAGTTTGTATGGCGCCGCCAAACAGGAGGAACTTTTCGGTTAATGTGGTTTTTCCGGCATCGGGGTGAGAGATGATGGCAAAGGTCTTTCGCCGGCTGATTTCTTCTGAATATTTCATAAATGCGCGCAAAGATACAAGGAATGCCGATTTGCAAATCGCAACGCCGCTTAGCGGGTCTCGATGCCGACCAAAGCGTCGGCATTTGCAAATTTGATAATTTGCAGATGTGCACCGTCAGATTTGCCTGCTGATTATCAACTAAAGACTAATGACTAACTTTGTTTTGTGCGAAAACTGCTGAACATATTTTCATCTTCAATGCGCCTCACCTTTGAGGATCTTCGCCAGAACAAATTGCGCACGGCTTTAAGTTTAACAGGAGTGGCTTTTGGTATTTTCTGCATAATTGGCGTGCTGGCAACGGTAAATAGTCTTGAGCGAAACATTCAGGACCAGGTACAATCGCTCGGCAGCAATACTATTTACGTAGATAAGTGGGATTATACCGGCGGACACGACATTCCGATGTGGAAGTTCAGGAGCCGCCCGCGGCCGAAGTATGAGGAGTCAATACAGGTTCGGGAACGTTCTGACCTGACGGATAAAGTTACCTACCTGATGCAAACCCGCGGAAACATTTCTTATAAAGATGATGTGTTAACCGGTGTGGCCATGTATGGCATCAATGAACCACAGATAGATATTCAGCCGATAAATTTTGAAACCGGCCGTTATTTTTCCGCAAGTGAATTTAATTCCGGAAGCAATGTGTGCATACTAGGTTATTCAAAAGCAGAAACTTTTTTCGGCAATGCGAACCGTGCGGTGGGCAAACAGGTTGAGGCCGGTGGAAAAAAAGTGACCGTAATTGGCGTTATAAAAAAGGAAGGGAAAAACTTCATTGGGTGGGATTATGACAATTCCATTATGATGCCCTACAAGTTCATGAGGCAGGTTTATGCGGAAGACAATGCCAACCCTATCCTTATTGTGAAAGGAAAGGAAGGCGTGAGTGTAGCTTCGCTGAGTACAGAACTTCGCGGTATTATGCGGCAGGTTCGCAAACTTGCGCCGAGAGAGGAAGACAATTTTGCACTCAACAGTGTGGAAGCCTTCAGCAAGGCCATATCGCAATCATTTGTTACAATCAATATCGTGGGAGCAATTATCGGCGGCATAAGCCTTATAGTTGGAATGTTTGGTATTGCTAACATCATGTTTGTAACAGTGAAAGAAAGAACTCCGGTGATCGGTTTAAAGAAGGCTATCGGTGCGAAAAACAAAACAATCCTGATGGAGTTTCTTCTCGAAGCCGCCATTCTTTGCATCCTGGGTGGTGTATTCGGATTAACGATGGTTTATATACTAACGCTTATCCTTTCCGGCCCAATGGATTTCCCCGTATTCATTTCACTGCCTATGTTATTGGGAACAATGGTCATCTGTATTGTAGTGGGAATTCTTGCAGGGATAATTCCTGCCTCGCAAGCCGCCAAGATGGATCCTGTAGTGGCGATAAGATCGTAGTGGAAATTATAAATCAAAGCTTATAGATTTTAGATTACAAATTATAGATTTTAGAACTTCGTTAATGCCCACAATCCTCGCCATAGAATCTTCTTGTGATGAGACCGCAGCGGCGGTTTGCCGGAACGGGGCCATACTTTCCAATGTGGTGGCCACACAGGACATACATAAAAAATACGGAGGTGTTGTGCCTGAACTTGCAAGCAGGGCACATATGCAGCACATCGTGCCTGTAGTAACGGAGGCGGCTACACGCGCCGGAATTGACATGGGCGAAGTGGATGCGTTTGCTTTTACGCAGGCGCCGGGTTTGATCGGTGCATTATTGGTGGGATCCGAATTTGCCAAATCACTCGCACTCGCTTTTAACAAACCTCTGATAGCCGTACACCATATGCAGGCCCATGTTCTTGCAAATTTGATAGACGAGCCTCGTCCGACATTTCCTTTTTTATGCCTGACCGTAAGCGGCGGACATACACAGATCGTATTGTGCAAATCGCCGTGGGAAATGGAAGTGATAGGGAAAACGATCGATGATGCTGTTGGAGAGGCTTTCGACAAAACGGCGAAAATGTTGGGACTGCCTTATCCCGGCGGGCCCCTGATCGACAAATTTGCAAAAGCGGGAAATCCGAAGGCCTATAGTTTTCCCGAACCGAAGATCCCCGGGCTGGATTTTAGTTTCTCGGGTGTAAAGACTTCCATTCTTTATTTTTTAAATAATGCCGGATCCTCTGTTGTATACAAAGAAGCTTCTACCGCAACGGAGGAAGAGAAGAAAGAGTTCATCAGCGAAAACCTCGCTGACATTTGTGCGAGTGTTCAATACAGGCTTGTAAACATCCTGATGAAAAAGCTTGCAATGGCCGTGGAACAAACGGGAATTCGCGAAGTATGCATTGCAGGCGGTGTGAGTGCAAATAGTGAGCTTCGAAACCAGGTGAAATTATGGAGTGAAGAAAAAGGATGGAATGCCTACATTCCAAAATTTGAATACTGCACGGATAATGCGGCAATGATAGCCATCACCGCATATTATAAATTTATGAAGCAGGAATTTTCCGCGCTCGATGTGATTCCCACCGCGCGCACCAATTGGTAGAATGGGCAGTAATATTTTTCATTTCAAAGCTTTTTCTGTTCGTCAGCATCACGCTCCCATGAAGGTTTGCACAGACTCATGCCTATTTGGGGCCTGGACCGCGAACTATATACAGAAAGTTTCGGCCGGAGCTTCTACTCTTCTGGACATAGGCACGGGTACAGGGTTATTGAGCCTTATGATCGCCCAACAAACTAAAGTGCAGGTTTCTGCGGTGGAAATAGACGAGGATGCTATCAATGATGCCAGATACAACTTCGAACATTCCCCATGGCAGGCACGAATAAAAATTTATCATTCACCCATTCAGAATTTTGCGGAAGTTTCAAAAAAGAAGTTCGACCTAGTCATATGCAACCCTCCATTTTTTTCCAAAAGTTTAAACTCACCAAAGGAAGAAAAAAACTTATCCAAACATGAAAATAATCTTCCTTTAGAAACATTAATTGTGCATGCAAAAGAATTGTTGAATGAACAAGGATTATTTTTTTTGTTATTGCCGTCAGAGAGGGATAATGAACTCAGGAAAGCGGTAGCGGGGCAAAATTTATTTATCAAGGAAGTTGTAACCATACACCAAACACGGTCGCACACTGCTTTCCGGAAGTTTTACTGTATAGGAACTTCACCTAATAGAGCAATTAATGAAAAAACAATTTTCATTAAAACTGATAAGGAAAATTACTCGCCTGAATTTATTGATCTGCTGAAATCGTATTACTTAGCCTTATAGCACCATCAACGGAAGCAATGGAACCTTCCGCATAATCACGCATATATTCATACGGTGTGTTCAGTTCGCCGCCAACCACAATACTTGCCCGGTTAATAATTTCACTTCCTCCTTTGAGAATATCGCCTAACACAAACTTGATGAGCTGTTCACCAAAATAACGGCTCGCGTCCCGGGGAAGTTCATTTGGAAGATTTCCTACGGCCATAACGTCTACGGAGCCGGGAAGATATGGTTCGGTTCGCTCACCTGTTATCCTGTCAACACCATACACCGGATCCTCAATGGTTGAATCGCCAAGATTACACGGAACAGAGCCGTGGTAATCATCTGTAACGTCTGCGATGGTCTTTATACGAAAATCAGGGCGCTTCATATCTTCCATTTCAAACAAGCGCGGTATGTTTTTGTCCCAGTATATCCCGTTCATCAGAATATCGGTTTGAGAAAGGAAGGAACCAAACTTGCATCTGTATTTTTCGGGATGCGCATGAAATTCTTCACGATTGTAACCACCGGATTCGTTTTCATAAAGATTTGCGCCTTTGAGCTGAACATATACGGGATAGGAAAATTCTTTTTCAAGAAATTCATCCGGCTCTACTTCGTGAATGCCCATGAGATTCATGATCTCCTGCAAGCCGTGTGCTACGCGGCCGCTTCCCGTTATCGCGATCTTAATGTTCGGAATTGCCAGGCCGAAGTAAGTATGTATGAGATATTGAAGGTTTTTTGAAGAATTGACCTTATCAAGTAGAAAAGCACCTGTTCGATTCCCATAGGCACGCATACCGTTGTGCGCACCCACAATTCCCGCAAAAAAACCGAAGCCGATTATTCTTGTACCATCCTCATGTTCTAAACATTCATAATCGACCAACGTAATTTTTTTACGAATTATCTCCTGAAGCAAATGCTGGTTGTAAGACTGTAATTTTTTAGTGTGGGAAAAAAACAGATAGGTTTTGCCCTCAATAAGCTGTTCAACGGGCACTTCCTTTATACCGAACAGGATGTCGCAATGAGAAATATCTTCCACCACTTTAACGCCGGCAAGTTCATAATCTTTGTCCGGGAAACAACGTGTATCAGAACTTTGCGCAAAAATTTCTACTCCTTCCTGGGTTTTATGAATCCACCTGCACTGAGCGGGAGTAAGGGCAACCCTGTTATCGGCGGGAATTTTACCTTCCCGGATCAATCCTATTTTCAAAGTCAGCAGTTTTGTGCAATTTACAAATTATCGCTGCGCTTTCGCCCTTAACAGGCCGGAAAAAATCAGCAAACGCAGGCAGGAGACGTATTGGCGAATTCATTAAGATGAATAGAAAAGAAAAAGCCCCGCTGTGATGCGAAGCTTTTGTGCCCAGAACAGGAATCGAACCTGCACGCCCTTGCGAACGACAGATTTTGAGTCTGTTGCGTCTACCAGTTCCGCCATCTGGGCTGATGGGCTGCAATATTACGCCAAAGGGATTTTCTTACCAAAAACTTGTTGTCCAAATACTTTCCGGGAATCTTTGAAGCCGGACGGCTATTCCAGTTTTCGCATAAAATCAAATGCACCTTTTCTGAGATTAATACCATATTCAACCCATGCTTTAAGGCAGGCAAGAAAGTTGGCCCATCCTTCCGTATTTCCTCTCATCCATATAATGCCTTCTTCATTATTTTCTTTTCCCGATTCCGAAATCGAAACAATGCATGAATTATCTCCCGCCGGTTTTATATCAATAACCACATTAGTTGCTTCAGCTCCATCCCCCCACGAAAATAATATCTGTTCGTTCATAATTTGCGATCCTATGCGCACCTTAAACCTGTCATTGAATTCAGGAAATTTCCATTCTACAACTCTGCCTTCCATCATAGGGCCACTTCCCCATTCGATAAAATAATTGCTCATCTTTTCTTGATCAACAATAGCATTAAAAACTTCGGATGCATTTGAGGTGATTTGAATTTTTGCTTTCGCAACTAATTTGTCTGGCATAACAATTATTTGATGATGTACTTCTTTTTCTAAAAATTTCCGCTTGCACCGCCGCCGCCGAAGCTGCCGCCGCCAAATTCTCCTCCTGCGTCCGGCTCAGATTGACCTACAGCCGCCGGTAATATCACTTCCACCCAGCGATCATTTTGATTTGATTTCTCTTTACGATAGATGAAGCCACCCCGGGCATTTTGTAACCGCTTCATTAAAAATGCGCAGATAACTATCATGAACAATCCGCCGATCGTCATCCAGGCAAACGGCTGTTCCCTGCCGGTAAATTCGTAAACCGAATAAAGCGCGAATATCAGGGAAACCATCGACACATGAATCGCAATGATGTCCCTCTTAAAAACTCCGTACCATAAAAGCAAAATGGGGAACAATACCGTTGTAACCTTATATGTAATGGAAATGAAGGAATCTGAAATATACATCCCCCCAAGCGCGGCCAGGCATATAAAGTTGCTAAAAAATAAAGCCAGGCACAGGAGGCAATAGCGGATAATAACCAGGCCCGATCTGTACACAACAGGAACAGGGCGATCGTGATTCATAAGAAAGAAACAGGATGCGCCGGCGAGCAGGCTTAGAGGCAAGGCGTATATAAAAGCAGGGTAAAATTCTTCAGCAAAAAACGCCAATGAAATGAAAAGGCATATCGCACAAATGCCTGCCTGTAGTGAACTTAGATACCGAAGAAACAGACAAAACGATATTGCGGAAGCCAGTAGCAAGGTTATCCAGGTTGCAATATTAAATAGCAAGAATAATGGGATGGAAAAGAAAAAGACGATGCTGCAATGAAGCGCTTCGTCTATCCCTGATTGATAGTGCTTCCTCTTCCTCGCAAAATATTCCGAGGCAAGTATGCAAAGCGAGCCTGTAACCGTACATAAAGTGGCCAGAGCCAGATTGGAAACCGATGTGGCCGTCAAAAGCCACAGGAGAGAAAAAACCAGAAGCACAACAAATATTGTGAGAAAAAAGAGTCCCACGCGAACGAACACAGGTGGCGAATAAAAAGGATAAACGTATGCATGGCCGGAAGCGGGCTCCTCTATTGATGTATCATCTTTGCTATCCAACTTTCCGTGCTTAAGATGGGCGCTGAAATTTTCTATATCGTCTTTGCTGAAAGCTATCATTTTCTGAATTGGCGATTGTGATGGATCAATACCCGGGCAAATACGAGGGCAGTTATCAAAAAATAAAATATTGCCGCATAGGCAGGCGCGAACCCCGAAAGATCGCTTTGATCAAGCACCTGTACAAAGAGGTAAGCGCCCCCGATATATAAGTAGACTAATATGAACAACAGTTGGGGAAATGACTTTTCTTTAAGAGCATGCTGATAAAAATAAACTGCAAAAAGAATGATCAAAGCCGTAAACAAGAAAACATTCAGGTTGAAAAGCCCTGTCAGCAAAGAAATAAAGCACAGATTCAAGGAAGACCAGTGGTACACTGCGCTGAAGTGAGGCTTGAAATCCCGCTTTTCAGACATCCCTGCAAGCAGTTCAAACAACACGCCCAATGCAATGCCGGTAGAAACAAGTTGAGTGCTCATCTCCCATTGAATGATCCCGAAAGCACGGGGCGTAGCTACGATGCCCGCCCAGGCCGCAAAATTTGTAACCGCCATGCCCAGCACCCCGGTATGATCATAATAGTATGCGGCAAAAAACAAAATGCACATTGGAATGAAAGTGGCAAGGCCATATTTGCTTCCGAATAAAACAAACTTAAACTGGACGTAAGCTATTGCAGTGAGCATGGTTAATGCCCCGAGGAGAATTATGAAATCAAAAAAACTGTTCTTCTCCTGAACCAGCCCCTTAGAAAATGGAGACTTTGTTCGGTACCCATAATAAAAGCAGCCAATAGAAATAAAGGAAACGGCTATTATAGCCACGATGTGCGAAATGTTTCCGCGGCTTTCATAAAGGAGCCCTGCAATTCCGGTTGAGAAAATAATAAGGCCGGCAAGAAGCATTAGCCGGAGTTCAGTGTAAAGCGAAACTGATGCAGTGGCGGCCCGTTCGCTTGAGAACTGTTCATTGCTTTCGGTCATACTTTAAATTAAACATTATCGGGGATACGCTAAAATAACATCCTGAAATGTCTTTTTCACTTTGAAATTGAAACGCGTGAAAGCCATTTTTGAAGAACAATTTATTTTCTATCAATCATATAAAATTTGCCCGATGAAAACTCTTTCTTTTCTCTTCTGCATATTCATCTTAATGCAGTCTCCATTCGCTCAAAAAGCAGCTATCCAAAAAACAATTACTGATCAGGCCCACGAAAACAATAAAAAAGTGGATATAACTCTTGTAATAAATGGTTCGACTGTTCGCATTACAGGGCAGGTTCGCATCAACCTTCTCACTTCCACTCTTGTATTTGAAGGATCCATTACCATTACCGGCAGCGGGGGAAGTTTTGAATTACCTGTAAACTACAATGGTCCCTTGCAAAAAGGTTCAAACAATCATTATTACAATGAGCAACTGGTTGCACAGGATGACCGGTTGATTACTGAGTGGGCTGTCAGCCGCATTTACTTTTTGAAGAACGGAGAAGCAAGATTCGATGCAAGGAAAGATAACCGCACCCTTTCAACCACCGATAAAAAATGAAAATTAAAACCGTCATAAGCATATATCTTATTGTTTTATTTCAAAAAGCTTCCTCGCAGCCTGCAGCCCAACATTTCAGGTATAGTTTTGAAACGGCCGCCTATATTCAGTTGGAAATGCTGCCTTCTGAAACGATGGTTTTCAACACAAAGGCGATCTGGCATACGGTAAGGGATAACCGCTTTATACTTTTATACCTGGAAGAGGTAAATACCGAATCTGACATTGAAGGCGGGATAAAAAAAGAAAACTGGAACGATACGCTATTATTTGATCTCAATACCTTCAAAATGTATTCAGCAAATCAAAAAGCCTCTTACCGTTTTAGTAGAAAACAATTTCCTTTAGACCGCAACGACAGATATGTTTCAAAGGACACGCTGGTTGATTGTTCAGCAATTATTCCTGCCGGAGCCACTCCATCTCCCACACTCTTTTTAAACAAGGGAGTAAGAGTTTATAAAACAAAGCGCTACACCTTTAAGTTTATCGATACACGTGCGGCAGAACAAAACCCTGAAGAATATTTCGTGCGTTTTCGAAATTTCAGGTTTTCTAATACTCCCCTGCCCTTTGCATACTAGCGGTCACGGCTCTTATAATCTCAAATTGGGCTGCATTAAAATTATCATTTACTTTACGCCCATGAACCTTGAATTCAACAAAAACGAAGATGCACTGAAACTTTCCTGGAGCAGGATCAGGCGGAAACTGGAAAAAATTTATGAGGGCGGGGGCCAGAAGGCAACGCAAAAGCAGAAAGAAAAAAACAAAATGACCGCGCGGGAAAGGATAGATTACCTGTGCGATGAGGGTAAACCCTTTATAGAGATCGGCGCATTTGCCGGTTATGAAATGTATGAGGAATACGGAGGGTGCCCTGCGGGCGGTACGGTTAGTGGTATTGGTTATGTGGGCGGCAGGCAATGTGTTATTGTTGCGAACGATCAAACAGTTAAGGCGGGTGCGTGGTTTCCTATTACCGGAAAAAAGAATTTGCGGATGCAGGAGATAGCCATGGAAAATCATCTTCCCATAATTTATCTCGTAGACAGCGCGGGAGTTTTTCTGCCCATGCAGGATGAGATCTTCCCCGACAAAGAAAATTTCGGCAGGATATTTAGAAACAATGCAAAGATGAGTGCAATGGGTATCACGCAACTTGCAGTGGTAACCGGAGCGTGCGTTGCAGGAGGAGCCTACCTTCCCATCATGAGTGATGAAACTTTGATGGTAGAGGGCAACGGATCGATTTTTCTTGCAGGGCCTTATTTAGTTAAAGCCGCTATCGGTGAGGATATAGATTCAGAAACTTTGGGCGGTGCATCCACTCACAACGAGATCTCCGGAATTGCAGATTACCAGTTTAAAACAGAGGAAGAATGTTTCGACAGGGTAAAACGCATAATGAGCAAATTGGCAATTCCTGAACATACAGGCTTTAATCGCATAAAACCTGAGCTACCCGAAGGCAAGTCCGAAGATATTTATGGCATTCTGAGTGAGGGCAACACCAAGCCGTACGATATGGAAGTGTTGATACGTTGCATAACGGATGCCGGCAGTTTTGATGAGTTTAAAAAGGACTATGGTAAAACCATTATCTGCGGGTATGCAAGAATAGATGGCTGGGCTGTGGGTATTGTAGCCAACCAAAGGTTAATAGTAAAAAACAAAAAAGGGGAAATGCAACTTGGCGGCGTGATCTATAACGACAGTGCAGACAAGGCGGCGAGATTTATAATGAACTGCAATCAGAAAAAAATTCCGCTTGTGTTTTTGCAGGATGTTACCGGCTTTATGGTTGGCAGCCGCAGCGAACATTCAGGAATTATTAAAGACGGGGCCAAATTAGTGAATGCGGTTGCCAATTCCGTGGTTCCTAAAATTACGATCGTGGTCGGAAACTCTTACGGGGCGGGAAATTATGCAATGTGCGGAAAGGCATATGATCCCCGTTTTATTTATGCATGGCCAACGGCAAAAATTGCGGTGATGGGCGGCGAGCAAGCGGCAAAAACGATGTTGCAAATTCAGGTAGCGGGATTAAAGGCAAAGGGAGAAACTGTTTCCGCTGAAGAAGAGACGGCCATTTTGGAAAAGATAACCGCTAATTACACCCATCAAACCCAGCCGGAATATGCGGCCGCACGGTTATGGGTAGACGCAATTATAGACCCCGCGGAAACACGGAGGGTTATTTCCGAAGGAATTGCCGCGGCAAATAACAATCCGCACATGGAAGAATTTAAAACCGGTGTCTTCCAGGTATAATGCATATTCAACTGTATACGGATGGAGCGGCGCGTGGCAATCCCGGGAAGGGAGGCTATGGTGTAGTACTCCTTTACGGCAATCATCGGTTGGAACTTTCAAAAGGCTACCGGCATACTACCAATAACCGTATGGAATTGATGGCGGTGATCGAGGGATTAAAAGCGATAAAGCGACAGCATATTCCGGTCACTGTATATTCCGACAGTAAGTATGTGATCGATTCTATTGAAAAAGGTTGGCTTAAGAACTGGTTACGGACGGATTTTAAGGGTGGTAAGAAAAATAAGGACCTATGGCTTGAATTTGCGAGGGTTTCGAAGCCTTTTCAGCTGACCTTTAAATGGGTGAAGGGTCATGCGGAGAATATGCATAATAACCGGTGTGATGAACTGGCAACTGCGGCAGCAGACGGTAAAGATCTCGCTCCTGACGAAGGTTACGAAACCTGAATTTGCCCTACGATGCACCATAATAACCCCATAGCCGCGCCGGTATTGGGACTCAGAGTTAATACGCCTTCTTCCAAAAGCTTATCTTCCGGCTAATTCACCCGACTTCTAACGCAAAATCATATTTATCGCTTATAAACTATGTGATTTCACGGAATTCATGGGCAGTTTCTCGAATTTTTGAACCCACCAAACTTTAAAGAAACGGCATAGACAGCCTTTTACGGGGCTATTATGGTGCATCGTACTGTAGTTTCCCGCAGCGATGGTTCTTACGCAAGTTCAATTGAAAAGGAAAAAACGAAATCAGGCTACGGCCTTCTCCATCCTATACCTACCCGCAAGGCTATAAACACCAAACAACAACCCGCAGTACAACAGATCAGTCAGAACGCCATTTTTCAAAAATGGTAAGCCGGCAATCAAACTATCGCGAAGCCCCGAAAGGTCTGAAGCGTACAAACCGGGTTGAAATACCCAAACGCTTGCATTACTTATGAAGAAAAATATAAGTGAAGAGGTTATTGAAAAACCGGCCACATTCAAAAGGTTGATCTTCTTTAAAGCAAATCCAAACATCGTTATACCCGCAAGCAACACATAATTCACCAATTGACCCCATCCCCAAAATCCCTGGGCTATGTTGAGAAATTCAAAAAGAAGATCGCTTAAAAGCATCGCAGAAAGAGGAAGAATAATGGCCAGCTTTTTATTTTTTAGCACAGAGCCGGCAAATAATGCCATAGCTATGATCGGGCTAAAATTAAATGGATAGAATACAAGCCTGGATAGTGCGGCGCAAATTACCAAACCGGCAGCAATCGCAACTAATGAATAATCTCTCTTTTGCATGAATAACGTTTGCGCAAAAATATAACTTTAAGATGAAAATATCAGCCTGCGGTGGTCAAAACATCTTGTCTTGATTTCTTTCATGGAAGATATTGCTGCCATGAATTCAAATAAAGAAACCGGACAAACAGGAGAAGACCTGGCAGCAAATTATCTCCAAAAAAACGGATTTAAAATTCTCAATAAAAACTGGCGCTGGGGAAGCCGCGAGATAGATATTATCGCCTCGAAAAACCAATACATTCATTTCATCGAGGTAAAAACCCGCACGGGAAAGAAATATGGATACCCCGACGATGCCGTTTCTAAAATGAAGATCCGCTTCATGATGGATGCGGCTGAAGAATATCTCTTTAGAAACCCGGGCTGGAAACGTATCCAGTTCGACATTCTCGCCATAGAACTCGGCGGAAAAGAAATCGTATACACCTATATAGAAGATGTTTACGCCTGGTGAACGGACGAATAATGCATCATGAGTTTTTCAACCATTTTATACGTGGCCGGGCAATAATCAATGTTCTGCAAATGCACATGGGCATACTCAGTCCACTTGGTTTTTGAAAGATGCGGAAAACCTGCACAGTCGGCAGGGCGTATCGCATAAATCGAACATTTGTTATCTGCAAGATCTAAGAATTGGCAGGGCTCGGTTTTGTTCACCAGGTCTTTGTTCCTGTCTTTGCGCAACCACTTTTTCCTAAAAGCTTCTGGCGTCATCTCAAAATGTGCAGAAATTCGTTTAAGATCTTTTTCTGTAAAGGTTGGCGTCATTTTCTTGCAGCAATTCGCACAACTAAGACATTCCACTTCATCCCAAACCTTCGGCTCAACCTCCTGAAGTACTTTGTGGATCAGCCGCGGCGGATTTGCTTCAGACTTTCTTATAAAAGAACGGAACGACTTCCTGTTAGCGTTTATGCGTCTCCGATAGGTGCGATAGGTGAATGGTTTGGGTTGTATCACGTTTTGAAAAATTGTGCGCTAAAATAAACTTTAATTAATTTGTAGAATTACTAAAGGCTTCGTGCGGAAAAAATGTGGGAATCTTATATTAAGGGTTTCAAGGCCTGGCTGCAACTCGAAAAGTCGCTCTCCGATAATTCGGTTGAGGCCTACCTTAGTGATATATATAAACTTGTTGAGTTTTTTCATATACAAGAGATAAAAAAAGCACCGGGAGATGTCACCCTGAAAGACCTTGAATCTTTCACCAAGAGCCTTCACGAAGCAGGGTTGACGGGCACCTCACAAAGCCGCATAATTTCCGGACTAAAGTCATTTTATAAATACTGCGTAATAGAAGGGATCACTACTTCAAACCCTTCCGAGCTTCTGGAATCGCCACGCAACCGGAGAAAACTTCCGGAGGTTCTCTCCTTTCCTGAAATTGAAATGATGATAGGCAAGATCGATCTTAGTTTGCCTGAAGGGATCAGGAACAAGGCGATACTTGAAACGATGTATAGTTGCGGCTTGCGTGTGAGCGAAGTAGTGAACCTGAAATTAAGCAATCTTTATCTCGATGTCGGCTTCATTCGCGTAACTGGTAAAGGCGATAAAGAAAGGCTTGTGCCCATAGGCAGCGATGCGATCAAACACATCAATATTTACCGGGGCACGGTGAGATCGCACATCCGGATCAAGGCGGGAAACGAGGATATACTTTTTCTGAACCGCCGCGGCGCAAAACTTTCACGGGTGATGATCTTTCTCGTAATAAAAGATCTCGCACAAAAAGCGGGTATAAGCAAAACAGTTTCGCCACATACTTTCCGGCATTCTTTTGCAACTCATCTTGTAGAAGGCGGGGCAGACCTTCGCGCAGTGCAAGACATGCTCGGCCACGAAAGTATCACCACAACCGAGATCTATACTCACCTGGATCGCGAATATCTTCGCAGCACCCTGCAGGAATTTCATCCTGCCTTCCGATATAAAAGTTGAAAATTATTTCCCGATGAGTTCACCTTCTGGAAAGACCTGCGGCGAGGTAACGAAGTCTTTATTGAATACTTTTTTCCGGTAGTTCTTAAACCAGCTCTGCCAGCGCAGTTTCAGCACGCCGAGAATTCCTTCCTTAATAATTCCCTTGTTCATTTTACTGGCGCCAAGCTTCCTGTCTTTAAAAGTGATCGGCACTTCAGTGATCTTATAACCGAGCTTCCAGGCGGCAAACTTCATCTCTATCTGGAATGCATATCCTACAAAACCAATGCTGTCGAAGTTTATTGCTTCCAAAACTTCACGCCGGTAACATACAAAGCCGGCGGTGGGATCATTAACAGGCATCCAGGTGATCAATCTTGTATATAGGGAAGCGCCCTTTGAAAGCAGTATACGGTTTGAAGGCCAGTTTTCTACCGCACCACCTTTCACGTAGCGCGAACCTACCGCCACGCCAGCTCCTTTTACGCAGGCCTCATATAAGCGTTCGAGGTCTGCGGGATTATGAGAAAAATCGGCGTCCATTTCAAAAATGAAACGATAACCGCGGTCAATTGCCCACTTGAAGCCGTGGATGTAAGCCGTGCCCAGTCCAAGTTTCCCACGCCTCTCCTCTAAGAAAAGCTGTCCGGGATATGAAGGAAAAAGAGACTTAACAATTGAAGCAGTTCCATCAGGTGAACCGTCGTCAATTACCAATATATGATAACCGGCACGAAGATGCATAACTGCCTCAATTATCGCAGTTATGTTCTCCCTTTCATTATAGGTAGGTATAATGACTACTTTTTCCAAATATCCGGCCGGTTGGTTTATTTCAAATTTACGTTAAATATCTGCCTGAAAAATACCACCTAAGGCATTAGGTATTTTTTAACAGGGTGCGGTTCAGAAGTTCGGTGAGTTTTTTCTTTGTGTGCAGGGGGAAATCGCCTTTCATCATCCAGTCGTAATACTGGGGCTCCTGGCGAAGCACATCCGCCACGAGACGCCCTTTGTACTTGCCAAAGTTAAAGACCTCGTTATTCTTATCATCGAAACAGAAGCGGCGGGCATAATCAACAACTTTGTCTTCTCCTATATGAGAAAGAATTGAATCAACTGAATTTCCCAGTTGTTGATAACGCTCAACCTGGGCCATTAATACATCAATAGTTGCCTGTACATCCACTTCGGCACTGTGGGCATCCACCAATTCTTTATTGCAATAAAACTTATACGCCGCCGTCAATGTACGCGGTTCCATCGTATAAAAAATATGTTGTACGTCAAGCATTCTTCGGTCAGACAGATCCACATCCATTCCCACTCTTAGAAACTCTTCCATGAGCATCGGAATATCAAAACGGTTGCTGTTGTATCCGCCTAGGTCGCAATTTTCCAAAAATTGTTTGATCTCGTTTCCCGCCACTTTAAAAGTTGGCGCATCTTTCACCATTTCGTTGGTAATGCCATGAATGTCAGAATTGGTGATCGGCATCTCAGGATTGATAAGTTTACGCTTAACAAGGCGGGTTCCGTCAGGCAATAATTTTACGATGGCAATTTCAACGATTCGGTCGGTAGAGAGGTTTACCCCGGTGGTTTCCAGGTCAATAAAGGCAATTGGTCGGTTGATTTGTAACATGGGATAGCAAGAAATTTACGCAAAAATAGCCAACCGGAACGGAAGCTTATCCATTTATTTAACAAAAGTACTTTTTACCGGTTTTTAGCGTTCTGAGTTTCATATATTATCTTTACACCCTTAATAAACAAATCAATGAAAAAGTTCCTCCTCGCTTTGTGCTTAGGCTTAATGGTAGCTACAACGGTAACCAGTTGTGGTGCGAGCCGCAGAACAGGATGTCCCTCAGTTGGTTACTAATTTCTGATTTTAATGCTTGAATGGAAACCGCTTGAAAAACGGGAACAGTTGTTAGAAATTGTTGCCCGCTCGGCCAGTGTACCTCAACTAATATTTAAACACAGCACGCGTTGCTCCATCAGCTCGATGGCGAAGAACCGGCTTGAAAGAGAAACTCCTCCGGCTGATGTTGATTTTTATTTTCTGGACCTTTTGCGTCACCGGGAAATTTCCAATGAAATAGCGGAAGTTTTTAAAGTAGATCATGAGTCGCCCCAGGTGATCCTGATAAAAAACGGTGAAAGCATTTTTGATGTGAGCCATAACGGAGTGTCAATGGCTTCTGTAGTTTCCGCGTTGTAAGAATCACACCCTGTGTAAAATTTACGCGCACCCTTTGCCGGTAAATTTTTAATTTTACCGTGCTGTTTAACCACGTACCCTGAAAACTTAGCAGCCTGTAGGCTGATTACCCCAAAGAACCCCTGCCGCGAAAAAATAGTGTAACTGTTTTTCAATGTTACGCGATCCAACATCATATACCTATTATAAACACCTGCTGTCGGCTTCTGCCGGAGGAGGAGTAAAAGATGAAAAACCGATCCTATTTCTCTACGGCACTTGCTGCCATGATAATAGTATCCTGCCTTTCCCTGGCCGGGCAACGGGCTAATGCAAATTCCTCAACGCCCTTTTCTTACTATTCTGAAACTAAGGCCGGAGCAAATTTTTCAATTCTTTCAGACACCACTGAACTTACTATCTGCAACAATCAGCTTCCGTTTTCGTGGAATGGGCTCGCCATTTTAAGCGAAGGAATATATTCAGCTACCGTTACCGGTAGCAATGGCCTTGATTCGGTCGTTTATCTCAATTTGCATGTTATAGATGTAGGAACCAGCATTACGAATGCCGTGATTTGTAACAACGAATTACCTTATCGCTGGAACGGGCTTTCAATAAACAATAGCGGAACTTATTCGGTAACGCTCACAAGTGCAAATGGATGTGATTCCGTTCCGATACTTAGTTTAACTGTAAATGATGTGGTGAGCAGTTTTACCAATGTATCCGTATGCAGAAATGAACTTCCTTTCCGGTGGAATGGCAATAATTATAATTCAACCGGAAATTACAGTGTGACGCTCACCAGCTCGGGAAATTGCGATTCAATTGCAAACCTGGTATTAACCGTAAAGGACACTTCAACTTCGTCAACCAATATTTCAGCTTGCACTAACCAATTGCCGGTAAACTGGAACGGCTTCTCTTTTACCACTCCCGGTAATTATGAGTTGCGCCTCAGCAGCGCGAATGGCTGCGACTCGGTGGCTAAGCTTAACCTGGCGATCAATCCTGTAGCCACAAGTATAGTAAGAGTACGGGTTTGCAGCAACCAATTGCCATACACGTGGAATGGGAGAAGCTTTTCAGCAGGCGGAACCTACCGGCACACCCTCCCTTCTTCATCGGGTTGCGACTCTGTGGCCACTTTGGTTCTAATCGTAGTGCCGATAAGAAACAGCCAAACCAATTTAACAATATGCCTTGCGCAACTTCCCTTTTCATGGAATGGCAATACTTATAATGCAGCAGGAAATTATTCGGTTAACCTTACCTCTTCCACCGGTTGCGATTCCGTTGCACGGCTTCGTTTAGCCGTAACCGATATATTGAGGGATACAATTAATGAAGTTGTTTGTATCAGTGACCTTCCATTTAACTGGAATGGTAACGACTTTAGCCTTCCGGGATTTTATTCAGCCAATTTCGTTACCGCCGCAGGCTGTGATTCCGTGGCCACACTTGCTTTAAGTTTAGATAATCCTTCTGTTCTTTCAGACAGCCTGGAGATATGCCCGGATGAACTTCCTTACAATTACAACGGCCATGTTTTTACTTCAGGAGGTACTTATCCTATCTCCCCGCCGGTAGTTATTGATGCCTGCCATTCAATAAACCTTCTCAATCTTGTGGTTAAAGAAATCATCCCGGGAAACACCCAGGTGACGGTTTGTGAAAATTTCCTTCCCTATACATGGAACGGGCAACAGTTTGATTCGGCAGGTATTTACACGATCTCTCTTACCAGTGCTTCCGGATGCGACTCCCTTGATGTTTTGGAACTAACGGTTATGGATACCACCTCTTCTTTTACGGATACCACGGTGTGCAGCAATCAACTTCCTTTTATTTGGAACGGAGTATCTTATACAAATCCTGGTTTATACAGCGATACCCTCATAAGAAATGCAGCCTGCGATTCAATAGTAACTCTGCGATTAAATATTGTGCAATCCTTTCGTGATACTACGCGGGTTAATATTTGTCCACTGCAATTACCTTATTCCTGGAACGGCCGTGTATTCAACAATGCAGGAAAATATGTGGTTCCGCTCTCCTCTTCCACCGGCTGCGATTCCACAAAAGTTTTAAACCTTGTAGTAAGCAATGTGGTCAACACCTTTGAAGATACCGTGATATGCGGCAACCGTGTGCCTTTTACTTGGAATGGACTGCAGCTCGACAGTTCGGGTGTTTACACAGCAAATTTACAGAATGAAGCGGGTTGTGATTCAATCGTAACTCTGAATCTTTTTGTAAATGATGACCTTGAAAGCATGACCACGGTTACCACCTGTATATCTCAACTCCCTTTCCACTGGAATGGGAACGTGTACACGGCTTCAGGCGACTATGCGGTAACGTTAGTGAACGCCGCCGGATGTGATTCTGTAGCGAGACTTAACCTAACGGTTGCCGATCAGCTTTCAAGCGAATCAACTATCACTATTTGTAATAACCAATTGCCGTATACATGGAATGGCAACACCTACGCAATTGCCGGGAATTATATAGTGAACCTGACAAGCAGTACGGGTTGCGATTCATTAGCAATACTGCATCTCGTTGTTACAGACATTCTCACTTCAACAACAAATGTAACAGTTTGCCCTGCGCAGTTACCTTATGTTTGGAATGGCAACTCCTACCTGAATGAAGGAACATACGCTATTACATTATCAACACCCAGCGGCTGCGATTCTGTGCCGATTTTGAGCCTAACCGTCGCGCCCTTTGTGACGAGCCTGACCACCATGACTTTGTGTGAAAGTAGTCTGCCTTTTAACTGGAATGGACAGCTTTTTAATAGCGCAGGCTCGCATACGGTAAATTTAACCACCGCAGCCGGCTGTGATTCTATTGCCACCTTGCAACTTTCGATATGGGAGACCGATTCAGTTTTCACCTCGAGGTCGGTTTGTGAAAACGCCCTTCCATTTATATGGAACGGAAATCAATACAACTCAAGTGGTATCTATCCAATAACCTTTACCGATGCAAACGGCTGCGATTCGGTTGCAATACTTAATTTAACAATAAACCCCGTCGACACTTCAGTAACCACGGTCACATTATGCAGAAGTGCCCTGCCTTATTCATGGAACGGACAGTCCATTAATAGTGCCGGTGAATATTTCACGAGTCATACCAGTAGCGCAGGATGCGATTCAGTGGCTACACTCAGAATGTTCGTGAATGATTACTCACTTACCAACCTGCAAATTTCTATTTGCAATATCCAGCTTCCTTACAATTGGAACGGTCGCCTGCTTACGGGCGCGGGTAATTACGCAGACACGCTGGGAAATGCCGCAGGTTGCGACTCCATAGTGCGTTTATCCTTAACCGTTAGCCCGGAGATCACCACCTTGCTTGACACTTCGGTTTGCAGTACAAACCTTCCCTACAACTGGAATGGGCAAGTTTTAACCGCAGCAGGCGACTATACGGCAAACTTCACTAGTCAGGCCGGGTGCGATTCCATAGTGCGTTTGACGCTGACCGTTAACGAACCACAGAGTTCCACAGTTTCGGTTGCCGTATGCCGGGCTGATCTGCCCTATTCCTGGAACGGCCAAAGTATTAATTCCGCTGGCACTTATACTGCCGCGTTGCAAACCACACAAGGATGTGATTCACTCATCACGCTTTTGTTTATGGTAAAGGAGACCACGGTGAGTGCAGCCAATGCATCCGTGTGCTCTGCAGATCTACCTTATTTGTGGAATGGGAGAAACATTACTTCTTCAGGAACCTATCGCGACACATTACGCAATCAGGCCGGATGTGATTCCATCATTACTTTGAATTTAACGGTGAACACCACTCCCGGGCCCGTAAATGTTCCCCCGCCACTTTCTTATTGCCAATATGATGCAGCATCTCCTTTAATCGCATCCGGAGACAGTAATACTGTACTTCTTTGGTACACTTCTGCGACCGGGGGATCGCCATCTGCTAACGCGCCCGTTCCGTCAACAGTGGAACCTGGCACCTTTGCCTTTTATGTTGCAGCGGCGAACCTTGGCTGTGAAGGGTCGAGGGCGCCCATAACGGTGACGGTTAACCGAAAACCGGACCTGGGTGCAGACCAAAGCCTCGCGGTATGCTTTGGAGAGACCGGGAACCTGAACGGATTGTATAATACCAGCGGATTAAGTGCAGTGTGGGCTTTCTCAGGAGCCCCCATACCACCTGCATCGGTTTCCATACCGGGTGTTTATAACCTGGTGGTAGAAAATACTTTTGGGTGTGCAGATACGGCTGATGTTACCTTCTCGATAAATCCGCAGGTTGTGGCAGATGCAGGCCCGGATGCGGATGTGGAAACGAATGTGCCATACAGGTTACAGGGAAGCGGAAACGGAACTTTCTCCTGGTCGCCTTCACATCTTGTGAATGCTCCAAACGTAGCCACACCGCTTGCCACCGTTTCCTCAGACGCCGCACTCATACTAACGGTGACGGATAACCTGGGTTGCGTGGACAGTGATACAGTTCATTTACGTGTGTTGAATGGGCCGACATTCTACGTACCAAGCGCCTTTACTCCCAATGGAGATGGGCTGAATGATATTTTCCGCCCGACCCCTGTCGGAATACACAAACTGGATTATTTCCGCGTGTATAATCGTTACGGCGAACTGGTGTATGAAACCAGCGAGATCGGCAAGGGCTGGAACGGGATATACAAGGGAATCCAACAAAATGGCGGCAATTACGTATGGGCATTAAAAGGCGTTGACCGAACAGGAAGAGAGCGGATGATGAAGGGCAATGTTGTTTTGATTCGATAAACCGATGTACGATTTACGATGTACGAATTACCTGCCCGACTGCGTCATTCAGGCGGGCGAAGTACGATTGTCGGTATTTCAGAATTCCGAATTAGGAATTAATCTTTGCGATCTTTCAGGCGGGCGATGTGGGATTTGGAGATTTTGGATGCAGCAGCTTTCAGACTTCCGACTACCAACTACCAACTTCCGACTAACGACTACCAACTTCCGACTAACGACTACCAACTAATTGCCCGGACGGTATTTTCTCATCACCTTTTGGAGTTCATCATGCCGGATGCCGAACCATTTGTTTCCGTTTATGCCCTCCATATCTCTTGCGGCGACTAACGCGTTAATTATCGCTTCTTCGGTGGCCTGCAC
>JAFAGR010000073.1 GCA_023422565.1 Bacteroidota bacterium | reverse complement strand
GATGTGTAGATACGGTGATGATAACTGTGAACTTTAATACCGTAACCGCAACTGCAGTTGGGGCAAATGCAACCTGCGCAGAGGATGGTTCGATAACCGTTACACCGGGCACAGGAACGGCTCCATTTGAATACAGCATCAGCACTAACCCGGGGGTTTTCCAAAGCGCAACTGTATTTACCGCACCGCAGGGAGATTATGTTATTACTGCAAGGGATGCAAATGGATGTACAGGAACTGCAAATGTTTCTGTAGGCTTTACCGATGACCTTACGCTTGATCCGATAGATGATGAAGTTATTTGCGGTGAGAATTCAGTGACACTCACAGCAGTGTCTAATGCCACCACATTAACGTGGAGCCCTGCAACGGGGCTTAGTACAAACACAGGATCCACCACGGTAGCTTCGCCAGACGAAACCACTACCTACACCGTAACCGGTGTGTTGGGTTCATGTACAAAAACAGAAGAGGTAACGGTAAATCTCGAAGCGGGAATCACGGTAAATGCCGGCCCCGACTTTACCTTATCAAGCGGTACAACTGCTTTGATGGCAGCTACCGCCTCAGGAAACATTGCTACCTACCTGTGGAGTCCGTCAACAGGGCTAAGCGCAACCAACGTGTTGAACCCGGTGGTTACAGCAGGTAATAACAGTGGAGTTCAAACCTATACTTTAACAGTAACCAGCGCAGAAGGTTGTGTGGCGAGCGACCAGGTCGATGTAACTATAATTGCATCATGCCTGCGTGTAAGAAATGCGTTTACGCCTAACGGTGATGGAAACAATGACGTATGGAGAGTATACGACGATAATTCATGCCTGAAGAGCGCCACTGTTCAGGTGTTCAACCGTTACGGAAACAAGGTGTTTGAATCAAAAGACTACCGTAATACCTGGGATGGAACTTTTAAAGGGAAGCCGGTGCCTGATGCAACCTATTATGCCGTGATCGAATTCTTCATGGCAGATGGTACGCGCAGGTTTGTAAGAACGGATCTTACAATTCTCCGCTAAGAATTTTCACAAATGAAAAGTGAAGGCCTCCGTTTATGGAGGCCTTTTTTATTTAGAGCGGCTTGCATGTTTCAGGATTGTGGTATCGAAGATTTTATTGTATGAGAAAATCCTTCTTTTGATTTTTTACTTTTTAATTTTAAAAGCTACAAACCCAACTAAGCTTTCAAAAATACTTGCTATGATGCATGCCGATGAAATCCGTGAGTACTGCCTTGCCAAAGAAGATGCAGAAGAGTCTTTTCCTTTTGGCCCGGATACTCTCGTTTTTAAAACCCGCGGAAAGATCTTCCTGTTACTTTCGCTGGATGAAATTCCATTGCGTTTCAACGTTAAGTGTGATCCTGATGAGGTGGTTACATTACGTGACCAGTACCCTGACACAATTTTGCCCGGCTATCACATGAACAAGAAGCATTGGAATACGGTTATAGTGAACGGGAGCCTCAAAGATGATCTTATAAAAACAATGATCGACAACAGTTATAGGCTAGTTGGCAATCGATAGATCATAGTCGACAGTAGTGGACAAATTTCCCTGTTAGGGGATAAATGAACTGGCCGGTCGTTAGTTGTAGCGGGGCTATCAACTATTTCTGAATCTTTCGCTCACCACTAAGTCCTTCGAGCCCGCAGTGTAGGTGTAAAATTCTTCGCCATTCCAGGTCTTTGGTTCGTATCCTCAGGTCGTTGGTTCGTGTCCTCACGAACCAATCCAATCTTGTTCATGCTCCGAACGATTCCGGTGTAATATTCCATCAATTGCCCGAGATTTTTCTCCTTATTTTTCGCGGTTATTCACGAAGGGGTTTAAAACGGCCAATTTACTATTGTGAATGCACTTCACACACATATCTACTTTAGAACTTAATAAGATTTACTTTTTCACTGCCACCATCCATCGATGGAAATTGTTGCTTCAGGATTCGGAAAGTAAACTCCTGATTCTGAATTATCTTAAACGCGTAACGGAAAATGGGTTTGTAAAAGTTTATGCATTTGTGTTGATGCCGAACCATATTCATCTGATTTGGGAACCCTTAAAGATGAATGGTAAAGAATCTATTCAAACAAGTTTTTTAAAGTTTACAGCGCATAGCTTTCTCAAAAAATTAAAGGCAGACGGAAGATCAAAGCAATACCAGGTAAATACGGCTAACAAAGATCATCAGATATGGAAGAAACATTCGTTGAGTATTGAGATTTTCAGTAGGAGGTTTGCAAAGCAAAAGTTGGATTATATCCATTTTAATCCAGTAATGGGAAAGTGGAAGTTATCAAAAGATGATTTGGATTATTTTTTTTCTTCGGCACGATTTTATGAAACCGGTCTTGATGAATTTGGGTTTCTAAATAATTTATACGATGTATTTGATGGAGAATGACACGGTTCGTGAGACACGAACCGGGTACACAGTTTAGTGGAGAATAGAACGGTTCGTGAGCCACGAACCGGATACACTATTTAGTGGAGATTGAGATCGGTTCGTAGGACGCGAACGCGATACATCATTTAATGGAGAACAAAACGGTTCGTGAATGCGAACAGCGGGGCTATCAACTATTTCTGAATCTTTCGCTCACCACTAAGTCCTTCGAGCCCGCAGTGTAGGTGTAAAATCCCTCGCCATTCTTTACGCCCAATTTTTCTGCGGTAACCATGTTTACTAAAAGCGGACATGGCGCATATTTAGGGTTGCCAAAGCCATCATGCAGCACGCGTAGGATGCTTAGGCATACATCAAGCCCGATAAAATCGGCAAGTTGCAGCGGGCCCATTGGGTGGGCCATTCCTAACTTCATCACCGTATCAATTTCTTCAACACCCGCTACGCCTTCGTACAAGCTGTAAATCGCCTCATTGATCATCGGCATCAGGATGCGGTTTGCAATAAAACCGGGATAGTCATTTACCGCACACGGTATCTTGCCAAGTTGCCTGCTTAGTTCAACAATGGTATCTGTTACTTCCTTCGTGGTAGCATAACCATTTATGATTTCTACAAGCTTCATTACCGGCACGGGATTCATGAAGTGCATTCCGATAACCAGTCCCGGACGTTTGGTAATAGCCGCAATCTTTGTAACAGAAATGGAAGAGGTATTGGTAGCGAGGATACAACCGGCGGGCGCATCATGATCAAGTTGTTTGAATATTTTCAGCTTGATGTCTACGTTTTCAGTTGCCGCTTCCACAACAAGTTGCGCATTTTGAACACCCCGGGTTAAATCGGTTTCGGAAGTGATATTCTCAAGCGCATTTTTCTTTTGTTCTTCCGTTAAAGAACCTTTACTTACCTGCCTGTCCAGGTTTTTTGAAATGACGGAAAGAGCCCTTTCCAGTTGAGTAGGGTTTACATCAATAAGCGTAACCTTAAATCCGGATTGTGCAAATACATGAGCAATTCCGTTTCCCATTGTGCCTGCACCGATAACCGCAACTTGTTGTAACATATTTTTTCTGCTGATTAAATTAATTATTTAAAAGCGTTCAAGCCGGTCACATCCATGCCCGTGATAAGTAAATGGATGTCGTGAGTTCCTTCATACGTAATAACGCTTTCCAGGTTCATCATGTGGCGCATAACAGGGTATTCTCCTGTGATGCCCATTCCGCCCAGCATCTGGCGCGCATCTCGGCAAATGTTTGTTGCAACTTCGCATGCATTTCTTTTTGCCATACTTACCTGCTGCGGTGTAACTTTTCCTTCATTCATTAAAACGCCGAGCCTCCAGTTTAGGAGTTGCGCTTTAGTGATTTCAGTAACCATTTCAGCAAGTTTTTTCTGCTGCAGCTGAAAGCCGCCAATAGGTTTTCCAAATTGTATTCTTTCCTTACTGTATTGAAGTGCGGTATCATAACAATCCATGGCTGCGCCGATCGCACCCCATGAAATTCCATAGCGCGCCTTTGTTAAACAACCGAGCGGGCCTTTTAAGCCTTTCACATTTGGAAAAATATTTTCTTTCGGAACTTTTACATTATCAAAAACAAGTTCACCGGTTGCAGAAGCGCGTAAGCTCCATTTCCCGTGTGTGGTCGGCGTACTGAAGCCTTCCATTCCGCGTTCAACTACAAGCCCGCGAATAATTCCTTCCTCGTCTTTAGCCCAAACTACAGCAACCTGGCTAAAAGGCGCATTGCTGATCCACATTTTGGCGCCATTCAAAATTACATGGTCGCCGGCATCTTTAATGTTTGTGAGCATGCTGCTCGGGTCACTTCCATGGTTTGGTTCCGTAAGGCCGAAGCAGCCGAGCCATTCACCACTTGCAAGTTTCGGCAGATATTTTTTTCTTTGTTCTTCGCTTCCATATTGGTAGATCGGAAACATCACAAGGCTCCCCTGTACACTTGCCGTGCTTCTCACGCCACTGTCTCCACGTTCCAATTCCTGCATCATTAATCCATAGCTGATGTAATCCATTCCTCCTCCGCCGTATTCCGCCGGAATCGTAGGGCCGAAACATCCAATATCTCCAAGTTGTTTTACAATGTGCTCCGGAAACTCGGCGCGTTGTGCAAAATCTTCGATGATCGGTGAAATTTCCTTCTTCACATAATTTCTTACGCTCTCCCTTACGAGTTTGTGCTCTTCAGTGAGCAATTCATCTACATTAAAATAATCGGGAGATTGAAAATTATCGGTTTTTGCAGCCATGACAGGTTTTAATTTCGTGGAAATTCCCCGCTATAATTAAGCGGGAAAAACAGGCTGCAAATATAAAGGTTCCAATTTTTCTTCTAAAAGATTTGTAACATTACAGATCATAATATATCATCATGAAAAGACTCATTTTTCTGGTTTTAGCCTTTCTTTCTCTGCATGTACAAGCACAGGAGGTTAAAAGTTCACTCCCGGCAATAGATAAATATTGGTTTGTGATGATAAAAACCGGCCCCAATACCGGCCTCGACTCCTTAGAAAGAAGCAGGTTGTTTAACGGCCATATGGCAAACATGAAGAGGCTGGCAGACGAGGGCATCCTCAAAATAGCCGGGCCTTTTGGAAAAAACGACTTTCAATGGCGGGGAATATTTATTCTTGATTGCGAAACGCTGGAGGAAGCACAACAGCATGTAAGTTCGGATCCGGCAGTAAAAGCACGTTTGTTTGACGTGGATATTGTTCCCTGGTACAGTTCGCCCGATGGAAACCTTCAGCACACAAAAAAAAGGAAAACCAATGATGCACACTTACCTGGCCCTGGGGGATAGCTATACCATAGGCGAGCAGGTTCCCCTGCATGAAAGTTTTCCTTACCAATTGGTGCAGATGCTTCGCGATGAAGGTATAAAAATTCATGCGCCTGAAATTGTGGCAAAGACGGGCTGGACGTCCAATGAACTGATCGATCAGATCATCCATACTAAACTTCTTGAGCACTACGATCTTGTTACACTATTGATAGGCGTAAATAATCAATATCGCAAAAAGTCGGTTGAAGATTTTATCCCGGAGTTGGAATTGCTCCTAACCAAGGCCGTTAGGTTTGCCGGCGGAAACCCCTCGCATGTGATAATGTTAAGCATTCCTGATTGGGGCGTTACTCCTTTTGCAAAAGATAGAGATGCGAAGGAAATTGCGAAGGAGATTGACGAGTACAATAAAGCATGCGCAACTGCCGCTGAAAAAGCCGGCGTCCATTTTATTGACATCACTACTTCGCAGAGAAAGAATGGCGCCCAGTTAGATTTCCTTACCGGCGATGGATTGCATCCTTCAGGCCGGGAATATAAAAAGTGGGCAGAAGCTGTAAAGAAAAAAGCTCTTGAAATTAAAACATTACAAAGGCATTAGAGAGGACATCTGTTCATGATACTGGCGTGAAATTTCTCCCGCCTCCTCTGCATAGTTTTCATGTTCGCCAGCATAAATGATCGCCCTCGAAACGTTTACCAAAAGCCCCGTTTCATTATTCATACCATATTTTGCAACCTCGTTCAAACTACCTCCCTGGAAACCAACTCCGGGCACAAGTAAAAAGTGATCGGGAACAATAGCCCGAATTTTTTCGAGAGAACTTGCCTGTGTAGCCCCGGTAACAAACATCAAATTATCCCGGGATCCCCATTTACTCACTGTTTCGATTACCTTTTCGAACAAATATTCGCCCGAAGAAAGTTTTTGCAATTCAAAATCTTCTGCGCCCTTGTTGCTCGTGAGGCCGAGTACTATTGTCCATTTATCCTCATATTCCATAAATGGGCGGATGCTGTCTTCACCCATGTATGGAGCTACGGTAACTGCATCAAAGGGAATGGTTTCGAAGAAAGCTTTTGCATAGCGGGAAGAGGTGTTTCCAATATCGCCGCGTTTTGCATCTGCTATTTTAAAATGAGTGGAAGGAATGTGATGTACGGTTTGCTCCATGATATCCCATCCCTTAGAGCCCATGGCTTCGTAAAATGCAGTGTTGATCTTGTATGAAACGCAATGATCTTTTGTGGCGTCAATTATCTGCCTGTTGAATTCAAATATGCCGTTCTCCTTTTCCTTGAGATGATCCGGGATCTGTTCAGGATCCGTATCTAACCCTACACAAAGAAAAGTCCTCTTTGAACTGATGTTTTCAACAAGCTGCTGCCGCGTCATAAAGTGAAAATATTCGGTTGAAGAAATCTATATCAATTATCTATCCCAAATTATTTAAGATCTCTTTTTCCACTTCCTCAGAATCCCACAATTGTTCAATACCCGGCTTCTGCATGATCTTCTGCATGATAGCTTCCTGGCGTGAACCACGTCGTAGAGCTTCACTGTATCTTATATCAGGACTGAATGTGACCATCGAGTAGGCCGGTGTCCATTTATCGGGATGTTTTTTTGAAAAATTTGCTTCAATTTTTTTCTGGAGAAGAAAGGATGGGTCGCCAACCTTATCGCGCATTTCCACAAAGTTCGTGAGGGCGAGATCCGCTATTGCGTCGGCATCCGGTTTTCTTAATCGCTGAAATTCGTCAAATATTTCAGGCCAACTATTATCGAACTGATCAATAAGTTTATCCAGCACCGAACAGTCTTCGAAACCTGCATTCATACCCTGGCCGAAGAAAGGTACGATGGCATGAGCGGCATCACCTATAAGCGCAAACCGGTTATCACGTATCCATGGGAAACATTTTACCGTAACAAGCGAGGACGTTGGATTGTGAAAGAAGTCATGCTCAAGGGTTGGCATCAATGCAGAGGCGTCAGTGAATGTTTCATCGAAAAAGGTTCTTGCTTTTTCCGGCGTATCCAATGAGGCAAATGAAATTTCGCCTTCGAAAGGAAAGAATAGGGTGCAGGTGAAACTGCCGTCCATGTTTGGTAGAGCGATCAGCATGTAGTTACCGCGCGGCCAGATGTGCAATGCATTTTTTTCAATCAGAAATGAACCGTTCTCTCCGGCAGGGATCACAAGTTCTTTATAGCCGAAGTCGATATAGTATTGTTGGTATTGAAAACGATCATGGTGGAGCTGGTGGCTTAATCTTGCTGCGGAATAAGCTCCATCACTGCCAAACATAAGATCTGCAACCGAGGTAGTGCCATCATCAAACTGCATTTCATGGTTGCTCCAGTTGATGCCTGAAAGTTTTTTATTGAAGTGGATAGTTACACCGTTTTCTTCAGCAATGTCCATCAATTTTTTATTCAGATCGCCGCGCGACACGGAATTAATGTATTGGCCTTCCATTCCATAAGGCTGATATGGCGAAGATCCGTCTACATAATGCATCTGCCTGCCATGCATGGGTATGGCGATAGATCGTATATCGTCCATTGCACGTACTTCTTCCAATGCCCGGATACCGCGGTCGCTCAGGGCAAGATTTATGGAACGTCCCGCAATTCCTGAGACTTTTCGCATATCGTCCCTTCTTTCATAAATCGTCACATTATAACCTCGCTTTGAAAGGTAGATCGAAAGCAGGGAGCCTACAAGCCCGGCCCCAATGATGTTAACTGTTTTACTCATTAAATTATGATTTGCCCGATGCGGTTTCGCGGATTATTTCTCCGAAGCGAAATACATCTTCAAATGTATTGTACAGGGGGACGGGTGCAATACGGATCACGTCGGGTTCCCGCCAGTCCGCAATCACACCGTGTTTGAGAAGAGTGTCGAATATTTGCTTGCCATCCTTCTTCAATATAACCGAAACCTGGCATCCTCTTTCATTTTCATTTCGCGGAGTGATCACTTCCATGATCGGATGCGCGAATGAGGCATTGACCTCATCCAGAACGAAGAACAGGTAGGAAGTCAGCTCCCGGCTTTTTTCAACAAGGTCTGCCATACCGGCTTCATTAAACACATCAAGGGAAGCTTTATGGGCGGCCATGCTGAGTACAGGAGCATTACTCATTTGCCAACCTTCTGCAGTGGTGATAGGGTCAAATTCCTTTTCCATTTTAAAGCGGGTGTCTTTATTATGGCCCCACCAGCCTGCAAGTCGTGGAAGATTTTTGTTTCCGATATGCCTTTCATGTATAAATGCGCCTGCAACGCCCCCCGGTCCCGAGTTTAAATATTTATAGCTGCACCAGCAGGCAAAATCTACCTGCCAGTCGTGCAACTCTAAAGCTATGTTGCCTGCAGCATGAGCGAGATCAAACCCGCAGAGGGCGCCGGCTTCATGGGCTGCCCGGGTGATAGCCTGCATATTAAACACCTGGCCTGAGTAATAATTCACTCCGCCAAAAAGCACTAAAGCGGTAGAATCTCCGTGTTCTTTTATTGCAGAGAGGATGTCCTCATGTTGTATAACGACCTCGCCTGTACGCGGAGAAACTTCAATAATCGCCTCTGCGGGGTCCAGGCCGTGAAGCTTTACCTGCGATGCGATGGCATATTGATCGGAGGGAAATGCTTTCGCCTCATAGATTATTTTGTAACGTTGTTTCGTAGGTTGATAAAAGCTGGTCATCAATACGTGCAAATTCACCGTAAGTTGATTCATCACTACGATCTCTTCCACTTTCGCACCAACTATATCGCTTAGCAGTTCAGGAAACATTTCATGGTAACTGTACCAGGGATTACGTGCATGGAAATGCCCTTCCACGCCATAATTAGCCCAATCTTCAAGCTCGTTCACTACATAATCCTGCGTAGTGCGAGGTTGTAATCCCAAAGAATTTCCGGTGAAATAGATGCTCTCTTTGCCGTTGATATATGGGATGTAAAATTTACTTCTGAAATTTTTTAAAGGATCTTTCTCGTCCATTGCCCTGGCATATTCCAGGTTGTATTCGTGATTCATGTTAATCTATTGTAGCAATAACTTTTAATTCAATAGCGATTGGCGTAGGCAAACTTTTTACTTCTACAGTGGTGCGGCATGCCTGCACATCTTTGAAATATTCACCGTAAATGCGGTTGTATTCCGCAAAATCCTTTTTCATATTGGTGAGATATACTGTTACATCCACCATCTTATGCCAACTGCTGCCACTGGCTTCCAGCACGGCTTTTACATTTCTGAATACAGAATGGCATTCTGCTGCGATATCATACCTGACGATATTTCCATTAGCATCAAGTTCCAGTCCCGGAATTGAATTGTCTTCTGCATTGCGGCTTCCAATGCCAGACAGAAACAGCAGGTTGCCTACTTGCCTCGCATGTGGATACGCTCCCAGAGGCTTTGCGGCATTGCTGGTGTGAATAATATTATTTTCTGCAGACATAATTTAATATTCTATGCAAATGTTTTTTGCTTCCGTAAAAAATCGCATCGCTTCCCATCCGCCTTCGCGCCCAACACCACTGTTTTTCACGCCCCCAAAAGCTGTTCGGAGATCGCGCTTAAGCCAGCAATTGATCCATACAATGCCCGTTTGCAGATTGTTTGCAACCGCATGGGCCGTAGTAATGTCTTGCGTCCAGATTGTGGCAGACAATCCATAAGTGGCTGCGTTTGCCAGAGAGGTCGCTTCCTCAAGGGTATCAAACGGCTGCAAGGTAACCACGGGTCCAAATATTTCCTCCATATTTGTTTTTGAATCAGGCCCCACACCTTCAATAACAGTTGGCTGAATAAAAAATCCCCCTGCACAACGTCCTTCCGGCCTTACCGAATTGCCTCCGCAAAGTATCTTTCCGCCTTCTTCTTTTGCGACTTTAATACACTGCATCACCTTTTCAAAATGAGCCTTGCTTACTATGGCCCCTTGCTTAGAAGAATCGTCTAAAGGATCACCTACGCGTAACCGTTGTACAAGTTCAATAAATTCTTTTTTAAAGCGGTCGTATATCTTCCGTTCAACAATTATTCTGCTTCCGCATAAACAAATCTGGCCCTGGTTACTGAAAGAAGACTGTACGGTTGTGCGTAACATTTTCTCCCAATCGCAATCCGCAAAAATGATATTAGGATTTTTACCTCCGAGTTCGAGAGATAATTTTTTAAATTTCGGTGCGGCAACAGATGCAATTCTTTCTCCTGCCCGTGTGCTTCCCGTAAACGAAATCGCCTTTATATCCGGATGTGCCACGATGGCTTCACCTGTAACAGGCCCGGTGCCGTGTACTATGTTTAATACTCCATCGGGCAAACCGGCCTCCTTACATATCCTTCCTAATAGAAAAGCCGTTGCGGGAGTGACTTCGGATGGTTTTGCGATCACGCAGTTTCCTGCCGCCAGCGCAGGCGCTATTTTCCAGGTGAATAGATAAAGCGGAAGATTCCATGGTGATATGCATCCTACTATACCGATCGGTTGGCGAAGAGTGAAATTTACGCCATCAGGCATAGAATGGCTTTCTGAAGAAAATTGAAGTGCAGCAGTGGCAAAGAAGCGAAAATTTGCGGCGGCTCGATACATGTCCACTCTCTTACTCAACCAAAGCGGCTTGCCGTTATCGTTAGTTTCGGCAAGGGCAAGTTCATCCCGATTTTCTTCAATAATGTTTGCAATGTTATTGAGGATGCGAAAGCGTTCTTCGGGTTCGGCGGCGCTCCATTTCGGGAAGGCTTCTTTCGCAGCCTGTACTGCCACTTCAATATCTTTCTCATTTGAATCAGGAATTTGACCGCTTATGGCTCCCGTGGCAGGGTTAAAATTATCTATGAATTTGCCGCTCAATGGCCCTATGAAATTACCACCGATGAAGTTTTCAAGGTGATAAGGAATATCCGCTTGCATGCGCTAAAGGTAATTAAAAAAATAGCTGTAAATTTCTTCCCTAAAACTTCAAGCATGGCCATAGCATCTCCTTTCAACCTAAAAAAATGGATAAGTGAAAACCGCGACCTTCTTAAGCCCCCGGTTGGTAACCAGTGTATTTATAAAGACGCTGAGAATTTTATTGTGATGGTTGTGGGAGGCCCGAATTCCAGAAAGGATTATCATTTTAATGAAAGTGAAGAACTGTATTACCAGATTGAAGGAAATATAATTTTAAGAATTATTGAAGACGGCAAGCCTCGTGATATTGCCATTAATGAAGGAGATATTTTTTTGCTGCCTCCCCGCACCCCACACTCTCCCCAACGCGGTGAAGGAACTGTTGGACTGGTGATAGAAAAGGTAAGGGAAACCGAGGAAGACGGATTTCTTTGGTATTGCGAAAACTGCGGGAATAAATTATATGAAGAACATCTTCATGTATCCGACATCGTTAGTCAGCTTCCACCGGTTATGGAAGGTTTCTATTCTTCCGAGGAAAGACGAACCTGTTCAAAATGCGGTGCGGTGATGTCTCCGCCGGTTAAGAAAGGATAGCGATTCAATTTACGATTTTGAATTTACGGTTTCCGATTGACGATTGATTTTCGGCAATGCCGTGCTGATATAATCCACGCAATATAGGAATACCATCCCTTCGGGATTTCTATTCGATCTTAACTTTGTGCCATATATGAGTACCATCCCTTCGGGATTTCTATTCGATCTTAACGTTTTGCCATATATGATTGTCACCCCTTTGGGGTTTTCTGATCCGTTCTTCTCGGGAGTCCTAAATAGGAATACCATCCCTTCGGGATTTCATTCGATCTTAATGTTGTGCCATATATGAGTATCATCCCGTCGGGATTCTCTGTTGTATTCTTATGATATTTACGGGAAGACCATTATCCGAACCCCGAAGGGGTGAGATTCTTTTCGGTAAAAGGTGTTGCATTCAAAACCCCGAAGGGGTGGCATATCTACGCCTCCAATATGAATTGGATTTCTAAATCCATTTTTTGCTTCCCTCATTCCATCCAATCGAATAGATATTTTTCGTTGTACGCGATACCATTTTCATGTAGAAGTGTGTGATATTCTTCTTTGAAAGATGCCTCCTTATGATGGATTTCCTGATTAGAAATGTAACGGAATACTGTTTCCATATGTCTGTGGCACACGGGTGAACGCCCCATATCCTTCCTGCCATGAAAATTTTTGTTTTAAGAAGCCCTGTTCATTAATAAACTTGCTGGAATTATTTTTTATATCCCGAATTAGTGACATGAAACAGCAACCTGGTTTTAACCCTGCCAGAACATGCACATGGTCGGAAACACCATTAATATTAATTGGTTTTTGATTTTTGTTTCGGATGGTACCCGCCATGTATTTAAAAACTTCTTCCCTCCAGGGTTTCCGCAAAAGGGTTTCCCTTCTTTTAACTGCAAATACATAATGAAAGTATATCTGTGTGAAAGTTCCTGCCATTATTGAAAATTTTAGGTAACGAATACTCAAACCTAGAAAAGTTCAGCGGCCTTGCATCGGCAAGATGCTCATGCCACACACGTGTTTTTCTGTGGCATTGCCGGTGTTTATTATAGGAAACACATCACTCAGACCAATCCCACCATTCGTTCCGCATATTTGCTTTTTACTTTTTACTTTTGACTTCTCATGAAGATCGACATCCACACGCACATTATGCCCTCTTCTATGCCGAACTGGGTAAAAAAATTCGGTTATGGAAATTTCATTCATGTGGAACACAGGAATTGCCAGGCCTGCATGATGAAAGGAGATAACCTGTTTCGCGTGGTGGAAGAAAATTGTTATGACGAACGGGTACGCATAAACGAAATGAAGGAAACGGGCGTAGATGTTCAGGTATTGTCAACTATTCCGGTGTTGTTCAATTATTGGGCAAAGGCGGAAGACGGGTTGGAAACATCACGCTTTTTTAATGACCACATTGCAGGAGTAGCTCAAAAAACTCCGGACAGGTTTATTGCATTGGGTACAGTGCCGATGCAGGATACAGAACTCGCGATCGGCGAAATGGAGCGTTGTATGACCGAACTTGATATGGCGGGCCTGGAGATCGGAAGTAATATTAACGGTGATAACTTAAGCGAGGAAAGATTTTTCCCTTTTTATGAAAGAGCGGAGCAACTGGGTTGCGCAATTTTTATTCATCCTTGGGAGATGATGGGAGAGAAGCAGATAGAAAGATACTGGCTTCCGTGGCTGGTGGGGATGCCTGCTGAAACTTCACGCGCTATATGTTCTATGATATTTGGCGGAGTACTGGAAAAATTTCCCAACCTGCGCATTGCCTTCGCGCATGGGGGAGGTTCTTTTCCGGCTACGATCGGGAGAATTAAACATGGGTTTGATGTTCGCCCTGACCTGGTTGCGGTCGACAACAAAACCTCACCCGAGAAATATATTGGTAAGTTTTGGATTGACAGCCTCGTGCACGACGAACGTGCCCTGAATTTTATCATTGATGTAATGGGTGAAGACCACATCTGCCTGGGAAGCGATTACCCCTTTCCGTTAGGAGAGCATGTGCCCGGTAAATTAATTGAAGAAATGAATTTTGACCTTAACCTGAAGAACAAATTGCTTTTCAAAAATGCGATGAACTGGTTGGGCCGGTCAGTTTGATTCGATATTTATCTTTTTGAAACCTGCGGCAAAAAGAAAATCTTTCATCGCCTGGCGTGCCTTTTCATCCGCCTTCTGAAGCAAGCCCCGTCGAAGGGCTTCGGCTAACAAAATTCTCCGAGCCAGTGTTTTCACGCCCGCAATTTCTTCTCCGCCCCACCGACCATTCTCATAAAAAGTTTCAAAGGAAGATGGATTGAGCTCCACGCCTGTGATCTGTGCTCCCGGCAAATTCATACTTACCGAATCTCCTTCAACAAAAATCCGGGTTGAATCAAGCTGTTGCAAATTCACTCCTGCCGTTACTTTTCCTTTCGCTATCAATACAATTCTTTTCCTGAGGGCCTTTAGTGGCATTATTGAAGGCTGCGTGGTGTCAATCACAAATTCATGATACAAACTTGCTGTGTTCAATTCCGCAATTGCACGGATCTCCTTCACGAGTATCGGTGTTTCGTCTATACTTACGGGTTGTTCACGAAACAAATCTCTGAAAGAAGGAATCACATTTGCTTTTTGGAGAATGAAGATCAAAAGCAAAATGCCTGCTGCCAACCAAACCCCTTTTGATATCGTTTTTAAAAATCTCATCCTTTGTGTTGAGATTTTTTTCTTTCGCCAAAGAAAAGGGTTACTGATTCAAATCCTAAACCGGTTAGCAGCCGGCTCATCAAAACCTGAGTGTTTAATTTTGCCTGCGCTAAAATTCCTGTTTCATTTCCACTTCGCCGGAGCTGTTGTTCAGCCTGCTTAAGTAATGCATCCCGTTCTTCATTATTAAACGGGTATCGAAGAAGATCGGTTTTTTCAAATGCTACTTTAATTTTGTCTGCGGGCATGTTTACCGATAATATTTCAGGTTCCGGCAAATAAATGGTGATAGATTTTCCTGAAATGGTCACATCATCTTCAGTTAATGCGGCCATATTTATACCTGCCTTGAGAGTGGCTTCAGTAGTGATAAGTATTTTTCTGTCTCCCGGTTTAAACCAGGTTTTATTATCATTTGCTTTAACCACTTTGGTTACCGTATATTCAACCGTGGCAAGTTCCTCCATTTGTTGTAACACGGAGATCACTTCTGTTTTAGGAAGTTTCTTTTGGGTGCAGGCCATCATTCCCAACATCAATACACATAAAGGGAACAGCGGTTTCATCAACAAAGTTGTTTGAAATTATTCGAGAATTTCCTGGATCTCCGTGGCAGGTATTTGCGCGTTCCGCATCGCAATCCCTCTTGCAGCGTTACCGGCGAAATCAATAAAGGCGTTTTTTGAGATTTCGTCATCGCTTACCATAACCGGAATACCGATATCACCGCCTTCACGTATGTTTTGTACGATGGGTATTTGACCAAGTAAAGGAATATCGAAATCCTCGGCAAGCTGCTTTCCACCATCTTTTCCGAAGATGTAATATTTATTCTCAGGTAATTCTTCCGGCGTAAAATAACTCATGTTTTCAACAAGGCCTATAACAGGTACTTTTAATTGCGCCTGCGAAAACATGGCTATTCCTTTTTTTGCATCGGCAAGTGCAACCAATTGCGGAGTGGTTACCACAATCACTCCTGTAACCGGAATCGTTTGTACAACCGTTAGATGTATGTCTCCCGTACCCGGCGGCATATCAAGAATCAGATAATCAAGTTCGCCCCAGTCTACATCCGTAACAAATTGACGGATCGCACTGCTCACCATTGGTCCTCTCCAAACCACCGCCTGCTTTTCATCAACCAATAATCCAATGCTCATCACTTTAATACCAAACTTTTCAATTGGTACTATCAACCCCTTTGCGCCATTATCTTTCATCATTGGCCTCTCGCCCCTGATTCCGAACATAATATGCTGACTCGGCCCGTAGATATCGGCATCCATTAATCCAACCTTTGCGCCTCCTTCAGCAAGCGCAAGGGCGAGGTTTGCTGATACTGTACTTTTTCCCACACCTCCTTTTCCACTTACCACAGCAATAATATTGCGAACACCGGTGAGTACATTTTTAGGATCGGTACGGTTTGTTGTAGTGTTGCTGGTAAAATTCACCTCAACGATAGCATCTTTATTTACGTAAGTTTTTACCGCATCAATACATTCGTTTTTTATTCTGTCTTTTAAAGGGCATGCAGGCGTAGTTAGTATAACCGTGAATTTTACATCGTTGCCATTGATCACAATGTCTTTCACCATTTCAAGAGTCACCAGATCTTTCCCCAGATCAGGCTCCTGCACATGGCTGAGAGCCTGTAAAATCTCCTCGTTATTCATCGTTCAATTATTTGTTAAAAACCAAATTTCACCGCAAAATTAATGGTTGATGGCCGTACTTTGTCCGATTGAAGCGGGTGTTTACTTCCGATTGTAAAAAAGTGCCGGATCAGTTGCTTAAAACCTATCTTCATTTGCAAAAGCGGAAGGACAAATGTTTAAATTTTTACGATACGTTTTTATACTTGCCATTTTTTCTCCATCTGTTTCGCATGCGCAGTTTGAAAGATTCCAGGATTCTGTTGTACAATTATATGGTGTGGTAATGACGGCAGATAGCCTCCTTGGCATTCCGGGAGCCAGCGTAATGGTTAAGGGACAAAACCGGGGAACGATCACCAACGACAACGGCGTTTTCAGCATTGTTGTTTTTAAGGGTGATGAAGTGGAATTTACCAGTATCGGGTTCAAACCAAAAACCGTTACTATTCCCTCTGATCTAAAAGGTAACCAGCATAGCATTATACAGTTGATGGTGAATGATACTGTTTATCTTCCCGCAACCATCATCAAACCAAGAATTTCCCGTCAGCAATTCGATCGCGATTTTGTGAATACGAAAATTCCTGACGACGATATCGCCATCGCGAGAGCCAACAACGATGAAGCGAAAAGGCGGATGTTAATGGCAAGTTTGCCTCCTGACGGCCGGGAAGCCTCAAGCCAGTATATGAGGCAGAACGCCCGGAAACTTTACTACTCAGGCCAGGTTGCTCCCCAAAACATTTTTAATCCCTTTGCCTGGAACGAATTTATAAAGGCATGGAAACGCGGGGATTTTAAAAAGAAGAATTGATCTTAAATTTTCAAAGTGGCTTCTCATTTCCACATAAGTTTGTTTTATTCGCGTAGATAAAACGAAAACGTAACGCATGGTCGTATTTCTTACCGGTTTCATGGGCAGTGGTAAAACACATTGGGGAAGGCTTTGGGCAGAGGCTTCGGACTATATTTTTGTTGATCTTGACGAAAAGATCGCAGAAGATACCGGTACTTCCATTGTAGATCTGTTTGAAAAAAAAGGTGAGGAATATTTTCGGGAAGTGGAGGCGAAGGTGTTGCGGCAGCTCGATCTGAAACCCGGAACCATTGTGGCCTGCGGAGGAGGTGCTCCATGCTTTCATGATAATATGAACTGGATGAATGCAAGCGGCAAAACGATTTACCTGCGTGCAAGCCCCAAATTTTTGTGGGATAGGATCCGGGATGAAAGAGAGGTTCGCCCCCTCTTGAAAAATTTGAATGAAAATGAGTTGTTGTTTTTTATTGAGAAGAAACTTGCCGAGCGCGAACCTTTTTACAACCAGGCGCAGATCATACTGAATGCTGACGAATTGCGCACATTCACACTTCAACAAATATTGAAAGATGCATAGAGGATTTTTGCTGGCCGGTAGCGTATTTAGTTTTCTTGCTGTTGCGTTTGGCGCTTTTGCCGCTCATGCACTTGAAAGGTTGCTTTCAATAAAGGCAATGGATACTTTTGAAACCGGCGTACGATACCAGTTCTATCATGCACTGGCATTGCTCTTTACCGGTTTGTTGTTTAAATATTTTCCCGTATCTACAGTGAAATGGGCCGGACGGTTTTTTATCACCGGCATTATACTATTTTCATTCTCACTTTACTTCTTATCGATTCTCCAGAGCCTTGTTGTGCCCGGTTATAAATGGTTCGGAATCATTACGCCTTTTGGCGGGGTTGCATTTCTCTGTGGTTGGAGCCTCCTTTTTTATACATTTATAAAGCAGCAAAAAACTTTGTAGGAAGCCCGCGTGGCGTGCAGTTCACCACACTATTTATTATCTTTGTTTCCAATGGCCACCAAAACAAAAGCGAAGACGCCTAAACCCGAGCCGCTGAAGCAGGAGAAGGAAGAGGAGATCGAAGTAAAGACCTTGCTAAAAGACGAAAGAACCCACAAAATTGCAGGAAGCATCTGCATCCTGTTTGGCCTGCTGTTCTTTGTAGCTTTTACGTCTTATTTGTTTACCTGGGATGAAGATCAGGACAAAGTTTTTCGCGAAGGAGCGAGACTGCTTTTAGGTACTGATACCGAAGTGGATAACCTGATGGGCACTTTCGGAGCCTTTCTCTCTCATTTTTTCATTTACAAAGGATTTGGATTTGCTTCATATTTATTATGCAGCCTTTTCTTTGTAGCAGGCGTTAATCTTTTTGCGGGCAAGAAGATCTTTTCAGTTTCAAGGAATGTAAAATACATTGTTGTCGGCCTTCCTCTGATCAGCATCGCGGCCTCGGTGATCATGCAAGGCAGTGAATTTCCCTGGGGCGGACACGTTGGGAATATCTGCCGCGACTACCTTTTCAAAACTGTGGGTAAGATCGGAACTATCCTTATGCTTGCAGTCGCCGGCTTGTCTTATATCATCTGGCGATTCAACCCATCTTTCAATTTCTCATCTAAAAAGCAAGAAGCTGCACCTGTTGTTGACCCGGTAGACGAACAATTGGAAGAAGAAGAGGAAACCGAAGACGAGCCATTCAATGTAAAAGGTAACGCAATGAACGGTGCGCCTTTACCGCTTAATATACAGAACGATCTGGAGCCCTCTCTTAATCATGAGTTTTCTCTTAATGAAAAAGAGGAGGAAAAAAAGCCCGCCAGGAAAACGCCTATACAGGAGCGCGCCCCGGTAGCCATGGAAGTGCCCGAGGTAGAGCTGCCAAAGGAATTGCCGGTAAAAACAGCGGAGCCGATTCCCGTAAAATCTGACCTTGAGTTGATTGTAACGAAGCCCGAAGAACCGGTGGCAGAAGAAACGCCTGCTCAAAAGGTAGCACAGCTGGAACCTTACGATCCCATTCTTGACCTGCGCGATTACAAGTATCCATCACTTGACCTCCTGGAAAATCACGGAAGTGAAAAAATAGTGCAGGACCCGGCGGAACTTGAGAACAACAAAAACCAGATCATAAATACGCTGAAGAATTACGACATCAATATTCAGCGTATATCCGCTACCGTTGGCCCGACGGTTACATTGTACGAGATCATTCCGGCAGCGGGTGTTAGAATTTCGCGGATTAAGAACCTTGAAGACGACATAGCCCTGAGCCTTGCAGCCCTGGGTATACGGATCATTGCACCGATTCCGGGAAAAGGCACTATAGGTATTGAAGTGCCAAATGCCCGCAAAACGATCGTGAGCATGAAGACCTTACTGTCTGCGGAAAAATTTACCAACAGTAAGTTCTCTCTTCCAATAGCGATCGGAAAAAAGATCGATAATGAAAATTTCATTGTTGACCTGGCAAGTATGCCGCACCTTTTGATGGCCGGCGCTACAGGGCAGGGTAAATCTGTCGGGTTGAATGCCATTCTTGTTTCACTGCTTTATAAAAAGCATCCTTCGCAACTGAAATTTGTTTTGGTTGATCCAAAGAAAGTGGAGCTTAGCATTTATAAAGCCATTGAAAAACACTTCCTGGCCAAGCTGCCGAATGAAGAAGACTCGATTATTACCGACACCAAGAAGGTAATCAATACGCTAAATGCCTTGTGTATTGAGATGGATAACCGTTATGACCTTTTGAAGGAGGCCGGTTGCCGCAACATACGCGAGTACAATGAAAAGTTTGCTGCGCGTAAACTTAACCCGCAGAAAGGCCACCAGTTTCTACCCTTTATCGTATTAGTGGTTGACGAATTTGCCGACCTTATTATGACGGCCGGTAAAGAAGTTGAGATGCCCATTGCGCGCCTTGCACAGCTTGCAAGAGCTATTGGGATCCATCTGATCATTGCCACTCAGCGGCCTTCCGTAAACATCATCACGGGTACAATTAAAGCTAACTTCCCTGCACGTATAGCCTTCAAGGTTAGCAGCAAGATAGACAGTCGCACAATTCTGGATACCGGCGGTGCAGAACAATTGATCGGTAAGGGTGATATGCTCATAAGTTATAACGGAGAGGTTGTGCGTTTGCAATGCGCATTTGTTGACACGCCGGAGGTGGACAAGATCGTGGACTTCATCGGCGACCAGCGCGGCTATCCGGATGCATTCCTTTTGCCTGAGTATGTGGACGAGAAAGACATGGATGCAAAGGATTTTGATCTTAATGATAAGGATCCCTTGTTTGAAGATGCAGCCCGGTTAATTGTAATGAACCAAAGCGGAAGCACCTCTCTCATACAAAGACGAATGAAACTTGGCTACAACCGTGCAGGCAGACTGATGGATCAACTTGAATCGGCAGGTATTGTAGGGCCGAACCAGGGGAGTAAAACACGCGATGTTTTGATAAAAACGGAGGCCGATCTTCAGCAATTTCTTGACGAGATGGCTTAGTTTAACCGCGGTTTCCATTTACCTTTCACCCTTTAGCCTTTAGCATTTAATAATGTCAAAATTTTTAATAGTCGGTCTCGGCAATCCGGGCAATGAATATGCGGGCACACGCCATAATATCGGTTTTGATGTAGTGAATGCTTTCGTGCATAAACATGGGGGAAGTTTTAAAAATGACCGTCTCGCCTATGTGGCAGAGGTGAAGTGGAAGGGAAAGATATTTGTGTGTATTTGCCCAACAACCTATATGAACCTGAGCGGGCGTGCATTTAAATATTGGGAGATGAAGGAATCGGTGCCGTTGGAAAGAACGCTTACTATTGTAGATGACCTCGCACTGCCGCTGACTAAACTTCGTTTGAGGCCTTCGGGGAGCGATGCGGGCCACAATGGGTTGAAAGATATTCAGCAGATCCTCGGCACAGATACTTACCCGAAACTGCGCTTTGGCATTGGAAACCAATTTCCAAAAGGGATGCAATCTGACTATGTATTGGGCAAATGGCGCGAAGAGGAAATCGCCCTTGTCAGGTTAAAAATTGAAAAATGCGTGGAAATAATAGAAAACTTCGCCGCCATTGGCATAGACAAAACCATGGGTTTAGTAAATAACGTGGTGTACGGGGTTGAATAATAATTGAATGTGTATTGAAATTATTATATGATTTTCTTAATTTCGCTCTTTGCCCCGAGACCCAATTTAAAACCAAGCTGCGAATGAAGATTATTTGTATCGGCCGAAACTATGCGGATCATGTGAAAGAGATGGCAAACGAAATGCCTGATGAACCGGTTATTTTCATGAAGCCCAAGAGCGCCCTTCTCCAGGTTCATACTCCTTTTTATTATCCCGAATTTACTAACGAACTCCATTACGAATGTGAGCTTGTGCTTCGCGTGTGTAAGAATGGGAAGTACATTCAGGAAAGGCATGCAGCTAATTACTACAATGGCGTAACGGTGGGCATAGATTTCACCGCCAGGGATATACAGGAAGAATGTAAAGCAAAAGGATTGCCGTGGGAGAAAGCAAAAGCTTTTGATAACTCCGCCGCCGTAGGAAAATTCATTGACCTCACGCCTGAAATTAAAAGGAACAACATCAATTTCAAGCTTTTGAAAAACGGTGAGGAAGTGCAGAAAGGCAATTCAGGGCAAATGACCTTTCCCTTTGATTCGATCATTTCGCATATTTCCAATTATTTCTCACTTAACATAGGTGATCTTATTTTCACCGGTACACCGGCGGGAGTGGGAGAGTGCGTAGTTGGCGATCAGCTTGAAGCTTTCCTTGAAGACAAGAACCTGTTAAGCCTCGAAATTAAGTAGAACAAGTAATTTATTTAGTGCGCATAAAATGCCTCAAGAGCGCCAAAATAATTTTCTTCCCAACCCGAAGTGATGTTCTCATAATCTTCATCAGGAATATTTGTATGCCGCAGTTCAACAGAGGTGCCTGCCTTATGCGGATGTAGTTTTATGGTAACAATCGACTGTTCTTCCTGTTCGCCAAAATACCATTCCTGCACAATCTTTTTCCCGGGTTCAAATTCAATATTGCGGCCGCTGATGCTGTCGTTCCATAAAGAGAATTCACTGCCCGGTTCGGTGCTCATTTCTGCGGGTTCACCGGTCCACAATTGAATAGTTGCTGCGTTAGTTAAAGCCTGGTAAACAATTTCGGGCTCGGCGGCCAGCAAATAATATTTCTTGTAATCCTTCATCGCGTTAAATTAACAAATTTCAACAAGGGATAAATTGTAAATTTGATCAACAATTTTTAGCAGAAGCCAAGTTAGTTTCTGCCTGACTCCATAATCCTGTAAAGATGAAAATAATTTTTGCTTCCATTGTAGCGCTTCTATTCCTTGCATTCAGCACTTCTGCTTTCGCGCAACCCAAATCATTCAAGTTGAATCATGAGGGCGACACTTTGAACCTGGTAGATAGCAAGGGGTTGAAACAAGGCAGGTGGGTGACAACTTACCCTGAGTTGCGCGGTAACCCCGGGTATGATGAAGAAGGTGTTTACAAGAACGATCAAAAGCACGGGTACTGGAGAAAGTACAGCAAGGAGGGAGACCTTATTGCCGTAGAGCATTATATACATGGCGGTAAGGACGGGCTTCAGCAATATTTTTCCTTTTTGGGTGGATTGCTGATCGAAGAGAACTGGAGAGGTTATAATCCGGATCAACCATACGATACAATTCCTGTATACGGTACAGGGAGTAATGAAGTTGTAGATTTTAAGATTGTAAAAGCTGAGCCTTACAGCGTAAAACATGGCACCTGGAAATATTATGAAGAAGGCACCGGCCGTTTGGTGAAAACAGAAGAGTATGACCGAAACAATCTTGTGGTGCCGAAGGAAGAGAAGCCGGTCATCGCGCAATCGGATAAGCCAAAAAAAGCGGAGAAGACCGCAGAGATGATTGAGTGGGAGAAAAAGAACAGCGGAAAGAAAAAGGCGTTGCGGGATGGTGCTACGGGGTTGTAGTTAGTTCGTAGTTGGTAGTTTTCCTTAAATTTTGCACGAAAAAACTCGGAAGCGATCGGGGTTAATTTCAGCGTTTGGAAGAATGAAGTTTCTCAACTTCCCTGATTTTTGTACTTCCTGCTCCTTTTCGGGTAACACCGGTCGTGATTGGTATTACGA
>JAFAGR010000015.1 GCA_023422565.1 Bacteroidota bacterium | reverse complement strand
GATCTCGCCTTTGTAGATGGGAATCATCGCTACAGGCCGACGCTGGAATATTTTCAGCAGGTCAAACAATTTATTAATGAGGATTCGATTCTCATCTTTGATGATATTCACTGGAGCGCGGAAATGGAAAGGGCTTGGGAAGAGATAAAAAAAGATGAAGCGGTCACACTCACGATCGATCTTTTCTTTATCGGACTGGTTTTTTTCCGAAAAGACTTTAAACAAAGGCAACACTTCACGATAAGATTTTAATTATCTTAGTTGATATTCTAAAGCTTATGACCATTGGCGTTTTGCAGGAACCCGGTTTTGAATCACGGGTTTCAATTTTGCCCGAACATATCGCCACATTTAAAAAGTGGAAGGTGGATGTGCTTGTTGAATCGGGTGCGGGGCGAAATGTTTTTGCAAGCGATGAGCTTTACACGCAAGCAGGTGCATCAGTTGTTTCAAGAAAAGATGCACTTGAGCGTTCCGATATTGTATTATCTATTAACCCATTAAGCAATCAGGATCTTGGCGCTTTTAAAGGCAGCGCGGTACTTGGTACTTTTCTGCCTCTGAATCAAAAAGATAATGTGGCTTCCTGGTGTTCTGCAGGTAAAACAGTTTTTAGCATGGACATGCTGCCACGCACCACACGCGCGCAAAGCATGGATGTATTGAGCAGCCAGGCAAACATTGCAGGATACAAAGCTGTGTTATTAGCAGCAGAAAAATTCCCGCGTTACTTCCCGATGTTCATGACCGCGGCAGGAACAATTCCGCCGGCGAAGATGATGATATTGGGTGCGGGTGTGGCAGGACTGCAGGCGATTGCCACCGCGCGAAGGCTTGGCGCTGTGGTGGAGGTATTTGATACGCGCCCCGCGGTTAAAGAGGAAGTGATGAGCCTTGGTGCAAAATTCATTGAGGTGGAAGGCGCGGCGGATGCCTCAAAAGCCGGCGGCTATGCCGTTGAACAATCGGAAGATTTTATTCGCCGCCAAAAAGAGAAAATTTCAGAGAGCGTGGCGAAGGCTGATATCGTGATCACCACCGCGCAAATTCCGGGGAAACCCGCACCTGTGTTGATCACGGACGACATGCTGCAGAAAATGAAACCCGGCTCGGTGATAATAGATCTTGCAGCAGCCACCGGAGGAAACACTTCGCAAACAAAAAACAATGAAAGCATTGTATACAATAATGTAACCATCATCGGCAATTCAAGATTGCCGGGAACAATGCCCGTAGATGCAAGCAAGTTGTACGGAAAGAACATTTTGAATTTTTTACAACTGATCATTAAAGACGGAGAATTGAATCTTGATTTTGCAGACGACCTGGTGAAAGGTTCCTGCATCATAAAAGATGGTGAAGTAGTGCATCCCTTTCTTCTTCCAAAACCTTCAACAGTTTAAACGAACTACATGGAAAATTTCCTCGAATGGATAACGGTTAACCAACAGATCATCTACATCGTTATCCTGATGGTATTCGTAGGCATAGAAGTGATCGGCCGCGTACCCAGCGTATTGCACACACCCCTGATGAGTGGTGCAAATGCCATTCACGGCGTGGTGATCATCGGTGCCATTATTGTGATGGGACAGGCGGAGGAAGGAAATTATCTCGCGCTTGGCTTGGGCTTTCTCGCTGTAATATTGGGAACACTAAATGTGGTGGGAGGTTTTGTAGTAACAGATCGAATGCTCGAAATGTTTAAAGGCAAGAACGCAAAAAAATCTTCACATTAATTTCCGATCATTTCATGCAAATCCTAACCATACTTTACCTCGTTGCTTCGGTAACTTTTATCGTTGGACTGAAAATGTTGTCGCATCCATCCACAGCGCGGAAGGGAAATCTCGTGGCTGCATTCGGAATGACACTTGCTATTCTCGGAACGATATTTTTATACAGCGATGCCGATGGTAACGGCCTGCGTAATTATGGTTGGATCTTTGGCGGACTTGCAATTGGCGGCATCATCGGAACACTTGCGGCGAAGAAAGTGAAAATGACCGCAATGCCGGAAATGGTAAGCCTTTTCAATGGGATGGGCGGGGCCTGTGCCGCATTGATCTCTCTGGTTGAATTCAACCACCTTCATAGTCAGATGACACTTACCGGTATTGGTGAACATACGGGAACGATCATCATAATCGTACTCGGCTTAATTATCGGCAGCGTATCTTTTTCAGGAAGCATGATCGCCTGGGGAAAACTGAATGGAAAGGTGAAAGATTTCAGCTTCACCGGACAGAGTGTGCTAAACATGATCGTTTTGTTGGCAGCGGTAGCTTCGGCGGTTTATCTCGTCTTCAACCCGGGCGTTCATGTGATGGTGTATGTGATTCTGCTGCTATCATTATTATATGGTGTGTTTTTCGTGATGCCCATCGGCGGCGCGGATATGCCGGTTGTGATCTCTCTCCTGAACAGTTTCACCGGTGTGGCTGCGGCTTTCGGAGGATTTTTATATGATAATAAAGTGATGTTGACGGGAGGTATTCTTGTTGGTGCAGCGGGAACATTGCTCACCATGCTGATGTGTAAAGCGATGAACCGGTCATTGAAAAATGTGTTGATAGGATCTTTTGGTGGAAATAAATACGGCCCTGCGGCCGCGGGTGCGCAAGGCCATTATAAAGAGATCAGCCTGAGCGATGCTGCCACGGTGATGAGTTATGCAAATAAAGTGATGATCGTTCCGGGATATGGACTCGCAGTGGCACAGGCGCAGCATACGTGTCATGAATTGGAAAAGATACTGATGGACAAAGGCGTGGAAGTGAAATATGCCATTCATCCTGTTGCCGGCCGCATGCCGGGACATATGAATGTGTTGCTTGCGGAAGCAGATGTGCCTTATGAAAAATTGCAGGAAATGGAAGAGGCGAATGAGGAATTCAAAACTACGGATGTGGTGTTGGTGCTTGGCGCGAATGATGTGGTAAACCCTGCAGCGAAAACAGATCCTTCCTCACCAATTTATGGAATGCCTATTCTTGATGTGGAGAATGCTAAAACTATCATCATCAATAAAAGAAGCATGAAGCCCGGTTATGCCGGTATTGAGAACGAACTTTTTTTTCACGATAAATCTTCCATGCTATTCGGTGATGCAAAAAAGGTTTTGCAGGATCTAACCGCGGAAGTGAAAAATGTGTAACAAGAGGTACTTTCGCTTTTCATGAAATTGCCGGATCAATTCATAGCGTCTCTCAAAGGAATCAAAGGTTTTGAAGAGCGCGATTTCATTAATGTGCATGAGGCCGGAAATGCGGTCACTTCCATCAGAATTAACCAGAAGAAAATTTCTGAAAAAGATATTTCTTTTCCTGTGAAGCGTACTGTGCCCTGGAGCAGTTCGGGATATTATCTTGAATCACGGCCGGTCTTTACCCTTGATCCTTTGTTTCATGCCGGCGCATATTATGTGCAGGAAGCGAGCAGTATGTTTTTGGAACAGGCGATCTTACAGTTATGTAACCTGGATAAAGTGAAGACGGTACTTGATCTCTGCGCAGCTCCGGGAGGCAAATCAACCCTGATACAATCGCTGATCTCTGCGGAAAGTGTTTTAGTGAGTAATGAAATTAATAAGTCACGGTCGGGCATACTCGAAGAAAACATGGTGAAATGGGGCGGAGCGAATGTGGTGGTTACCAATAGTAGCCCTGAACAATTTGCAAAGCTGCCAAAATTGTTTGATCTCATTGTAGTTGATGCGCCCTGCAGCGGAAGCGGGTTATTCCGTAAAGATCCGGAAGCTATTGAAGAATGGAGCCTGCAGAATGTTCAAATGTGCGCCCGGCGCCAGAAAGATATTCTTGAACACGCAATTCCATCGCTCGCGGATGGCGGTATCCTGATTTATTCTACCTGCTCTTATTCGAAAGAAGAAGATGAAGATATTGCGACATGGTGTGTGGGGCAGGGGCTGACCGGAATGCGCCTTAACATCGACCCTGCATGGAATATTGTTGAAGTGGAAGCCGCACCCGGAGTGTTTGGATACCGTTTTTATCCTGACAAACTGGATGGTGAAGGGTTTTTTCTTGCCGCATTTAAAAGATCTGGTGAAAATAAAAGGGAAACGATAAAGTATGGTTCAAAAAAGAAAGCCGGTGTAAGTGTTGCAGACATGAAAGTGCTTGAGATTTGGATAGATACAGGAAACATGGTTGCAGAACTTTGGCAAAAGGAAATTTTGCTGATGCCCGGGCGCATGCGGGAAGTATTACCTCTATTGCAGGAATCTCTGTATTTAAAATTCGCAGGACTTCGTACAGGCGCTGTCGTTAGAGGTGAACTCATTCCTGATCATGCGTTTGCAATAAGTGGTTTGGTAAAGGCGGATGTAGATCGTTTTGAAGTTGATCACGAAAATGCATTGCGGTATTTACGTCGCGAGGAAATGGCAAACGTGACTATACCTGCGGGATGGCATTTGGTCACTTACAAACATGTACCGCTCGGCTGGATAAAGTCTTTAGGCAACCGCATCAACAATTATTACCCGAAAGAATGGCGTATAAGAATGAAAGGTTAAAGCTATATGCACGCGAAACAAATGTGTGTTTTTATGTTCATCATTATTATTTTTGTTCATCTTTACTTATCAATTGTTGAAATCCGATGAAAAATTTACTGCTGCTTATTTTATTCCTTTGCCCTTTGTTTGTCGCGGCGCAGGATAAGAAGATAATGATTGAAGGAAATTCTACCGGTTTCTACCTTACTCACACCACGGCCCCCAAAGAAAACTTTTACAGCATTGGTAGAATTTATAATATCAGCCCGCGCGTATATGCTCCTTATAACGGATTGAATGTTGATGCACCGGGAGGTTTAGGTATCGGTCTGGTGTTAAAGATCCCTCTGAATGAAGTGATTTTTTCGCAGGATGGTGTTGGTGAGCCGGGCGATGTGTTTGTTCCATTGTATTTCCGCGCGCCTTCCCGGGTGTCGCTTTCCTCTGTAAGCGAACGTTTTCAAAATGTGCCTGTGGAGCGTTTACAGGCGTGGAACAAGGTCTCCGGGGAAAATGTATTTGCCGGTTCATCAATCATAATCGGATTCTTAAAGGTGAAAGGCGATCTGTCGCCGCTTGCTAAATTCGCCATAGCAGTTCCATCATCTGACCTTGCCTCTACGACACCTAAGGAGCAACCTGTGGAGCAGCCGAAACCGGTGATCGCAAAAGAGGAACCAAAGAAGGAAATTGCAAAGCAGGCAGAACCGGAAACTAAGAAGAAGGAAGAACCGAAGACAGAGCCAAAACCGCCCGTTGCAGTTTCCCGCCCGGCAACAGGAGGAAAGTTCAGCGATATTTTTTCTGCGCAAACAAAGGGAAAGAAAGTGAGGGAAAGCAATGGGATCGCCGCTACTTTTAAAAGCACGAGTGGCTGGAATGACGGCAAATATTATTGTTTCCACAACACGGCAATTGCCGGTTCGGTGGTGAAGATCACGAACCCTGCTTCCAACAAAAGCGTTTATGCGAAGGTGTTAGATGTTATCCCGGATATCAGTCAAAATGAAGGTATAGATCTTCGTATAAGCAATGCCGCCGCTGAAGCCTTGGGTGTTACATCAGAAAAGTTTGATTGCGTGGTGGCTTATTGATCCGGAAAACGATAGCCGCGAAGAAAGTCCTGCACATTCATTTTCTTCTTTCCTTCTAACTGAATTTCGAGTAATTCGTAGCAACCATCCGCTGCGTGAAACCTCAAAAAACTTTTTCCGTCTGATTCAACCTGGCCGGGTTGTTTATCAATGTAGTTGATCTTTTTACCGGAAAAGATCTTTAATTTCTTTCCATGAAGCGAGGTGAAGGCTGCAGGGTAGGGACTTAATCCGCGAACGAGATTGTGAACTTCATCAATACCTTTCGTCCAATCTATTCTGCAGGTTTCAGTAAAAATTTTTGGAGCGTGTTTCCCGTCCTTTGTTTCCGACTGCGGAATTTCAGTGATGGTTTCCTCTGCAACTGCCTTTACTGTTTTAATCAGCACCTCTGCTCCAAGTTCCATCATTCTGTCATGAACTGAACCTGCGTTTTCATCAGGGCCAATGGCCATCCTTTCCTGCATGATTATGTTTCCGGTATCAATTTCATGTTTGAGTTTGAATGTGGTAACGCCGGTTTCCTTCTCTCCATTTATGATGGCCCAGTTGATGGGCGCCGCGCCACGGTAATCGGGGAGAAGGGAACCGTGTACGTTTATCGTTCCTAACGGAGGCATGTTCCAAACCAATTCCGGCAGCATCCGGAAAGCGACAACTATCTGCAGATCTGCTTTCAGTTGTTTCAATCCTTCAACAAACAGCTCGTTCTTTAATTTTTCCGGTTGAAGTACAGTAAGATTTTGCGACAGCGCATATTGTTTTACCGCGCTTTGCTGAAGCTGCATGCCTCTGCCGGCAGGTTTGTCGGGTGCCGTGACCACGCCCACGATATTAGCTCCGTGCTCCACCAATTTTTTTAACGAGGCTACGGCAAATTCCGGCGTTCCCATAAAAATTATACGGAGAGATTGAAAACCTTTCTGCATCATTCAAAATCTTTATAAAGCAGGTATTTTTTTCGGATGGCTTTAAAAGCTTCCAACTTGGGTTGCCATGATTTACGGATCGCTGCTTCGCTTGCACCATTCCTTATCTGCTTCATCAATTCATCATTGCCCGAAAGCTTATTGAAGAAATTGTTTTTAAGGAAGAAAGAATCCTTACCCGGGAAAAGTTTATATGCATCCTGCAAATATTTTATTTCTACCCGGTTAGTCGGCTCCACATCAGAAAGATTCCAGCCATAGCATTTTTTGTAAAAATGTTTGCTGCTTTTAGCACCCTCGGTTGGCGAGGGAGTGAAAGAAAACAAGTGTTTGGGAAGGGAAGGATGCCCGATGTATTGAAATGGTTTTGAAGTTCCTCTTCCTTCGCTGAGCACGGTTCCTTCAAATAAGCAGGTGGATGGATACATGTATATGGATTGCATGTCCTGCAAATTGGGCGATGGTTTTACAGGAAGTTCATAACGTGTGGCATGGTCGTAATTTTTATTTTTGATTATCTGGAAATGAAAGGGAGTATCCACAGAGTTGTTTGCAGTTTTATAATACGCATGGCGCGCATTTGCTTTAGCCGACAACCATTTTTCTCCCGCGATCATCATCGCATATTCGGCTATCGTCATTCCATACACAATAGGTACGGGCTGCATACCTACAAAAGATTTAAAGGCGGGTTGAAGTACGGGACCGTCTACATAAAATCCGTTGGGGTTGGGCCTGTCGAGGATCATCAATGGTTTGCCATGTTCAAAAGCAGCTTCCATAAATTCTTCCAGGGAGGATATGTAGGTGTAAAATCTCACGCCCACATCCTGTATATCAAAAACCAGCAGGTCCACATCTTCCAGTTCCTTTTGTGTCGGGCGCTTGTGGTTTCCATAAAGGCTCACTACCGGTAACCCGGTTTTTGAATCAACACCATCCTTTACCTTCTCACCTGCATCGGCGGTGCCGCGAAAACCGTGCTCCGGACCGAAGATTTTCACCACCCTTATTCCGCTCTTTATTAATGTGTCCACAAGATGGGTATTGCAAACCATACTTGTTTGATTAGCGAAAACTCCAATTCGTTTTCCTTTAAGCAGGGGGAGATACACTTCCATTCGTTCAGCTCCCGGAATTACTTTATTTGCTGATGTGTTTTTATCGTGGCTTTGTGCAGGGCAGATAATCGAAAAAAGTACAAGGCAGATCGTGGTAAGCAGGCGCATATACATCATATTTCAAAGGAAAGCTATTTTTTTACTTTATGGCTAAAAGAAAATATAAAATGATGTGCGAAAATAATTGGTGAATTTGACCTGATTCAATGAAAATGCACTCACCTTTACCGTTTACAACAAAAAAAATTAAGAGGCATGAAACAAGTAAAAGAAGGGGATATTGTAAAAGTGCATTATACCGGCAAGCTTACAAACGGCGAGCAGTTTGATTCTTCAGTAGGAAGGGAACCGCTCGAATTTACCGTGGGTGCGGGGCAAATGATAAAAGGGTTTGACGCGGCGCTTCCGGGTATGGGAGTGGGCGATAAAAAAACCATCAATATTCCTGCTGCCGAAGCATACGGAGAAAGAAATGAGGACGCTGTGATCCGTTTCCCGAAAGAAAACGTGCCGGAAGATATGAAACTGGAAAAAGGTATGAGCCTTCAGCTAAGTAATGAGCATGGCCAACCCTTTCCTGTGGTGGTAACCGAGTTGCTTGATGACGTAGTAGTACTGGATGCCAATCATTTTCTTGCAGGGAAGGAACTCGTATTCGATATCGAGCTTGTTGAAATAGTGTAATGTTGCACAGAAATTATTTGAATGGCAGCTTCAGGGCTGCCTTTTTTATTCGGTTAGCTTAAGTTTGCACAAATTTTTGAAAAGATGATCCACATCGATCCGGCCCAGGTAGCAGAACGTTTTATGCGGTATGTGAAGATAGATACCCAGAGTGATCCTGAAAGCGAGGCTTCTCCTACAACTGAAAAACAAAAAGATCTTTCGCGCCTGCTGGAAGAAGAACTGAATGCAATGGGGCTTTCCGATGTGTCAATGGATGCTCACGGCTACGTGTATGCGACAATTCCATCCAACACCAATAAAAATGTTCCCGTGATCGCGTTTTGCTCGCATGTAGATACCGCGCCGGATTGCAGCGGAACAGGAGTGAAGCCCATCCTTCATAAAAATTATGACGGAAAGGATATCGTTCTGCCTGATGACAATTCCCAGGTGTTAAAGGTTTCCGATTCTCCTTATCTCATAAACCATGTCGGGAAAGATATCATCACCGCAAGTGGCACAACACTGCTGGGCGCTGACGACAAAAGCGGCGTGGCGGCGATAATGCAGGCCGCGAAATTTTTGATTGATAATCCTTCTATTAAGCATGGTGAGGTAAGAATAATTTTTACCCCTGATGAAGAGGTTGGAAAAGGAACTGCGCATATCGATATGGGCAAAGTGAATGCGGTAGCGGGTTATACGCTGGATGGCGGTGAGGCAGGAAGTTTGGAAGATGAAACTTTTAGTGCAGATGGCGCCACGATCACGGTGCATGGTGTGATCTCTCATCCCGGGTATGCCAAAGGAAAGCTGGTGAATGCGCTGAAAGTGGCGGGTTCAATTTTAGATGCGCTTCCAAAAAATGAATGGAGCCCCGAAACCACTGATAAAAAGCAAGGTTTCGTTCATCCGACAGCCGTGAATGGAATTGCCGAAAAAGCTACGATAAGTTTTATTGTGCGTGATTTTAAAACAGAAGAGTTAAAGAATCATCACGACAGGCTAAAGTTAATTGCTGAAAAAATAGTGGCAGAATATCCCGGCGCATCAATGGACTATCAGCCGAAGGAGCAGTACAGGAATATGAAAGATATTCTTGTTCAGCATCCGCATGTGGTTGATCATGCCGCAGAAGCAATAAAGCGCGCAGGCCTTACCGTTACTACGGAGAGCATCCGCGGCGGGACAGATGGCAGCAGATTGAGTTATATGGGTTTGCCTTGTCCGAATATTTTTACCGGTATGCAAAACATTCACAGCAAGCTGGAATGGATCGGCACTTCTGATATGGCAAAGGCTGCTGAAACCGTTGTACATCTTTGCATGGTGTGGGAAGAAGCGGCTAATAATTGATACCTTGCGGGTATGGCCCGTACCAAGATTAACAAATTCTTGTACGCCTTTTTGATACTTGTTTTGTTGTATTGTGATTACTTACACTTTTGTAAAAATTCATTTTAATGTTTGATATTTTTCTCCAGGCAGATACCACCGCTCTTGCATCCGGTGCCGTTGCAGAATCTGAATCACTTTGGAGCCTGCTCGGAAAGGGCGGCCCGCTAATGATCCCCTTGTTTCTTTTGTTTGCTGCAGCGGTATTCTTTTTCATTGAAAGATTACTGGTGATCAGGAAGGCAGGAAAAGTGGATGAAAATTTCATGAGCATCATCCGCGATAATATTCTTACCGGCAACATCGCTGCGGCGCGTAACCTTGCCAAAAACACCCAACACCCTGTTGCACGCATAATAGACAAAGGCATTCAGCGCATTGGTAAGCCCATTGACGCCATTGAAAAAAGCATGGAAAATGTGGGCCGGCTGGAGATGTATAAAATGGAAAAGAACCTTTCCATCCTTTCCGTGATCGCACGCTTTGCGCCCTTATTCGGTTTCGTAGGAACCATCGTTGGTCTTGTATTGCTGTTGAAACAGTTCGCCAGCATTGCAAATCCTTCCATCACTCAAATTGCCGATGCCATGTATGTGAAACTGATCACTTCTGCCACCGGGCTGATTATCGGTATGCTTGCCTATCTCGGTTACAGCTATCTTGATACGCAGGTGAACCGTACCGCCAACATGATGGAGAGCGCAAGTAATGATTTTATTGACATGCTGCAGGAGCCAACCAAATAGAAAAAGTAAATGAGCCTAAGAAGAAGTAAATTAAGGGAAGAAAGCAGCGAGGTTGATACCGGTCCGCTGAACGATATCCTTTTTATTTTATTGATGTTCTTTTTGATGATCTCCACACTCGCTAACCCGAATGTGATCAAAATGAGCGTGCCCAGGGCGAAGAGTGATACCAAATCAAAGCAAAGCGTAGTGGTAAGTGTAGATAAAGACAAACGATTTTATGTGGGTTCAAAACAGGTTCCTGTTGATTCGCTTGAGAGTGCTTTGAAAAAATATATTCATGAAGGCGACAGTACGAAACCTGCAGTGGTAATAAATGCCGACTCTGTCGCGCATTGGGGTGAGATCGTTCGCGTGATGAAGGTGGCACGAAGGCTCGGCGCAACAACTTCTGCAACAGTTACGGGTTCAGACTAGCGATAACCATTCTCTCGTTTCCACTGATATCTTCAATTACTTCTGCGGTATAATTTTCTTGCCTAAATAAGGCCGCGGTCTGCTGTGCATAGTTTTGATGTACTTCCAAAAAGATCCTTCCGCCATCCTGCAAATGTTTCTTTCCAAACTGCGCTATAGCGCTGTAAAACTGCATGGCATCGTCAACAAACAAGGCAAGATGCGGTTCGTGTGCTTTTACATTTTCGGAAAGCATTCCTTCCTCGCTTCGGGGAATATAGGGCGGGTTTGAAACTATGATTTCATATTTGTTGAGTTTACTCCATTCACCTGCATCCAGAAAATTCAGTTGGAAAAAGTCAACGGCCACTTCATTTTTTTTAGCATTGAACTCAGCCACATTAAGAGCTTCGGCACTCAGGTCGATAGCGGTGGCAGTCCATCCTGTTGTGTTTTTCAAAAAAGTTATTGGAATGCATCCGCTTCCGGTTCCGATGTCGAGCAAACTTCCCTTCTTGCCTGTTGCAAACTTTACAGTGCGTTCAACCAGTTCTTCAGTTTCCGGCCGTGGGATCAACACATGTTCATTTACATGAAAAGGCAGTTTATAAAACCAGGCCTCACCTGTAATATGCTGAATGGGTTCATGATTGAGAAGTCTTTTGAGCCCGCTCTCAAAACAGGCTGCCTGTGAGCTGTCCGTCTCACGCTCTGAATCGCGGATCCACTGCAGGGTTGTGTCTCCGAGGCAATGTTCCAGTAAGATCTTAATGATAAGTTCGGCCTCGTTTTTGGAATAAATCTCATCCAAAGCTTCTACTCCCTGCCTGAATAACTGATTCACCTTCATCCATGCAAACTTAATTATTTTTGAATGCCATGACAGATCACGAAAAATATATGAGCCGATGCCTGCAGCTTGCGGAGAACGGAAGAGGAAAGGTAGCCCCGAACCCAATGGTTGGTTCCGTACTGGTTCATAATGGAAGAATAATCGGTGAGGGCTACCATCAAAAATATGGGGAATCTCATGCTGAGGTGAATTGCATCAACAGTGTAACGGAAACGGATAGACGCTTTATACCTGAAAGCCTATTATACGTTTCGCTCGAGCCCTGCAACCATACTGGGAATACACCTCCCTGTACCGATTTTATTTTAATGAATGGCATCCGGCACGTTGTGGTTGCCTGCAGCGACCCTTTTGAGAAAGTGAATGGCAGCGGAGTTCGGAAGTTGCGTGAACAGGGCGTTACGGTTGATCTTGGCATTCTTGAAAAGGAAGCAAGAGAACTCAACAAGGTATTCTTCACCTTTCACGAAAAGCAAAGGCCTTATATAATTTTAAAATGGGCACAAACTGCAGATGGCTTCATCGGCAGCGGTATCGCAGAAAGGCTTAAAATAACTGACTCTTCTGCAGATGTGCTGGTGCACCAATGGCGCAGCGAATGTGCGGCGATAATGGTGGGCACGCGCACTGCTATAACAGATGATCCGCAATTGAATAACCGTTTATATCCCGGGCCTTCACCCGTTCGTTTGGTGATTGACAGAGACCTCGAAATTCCATCCACCCATCACCTGTTGGCAGACGGAGCACCCACTATTGTTATCACCGAAAAGAAAAGTGGCGAAGAGGGATCTGTCTTTTATTACCAGGTAGGCCGAAACGAAGCACTTCTCCCGGTGGTGATCAGTTTACTTCACCAGAGAAAACTCACCTCTCTGATGGTTGAGGGAGGCGCGGAAACGCTGAAGTATTTTATTGAGGAAGGCCTTTGGGACGAAATTCGTGTGATCTCAAAAGTTTCAATGCATGCCGGTAAAGGGCTTCCGGCTCCCGTAATAAAAGGCGCCGCCAGATCGGATGAATACAGTTTTGCATATCATAACGTTAAGGTATACACGAAATAGTAAATATTTATGCTGTTTCTCGCAGGCAGTGTGGTGTTCAGTACCCTTCTTACCGTGGGCTTCAAAATTTGTCAGCGCCTTCGCATTGATACATTCCAGTCGATAATATTTAATTATTTAACCTGCATAATTGTTGGGACAGTATTTGGGAATTCACATCCTTTTTACCGGGAGGTGAGTGCCAATTCGTGGTTTCCGTTTGCGCTGGTATTAGGCTGCTGCTTTATTCTGTTTTTCAACATCACTGCGCTAACAGTTAAAACCTCCGGCGTGGCAGTAGCGGGTGTTGCTACCAAGATATCGCTTGTAATTCCCTTTCTTTTTTCAATCTATTATTTCAACGAAATCGCAGGTATAACGAAATGGGCAGGAATTTCTATTGCGATCGTGTCGGTGTTGTTGACCGGTTATGTTCGTCAAACAGGGGTAGGTAAGGGCGGTGGGAAGATGTTGTGGCTTTTGCCCTTCATATTATTCCTTGGAACTGGTTTTCAGGATACCCTGATTAAGTTTACGGAGCACAATTTTGTAAAACCCGGGCAACTTGATGCCTTTTTGGTGGTATGTTTCATTGTTGCTTTTTCCATCGGTTTTATTTTAATGCTCGGTGCGCTGGCAGTACAAAGAATAAAATTTGACCCGAAAGCCATAATGGCCGGTATATGCATTGGAATTCCAAACTATTTATCAATATGGTGCCTGGTGAAGGTGCTGAAAATATACCCTGATGAAAGTTCTTTTGTGATTCCGGTGAACAATGTGGCCATTCTGCTGTTGAATGTATTGGCAGGTTTCTTTCTGTTTCGCGAAAAACTTAGTCGCCTGAATATCGCCGGAATTCTGCTGGCCATCATTTCAATTTTACTCATCACTTCAAACATCCCGTAATTTTGGGTATGGAGGAATATTACCAAACTATTGAGCAGAGGGGAACGGCGGAGTATTCTGACCGCGGCAGCCGTTTTATCGCGATTGCGAACCCGCTTGTGAGGACGGAAGACTTTAAGGCAATTTTGCAGGAGGTAAAGAAGGAACACCCAAAGGCGGTGCATCATTGTTTTGCTTACAGGGTGGGGCTCACCGGGGATATTTTTCGCGCAAGCGATGATGGAGAGCCATCAGGATCTGCCGGTAAACCCATACTTGGGCAGATCGATAGCAAGGGCATAACAAATACTTCAATAATTGTTGTCCGGTATTTTGGAGGCACTTTATTGGGAATTCCCGGACTCATAAAGGCGTATAAAACTGTTTCTGCTCTTGTGCTTCAAACCATCCCCACCGTTCAGAAGCAGGTGGAAATTCCCGTAATGCTCCAGTTCGATTATGCACAAACCAGCGAGATAAAAAGTCTGCTAAGGCAAACAGGGTCGAGCATTATCGACCAGGAGATCCAATTGTTCCCTTATATAAAGGCGGGGGTGCCTCTTGTGAGGCTGGAAGAACTGCTTTCCAAAATAAAAAATCTGCCTAACGTAAGTGTTAAAAAATTAGTAACATTGTAATTAGTTAATTATTTCCCAATATCCTACAGCCGGCTTTTATTTCATCATTTAAGTTTAACGAATGAAAAAAATTCTATTTTTCATTGGCGGGCTTTGCGGATACATTACAGCAGATGCACAGCAATTGCATTTTACCAGCCAGTATTTACAGCACAATTCAATGATCAACCCTGCAGCGGCAGGCATTTCCAATAAGAATATGGTGGGAGTGAGTTACCGCAGCATGTGGTCATCTTTCCCGGGAAACCCCCGAACGTTTATGGTTTATGGTGATGTTGAACTAAAACGGTTGAACGCGGGGCTTGGAGCCTACGTATACCGTGATGAAACGGGGCCCACCAGCAGAACCGGTTTGCAGCTGGCTTACTCCTATCATATTAAAATGCGTAATCCTGAGCACAGGCTGGGTTTGGGTATCGAACTCAGGGCTCTCCAATTTGCTATTGACAAAAACAAAATATCCGCATCATTGGATAACGACCCGGTATTAAGCGGCTCCGATAATAAATTCGGATTCGATGCCGGCGCCGGCGCCTATTACACTAACGGAAAACTTAGTGTGGGCGCGGCTGTTAGTCAATTGATCCAGTCTAAATTGGAACTCGCTAACGTACCGGGCTCCAAAACAGGGGGAAAGCTTTACAGGCATTATAACTTCAACGCAAATTATCGCATTCATACCGGCGGCGATATTTATATAGTACCAAACGCGCTTGTGAGAGTGATAGAGAATTCTCCCAGTGAATATGAAGTAGGGGCAAGGATGGATTATATGGACAAAGTGTGGTGGGGATTAACGTGGCGTGTAGATCAGTTCTGGAGCCTTCAGGCGGGTTTCAGGTTACTGAAGAAAGTAGCCATGACCTACTCTTATGATTATTATGAAACACCGCTGAGCGTGTTTACCGCAGGCTCAGGCGCACATGAACTCGGGCTGAAGTTCGAGTTCAACAAGTAGTGCAACGGGTTCACCATTTATATCCTTAATACAATTTTTATGAATTTTTCAATACTATCTTTTTCTACAGGGGCAATTTTAAAATCAGCGCTGAAACCGATGTTGCTGGCGGTATTATTGCTGGGGGGCACGCTTTCTTCATTTGCCCAACCTTCCAACGACGATCCATGCAATGCTATTCCGCTCACTGTGGGCGCTACCTGTAGCCTGGCCACATTCACCAATGCAGGCGCAACGGCAACTGCAATTGCAGACCCCAATTGTACTTTTTACCAGGGTGGAGATGTTTGGTTTTCGGTAGTGGTTCCTGCCAACGGAAATTTGCAGCTTGATGCAGGCCCGGGAGACTTTACTGACGGGGGCATGGCCGTTTATACCGGTGCTTGTAATGCTCTTACGGAGATTGCATGCGATGATGACGCAAGCGTGAATGGGGCTATGCCTTATATCGTGATCACCAATCAGATCCCAGGATCCACACTTTTTGTAAGATTTTGGGAATATGGAGGCGATGAATTTGGCGAATTTCAAATCTGTGCGGCTGAATACACTCCGCCGACGCCTCCTGCAAATGATGAATGTATAAACGCGATCCCACTTTCCGTGAATCCCGATCTCAACTGCGCATTGGTGACTGCTGCAACTACTGCAGGTGCTACGCAGAGCAACGAAACGGCGGCAACCTGCGGCTCCGCCGGATCAAATGATGACATTTGGTTCACTTTTGTAGCTACGGAAACAACTCATGTAGTTTCGGAAACCATTACAGGCGGAAACTCCGGAGATCTGGCTACACAGCTCTATTCAGGAGCTTGTGGCGCACTTGTAGCTATCCAATGTTCCGATCCCCAATACATGACATTCACGGGGCTTACACCGGGGCAAACCTATTACCTGCGTGTTTACACATGGTCAACTTCAGCATTAACTAATTCAGCATTTGATATTTGCGTAGGCACGTTGCCTCCGCCTCCTCCAAACGATGATTGTATAAATGCCATCCAGGTTCCGGTGAATCCTGATTTGAGCTGCGCATTGGTTACGTCAGGTTCCACTGCGTCGGCAACACCGACTACCGGCGAAACTGACCCCGCCTGCGGAACAGGAGGGTTAAACGACGATGTTTGGTATAGCTTCATCGCCACAAACAACCAGCACTATGTTTCACTATTAAACGTAACCGGCATAGTAACGGACATGGTTCTGGCCGTTTACAGTGGAAGCTGTGGCAACCTTGTATCGCTTGAATGTTCTGATCCGAATTCTACCATCGTAAGCGGATTAACTCCCGGAAATACCTATTATGTTCGTGTTTGGACCTGGACCTCTACTGTAGGCTCCTATGCCAACTTCCAGTTATGCATAGGCACTCCTCCTCCGCCGTACGGCAATGACGAGCCATGCACGGCAGCGCTTCTCACCATAGATTATGTTTGTAACTATCAACAGTTCCACACCTTTGGCGCCACAGATTCTCCATACCCTGATCCGGGATGCAGCAATTACGAAGGCGGGGATGTATGGTTTAAAGTTGTTGTGCCCTGCGAAGGAGCACTGGTGATCGATACCAAGCAGGGAATGATTACCGATGGTGGTATGGCTGCGTATTCGGGAAGTTGCGATGGTTCACTTACGCTTATCGACTGCGACGACGATGCAAGCCCGAACGGTTTGATGCCGCAACTTAACCTGGCGAACCTTACACCCGGCGATACACTTTACATTCGCTTCTTTGAATATGGCAATGATAACGCCGGTACATTTGAGATCTGTGTAAGCATTCCGCCTCCTCCGACTGCAGGAACCGCTTGTGCTTCTGCGCAGCCTTTCTGTACCAGTCAAACGTATAATGTTCCCAATACTTCAGGGCAACCATCCCTTGGTGGCGGCGGGCAGTATGGATGCCTTGGCAGCACGCCCAACCCGGCATGGTATTTCATGCAGGTGCAAACTGCGGGTGACATCGTAATTGGAATAAGTCAAACCGATGCCAATGGTGTGGGCCTGGATGTGGACTATGCCGTTTGGGGTCCATTCACCTCCGGCGCGGCCGCATGTTCGGGTATTACTGCTGGCAACATTATCAGTTGCAGTTTTTCGCCTGCACCAACGGAAACAGCTACAATTTTAAATGCGCAGCCCGGCCAATTTTATATGCTGCTGTTAACTAACTATTCTGATGACCCGGGAACAATTACCTTCCAGCAATCCGGCGGTACCGGCCAAAGCAGTTGTGCGGCATTGTGTACCATACCGGCCACCAATTCAGGACCTGCCTGCCCAGGAAGAACAGTTAACCTTTTCACGCCGGGCTTTTCGGGAGCTACTTACTTGTGGACGGGCCCGCGCTGTTTTACATCCACTGACCAGAATCCGACGAATGTGGTCGTTCCCACTATTCCGGGAACTTACCAATATTTTGTAACCGCTACTGATGCAGCCGGAAATTCATGTTCAGGATTCACCGAGGTTGTGGTGTTGCCCCGCGTATCTCTGGGCCGCGATTCAGTGGTGAACTCATGCACAGGTGGTACAGCAGATCTGACCACGCTGTACAATACTGCTGGCCTTACCACTGCATGGACCTTCAACACTACTGCCGTTGCAAACCCTGCTGCAGTTACTGATGCAGGAATTTATCAACTGATAGCTACTAATACAGACGGATGTTCTGATACTGCGTTGGTTACCGTATCATTCGCACCACAGCAGTTTGCCAGCGATACCACTATTGCGGTTTGTAGCGGAACAGACGCAAACCTTACCACGGTGTTTAACACCACGGGATATAGCACAGTTTACGAGTATGGAAATACCGCAGTACCGGATCCTACAGCAGTAAATGTGGCGGGAGATTATAACCTTATAGTAACAAGCGCAGGAGGATGTGTAGATA
>JAFAGR010000025.1 GCA_023422565.1 Bacteroidota bacterium | reverse complement strand
CCTCATCATTATAATGAAACTTGCAGTCGCGAAGTTTTTTATTATGCAGGTTGGCTTTCTTCGCTCTTTCATTCGCCAGTTTTTTAATGCCGGCAAGTTCCTTTCTTTCCCTTTCGTTTTGTTCGATGCGTTTTTTCAGCGCCTCTGCAGTTGAAGGGTTTTTATGGAGATAGTTATCAAGTTCACGTGAAAGGAAATCTCCCACGAAAGCTTTCATGCTCGGCCCGCCCTCGTAAACAGAAAGTGACCCTAATTTTGTTTTTGTCTGGCTTTCGAAAACGGGCTCCTGCACACGAACTGAAATGGCCGCGCAGATACTTCCACGGATGTCGGCCGCATCATAATCCTTCTTAAAAAATTCGCGTATCGTTTTTACATAGCCTTCCCTGAATGCGGCGAGATGGGTGCCGCCCTGGGTGGTGAACTGGCCGTTTACGAAGCTGTAATATTCTTCGCCATAGCTGTTTTCATGCGTGATGGCCACTTCAATATCTTCACCTTTTAAATGAATGACCGGGTAGCGCCATTCGTCCTCATTGGTTTTGCGCTGCAGCAGATCGAGTAAACCATTCTTGCTTACATACTTCTTTCCATTCAACATCATTACCAGCCCCGCATTCAGGTAGCAGTAATTCCAGAATTGGTTGTCGAGATATTCCTGAACGAAATGAAAGTTTTTGAAAACGGTTTCGTCAGGTATAAATGTTACCAGCGTTCCGTTATCTTCCTTTGTGCCCGTTTCTTTATGCTCTTTTATTAAAATGCCTTTTCCGAATTCTGCGGTCTTTTCCTTTCCTTCCCGGAAGGCAGTCACCTTAAAAAAGCTGCTAAGTGCGTTCACCGCTTTTGTACCCACTCCATTCAACCCCACACTTTTTTGAAAAGCCTTACTGTCGTACTTAGCGCCGGTATTTATTTTACTCACCACATCAACCACCTTGCCGAGAGGAATGCCACGGCCATAATCTCTTACGGTGATCGTTTTGCCTTCGATGGTAACCTCAACCACCTTGCCATAGCCCATGGTATGCTCATCAATGCAGTTATCAATTACCTCTTTCAGCAACACATAAATGCCATCGTCAGGACTGCTTCCGTCACCTAATTTTCCAATATACATCCCGGGCCTCAGCCTGATGTGTTCTTTCCAGTCGAGGCTGCGAATGCTTTCTTCCGTATAATCAAATGATTGTTTTTCTGCCATTTTAGTCAGGTTTTTCCGCGTGGGCTAAGAGAGAATAAGGATATGGTTGTTACCGGTCGGGTGCAAATTTCACTCCTCTCATTCTTCCGTTTACCGCTCGTTTACGGCGGTGCGAATATAATGGATATGCTTAAACGCCCGGTTTTCCTAATTATCCACAGGGTTGCATAAACTCATCTATATTAATAAAAAGTGAAATATGAATTCAACTCATTACCTTTCAGAAAATTACTGCCATGAAAATTCATATTGTTTTTGCGGAAATAATTCTTGCTTTTTTAATGGCGATGGGTTTAAAAGCAATGATAGTGAAGAATGATCGGGTTGTTGTGTCAAAAAGCTCCGTGAAGGAACAGAAGATGCGTTCGATGATCTTTTGTTCTCCGGATTGGAATGTGCTGAACGAAGATTCGCTTGCGATGGCGATAGGCCCTCTCCCGGGTTGGGGCACATACAGTTGGAAGATAAATTCAGCGAGCGACAGTGCGCAATACTATTTCAACCAGGGGATCAATATGTATTATGCCTTTCATATAATTGAAGCGATGGCTTCATTTAAGAAGGCGCAGGCTTTTGATGACAAGGAGCCGATGATCTATTGGGGGCAAGCCCTCGCTTACGGTCCGAATATCAACGATCTTGAATACAACGCCGCGCCCGAGGCTGCAGATGCGGCGATGAAGGCTGTCTCGCTATTCCAAAACCTTTCCCCCAAAGAGAAAGCTTTGATAGGCGCGATGGCCCTTCGTTATTCAAAAGACACTTCCGTTTCCCGTGCTTCGCTTGATGAAGCCTACACCCGGGCAATGGAGGCTGCGAGTAAATCGATAAATGATGCAGACGTTCATGCCTTATATGCTGATGCGATAATGCTTCAACATCCATGGAGGTACTGGAAGGCGAATGGGGAGCCGGAAAGCTGGACGCCTGAACTGATCAAGATTTTAGAAAAAATTTTAGCCATGCAGCCCGCACACCCCGGCGCAAATCATTATTACATTCATGCCACGGAAGCCTCGCCCACTCCGCAAAGGGCGCTTGCAAGTGCAGACAGGCTCGGCGTGATGATGCCGGGTGTTTCGCACATGGTGCACATGCCTTCTCACGTTTACATCAGAAGCGGCCATTACGAAAAAGGAATTGCTGTAAATGAAACCGCGGTGAAAGCTTATGATAAATACCTGGAGCTTTATCCTGAAGTGGTAAACAAATTAGACATCTACCTTATTCACAATCTTCACATGCAGGCGGCCTGCGCCATGTTACGTCCAAATTACGCCTATGCTTTAAAAAGCGGTGAACTTGCAAGGAAAAGTTTCGACAGTTCCTTTCTTTCGCTTCCCGCTCCTGTGGGCAATTTCGCGCAATACGTTTATGTAACTCCGCAGTTGGTAAAACTCAGGTTTGGTAAATGGGCGGATCTTGCCGGGGAACCTGCAATTCCTGAAAACTACGCTTATGCGCACCTGTTAGACTCATGGGCACGGGGCATGGCTGCAGCGGCTTCCGGTAATAAAAATAATGCTGAAAAATACCTTGCCGCTCTTCGGAAAAGTTTAAATCATCCTGATTTGGAAGTGGTGATGGGTCCCTTCAACGCGCCCAAAAACAGCGGTTTAGTTGCGGAGAAATTGCTTGAAGGGATGATGAGTGAGAAGTTTGGAAAGATGGATGAGGCTGTTAACTTTTACAAACAGGCGCGGGCTCTTGAAGACTTGCTTATTTATACAGAGCCGCGCGACTGGCTGATCCCCTCAAGGCATTACCTCGCCAGCAGCCTAATAAAAGCAGAAAGGTATAAAGAAGCGGAAACGATTCTCAAGGAAGATCTCGCTATAAATCCAAATAACTTTTATGCGCTCTCCGCATTAGATAGGATGAGCCGGCAAAAGCAACTGGAGGACAAAACCGGAATGCATCCGAAAGCGTTCAAAGGCGTATTTACCAATGCGGATATAAAGGAAGGCGCTTTGGTGTATTAAACGGGCAATACAAAATTGTGCTTCTGTTTTTGGCTATGCGTATCTTGCAAGCCATCAACCCGGAAATTATGAACCTTGATTTGACCGGCAAAACAGCCGTTGTTTGTGGAAGTACACAAGGCCTTGGATTTGCATGCGCTTCAGAGCTTGCCCTGTTGGGAGCAAATGTTATACTGTTTGCGCGTAACGAAGAGAAATTAAAAGACGCGCTGGAAAAATTACATAACGGTAAGGGACAAACGCACAGTTACCTTGTTGCCGATTTCAGCGACAGTACAAATGTTCAGAAAGCCATTGATGGATTTATTTCTTCCGGAAACGTAGCACACATTCTGGTAAATAACACCGGCGGCCCGGCGGGCGGCCCGTTAACGGATGCAAAGCCGGAGCAGTTTAAGGCTACATTCGAAAGCCACCTTATTTGCAATCATATTCTCGCCACCGCGCTTTTGCCGGGGATGAAGGCTGCTGGCTATGGCCGGATCATCAATATCATATCAACCTCCGTGAAGCAGCCGCTTAAAGGGCTTGGTGTAAGCAATACGATCCGGGCTGCTGTGGCAAACTGGAGTAAAACACTTGCCAATGAAGTTGGAAAGTACGGCGTTACCGTAAACAATGTTCTTCCCGGTTTAACCAAAACGGTTCGGGCAGAATACATCATTCAGAACAAAGTTGCTTCTACAGGTAACCCGGAAGAAGCAATAGTAAATGAAATGCTTTCCGAAATACCTGCGGGAAGAATGGGAATGCCCGGGGAATTTGGCGCAGTTGTGGCCTTTCTTGCCTCTCCGGCTGCTGCCTATATTTCGGGAATAAACTTACCCGTTGACGGCGGGCGGCTTGGCTGCCTTTAGAAGAACCCCATTTTCCTGGGCCGCTTTCTCGTAGTAAACACTCCGGCACAATAAGTTGCACAATTTTTGTTAAGGTTTTGTTTTTCATCTAAAAACAAAATCAATGAATTTACGAAAGCTATTGCCGGCACTTATCCTTGGTGCAACGTTAACTATCACCGGCTGCGGCCCGAAAGATGCGGAGGTTCAGCAAAAATCTGAGACATCGCTAAATACAAATCCTGAAACCTCGGGTGTTACCGTTACTGTTGATAAGGGCGTAGCCACATTGTCAGGAGAGGTGGCTAACGAAAGTGCGCGTTCAGCCGCAGAGGGGTTGGTAAAGGACGTTAAGGGCGTAAAGTCTGTAGTAAATAATGTAACGGTTGCGGCCCCCGTGGTAACGGCACCGGTAGAGGTTAGTACAGATGATGCATTAACCGCTGCAGTGCGTGATGCCACTAAAGATCATCCCGGTGTAACTGCAACGGTTAGTATGGGAACTGTTACGCTTACTGGTACAGTTACTAAGGATGAGAACCGAACGCTCATGATGAAGTTAAATGCATTGAAACCCGGTAAAATTGAAAACAACTTAACCATAAAATAATTCAACAATGGCATTACAGGATAAATACAAGCAACTCACCGATCAGGCCACACAGGCCGGCATTTCCGACCTGCAGGTTCGTGAGCAAAACGGTGTTCTTTATATTGACGGCACCGCCCCAACCGGTGATGTGAAAGACAGGTTGTGGGATACCTACGGGCAGATCGATCCCAACTACGCGGGCGGAGACCTTGTGCTGAACATCAAAACCGCAATTGATGCAAATGTAACGAAGGCGAGAGTGACTACCGAGTCAAGCAACCTTAACATACGCAAGGGCCCGGGTACAGACCAACCAATAGTTGGCAAGGCCGCGCACGACGAAGTGATCACGGTGGTTAGCCGCGCGAACGACCAGTGGTGGCAGGTGAGAACAAAGGATGGTGAGGAAGGCTATGCATATGCGCAGTACCTGACGCCGGAAGGATAGTTGCGAAAATCTTGAGAGAGAAAATGCCGCATCAACCCTGGTGCGGCATTTTTAATTTTTCTGACTCATCGCTTTTATAAGATCGGAGACGAGGTAGCTGATCAGCTTTCCCGTTTGTTCTCCCTTCACTCCATTGCTTAACTGGCATGCTCCTTCGCTGATGTGCAGGTAGGCAACCTTAGCATCCGTTGCCGCGAAATGCAGGAAGCGCCTCGCGTCCAGTGCGCTTATACCGCTTGGAGTAACAGCGCTTGACACCACGTTCTCAATCACATCCAAATCAAGTTCAATTCCGGTGTAGGTGTCTTCAGTGAATCCGATAGCGTGAGAGATTGCCTGGAAGAAGTTCAGCTTTTCCCGCAGAAAGATATCTTCATAAGAAACGAACTGTACGAAAGGATTTTCAGTGATGTCGCTAAATACGTTTTGAGGAATATAATTTTCATGTACACCAACTGCGCAATACTTTCCTAAATAACCATCTTTTTCCGCATAGCGAAATGCGTTTCCGCTGTGCCTTCCTTCCGTGAATTTATAATCGGTATGCGCATCAAGATTTATGCAATTGATCTGCGCCAGCGGCAGTTTGCCGAGTTTGTGGAGACCTTTGGCTACACCTTTTATTACCGGGTATGCGTTGTTATGTCCGCCGCCGATTACAATGGGAATTTTTCCCAGCCCCGCAACCACCTTTACGAGATTCTCCACCTCATCATCAATTATGCTCACGGCGTGCCGGTATGCGTCAATCATTTCATCCTGGTCGCGCGCAGAATTTTCGATCAGGTATTTAATGTCTCCAAAATCAAAAGTGCCGAGAAGCAAAGCGTCTTCTGCGTTGAAAAAATCATTGTTTTGAATGTTTAAAAACGCATGGAGGAAGGGGTGCCAACAGGTGTCTGCACCGCCGAGGCCGTAATTACCCTTTATTCCGATGTCTTCCGGAATACCGATAATTATAAAACGTGCAGAGGATCGTTCCAGAGATTCCGCCCATTCTGCGCCTTCGTGTATGCATTGTATCCTCTCGCCTGCGCGGGTTTCGAATTTTCGGATACGCGTTAGGGAGAGTATGTCTGATTTTGAATAGAACCTGAAATGTTTCATGGATAGTTTGTTAGCAGGGGCAATGTAGAGTAGTTGACAGTTTATAGTTTATAGTTTATAGTTGATAGTTGATAGTTGATAGTATGAAGAACCGTATGCGAAGTAAATCAATCCTCAAACAAAAATCGTCAATCGTCAATTGTTAATGCCGACGCTGGTATGATTAATCCCCCCTAGCGGCGTCCCGATCGAAAACTTCAATTTCTCCCAACTCACAACCCAAAACCCAAAACTCACAACCCAAAACCCATAACCCACAACCCACAACCCACAACACGTGTCCCCATTCCTACCGTATAAGTATAATCGTTCCTTTCACTACTTCCGTAAGACGATTGCCTATGGTATACGTTGCGGTGAAAACGTAGGAGGTCATTCCCTGCATCTTGCCTTTGTAGGTTCCGTCCCATTTTTTTGACGGGTCTGAAGTGCGGAAGATCTCCTGGCCCCAGCGGCCATAAACAACAAGCGTATAATCGCGGAGACCGGTAAAATCTCCCAAGGCTCCGAAGGCTTCGTTTAAACCATCACCGTTAGGCGTAAACGCTGAGGGAAAGTAAAGATCGCTGCAGTTGGAATAAATGATCACAGAGTCGGTACCCCTGCAGCCCGCCGCATCCGTAACGGTAACGGTATAAGTGCCGGGCTGGGTTACATTCAGGGAAGAAGATGTTGAGCCGTTTTGCCAGAGGTAACTGCTGAATCCATTTCCGGGAGAAAGCGTGACGCTCATGCCGGGGCAATAATTCCTGTCTTGACCAAGATTTACATTCAATGAATTGTTGCTTCGCGTAACAGTTATATTCGAAACGGTTTTTGTACATCCATTAGCATCCGTTACATCAACAGAATAATTTCCGGTGGGCAATAAGGAAAGATTTTGCGTGGAGGCTCCCGTGTTCCATAAAAACGAATACGGTGCGGTGCCACCGGAAATGGTGAGCATTATCGAACCGTTGTTTTCCAAACATTTCGCCGGTTGAATTTGCGGCTGAATCAAAATATTTGCTGTTACATCTGTTACTACAAAATCTAAAGGGCCCGATGTGCATCCGTTCGCGTCGGTTACGGTCAGGCTATAATTTCCGGCGCTCAAATTATTTAGGGCTGCAGTTGTAGCTCCATTACTCCATGTATAAACGTAAGGAGCAGTTCCGCCTGCTGCGTTTACATTAATTGCACCGTTATTATTGCCGCACTGTGAGGGTGTGATCTGCGGCGTGACGGTTATTGTTGAATTTGCGGTTCCTACAGAAACATTCCCGGAATTTCCGCTGCAGCCATTGGCATCAGTTACGGAAACCTGGTAACTGCCCGGGGCCAGATTATTTATGCCTGCGGTAGTAGCGCCATTGCTCCATAAATATGAATAAGGAGCAGTGCCTCCTGTGACGATCACGCTGATTGAGCCGCTGTTGCTGCTGCATTGTGCCGGCGTAGTTTGAGGCGTGATGGCAAGACTGGAGCTTACACTTCCCACCGTTATGGTTCCCGAAGATGCGGAGCAACCGTTACCATCGGTAACCGTAACACTGTAATTGCCGGGCGCTATGTTTACAATTTCATCATTTGTTTCACCATTGCTCCATAAATATGAATAAGGCGCTGTGCCGCCGGAAACAATAAGAGTTATCGAACCATTATTCGCCGAACATTGCGCCGGAAGCACATCGGGCGTAATGGTGATGGCAGGATCGTTATTTGACACTGTAAAAGTGCTGCTTGTAAAACTGCAGCCGGCGGCATCCCGTACGGTCAGGCTGTAATTCCCCGGGGCCAGTCCGGTAATTGAAGGCGTCGTTCCGCCATTGCTCCACAGGTAAGTATAAGGCGATGTTCCGCCTGAGACAGAAACCGAGATGGCGCCGTTATTTATTCCGCAAAACGCATCGGTAATGGAAGGAACCACCTGTATATTATTAACCGGGGCGGCAATGGTTGCCGTGCTGGTAGCAGTACAACCGTTAGCATCGCGAAGATTTAGTGTATAAGTGCCCGGCGCTTTGTTGTTGATTGAAGAACCTGTGGAACCGTCAGACCATGTATAAGTGTAAGGGCCGGTTCCGCCGGTTACGTTTGCTACAATTGAACCGGTTCCGGCAGCGCAGGTTGCTGCAACGGGTGTAAGGCTAAGGGTAAGCGCCGGGGGCTCAGTAAGAGTGACTTCAGCCTCGGAGATGCAGGCGCCGGTTCCCGAGATGGTGACTGTGTATGTTCCCGCGCGCACGTTTGTTAGCGTTGAGGAGGTTTGCGGTGGAGTGCTGTTCCAGCTATAATTGTATGTGCCACCAGGAACCACCACAACGGAAGCACTGCCTGTGCCCCCATTGCAGAGTATGGGTGAAGAAACCGATGTTGTAGCTGCTGCGATCACTACGGTTTGGGTGGAAGTTGCAGTCGGTGCGTTACGAAAGGTGGCCGTCATGCTCACATTGTAAGTGCCCGGTGCGGAAAAAACATGGGTAGGTGTGAAAGATGTTGACGAATTGTTTGTGCCGGATGAAGGGTCATCAAAATTCCACGTAACACCTGTTTGGCAAACTTTGTTCACCGTAGTGAAGTTTACGGAATTTCCGCCTGCGCATTGATATGTAAAGGAGGCCGGGTTTGGCGGAACTTCTTCTATTCTTACATCGTCAATTGCCAATCCGTCGTATTGGTTACATGAAGTGCCCGCGCCAAAACGAAACCTAAACCTGACACTTGTTCTCCCTGCAAGAAAACTTAGTTTATGCTTAGCCGTTAGCCACGCCCCACTCCCGCCTCCGCCTACGCATGGGCCCGTGGATGGTTGAACATTGCCTGACCAGCCTGGCTCATTGCCAAGATATCTTACGGGTGAAAAGTTGAACCAGTTTTCACCATCGCAGTTTGTGTTAGAATTTTGAGAGCCCAACAAGCTCCAGGTAGTTCCTCCGTTGGTGGAATATTCAATACTGGCGCCGTCGAACTGCCTCTCTGTTTCCCAGAATATTTTGAAGGAGATCATTGGGTTAACCAAACCGGAAAAGTTGAAACACGGGCTGCGCAGCCAGGAGTCTTCGCCATCATTGTATGAGCCTCCGGTGATTCTGCCGGTAGTCCATGCCCTTTGGCCTGATCCGGCGGCTGTGATTACGGGTTTACTGATTATCCCCCATTGCCATGAAGAGGCGGCTCCCCCCGAAGCCCAGTTTCCGTTATCGGCTTCAAAATTCTCTGAATAGGGGAAGGAAGAAATGGTAGTGGTGCATTGCGCCCTCACGCCCGATCCCGAAGCTGTTACAGCAAGAAAAAAAAGGATGGCGACTACGCTTTTCATGAAGCGGCAAATTTACGAGGTATTCCTGGCATGTAGAATATTTCGACTGAGGCGTGGATAACATTGCTTTGTCTGTGGTTTTGTTTCCACCCAAGTTATTCACATATTCAGGTGATTAAGAAAATCTTACTATGAAAATTGCTGAAAATCAGTAGTGATAAGACATTTGTCAAATTTGTACTACATACCCCCAAATGGACGAGCTACATATAAACACATTCAATTCTATTTATTGAACGCCTGCAATTAGTTCCCTTTGCACCAGAATAAAAAATCCTATAAAGGAGCGATCTGAAAACCGAATAATCCAATTTTTATCATGAAAAACAACCTCAAAGTTTTTGGGATATCTATCCTGATTTTTTTATTCACTTGCACCGAATTTGCTCACGCACAGCAGATCATAAAAGTAGGCGCAGGTGAATACTTTACTTCTTACCTTACCAGCACCGGCCGGTTACATGCGGCCGTGTGGACCAGTACCGTACCCACAATGCGTGATTACGGAATTTCCAATGTAGTTGATGTTCAGGGTGCCCAGTACACCAATATTGCATTAACCTCTTCAGGTAATGTATATATTGTAGGAACCGCGAACAGTGTAAACCCATATGCGAACCTGGTTGCTACAGATAACCAGGGGCAGCCCTTCACCGGCAATACGAAGGTTTATGGTTTATTTCAAAGCTACCTTTCCATCCGCAACGGGTCGGTATGGTACTGGGGTATCGGCGATCCGCTTAATTTCAATAATGGCGAAAATATTAATGCGCCAATGAAATTACCTCAACCATCAGGCAAAACGATGGTTAAACTTGTACCTGCGTCGGCCACTTCTTTTGGCTCGCTTACATGGGTGTGGGGCCTTGCTTCAGATGGCACGGTTTGGCAATGGGACAGAACCAATCACACCCCCATCCAGGTAAATTTTCCCGGCGGTGTTGCGCAGGATATCGCCATCGTAGGCCCTATGGCCTTTGTGGTAAAAACCGCTTCAGATCTTTTCTCCTGGGGTTATGACCCTCGCTATGCCGGTGGAGTTTCCTCATGGCAACAGTCGGGTGTACAATCTATAAAATCTGCATGGCAGGCTGCCGGATGCGTTTTTCCGATAAAGGAATTGGTAGGAAATTACAATACTCTGCACATCATAGATGCAAATGACAATATGTTTGCTTCCGGTTCTAACCCGCAGGGAAACATCGGAAACGGAGTGCAATTCAGCCCATGGCGTAACGCCGGCTGGCAGTGGGATTGGGGGAACGGGCAAATGATGACCGCGCCCGTTCAGATTCCCGGTAAATTTAAAAATATTCAAACTAGCAACACCATCACATTTTACCTGTATGTACAGGATATGGGTAACGATTGGTATTCCTGGGGCCGAAATAAGGCGATGAGCCTCGGTAATGGCCAGACGCTTTCCATGAATAATTATGCGATCTATCCTGAAGCCTTGAACGTACCGGCTCCTACGCTTGTGAAGCCGCTCACGCAAACCTGGGAGATCGTTCCATTCTCACCCAGCGCGGTGCCTGCGCCGCTTGCCAATGCGGGTGTGAATCAATATATCAGCAGCACCACCTCTACATTATATGGAAGCGGCTCTTCGCAGCAAGATGGATCCATTTCGTCTTATGCCTGGAAGAAAATAAGCGGGCCTTCCGTTTCAATCGCTTCTCCCACATCTCAGAATACAGAGATCTCAGGCCTTTCCACCGGAACTTATATTTTCCAACTTACGGTGACCAGCAATAAGGGCGTAACGGCAAGCAGCCAGGTAACTGTAGTGGTAAACGGGGCACAGGCTCCGGCTAACAAAGCGCCCACGGCAAATGCCGGCGAGGATATTGAGATCATTCTTCCGGAAGATATAGCCACGCTGGCCGGTTCGGGAACAGACGATAGCAGGGTTGCCTCATATCGCTGGTCGAAAATTTCAGGCCCGGCAGGGGGTTCATTTGAAGATGAAACTGACCCCGGCACGAATGTCAGCGGATTGGTTGAAGGCACTTATGTGTTCAGGCTTACTGTTACAGACGATACAGGGCTTTCGTCAACCGATGATGTACAGGTTATAGTTTCGAGGGGCTCGGTTAATAACGCTCCATCGGCAAATGCGGGAGCAGATAAAACCCTTACACTTCCTGCCAATTCGGTAATGATCAGCGGCTCGGGTACAGATACAGACGGAAGCGTTACTTCTTATTCCTGGAGAAAGATCTCCGGACCAACCACGGGCAGCATTCTTACCGCTAACGCTGCTTCAACGCAGGTTACGGGAGTTGTTCAGGGAACGTATGTACTTGAACTAACGGTTACGGATAACGGCGGAAGTTCAGCCCGCGATTCGATGCGTATCATTGTGAACGCGGCCGCAAATGTTTCTCCCGTGGTGAGTGCAGGTTCAGACATTGTGATCACGCTGCCTGCAAATTCAACCACACTCAGGGGAACGGCCAGCGATCCGGATGGTTCGGTGAGCAGGTACCAGTGGACGAAAACATCCGGACCGGGAGTCACTATTTCTAATCCTGCAGCGGTGCAGTCCGGAATTAACGGGTTGGTTGAGGGAGTTTATATTTTCACACTAACGGTTACGGATGATCGAGGAACCACAGCTTCCGATGATGTACAGGTAACGGTGAAGAAAGCTTCAAGAAATCAAACGCCGTGGGCGAATGCCGGAACCGACAGAACCCACACGCTGCCCGGATCATGGACGAGGTTATCCGGTTTCGGAATTGACCCTGACGGAACTGTTGTAGGCTACCGCTGGGTTAAAGTTTCGGGGCCTGCAAGCAATTCTTACTTCAGAATGACCGGAAGTACAACCACCACTCCCCTTGTGTCGGGTTTGAAAACTGGTACATATAAATTTGTACTTACCGTTACCGATAACAATGGAGGAACAGGAAGCGATACCATGTTATTGGTAGTGCGTTCATCTACACGCGCTAAGTCTGCCGTAGAAAATTCAGTTTCCGGAGACAGCACCACGAATCAAAAGTTGGCCGTGATTTCTTCTTCCGAAGTTGTGGAAAAGCCGTCTCTTACGGTATTTCCTAACCCGGTAACCACAACCTTTACTGCGCGGGTTAAAGGGTTTGAAATGAAGGAACAACTTGGGGTGCAGCTTGTTTCATTAACCGGTGCAACCATGAAGAAAATGCAGATGAATTTCAACGGAGATAATACGGAAGTGAAAATGGATATCTCAAACCTGCCTGCGGGCCAGTACGTACTAACGGTTGCAGGTGCAAAGAATAAAGTTTCACAAAGAGTATCGAAGGTCTCTTCCAGATAAGCGATCTCTTTTCAACGATTAAAGGCCGGATTTCTTCCGGCCTTTTTTTATGCATCGAACTTTACAGAGTTGTGGAGGTTGAAGGAATGCAGTGCTTCCCGCATGGATTCGTTTTTTTATCTCCTGGCTAACGGGATCCCTGGCAAAAATCACAAACAGAACAGAGCTTTATATTCAACGATATTGTTGCGGCGACACCACCTACCAAATGCTGTTGGGAATTGATAATCTTTATCAATAAAAAAAGCCGGAAGTTTAATCCCGGCTTTTATAAAATGTTTTGAAAAGATTAGTTCTTCATAGCATCCTCTCTCAATTTTTGAGAAAGTTTGTCATGCTCTTTATAAAGTTCTTCGAGTTTGGCCTTGCGAGCTTCAGGTGTAAGGCTTTTATCATTAGCAATAGCCTGCTTACGCATTTCAAGGTTTTTTACTGCGGTACGCATTTCCGTGATTCTGGCCTCTGCTGCGGCCTCGCTTGCGTCATTGCCCGTAGAAACCGTCGTTTCCTTTTTCACACCCGGAGTGCTTGAAGCAGGTGAAGCCGATTCCTGGCTTTGCGCATTGGCCGAAAATCCCAAACCAATTACAATCAGACTGAAAAAAACTTTTTTCATATTATTTTTTTTGAATTGCATTTTTAAAGTTACGAAAAAACAGATCAATGCCAAGTTAAAGATTATCCACCTGTGCTTCAAGCAGATCTTCAATGCTTTGTGGCAGGTTACTTAACAAATCATACCCTGTAGCCGCTTCAATATCATTCACCGAAACACGGTAAGTTTTCCAAAGGTTGCTTGTAGCATTATTATTAGGCATCGAAACCGCGATGATGCGCGTGCTTGCTGTAACCCTGGCGAGGTCGTTACTTCCATTGGGAAGTACAACAATTACCTTCCAAAGCGTTGCAGGAACAGTGATTCTTCCATTGTCAATTGTTGTAGCGTAACCACTGTTACCGGTTCCGCCTTCACCGAAAGCACCGGCGGTAATATACAGTTCATTTCCACCCACCACGAGGTCACGGCAATAAGTTTCCAAATTAGCCCAGGTAACCTGGTTGTTGTATGGAGCCTGCGGGAAAATATTTGTCATCAGGAAGGTTGATGAATTCGCCGGGATGGTTGCCGTTCGGTCAGATGATGGAGTCATATGGCCGCGGTCGAATCCGTACCCCGAGTAGCTCAGCTGATCAGGACGGTACCATCCTTGTGGAAGACGGTCGTTCGGACGGAAATCGTCCTGCCTTTGCACGGGACCGAAGTCAGAGGATTGTACATGCCAGCTAACCCAGTTGGCAATGCCACGGTCACGGCTATAGGAAAGCGCGTAGTAACCTTCATCTATAAGGTAGTTATCATAATTATTCTCATTATCCGTAGCGCCGCTGGGGTTGCCCATATAAAGACTTTGATCTTCAGGATTTGAAGGTGGAACTACCGGAGGAATTACCGGCGGAACCACGGGCACAAAAGGTTCCGGAATGGAATCGGTTTTTGAACAGTTTGTCAACAGCGTAATGCTGGCTAAAAGAGCGAATAGAAAATTTTTCTTCATATAAATGTGGTTCCAAAAAAAATGGAGGACAAATGTAAGATTTAGCACTGAATATACCGAATTCGGGTACCAATAAGCATCGGTTCACGGGCAAAATCGTGGAATGTAGGCATGGTTTCTGATAAAAATCAATTGATTAAACAGTTAATCAGATGGAGAAATACAATGAAGCAACTCCCGCCCGCCCGGAAGGAGACCGGATTCTGAACGCGCCTGTGGTGTTTATTGACCTGGAAGAATATTATCGCCAGCTAAAACAAGAGGATGCCTGGAAGAAAAATGACAGGAATGGTATCACTACTTATAAAGACGATCAGGTGACTATTGTGATCACCTGCCTTCACCAGGGCGCTGAAGTAATTGACAATGTAGTTGACGCATTAGTAACGGTTCAGGTTTTGGAAGGAGCCCTTGAGGTGGAACACGAGGGGCGAAAAACTGACCTGGCAGATAATAATATCCTGGTATTTCATCGCGGTGTAAAACATTCGCTTAGGGCCAAAACAGAAGCCTCAGTAATAATTACAACCATCAAGTAAATGCAGTACACAATACCTGAATCAGAAACGTGGACCGAAGTAGCTGAATTCTTAAAGGGCGCAACCCTCCCTTTCCAATACAGCAAAACTTTTTATCATAATGATAAAAACATAAATCTCACCATTGATATTGATCCCGGCGGTGGGTTTGAAAGCGGGTATGAATTCACAAGCCTTAGTGCCCCGGTGCCCGTGCAGTTTACAAGCATCCGGTCTCCATTGAAAGATACACCTGCATTCATGTTTGCTTTGCACGATTCAAAAGTTATGGACCGCATCGGGAAATTTTTTGGAGCGGAAGATGTCGAACTCGGTTATACGGAATTCGACAAACTTCTCGTGGTTAAAACAAACAACAAAGAGGCACTTACCCGGGTTTTTGAAGATCAACCGGTGCGGGAGGTGTTTCGCGAACTCAAAGAATTCTCACTGGAAATAGCTGCACATGAAGATGGAAATCCTGCGTATTCGCTGGAGTTTATCATCGACAGGGCCATCACTTCGGTAGATGAATTGAAAAAGATTTTCAGTGCCTTTACTTCGGTACTTGATAAACTGGCCCTTGCCTGATTCGGGTTTTAATTTTGAATAATGACTCTTGTCCGGCGACTAGAGACTGTTTATCTTCTCTTTTACTTTTTCCATTATTTCGTTTTCCATTTCGATCGCTGACTTTTCCAGCTGATCAGCTTCTTTCAAAACTGAATTCAGAAAAACTTCATCGCTAAAACCTGCAGCGTTTATCCTTACATTCAAACCCGCGCCCAATACGGCGGTGCGTGCGCAAAGGGCGCCAACCCCCGCATCTGAAACCGAATTAGGATTTCCTTTTTCCACCATATCCATGATCAGGCCCATGCATGAATAACATTCTTTCATCACTTTCAAAGGCACTTCAATTGCATACCGGGTGGCATCGTCCATTGCCTTCCTGCGCAATTCTTTTTCTGCATCGGAATTTTTAGGAAGCGAGATCGCCTGCATAATTTTATTAAACGCTTTTGTGTCTTCGTCAACAAGCGCGGTAAGTTTTTGTTTGAACTCTTCTCCTTTCTCCGCTGCATCACCAAATTCTTCCCATCTTTCATCCCATCCTTTTTTATGCGAAGAAAGGTTGGCCACCATGGTGGCGAGCGAAATACCCAATGCACCAACATAAGCGGAAACAGAACCACCGCCCGGGGCGGGGCTTTCACTTGCAGTTTCATCAGCAAAATCGGCAAGCGACATGCTCACAAGTTTTGAATCTTCTTTTGATGCAAGCAGGTATTCAATGATGCGCTCTTCGGGTTTAAATGGAGATAGTTCATCCAGTCCCATTGATTTCACTGCGATCCGGATCAATTCTTTTTCCGAAACACCGGTCGATCTCTTTTGCTTTTTCAAAAAGTATTTTCCTGCATCGGTCAGCGCTTTTAATGGAATGAGGCCAACCAACTCACTACCGGTAACGCGTATCCCACGGTCTTCCGCTTTTCGGCACACTTCGTCAAAGGCAATATGCACAGGCGTTATGCTGATGTTGGTAAGGTTCATTGAAATCTGCGCAATTCCGTATTCTTCAATAAACCACCCTATTGCTTTTACGCTTTTCAAAGTACCGGGGATGCTAAGCGGGTTTCCGTTTTCATCTTTTACAATTTTTCCTGTGATGGGGTTTCCTTCCCGCCTTACCCTGCCGGCTTCCCTCACGTCAAATGCAATGGAATTTGCTCTCCGTACAGAGGTGGTGTTTAAATTAACATTGTAGGCCACAAGAAAATCCCTTGCACCTATCACCGTTGCGCCACGTTTTGAATCAAACAGTGCCGGGCCAAAATCGGGCTTCCAATCTGGATTCTGTAACTTTTTTTCCAATCCCTCATACTCACCCGCACGTATAACCGAAAGATTACTCCTCCTCTTGTCAGGCTGCGCATCCTCATAAAGAAACACAGGGAGGGAAAGTTCATTTCCCACACGTTCCGCCAGCTTTCGCGCGTATGCTGCAGTTTCATCCATTGTGATGTTTGCAATTGGAATCAGCGGGCAAACATCGGTAGCGCCCATCCTGGGGTGTTCACCTGTGTGACGGCTCATATCAATAAGTTCGCCCGCTTTTTTGATGGCCCTGAAAGCCGCTTCCACCACGGCCCCCGGGCTTCCTACAAAAGTGACCACGGTTCGGTTAGTTGCATTGCCCGCATCTACGTTCAACAGCTTTACGCCTTCCACGGATTCAATTTCCGCGGTGATCATTTTTATTACGTTCAGGTCCCGCCCTTCAGAAAAATTCGGAACACATTCAATTATTTGTTGCATATTCTGTTTAAGAAATTTATTGTTAGTTTAATTTGTCTGTCCATTGACCATCCACCATAACACGGTCGATCATATTATGTGAGAAGTTATAAGGAAGGTATTCAAGCGAAGGCATGGTTTGAGTAATAATAAGATTAGCTCTCTTTCCCTGCGCTATTGAGCCTGCTTCATTTTCAACCCCCATTGCCACCGCCCCGTTTATTGTGGCCGCGTTGATCGCTTCTTCGGGGAGCATTTTCATTTGTATGCAGGCCAGCGCGATCACAAAATTCATGTTGCCGCCCGGAGATGATCCGGGGTTAAAGTCTGATGCAAGCGAAACGTTTGCCCCGGCCTCAATGAGTTCACGTGCTGGTTGGTAATTCATCCTGAGAAAGAAGGCAGCCGTGGGAAGCAGGGTTGAAACTCCACTCCAGTTGCCGAGCATTTCTATCTCTTCTTTAGTAAGCGTTTCCAGGTGATCAAGCGAAACGGCCCTGTGACGGATGCCCGTTTCAATTCCTCCGATGCTGTTCAGTTGATTCACATGGAGTTTGGGTTGTAGCCCGTATTTCGCACCGGCATCGCATATTCTTCCTGTTTGTTCCGGAGAAAAAAATCCTTTTTCGCAAAACACATCAATATAGTCGGCCAGCCCTTCCTCTGCAATTTGCGGAAGCATACGCTCTACAAGAAGTTTTATATAATCTTCCTGTTTGTCACGGTATTCTACCGGAAAGGAATGGGCTCCTAAAAAGGTTGACCTGATCAGCATCCCTGTGTGTTCCTTCAGCCTTCTGATCACGCGGAGCATTTTTATTTCGCTTTCTAACGTTAACCCGTAGCCGCTTTTTATTTCGATGGCTCCTGTTCCCATAGACTGAACCAGCTTTAGCCTTTTTAAAGACGTTTCGAAAAGTTCGTCTTCCGGCATGTCGGCCAGTTTAGAAGCCGAGTTTAATATTCCACCCCCCTTTGCCGCGATCTCTGCATAACTCAATCCTTTTATTTTATCTACAAACTCCGTTTCCCTGCTGCCTGCAAAAACGAGGTGAGTGTGGCTGTCGCAATATGAAGGCAATACAAACTTTCCAGAGAGATCGATCACTTCAGGGGGCAAATCAGTCATATAAAGTTCCAGGTCGTGCATCGGACCGAACATTTTGATACGGCCCTCATCTACCAAAAGAAAGGCATTCTCAATAACGGGAAGTTCTGCAAGGGCGGGGCCTTTCAACGGCAATTTACCTTCCCTTGTATTCACCAGTTGTTTGATGTGTGTAAATAATAACGCCAATGTGATCGCTTATAACTGTTCAAAAAATTGTTGCGCAAAATCTGCAAGGCCGGGGTCTCTCGCTCCCATCAGCAATACTACGCAAGGATCTTTAAGATGGCCCCGCATTTGATTCAAAAGCTCATTTCTTTCGGCAACAAAAAATGCGCGCTTGCCTTTTGAAAAAATTCCGTCTATAAGTTCCTGTGCAGAGATCGTTTTTTCCGCCGTACCTCCGGCATAGTATATTTCGCTCATCCAGATCTCATCCTCATCGCGTAAGGCTTTGCTGATCTCGTTTATAAAATCATTTTTTAAAAACTTCGTGGGTCCGTAACCGTGAGGCTGAAACCAGGCTATTACTTTAGGCGCGAGCGGTTGGCAGGCTCTTATAGAAGCTGCACATTTCACGGGATTGTGGCCAAAGTCGTCAATTACTTCTACGCCGTTTTTGTTTCCGAGAAATTGATGGCGGCGGTAAATGCCGCGGTAGTTGGCAAGGCCTTTTGCGCACTCTTCCAGAGTAATACCAAGTTGGTTTGCCAAACAAATTGCAGCAAGCGCATTTTCCATATTGTGCTTTCCGATCGCACTTACCCTGAAAGGAACATCATTAACGCGAAAGAAAATGTTTCGGCCGCTTTGAGAAAAATCACTTGTCATATACGCGGCGGGAAACTCCGGATCTGTGGAAAAATCAAAATTCGCCCCGGCTGACAAAGCCCTCGCAAATGCATTACCCTGGTTGCAAACGAAAAGTTCTTTCGTATTATGTTTGAAGGTGGTAAAGAGTGAAATGAGTTCCTCCACTTCCTGATGGTCTTTATCTATATTCAACAGAAGGCCTGCCTCAGGCTCATACAATACGATGGATCCGTCGCTTTCATCGGCCTCAATAATCAGCCATCCATTCTCATCACCTGTATGGGCATTCCCGATCTTACCTTCCTCCATTATACTTATCAGTCCCGCGCCCGTGATTATTCCCGGTTGAGAGGATCCCTGCTGAAGTATGTTGTAAAGCATCGCCGCTGTCGTGCTCTTGCCGGAAGTGCCTCCGATGGCAATTGTTTTTTTCGAATTCGAGATCATTGCCAGAACCTCACTTCTTTTCAGTATCGGGATGTTTTTATCTTTTGCTATGATCACCTCTTCTACCGTTGCTTCTATTGCGGTGGAAACCACCACCAGGTCTGTTTCATCTGTGATGCCCGAACCGTTTTGAGGGAAACATTTAATGCCCGATGCTTCAAGCTTTTGACGGATGTCGCCCGGTTCGCCGCCACTGAAAAACCTGTCGCTGCCGCTTACACTAATGCCTGAGCCCGCGAGGTATTGGGCGATGGCACTCATTCCGCTTCCGGCGATACCGATAAAAAAAACGTGTTTAAAATCGTTAATAGATGTGGCCATGCGCGAATTTATGTATTTAGTGCTACTCTCCCCGTTAGCCTTTAGTTCATAATTAAATTGGTCATGGGGTCGTTGCATTTTGTTAAAAGATGTGGTTCAGCAATCTACTGCATATGCAATAAAGTAACTTTACGAAATGAAATTCTTAACCGGAATATTCCTGCTTGTATTTTCGGCCTGCGCACAATCGCAACAAGATAAGTTGCCCGTTAAAGCCGACAGTACTGAAAGCAATAGCCTGAGCCAGGCGTATTTTGCTGAGGGTTGCTTTTGGCACACTGAGGAAGTATTTCAGAGCCTTCATGGTGTGCACGATGCGGTGTCAGGCTATTCGGGCGGTACCACGGCATCACCCACCTATGAACAAGTTTGTTCGGGCAGCACCGGCCATGCGGAGACGGTTCGGGTAATTTACAATCCTTCCGAAATTTCCTTTGAAGAGTTAGCGGTAGTTTTTTTTGAGTCACACGATCCAACCACGCTCAATCGCCAGGGCAACGATAAGGGCGCATCTTACAGGTCTATCGCTTTCTACCGGACCGGCGAGGAACAACGTACCCTGGAGAAGTTGAAGCAACGTTTTCAAAAGCGGTTTAAAGATGATATTGTAACCGAAATACAGCCCTTCACTGCCTTTTACACCGCAGAGGAATACCATCAGGATTTTATTAAAAAGAATCCCGCCAATGGTTATGTGAATAGGGTTTCAATTCCGCAGTTTGAAGATTTTAAAAAGAAGTATAAGGGAAAGTTGAAGGACTGACGCTTCCCTGGTTTACTCATTCAATTTTTTGAACTCCCTTTTATATTCGTACTGGAGGTCTTCGTGTAATGCCTCTATCTGTTTCAAAAGCTTATTACGTGTAGCGGAAACGATGTTTGATAAGGAAGTGGAACGACTGAAATTCACCGGGAGTTTATTCATCTCCACGCAAATAAACAACAGGATCTGCACAGGGGTTTCGGGGTCGTCAGAATACTTAATAAAGCGGTTGGCTATCCTTATTATTTTTCTGAGATTTTTTTTGGTAATGTAAACCGACTTAGTGTTTACTCCGGCGAATTCTTCTGCAAGGCTTTTTTTCACTTCTTCCACATATCCCGATTCGTTCGAAGCATCGAACAGCAGGTATGATATCAGCTCTTTGTTCTCTTTTTTAAATTTCGAAAGTCTAAGGCAAATATTCACCAGCTCGTTTTGTGAAAGTTGGTTTAGTTCATCTTTGATCTGCTTAATGCTGGCTGCTTTCATTCTTTTGGCGGTGACGCTTATTTCCTTAGCTTTAGCCAAATGTAAACCATTCCGGTTCAGATGAAAAGAAAACTGCCCACTCCCATAACCATTCTTTTTTTCGTGATCATTATTGCTGCAATTGCAACCTGGCTTATTCCGGCAGGCAAATATCACACGCTTGAATATCGGGAAGATGCAAAGAGTTTCGTTTACAAGAACGCGGAGGGAGAAATCTCACTCCCTTTGGCTCAAACTACGCTGGACAGTTTGAACATCCGTATACCAATTGAAAATTTTGCATCAGGAGCGATTAGAAAACCGGTTTCGGTTCCGGGCACATATGAATCTTTAAAATCTGAAAACCAGGGATGGCTGGAAGTTTTACAAGCTCCGATAAAAGGTATAACCGATTCGATCGACATCATTTTTTTCATTCTCGTCATAGGTGGTTTCATGCATATCTTTAACGAGTCTGGCGCAATGGTGACGGGGCTCTCGGCGCTTTCGTTGCGAATGAAAGGACGGGAATCATGGCTGATAATTATCATGACTTTTCTTTTTGCATTCGGAGGAGGTTCATTTGGAATGGCGGAAGAAGGTCTTGTGTTTTATGCGGTGATCACTCCATTGTTCATAAAGGCCGGGTATGATTTGTTGGTACCCGTTGCCGTTATCTTCGGCGGAACTCAGCTGGGCACCTTGTCTTCATTCACGAATCCTTTTTCTACTATCATTGCCTCAAATGCGGCGGGCGTAAACTGGACGGACGGAATTTACATGCGCTTAACAGCCTTTGTTTTGACGACGGCACTGTTTATTTGGTACATTATAAGATATGCCAACAAGGTGAAGAAAGATCCCTCCGCTTCGCTGGTTTATAGAATTGACGGCAACGTTACGCCGGTTGTGGAAACCGCCGCTGACAAAGGGCCCATGCAAAGTTCGGCTAAAACCAATCTTCTTAATGCAGTTTTTCTTCTTACATTTTTAGCGATGGTTGGCGGAGTTGTCGCTTTGGATTGGTGGCTGCTTGAAATGACCACTTTGTTTATCGGTGCTTCCATTCTGCTTGGCCTCATACTAAGGTTAAGAGAGCGGGTTTGGGTTGATCAATTCATTACCGGTGCGCAAAGTATGTTGGGCGTGGCATTGATTGTAGGGATTGCACGGGGAGTGACTGTAGTTTTAAACGAGGGCAAAATTGCAGACAGCATCCTCTTTTATGCGGCGGGTTTTGCCGATTCCATGCCGCCCGTTTTGTTTATTGTTTTAATGCTGGTAATGTATATGGTGTTCACTTTATTCATTTCATCCTCATCGGGCATGGCCGTACTCACCATGCCCATCATAGGCGGGCTTGCCACGCTTGTTAATGTGCCCGGGCGTGAAATTGTAAATGCTTACCTGTATGGCATGGGCATTATGGGTTTCATAACACCTACAGGCCTTATACTACCTTCTCTCGCCTTGGTGAACGTCAGCCTGAAAACATGGTTAAAGTTCATCACGCCATTTCTTGTTATGCTTTTTGTTTTATGTGCTATAATGCTCATTATCGGGCTCTATATTTGATACAGTCCGTTAAAACAACCGGGCATGAAAAGAATATTGATCTTCGCGCTGGTAATAGCGGGGTGCAACACGGGTGGCGAAAGGCAAACTGCAGATTCTGTTTCAATCAATCAGGACACGCTTGTGAAAACGGATAACACTGCCGTGGAAGAATTTCCTGCGGATTCCGCCGATCTGGCGCTCACCACATTAAGTAATGATCGTTTCAGAAATGTTACGGTAAGAAAAATTTCTCCCGATTCGGCGAAGGTATCAGGTACTGCACGCATTTTTGAAGCAACCCTCAGTTATGCCGTTTATGAAAAGGGCAAGCAATTGTATGAAGGTTTTCACACAGCCTCTGCAGGTGCGCCGGAATGGGGCAGTTTTGATTTTAACATTGCTCTTCCCTCGTCTTCAGGAGATCCGGAGACCTACATAATAGTTTTTGAATCAAGCGCTAAGGATGGGTCCCGCGTTGGAATATTAAAGTTTCCCTTATAACCTCACCCCTGTTGTTTTAACCAAATTTTTATAACCGGCGGGTATGTTGGCACAGTTTTCCGATAGATGGGGCGAACGCATGTTTCAGATTGATCCATGCAAAATTTAAATCATTAAAACAGCAACTATGAAAAAGATTTTGACACTTTTCGCAATAACTGCGGTATTCGCAGCTTGCAACACCGGCAAGGATGATACCGCCCGTAACATTCTGTATTTAACCGATACAACTGCATTAACAAATGTTTCAGCCGATACTGCTGTAGTAGCTCCACCGGTGGCGGTTGCGCCAGTGAGAAGAACAACACCGAGGAGAAGTTATACGCAACGTCAGCCTGCGCCGGTAGTTTATAACAATACCGGTTCCTCTTCAACCAGCACAGGGTCATCTACAACTACGCAGAAGGAAGGCTGGAGTAAGGCCGCTAAAGGCGCTGTTATCGGCGGAGTTGCCGGTGCAGCGGCGGGAGCAGTGATCGGTAAGAATGCAAAAGGAGCGATTATCGGTGGTGTGCTCGGTGCCGGCGGCGGTTATGTGATTGGCCGCTCGCAAGACAGGAAAGACGGAAGGGTGCGTCCAAGAAATTAATATTCCTAAACGATCAAAAATACCCGTCCACAATAATGGATGGGTATTTTATTTTTGTAAAAAAACAGAATTATGTCAGCATGTGAATTTACGGTTCCATTTTCCGGCAATGCCGGGGATATTTTAGGCAAGGCGAGAAAGGCTGTAGAGAGCCAGGGTGGGAATTTTACGGGTGATGTAAACTCGGGCGAGTTTGATGTTAGTGTCTTTGGTAATCGCGTTGCGGGAACCTACAGTGTTAGCGGCCAGAATCTTCAAATGAATATTCACACGAAGCCATTCATGGTGCCGTGCAGTATGATCGAGGGATTTCTCACGAAACAGTTAACGTAAAAGCGACGGAGCTTTTAGCTTCCGACTAGTTAGATAAGGCGCAATTAAATGGAAGAATGAGGGTTCGACAGGTTTATATTATATGCACTGATTGGTAGAAGACTTTTTTTATGGCTGATCCCGTGTGGTAAGCGTGATCTTCGGGGCAGTTTCTGACGATCAATCCTCCCCGTAAGGAGCCTTTCTGGGGATTAATTTCAATGCAGGATAAAATGAAAGCGCGAAATCCCATCGGTTTCGCGCTTTATCTGGATAAGCGAAGGCTCGAAATCAGGTTGTGGCTGCTTGTTTTTCTTCGCCCTTTCCTTTGTAGAAATCTGAAAGCATATTCTTAATTATAAAGGCCTTGTCCACCCATTCATCCTGCCCCTTCTCCCTTATCTGGCCCATATAGTGCTGAACCTTGTCAACACTTGATTCCGCTTTTTCCAAAAAGGCGAGGGTTTCCTTTTTTAAACTGTCGAGCATTTCACTCCTTCTTTCCTTCGGCATGTTGTAAAGTTTGTAGACAACCACCGCCGCGCCGCCGGCTAAGGCCATTCCGATTATTTGCTTTGTATTCATTTGAGAGTGTTTTCAATTGACTTATACATAAACCGTTCCTTTTTTCAAACTTCAATTTCAGGCACCCATATACGCTTTTTGCCTTTCATGGATTTTCAGCTTTCTGAAACCGCCGCGGTCTTAGTTTGCATGCGCGAAAGTCCTGATCTGAATGAAATTTTTTCTGTTTCTTATAGTTTTTTGTCTGAGTGTAACGTACGCACTCAGTCAACCGCGGGAAGCGGTGAAGAGCATTCCTGCCATTCGAACCGAACTGCCGGTTAAGGTTGATGGAGAGCCTACGGAGGAGGCCTGGCAAATGGCAGCAAAGATTGAGGAAATGGTGGAACAACGCCCCACCTTTGGCCGCGCGGAAGATGCGCATACGCGAACAACATTTATGCTGATGTACGATGATAATGCTGTTTATTTCGCCGGCATTTGCAGAGATATTCCCGACTCAATTTCGTCTGAACTCGTGGGTCGCGACAGGGTTGGCATCAATGATTTTGCAGGAGTGATGATAGATACTTACCGGGACCAGATCAACGGCACGGGTTTTTATGTGACCGCGCTCGGCGAACAATACGATTGTAAATATTCGCTGGGCAATGAAGACGGGAGTTGGAGTGCGGTTTATAAAACCGCTACAAAAGTAACAAGGGAAGGATGGACATTTGAAATGGTGATACCATACAGTGCACTCCGGTTTAGCCAACAGCCCGTTCAAAACTGGGGCATTAATTTTATCCGGAGGCGAACGAAATCCGGAAGGCAGGTTTCCTGGAATCCTATTGACCCGAACAAATTTGGTATAATGAGCCAGACCGGCGTGTGGACAGGCATCAAAAATATTAAAGCTCCTCTGCGGCTTTCATTTTCACCCTATCTCTCCTCTTATATCAGCAACACCCCTGGTGCAGATGGTGGCTCTACAACATCCACTTCGGTTAATGGAGGAATGGATGTAAAATATGGCGTAAGTAAAGGCTTTACGCTAGACATGACCCTTATCCCCGATTTCGGCCAGGTACAAAGCGATAACCAGGTTTTAAACCTCTCTCCCTTTGAAGTTAAATACAATGAATACCGGGCTTTTTTTACCGAAGGCACGGAGCTTTTCAACAAAGGCAACTTTTTCTACAGCCGCAGGATCGGCGGGCTCCCCGTAAACTTCAGCAAGCCATACGCTTCCCTGGATACCGGTGCCATCCTTCATGAGAACCCTCTTGAAACAAAACTGATCAATGCCACAAAGTTCAGTGGCCGTACAAGCAAGGGACTCGGTATAGGTATATTCAATGCGGTCACGCGGCCGCAACATGCCGAACTTTCAACCCGCGACGGCAGGAATTTTAAGGTGGAAACCAGTCCACTCACTAACTATAACATTATCACTCTTGATCAAACAATGAAGAACAATTCAAGTGTTTCTTTGTTGAATACAAATGTGATAAGGGATGGTTCTACATACGATGCAAACATTACCGCAGCGATGTGGGATTTGTATGATAAAAATGTCAATTGGAATTTTTGGGGAAAGTATGCGCACAGTTATTTATCGGGAGCGTCCCTGCCTGAAAACATAAACGGCAACCTTGTTGAACTGAATTTCGGAAAATTTCGCGGCCCGTTAAACTTTGAGATCAACCGTCACTTTGCGGACGAAAAGTACGAGCAGAATGATATGGGCTATTTTAATAACAACAATTTCGTTCGTTACAGCGCCAACGTTTGGTATAAATGGAATAAGCCGAAGAGTTTCTATAACAGGCTTACGCTGTCTTTAAATACCAGTTACATTCAACAGTTTTTGCCGAGACGTTATCAAAGCAAAAGTGTAAGTGCGTATATAAACGGGCAACATAAAAGGTTGTGGACCTTTGGTGCAGATTTTAATTTTATGCCGGAGCAACAAGATTTTTATGAACCGCGAAAAGAAGGTTGGTTTTTCCGCGTACCCTCTTCATGGAAAATCGGCGCATTCTACAATTCTAATTCTGCATCAAAGTACAGTATAAACTGGAGTGGAGGAATCCGCGTATCTGAAAAGTATAACAGCCTCTTTTATGACTCTTACATTTATAACAGGTATCGTTTTAACGACAAACTTACCCTAAGCCTGGACACTTATTTTGCCGGTCACGATAACAATACCGGTTACGCCTATACGCTGCAGGGAAGTTCAGACAGCGTGATATTTGGTTTAAGAAACCGGAAGACGGTTGAGAATACGTTTAACGTGAAGTACAACTTTAATATCAAAATGGGTTTAACTTTCAGGGCAAGGCATTATTGGAGTAATGTGCAGTACAGTGATTTGTTCGCCCTGCAAGCGGATGGAGATCTTAAACCTTTCACTGCGGCGGAATACGTAAATGTGAACAACAACGTTAACTTCTTTAATATTGATATGATTTATACCTGGGAGTTTGCGCAGGGGAGTTTTGTAAACATTTCGTGGAAGAATGCAGCCGAAACTTTTGACCAGGCGGCAGGGTCTAAGTATTTTTCGAATGTGGGCAGTGTGATCAAAAAGCCACATCAGAATGTATTATCATTCAAGATCATTTACTACCTGGACTATCTGACTCTTAAACGGAATTCAGGTTAAAATAATTCCTGTTGCAAACCGCCCGTACTTTCCTCCCCTAACTGCGGAAGTCCCTGCCATTGAAAAGGCTTATTCTTAAGAAGCCCGTCCGGCCTCGGTTTCGGAGTATTTAAAGTATACACCGGCCATGCTGCCAGCTCTTCATCGGCAATTTCAAAAGAAAGTATTTCTAAAATACGTTCCCATGGCGTGTTGGGATCTATCCATTCCATTTCCATTTCTTTCGGCAGAAATAAAGGCATCCTGAATTTGTTTTCGCCGTCGTTATGAATCAGTTGCATCAATGGATTGGCCGCGCGCGTAATTATGCTGAATGTGCCTGGAAGCTCGCCTGTGTCTTTATCAGGGATTGAAGAGTAATTGAAAAGACCGGGTAAGCAGAACATTTCGCGGTTTTTTAAACTTACGTAATAAGGAATCTTATTTTTAAAACCCTTTACTCTCCTATGTTCGTAAATGCCGGTGGTGGGCACAAGGCAGCGTTGTGTTTTTATTTTGTACCAATAAGATTTGGGGTCGGCCAGTTTCTCCGCACGCGCATTGCACATCCAGGCGCGATTCTTTTTTACTGACTCCGGCGTATTCATGTAATTCGAAATCACGCCCCACTCAAATAACCTCACCTCGTATCCCGAACTGCCCGCTATTATCACAGGCTGCTCCGAATGCTCAAATGCAAGGCGGTAAGAAGCTCTTTCCTCATCAAATTCCTGAAGCAGCTCAGCCTGCAAAAAAGGAAAATAATCTATTAGTTCAGTGATCTTTGTTTTATGTGAAAGTGCTGTACACATTTACTTGTATTCGCGGCAAAGTTTGGCCAGGGTTCCGGAAAGGTCCTGAATATACTGCAATTGGTCAATTACTGACTTTACAGCGATCAACTCCTGTTTCGTTTCCGTTTCAAGCTGCCCCTTTGCTATTTCTATCTTTCTTTTTTCAATCAGAGCTTCCGTGTATTCCTCCAGAACCGGCTCAACCTTCATTTTTTGCAGTTCGTCAACCTCTTCTCCGTTTAAATATTTTTCTGCTGCTCCGAGCCTTATCAACGTATCATTTATAATTGGTTGCAGCGCTGTTGAACGAAACGAGGACCTTCCTTCGTGAAGATAATACGAAAGTGTGGCAAGATGCGAGGTGAGAGAATAGTTCAGCACGATAAATCTATGGAGATAATTCATGTCTTTTTGAAAACGTTTTGGTTCTGAGAGCATCCGGTGAAAAGCGTCTGACAGGTTGGAAAGTGAAAGCAATACCTCTTTTCTTTTCTTCCGGATGTCTGGCAAATTAGTTTCCGGAGTGGTGAAAGACGTGGCAACCGTTCTGTAATAATCAAGGTTGTTATGGATCATACCCAGCATATGATTGCGGATACCCGTGTATTCCCAAACAGGCACAACGAGAAAATTACTCAGGAATGCTATTCCCGAACCGATTGCTGTATCAAATAGCCGGTGAACAAGCACATCGGTTATGTCTCCCGGTATTAACAGGTGGTAGAGTATGATCAACTCGGGCGTAAGCAGAATCACTGCAAGAAAATAGTTCGTTCTTATCCACGTAAAACTGCCGAGCATAAGCGCGATCATTATTGTGAGCAGCACTGATTCGTTCTTAATGAAATACAAAAGCAGGACACCTATAATGATTCCTATAACGGTGCCGAATAAACGATCTTTGTTTCTTTGGCGCGTCATGGCAAACGAAGGTTTAAGGATCACAACAATAGTAAGCAGGATCCAGTTTCCGTGCGATAGATTGAAGGCCTGGGCAATTATAAAGCCCGCAAGCAGCGAAACGGCTACGCGAATTGCATGCCGGAAGGTGTGTGATTTAAGATTGAGATTGTCAATAAAGATCGACGGCCTGATGTCTTCGGAGGTAATGTAGCTTCCCGGTAATTCATCCGAAAGCCTCCGGCTCGCTGATTTTTTTTCATACCCGGTTTGCCTGTGCAATGTTTCAATTTTTACAGCAAGGTCTTCAATGTTGTTTACGATCCTGCCCAGTGCAATAAAACTTTCCACGCGCGTTCCATCCATCTCCGTTTGGCGAAGTTTCTCAAAATTTCCGCGCAAGTTAGCGATCTGTATTTTCAGCGCTTCTGATGTGCGGCTCTTCTGTTCTGCCTTGAGGGCGATTCCCGCAACTTTAAGTTCATCGGCAAGCGTTGATATCACATCCCTTATCTCCTGCAGAATTCCAAGATCGTCAAAATGTTTGTGAAGAGTTTCATATGCCTGGTAGGTGGTCATGATGCTTTCCAAAATATCGGAACTGTCAAGAAAGGTTTTAACCAATACCCTTGCGGTTCGGGTAGTCTCTTTCACCACGCCGCGGGTTTTAAAGATCAGCTCTGCGGCAAGCGCCTGTTGTTTTTCAATTTCAACCTGCTGCTGAAGAAGTTGCTGATATATTTTATCGTATTGCGGGGCTGGTTGATAGAAGTCCCCTCTTGTTTGAAGATAGTCTGAAATAGAAATGATAAAATCGCCCAAAACCTGTTTGATGATCTTGTAGGGCTTTATTCTGCTTAACAGTAAACTGTAAAGAAAGTACCAAAGGGCACCTGAAAGCTGCCACACCAGGTTCATCCATTTGTTTTCGGTGGAAAGGTTACTGTCCAGGTTTATAACCATAATATACAGGGCCGCCACACCAAGTGCGGAACTTCGCATACCGTACACCGTTAGCATTGAAAAAGCGAAGCCGGCAACCAGAATCAGTAAACCCAAAAGAAAGGTATATGGAAGAGCAAGGGTAGTTAAAGATGACACTAAAGCAATGGCCAGCACGCACAAGGCCATACCGTTTACGCGGTGTTTCACCGGGCCCGGTACATCAGTTATGCTTACTGCCAGTGCGGCGATCGACATGGTGATGCCCACGGGCAGGTTGCCAAGCGAATTCATGATCACTGAAGGCAATACAATGCCCACGGTTGTCCGGATGCCTTCACTTAGAAACCTGCCATTTAAGAAATTTCTGTATTGCTGAACGGCATCCATTGCGGCAAGTTAATTCCAAAATGATGAATCCATGTAATGAGTAATCGCGTAATGAGAAACTTCGATCCCTTTTATTTTTAGCATGAAAACATTTACCGCATAAAAAACATTATCAAGGGAATTAAAAATAATTAACATATCACGCCAAAAAATGCACTAAAAGCAAAAAAGTTGCTGCTTTATTTTGCTATCTGATTAATCCCTGTATTTTTACAGCAAACCACAAGTGAATGAAAATTTTTGTTGCTGGCCTTCCCTACGACCTGGATGATGCTGAACTCATGGAAATTTTTGAAAAGTTTGGAACCACTGTTTCGGCAAAAGTTGCAATTGACAAAGAAACAGGCAAGAGCAAAGGATTTGCTTTTGTAGATATGCCTAATCGCGAAGAGGCTCTTGATGCCATTGAAAGCCTGAATGACATGAACCTCGGAAAGAAACCCCTTGTAGTTAAAGAGGCGGAAGAAAGGCAGCCCCAAAGATCCGCGCCTTCGAGAGGGTTTGACCGTAACAGGCCAAGGTAAACCTAAATTCGTACATCCGTTACCGTTATTACTGCAGAATCAATCATTCTGCAGCAGTACCACTTTTTCCATAACGTCGCCGGCCCGTATGTCGTCTACCACTTCAATTCCCCCGGTAACTTTTCCGAAACAGGTGTGCACTCCATCCAGGTGAGCGGTATTCTTTCGGCTGTGGCAAATGAAAAACTGAGACCCTCCGGTATCTTTACCGCGATGGGCCATTGAAAAAACGCCTCGATCGTGATATTGGTTGTTTCCTTTCGTTTCGCATTTAATAGAGTAACCCGGCCCACCCGCTCCGGTTCCGTCGGGGCATCCGCCCTGAATCACAAAATCAGGAATTACGCGATGAAATGTAAGTCCGTTATAATAGCCCGAAGCGATAAGTTTTTTAAAATTTTCCACAGTGCCCGGTGCATCGTCGTCATAAAGTTCAAAACTAATAACGCCCTTTCTTGTGTGGATCTCTCCCTTGCTTTTGCTCATGTTTTTTTTTGTAAAGTTAAATTAATATCGAGAAGCTTTGCTGATACGGTTCGGCATCGATTTTGAAATTTTTTAACAATGAAGATATTTTATTTCGCAACGCTGCTTATTTCGCTCGCGGCATGCAGCGGCAACAAACAGTTGCAACAACAGCCAATTGAAATTGGTGAGGCAATTAAAAGCGGGCGCTTTACTTTTCATGCTGACATGGCCTATCCTTCCGCCATGCGGCCGCGAACCATAAATCCGCCCGGCACACTATCGCAAAGAAATGACACGCTTGAAGTTGCACTTCCCTATTTTGGACGTGCTCAAACGGTTATGCAAAATGAACCCGGAGGAATTGATTTTTCCACCCGCGAGTTTACAAGGTCAGTTGCAAAAAATGAAGCCGGAAACTGGGTGGTTTCCTATGTGATCAGGAATGAATCTTCTGCAGAAGAAATTATTCTGACCATTTATGATAACAGGAGCGCCACGGTTCATGTGAGCAGCCTTCGGCGAGACCGTATCCAGTTCAGAGGTTATGTGCAAGCCCTACTCAGGTAATTAAAGAAGAAAATCTTTTTAAATCTGAAAGTTCACGCGGAGAAAGTTGTATCCCGCTTAGAAGTTTTGTCTGCAAAGCTAAAGCCCCTTTGTGCGCCGGAAAGGCTTGCAGTATTTGCTCCACCATTTTCAGGTCTTCTTTGCCGGACACAGGTTCCTCCTGTTGCGGTAAATCTGATTTATAGCGCGTTGGCATTCTCTTTATCAAGGCTTCAAGTGTAGCCAGTTTTGCCGGATTGATCTCCGGAATGGCTGAAGCCTTGCCGTAAAGGCCCTGTAGCTGTTTCTTGCTAAGAGAGCCACGTTGCTGATATTGCTTGTAGAGGCTGATAATAAATGATGAAACCGGGTAGGCTAAAACACATTCTTCGAGAATATAATTCACGATGTTGAACCGGTCGCTGCGCCTTTCTGCTTCACTATTCACCCGAAGCTTTATTAAGCGCATCCTGAATCGACTGAGCATCCGCCTGCCTTCTGTCGATACTCTTTTGCTTTTCCTTCATAAGGTTACTCTGAAGTACCTCGACGCATTCTGATACGGCGGTTTCAAAATATCTCCCCGTTCTTTTCACAAACATATCGTTTCCGGGAACCTCAAGCCTTATTTCGCAGTAGTTGTTTTCGGGAGTTGAATCAGGGCCAAGAAAAAAAGTAACGTTTGCCCTGATGATGTCGTCGCTTTTCAGCGTCTGTAATTTTTCACGTGTAAAATTTTCAAGTGTTTCTCCTGCACTGAATCCTAAAGACTGAATGATAATATCCATACGGAAAATTTTTATGTGTTGAATAAAGCCCAAAGTTACTTTGGATTATCGAATTGCGAAGGAAGTAATAAGCAAAGCCATCACCTCAATCATAGGGAAATGGCTCTTCTTTCGAGGGCCCGTTGCCTTTAAGTACTCTGACCACCATCCACAAAACCATAAAAGGTGAAAGAAAATACATGAGCAGAATTATATCCCCCCAATTTGTGGATCGTAAAACAACGTTATAAACGATAAGGTAAATGGTGACGATACTCACCGGAACAAGTGGATTTTTTATATTAAGCATAACCGGTGTTTTCATGCTTTAAGGCAACTATCAAGCCAGAGGGACATATAATTTTTCGGGTATTCTTTGGCCGGCCACTGCGCGATAGGCCCAATAGTTCTCTGCAGATATTTCGGTTGTTGACTCCGGTACCAATTCTTCACTTCACTTCGCATAAAAAATCGTTTCCTGGAAAATAGGTACTCGTAGATCATTATTCGTAATTTCCGCCCTATTTTCCTATTGATGCAATTGGCTATCAAAATATTCTTCGGCATTCTACTGCTTTTTATTTTTCTCGCCGGAGGGATCTTCATTCTTTTCACCTTTGGGAAGTCGTCTTACGATACTACTTCAATAACCAATGCAGGGTTTGCAATATTTGCGGGATGTTCCTCTGTGGCATTTGCGTGGTGCAGAAGTTTAAAAGAGATCGGCGACCACCGCGATCTCATCCGTATTAACCGGCATGGCGAGAACCTTTTTCTTTCCGCACTTTGTTTTATTATGGCTTCGCTTTCAAAGTATATTCTCATTCACAGGAAGGAAATTATTAACGAAACCATTTTAGATTATATTGGTTTTCTTTTTCCCGTTCTGAATGTGGTAGGCGCATCACTTTTCTTTCTCGCCTATCTTAATGCATGGGCTGCAATTCTCGGTTTGTTGAAAATCCTTTTCAGAAGAGCTCTTGATAAAATTTAAGAGAGTAATTTCCAGGGAGATACATTAAATATTTTGTATATTTAATACTTGCCAAAAAACCCATCACGCTTGATCCGTACCCTAACATTAATTCTGGTGTGTTTCAATTTGAAAGTGTGCGCACAAAACGCAGACAGGTTAATTACGCTGGAAAACCGGGTAAGGCTTTCAACATCACCTGAGCAGAAAACCAGGGCCCTGCTTGATCTTGCAGAATATTATTCCATTTACAAGCGCGAGGAGAAAGCAGACAGTTTATTGAATAGCACGCTTTCTGAAGCGGAAATTGCCAATGATAAGGAACTCATTTTGCAGATCCTTTTCAATAATAATGTCACCAACCTTTCCTCCTACAACAGTATTCAACGATTTGAAAGAACGGAGGAGTTTATTAAGAAGGGGCTTGCATACGCTTTGGAAACCGGTAAGAATGATTTCGTTCTGATCTCCTACATTCAACTATCCAGGCTTAACCGGTTTCGCGGACGCTTCGCCCAGGCGCTTGAATTTTCGAATAAGGCCTTTACGGCAATGGGTGAACGCGAGCCTGATTCATTGAAATGTGCACTATATATTGAAACCGGAGATAATTATGCGTCGCGTCCTGATCCGGTATCTGCTAATAATAACTACAACAATGCTTTTGAAATAGCCTACGAATTAAAAAACAAGCCGCTTCTGTCAAAGGTATACCACCGGCTCAGCGAGCTGTACAGTTCATTAGGAAAAACGGAGGAAGCCAGACAGCAACTTTTAAAAAGTTTGGAGTTGAACAAGGCAGGTGGTGCCAGCGAGGAACTTTACCAGGATTATTATAACCTGGCCCGGTTAACGGGCAACAAATCTTTTATTGAAAGTGCGATCCGAACTGCGCAGGACTGTGGTTCGGAACGGTCACTTCTCGCGGGGAAAAGATTGCTGTTTTCCTGGCACATGGTGAAGGGCGGGGATTGTTCGCAAACATTTGCATACTTCAACGCTAACCCGGATATGGTGCAAACCTACATGAACCTGGGTACGGCAACATACTATGTACAAATTGGCAACATATACCTGTACTGCAACCGGCCCGATTCAGCCAGATACTATTTTACGCTTGCATTAAATGAATTTGACCGGAACTACGATGATGAATTTCGGCTGGGAGTTTATCTTTCATTAGCACAGGCTTACAGCAAGAGTGGCGAAGTTGCGAACAGCATTGAGGCAAATCTTAAAGCGATGGAGATCGCCAAAAGAATGAACAATACCCGCTCGCTCGCGCTGATAGCCGATTCCCTCGCAAACTTGTATGCAAGGCAAAACAATTTTGCGTATGCATACGAATATAAAATACGGGCTGATTCTTTCTCCGTCCATTTAGATGAACTGCTGGAAAAAGATAAACTGGCAGTTTTGGAAATTGAACGGGAGAATTCAAGAATGGCTGCTGATAAAGAAGACCTGAAGATCAGAACCAATAGAAAACATAATCTGCAGTTGATGGGCATCACCATATTTCTTACTGTGCTTTTTGCCTTCATGCTGCTGCTCGGAATGTTCAACGTTTCAAAAACGATGATAAGGCTCGTCGGTTATTTCGCCTTTATTTCCTTATTTGAATTTATAATTGTGCTGATTGAAAAGCCCCTGAGCTCCTTCACCCATCATGAACCATTAAAGGTTTGGAGCATAAAAATAGTATTGATTGCCATGCTTGTTCCGATTCAGCATTTCCTGGAAACCAGGCTTATTGCCTTTCTGCAAAGCAGAAAACTTTTGGAGGCCAAGCGAAACTTCTTCGCCAGGCGGAAGGTGGTAATACCTGCTGCTTTAAACAACGAATCGTCTGCCGACCTGGTTACCGAAAATTCTGTTAAGGCGCGGCCTGCCGGTTAATGTTGAATCGTATCATTGCCGCCGGATGTAGGCCCGGGTACAGACGGTATGCAGGTTAGATGCGGGGGCGGGCATATTGATGCCAGGTCATAGTAAAAAACACTATTTAAAGTTCGCGGATTCTGTGATTTTATTGAAAACAGGATGGTTGCATAGCCTGAAACTTTTCCTTCATCTGCATCGTTGCAAATGCCTCTTAAAGTGGCATAACGCTTTGCATCGTTCCCGTCCATGCCGTATCTCCCCTTAGCATCTTCCAGCAAACTCCTGTGCACACTCTCAATTGAAGCCAGTTGATCGAACAAATAAGACGCAGTTTGAAGTTCGCAATGGCCTTCTTCTAACGTACAGCCGAGCTCGTAGTTCTTTTTTAATCTTTCATAATCTTCCGAAGAAATACTGAATCTTGGAAAGTAAGGATCGCGCCATTTTTCTGTTTGCTTTTCGGGTTCCCTGCCTACCTCCGCATATGCAATGCCGGTGGTATCATTTTCGGAAACTGTAGCTGTATTGGAAGTATTATCTCGGCAGGAAATGATGGTGCACACCAGCATCAGTGTGCAAAGTAAGATCGTTTTCATATTTTACTTTTTAAGATTTTACGCTAACTGCCGGCAATACGAGCCGCTTCTTTCCGTCATTTGCTAACGATTGCCATGCGCTAACCTGTCTGCTACAGAATGGTGATTTAGCCTGATGCCGGGGGCTTCCTCAACAAAATACATATCAATATCTCCCACATTTTTCGCATGGATCTTTCCACGGTAGCTGCACGGGAAATCATTCTTTACAAGTTCGTAAACCGATGATGAGATATTCACGCGGCCGGGTTCTCCGTTGCTTTCCATTCTGCTGGCAATGTTTACGGTGCTTCCCCAAATGTCATATGCATACTTTCGCTTTCCAACAACGCCGGCCACTACGGGCCCTGCGTGTATGCCTATCCGTAAGTGCCACGGGGGCAGGCCCCGTTCTTCCTTTCTGCGGTTGTGTTCCTGCATAAAAGATTGAATTTCCAGGCTTGCTCTAACGATGTTCATTGCATGATTTTTATCAGGCTTGGGCAGGCCCCCTGCACACATATAAGAATCCCCTATCGTTTTTATTTTTTCAAGATTGTATTTACCAATAATGTTATCGAAAGCTATAAAGCAATCGCTAAGTTCTTTAACCAATTCACCGGGATCCATTTTTTCAGTTAATGTGGTGAAGCCTTTAAAGTCGGTAAACAACACCGAAACCGATTCATAATCGCGCGGCGTGGCCTCCCCTGATTCCTGCAATTCATGAGCCACTTCGGCAGGCAGGATGTTCAGCAAGAGCATTTCAATTTGCTTATTCTGCTGATCAAGGATCTTATTCGTTTTTACTTTTGATTTATAGTTCCGGTAAATAAGGAGAGCTATCATAAATACCAGCAACATGCCTATTCCAAAAGCATTGCGTGTTAATTTTTGCCTAACCAAACTTAGTTCAGCCAATTCCTTGTCTTTTGTAAGCAGCTTTATCTCGCCCTCTTTTTTATGCAGATCGAAATCAAATTGAAGGCTGCCAAGTTTCTTGTCGGTAGCGAGGTTGTAGATCGTGTCTTTCAGGTCAGAGAATAATGCCTGGTAATGATAAGCGTTCTTATAATCGCCGGTTTTCATATAGGCAATAGACATTTCCCTGTAAAGGTCTTTTGTGTCATCATTCTCTTCAGCCCGCGACGCAGGAATTTCCGCCTGCTTAAAGTACTCGATCGCTTTTTTGAAGTCGCCCTGCTTTACATGCACATTTGCCAGCCCCATTAAAGATTGAAGTATAGAGAGATCATTCTCCAGCTTCATGGCCAGGTTGAGGGCTTTATTGTGAAAGGATGCGGCCTGTTCAAATTTTCCTTCACGGGCATACAATCGTCCTAATGCATTGTAAGCGTTCAGGCTGCCTTCTGTTTCCCCGTAAGCTTTCAGCGATTGATTAAAATAATACAGCGCTCTCGTGTCATCATTTTCCGCGAAGTAGATCTCGCCAATGTTCGTGCTGATCGCGCCCATTTCGTTTGTAGATCCCAGCTCTTTGCACAGGTCAAGCGCACGCAGGTAGTATTCAAGAGCTTTCTTTTTTGTGGCCGGGTTTATTGAGTACACACCGCCTATATTATTAAGTGCGGAAAGGATCCTTAACTTGTCGCCCGCCGTTTCGGAATTCTTTAAAGACTGCAGGTAAAATTCAAGGGCCCGGGCATAATCAGCCCTGTCATAATACACCGCGCCGATGTTATTCTGAAGGTTGGCGATGCCTACATAATCTTTAATGCTCTTGAAGATCGCCAGGGAGTTATTATAGTTTTCAAGCGCTTCGATGTATTTCCCCTGGAAGTAATAAGTAATGCCGATGTTTTTATAGGCATATCCTTCCTCCTTCTTTAAACCGAGTTGCTTTGCCTGGTTCAACGCCTGGGTGGCCAGGTTCAAGGCTTTGGTGGCATCGCTGGTGAAATAGCCCTTACTTTCATCAAGCAACTTCACCACCGTAAGGCTGTCAGGCTTTTGCTGCGAGTAAGCCTGTCCAAAAAAAACAAGAACAAAAATGGTAAGCAGAACCTGTTTCATAATTAATTATTGCCTGATGAATTTTACCGGTCGCCCGCCCTTGTTAAACCTTACATAGTACATTCCACGTGCAAGTTTAGAAACATCGATCACCACCCTTCCGTTACCTGATTCAATAAGCGGTGCACGGAATTGTTTGCCGGAAAGATTGTATATGATAAAATCTTCCGGAGAATCATCGCCAGTCAAAATGCTGATCGTGCTGCTTGCAGGATTAGGGAAGGCAGTCCACTCTTCTCCTGCAAATTCATCTGCGGGTGGTAATGAAGTAATATCCAATTTGCCACTCGCACATCGGCTTGAAGTAGAGCTGGCGCTTGTTGATGTTGCCGTTTTTTGAGTTGAATTATAGGTTTTTAGTTCCCATTTAAGCGTTGTTCCGCTAAAAGGAACTTCAAATCTTGTTATGCCGGGGTTGAAAATAAAAGGCTGTGCAGAGCCGTCAAAGGCGCCTGTGGAAGAAAGTTTATTGTCCGCACCTATAGCTATATACAAAGGCGTTGCATTGTCGTTAATGCAGTAGAATTTAGCAATATATCGCAGTGAGGGGTTTGCGGGGTTGGAAACCACCTTCACACATTCCAGGTAAGGCCTGAGTTTTTTCGCCCCGTAGCCTTTGGGATTGATGTATAATTTTCCCGTGGTGATAGTGATATTGTAATTCGCCAATGATTCCTTTGGCGCGAGTACAGGCGTGATCGTATAAACCCCTGGTGCGCCCGCGCACTGCGGACTTAAGCTATAGCTGACCTGTGGCACATCACCCGGCATAAAACCGGAAATGGTTGACGTGAACGCAGGGAGCGGTGAACCTTGAAAAATTACTTTGTCTGCCGCAATAACGGATGCGGGTGCAGGCAGAATGTTGATGGTACCATTCTGGTAAGTCACTTCGAGATTATCACTTTGCAGAGAGGCCGGGAGGATCGAGTGCGTTCCCGGAGTGATACCGGTCACCACATTTACTGATTTCAAAGTACTCACACCATTTCCGAGATCAAGTTCATCAATGATCGTTGCAGAACGATTATCTCCGTTTACAATCGGAATGGCCTGGCCGTTAACAATAGTAACTGCCTGTTTGTTAACTATAACTACCGGCTCACCATTCACTATCGTTATCGCCTGCCTGTTGGCTATGTTTATCGCCTCGCCATTTACTATGGTAACGGCCTGCCTGTTGGTGATTGATTCCACATCAACAAGGCCTCTTTCATTTACAAAGGATGTTCCGCTCGTAAGCGAAGTTTGAGCCGTGTTTGTATTGTAGTCGATCACCGATTCCTGTGTAAGATCGATCACCTTAGTGGTTTGCGGGAGCGCAACACCATTTTGCCAGTATGTGGTATTTATCGTTCGCGCCCCGGCCAGTGTTGGGGTTGTGGCCAGGAAGTTCAGGTTTTCAATTTGTTCCTGAGTCAGCTCGTTCACTATCGGGATCGCCTGCCCCTCCACAATAGTGATCGACTGTGGATTCACAACCCTAACTTGTTGCCCATTCACTATTGCCATCACTTCTCCATTTACAATGGTAACAGCCTGCCGGTTAGCCACCGGTATTGCTTCACCGTTAACAATAGTTACGGCCTGTTTATTTACAAGGCCGATAACGTCTGACTGCACCTGCCCTTCATGCTGTAGTTTCAAACCGTTGATCAGCGAGGAAACGTTGGCGATATTATAATTTCCATTTACACTATAGGTAAAATTGAAACCTGCGATCTGTTGCCCGTAAACGAGCGTAGTGTCTCTAACGGTTACGGTTAGCGGAAGTTTCTGAATGGTAAGTGCACCATCTGAAAATCCGTAATTGTATTGCTCAAGGAGGGCACTGTCAGCCGGATTCTCCGGATCGAAAGTTCTGGAGGGCCGTATGAAGTAAATTCCCGCATCGCTCAGGCTGCCCGCCTGGGTTTCATATTGAATGTTATCAAGGCCCAGATCAGCTGGCGTAAGATTAGTGTTTTGAAGCGAATCACCATTCACCAATATGGTAACCGTAAAGTCGGGAAGTTCTTCGCCATATTTTTTTGTTTTATTATTGGCGATTACGGATATGTCAGATTTAGGAATTCCGGTGATGCTGATGCTGTTGCTCAATCCGCCATCAAGCCCTGAAGTGCTTATTGGTTGCGTGTAAGCGTAAATAAATTTTTCACTGAAGAATGCAGGAATGGTTGCTTCTGCTTCAGTGTTTGAAATTACCGTGGCAGGAAGTGTATCGTTGCCGAAAATGATTTTAGTATCCGGAGAAAGATAGTTTCCAATTACCCTAATATCCATTGGCTGGGCACCGGGCACCAGGTTCGGATCTTCCAATTCAATTCTTATTAGTTGCGGCGTGGCACTGGCAAAGGAACGCATTGCTGAATCAGCCTGAACAAAACCGTAGCCCGATGTGAAATCAAAACCCGGGCTATACATGTCAATGGCGGTTTGTTGCAACAAAGACTTCATTGCCACCGGCGGAATATTTTCGCGGTAAAATTTCTTACGGGCTTCGAGCAATAAGGCTACAGCTCCCGCTACGTGCGGAGCTGCTGCAGATGTTCCGAAGAAATTGGGCAGGCCGTCTC
>JAFAGR010000063.1 GCA_023422565.1 Bacteroidota bacterium | reverse complement strand
AGCGGCATCCTCGGGCATCGCCCGAGATACAGCGAAAAGCCCGCCCGCCAAAGGCGGGAACGCCCATAGTTTTTCATGATTGAACCTGGCTGATCAACTTCCGGCGAAGGGCGTGCCGAATATTCCTACGGCAAGCTCAGCCCAAATAAGAAAACAGATAAAGAGAACGAGTAAAATTCCGGCGATGCGGTACGGCTTTTTCCGGAATACCCGTAAAACGAGTTCGCAAACCAGTCCTGTTCCTGTTAGTAATACTCCGGCCACCACAAAATCAAAGAAAGTCCAGCGAACCTCAGAAGTAAACTGCATTGCGATTAAGGGAACGAGCAGCAATGAAACCGCGCCGAAAATGATGTAATAGATCCTGTTTCTTTCCGTTATCATAAACTGATTTTTATAAGCTAAAAGTACTTTGAAGTACAAAGTAAAAAATATTTTATCATTGATGCAAACAAATTTTTAGTTGAGGGAGAAATTTTTCACGGGACATATTTATTTTTTTAAATATATATTTTAAATTGTCATCCCTTAAAACAAACAGAATGAATCCGAATAAAGCTCTCTGGGAAAAAGGAGATTTTACACGCCTCGCAGAAACCATGCGAAAGAGCGGGTCAGATCTTGTAGCAAAACTGGGAATATCAAAAGGTATGAAGGTGCTCGATCTGGGCTGTGGCGACGGCACCACGGCCATACCCGAAGCGCGCTTAGGTGCCGACGTTACGGGGATTGACATTGCCAGAAACCTTGTGGAGGCCGGAAATATCCGGGCGAAGAATGAGGGCCTAAGCAACTGCAGGATCTTTGAAGGAGATGCCTGCAGTTTAAGTGGTGTAAACGATAACGAGTTTGACATGGTGGTTTCCATTTTCGGGGCCATGTTTGCGCCAAGGCCATTTGATGTGGCGAGCGAAATGGTACGGGTAACCAAACCCGGAGGCCGCATGGTAATGGGCAACTGGATTCCCGGCGACCCTACCCTGGTTGCTCAAATACTTAAGACGAGCTCGGCTTACACACCCCCGCCCCCGGAAGGCTTCATCAGCCCTATGCTTTGGGGCGTAGAATCTAACGTGGTGGAAAGATTTGGCGCGGCCGGAATTCCGGCAAACAACATTAGTTTCAGCAGGGAAACTTTTGTATTCTCAGCCTCCTATCCTCCTCTTCATTTTCTGAATACATTTAAAACCTACTACGGTCCTACGATGAACGCATATGAAGCTGCCGCTCAAAATGGGAAGGAAGAGGAATTGCATAAAGAATTGGAAGATCTGTTCCTGCAGCACAATGCAAGCGATAGCCCTGATTCAACCCGCATATCAGCGACCTACCTCCTGGTTACAGTGGATAAGTAAGGAGAAAAAAACACAGCCCGTTAATGTGACTATAATGTGGTTTTCTTCCAGGTCTTTTGTAACACGTATTTCTCCCTTTGCTTGACCCAGGCTGTGGTGCTCAATGCCGGCCCATGGCCCCTGAAATTCCCGCGCCATGGAGATGAAACGGATCAGTTGAGAAAAATTTTTGAAACTTTTCCGGTACAACAATGGTTGAACCTTGTGCTCAATAAAAAAGCCTCAACAGGTTGTTGAGGCTTTCGTGATCCCGCTGGGACTCGAACCCAGGGCCCATACATTAAAAGTGTATTGCTCTACCAACTGAGCTACGGAATCATCACTTTACAGCTGCATACCGAAGTATGTTTTTGTTTAGGGAGTGCAAAAATAAGGCAAAATGCTTCCGCAACAAATTTTTTTGAAAATCTTCTTGTTGCACACATGCAGGCCATTCAAAATATCATGCAAAAAGAAACTTAACCGCCTATTTTTGCCGATATATATTCCATGGATAATTTTTTCAAAAATAAGGTAGTTGCCATCACTGGCGGAAGTGACGGCATCGGGAAGGCGCTGGTAGAAAAACTGCTCAGCCTTGGCGCTAGGGTGGCCACATGCGCGAGGAACCAGGAAAAGCTGTACGACCTTCAGCTTAAGTACACTAGGTTTCCGCTCCACTGCCTTGTTGCAGATGTAAGCAAATACAGCGATTGCGATCTGTTTATAAGGTCAACTTTAAAGCAATTCGGAAAGATAGACGTGTTGATAAACAACGCAGGCATTTCCATGAAGGCCCTGCTTAAGGATGCCGATGTGGAGGTTTTTCGCAAAACGATGGACGTGAATTATTTTGGAACCGTTTACTGCACAAAACTGGCACTGGAATCTTTAATAGAAAGCAAAGGAACCATCGTTGGGGTTTCCAGCATTGCTGGCTTCCGGGGGCTTCCGGGGCGAAGCGGTTATTCGGCAAGCAAATTTGCGCTGAATGGCTGGCTTGAAGCCATTCGCACTGAATTGATGGATGATGGCGTGAATGTAATGTGGGTGTGCCCCGGCTTCACAAAAAGCAACATCCGCTACGCCGCACTCAATGCCGAAGGGCGGGCGAACGGAGAAACCTCAATGAAGGAAGAAGAAATGATGCAGCCTGAGGAATGTGCGGAACATATTCTAACGGCTATCGTTAAACGAAAACGCACACTCGTACTAACGGGCACGGGCAAACGCGCAGTATTCATGAATAAGTTCTTTCCTTCGCTGGCAGATAAACTCACCCGGAAATTTTATTTTAAAAACGGAAAACTGATCAAATAATTAATTTTACATCACTCAATTCATGGCCTTACTAACCTTAACTTCTGATATCGGCGAAAAAGATTTTATCGCCGGCGCAATTAAGGGCAGATTGGTGCAATCTGTAAGGCAGGCTCAGATAATAGACATTACGCATTCCCTGGCACCATTTAACATACCGCAATCGGCATACATCTGCCGGAATGCTTTCAAACATTTCCCTGAAGGAACATACCATATCATAATAGCCAACATGTTTGATGCAAAGCCCTCTCACCTGCTTGCGGCCAAACACAACGGTCATTATATTTTTTGTGCAGACAATGGGCTCCTTACCATGTTGCTGGAAGAAGTGCCACAGGAAGTGGTTGCGCTGCCCCTGCAAAAAACCGAGGCAAAAACGATTGTGTATTTTACCGAAGTGATTGGTTCCGCAATAAATGAACTTGAAGCAGGAAAAGAGCTCAGCCAAATAGGCGACTCATCCGTAGAGATCGTGGTTAAGAATGCCATCAAACCCTTGCTGGGCAAAAACTGGATGGAAGGCCAGATCATCTTAATTGATAACTTTGAGAATGTGGTGGTGAATATCAACCGCGAGCAGTTTGAAGAACAACGTAAGGGAAGAAGTTTCCAGATCGTGTTCCGGCGCGAAGAATACATTGATAAGATCAGTGAATCTTACGCGGATGTACACGAAGGTGAAAAACTGGCTACGTTCAACTCTGCAGGTTATTTGGAAATTTCCATAAACAAAGGAAATGCTGCAGGGCTTTTTGGAATGAAGGGATATTCAGAAACACAGTATGGAATGCAGCACCAGTTTCTGGCCAATCAAATGGTTTACCAAACCGTAAAGGTGTATTTTGGAGAAAATAATTAATTAACCAACTAAAAATAGATCATGAAAACTTTCATTTTTTCGTCTGCCCTCCTGCTTCTTTCAGCAATGGCAGATGCGCAATTCAGAATGCCACAGCCCTCTCCCACTCAAACCGTTAAGCAGGATTTTGGCATGGGCGCAATCGAGCTTAATTATTCACGCCCCGCGGCCAAAGGACGGAAAATAATGGGCGACCTTGTTCCTTATAATAAGATGTGGCGCACAGGTGCAAATGCAACCACGAAGATCACTTTCACCACGCCGGTTGAAATTGGCGGAAAGAAAATTGACACCGGCTCTTATGCCATTTACACCATCCCGGGCGAAAAATCATGGGAAGTGATATTTAACAAGGGCTTCAAAAACCAGAGCGTGCTTGACTATAAGGAGGCCGAGGATGTGGCCCGGGTTACGGTAAAAACGGAAAAACTAAAAGACAAGATGGGAAGCTTCACCATGCAATTAGAAGATGTGTTGCCTGAAAGTTGCAACCTTGTACTCGCATGGGAGGAAACAAAAGTTAGTGTGCCTATTAAAACGGATGTAAAAACGCCATTGCGCGCAAACCTTGAAACGGCCCTTCAAAGCGAAAAGAAACCTCATTGGGCTGCTGCACAATTTTATAATGAGTACGACAATAACAAAGCTAAAGCGCTCGAACATGTGTCAAGCGCACTGAATGAAAATCCAAAAGCTTTCTGGATGTGGCTTTACAAAGCCAGGATCCAAAAGGATATGGGCGACAAGGCCGGCGCTATGGAAAGTTCAAAAAAATCACTCGAACTGGCTACCGAGCAAAAGAACGACGATTACATAAAGATGAACAGGGAACTTCAGGCATCGCTTAAATAAGATCTCCAACCCATTAAAAAAACTCCACGCTGAAAAAACGTGGAGATTTTTTTTGTCTATTTCAGCAAATTGAGGGAAGACGATGTTTAGACGATGGTATATAAAAAATCACGGGAAATAAGAAAAGAGGTGAATTTGTAGTGGCCGGCATGTAAAACGGTTTCACGATACTCCCTCCTTTACCCGTTGCCCTGCAATATTGCGGGTTCCACAGAAATTGAGCAAAATTTTTCATGTGGCCAATTGTTCAGGAAAAATTGAAATTGAACTATTTTGGAAAATCACGGCTACCAGCACCATAAAAAGGTATCCGAAAGGGTTATTTCTTTAACCGCCTTTGAACTTGATTCATCTTAGCAGATTCCCCTTGATCCTCTAGAACTCAACAAATTCGGCCTTCCGGACCTAGGAGGGAGGATCGTACCCTAAAAAATTAACAATCGATTAAATCAGACTACTTTCTTCCTGAAAAAGAAAACCTGAAGCAAAACGCCAATCATTATCACCAGCAGGGCCCCGATAACATTCAACCACAGGAATGAGATCACATCCATCTTATAAATGGCGATCACCAATACCTGGGAAATTGCAGCGGATACAAAAACGGCGTTTCCTTTAATATACCGGATCCAGAAAGCGATCAGGAAAATACCCAATATTACTCCGTAGAAAATGGACCCGAGAATATTCACTGCTTCGATCAGACTGTTGCCAATGTTGTGCGCAAACATGGCTATAAAAATACAGAATACGCCCCAGCCGAAAGTGTACCACTGCGATACGCGGTATTCATGAAACTGGGTATCCCGCTTTACGAAGAACTTTTTATGAAAATCTACCATTGAGCATGCCGCGAGGGAATTAAGTGCGGCCGCAATACTCCCCCAAGCCGCGAGAAAGATGACCGCGAACAGCAATCCAACCAAACCGATCGGCAGATGGTCTTTTACAAATTTTAAAAAGATATAGTTGTTGTCGTTCACTTCCTCGTTGGGAAATGCTTTTTTCAAAACGGCTTTGTAAGAATTTCTTTCTACCTCCATCTGATCGTGATTCCCGGCTAGCGCAGCCGCTTCGTAGCGGCCGTTAATGGCAGAAAGCGTGTCGCCATAAGAAGTTGTTGAAGCGATCTGCATCCTGGTTTCATCGAAAAATATCGGCGCTTTGTGATAATAGTAAAACACAAAAATCAGAACGCCGAGCAAAAGGATAAAGAACTGCATGGGCACTTTCACCAAACCATTCATTAAAAGGCCTTTCCGGCTTTCTCGTGTATCCCTTGCCGTTAGGTACCGGCCAACCTGGCTATGATCTGTTCCGAAATAACTGAGCGCAAGAAAAAAGCCGCCAATGATACCGCTCCAGATGTTGTATTTATCTTTCCAGTTAAAACTACCGTTTTCAAAGCCCGTGGTGATCACATTCATTTTACCGAAACTTTCTCCCACTTTCACGGCATCGCTGAAACCCACGTTTTCAGGCATTAATTTTACAGCTATATATCCTACAAGAAAAAGAGAGATGAACACAATCACCATTTGCAGAACCTGCGTGTAGGCTACTGCCCGTGCACCTCCGCTCATGGTATAAATGATGAGTACACCGCCCATTACAAGGTTAGTCAGATAAATATTCCATCCCATGATTGAACTTAATATCAGGGATGGCGCATAAATACTCACCCCCGTACTTAAGCCTCGCGAAACGAGAAATAGAAATGAGGTAAGCGTTCGGGTTTTAAGATCAAACCTGTTTTCAAGAAATTCGTATGCAGTATACACTTTAAGCCGATTGTACACAGGCACAAAAAAGATACTGATCACTATCATGGCAAGAGGAAGGCCGAAATAATATTGCACAAAACGCATCCCGTCAGAATAGGCCTGCCCGGGGCCTGTTAAAAAGGTGATCGCGCTCGCCTGCGTGCCCATGATACTCATCAATACAAGGAACCAGGGCAAGCTGCGGTTGCTCAAAAAATAACCTTCGAGATTTTTTGTGGACCGGCTTTTATAAATGCCATATAAAATAATACTCAACAATACGGCAACCAATATCAGCCAGTCCAGTAAGTGCATGTCGATCTATTTTTTGTCCTGAGGTTTTGCAAGAAGATTTGCTAACAAGCGGTACGCCCCCGGCACACCTGCGGGAAGTTGTCGGAAAAAAGCCAGGCCGGTATAAATGTATCTTCCGGCACCGTAATCAGCGGCTATAAGGCTTCCGTCAAGCTCAGTTTCCCTGCTTCCCGGATCACGCATTGATAATATTTTTTTGTAGGCTGTATCAATTTTCTCCGCATGATAAACGCTCCTTTCCTGCACCCAGCCTTCGAAGTCTGCTGCTGAAATTTTGTTCGGGTAGTTCAAAAGGGCATGATCCGCTTCCGAAAATTTCACCAGTGCAGCTTCATCGGTTATGCGTAACCGTGAGATAGAAAACGGATATGGGGATATCCTGGTGCGAAGCGGGCCAACATTGCTGTTGGTATTGTACTGAACGAGCATCACCCCGCCCTGCTTTACGTAATTCATCAGCACCGCATGCACATTCTCCAGCCATTCGTGCACGTTGTAAGCCCGGATGCCTGTAACTATGGCGTCATACTTTTTCAGGCTACCGGCGGTGATATCGGCTTCCTCCAAAAAGTCTACCGAGTAGCCCATAGCACGAAGCGCTTCCGGCACCTTGTCGCCCGCCCCTTTTATGTATCCTATGCGTGATCCGCTTATTGAAAAATCAGTTGACACCACCTTCAGGCTATCGCGATGCTGAAAAACCTGTTCGGGGATGTGCAGGTAACTGATCTTCCGCATTGCGTTTACCTGCGGAACCGGGAAAGACGTGCCGGATAACTCAGCATAATAGATCGTATTTGCACTACCTGAGTTTCCAAAGATTTCAAAAGGCACGCGAAAGGAACTGCCGGCTTTTACGTTAATTAGTGAATCAAAGACCAGTCGGCGTGAATTTCCTTCCTTCACGGTGAAGGCAACCCTGCCATTCACTGCCTTGTTGAATTTAAGACGGAAACCAGGTTGAACCATATGGCGGGATGCCGAATTCTTTATCACCAATCCGGGTTCAGCCAAAATATTTACCGCATCAACAAAATATACAGGTTGGTAGATCTCTCCGCGGGTGGGCTCAACATACTTATATTGTACCGGAACAGTGAAATTAAGTTTGATGCCGTTTAACAGCAATTCAACGCTTGCAAGATGAGAATCAATCGAGGCAAGGTTTCTATGCTCCTGCCTACCAATTTCAAATGCACCGTTGGGAAGGCCTCCCTGAAGCCAGAAGGGATTGCCGCGAGGCATGTCTGCAGAAACTTTAATTGTAGTTGATGAAAGAAGAAACCGGTTTTCAGGTGCTTCTGCCCAAGAAAATTCCGCTCCGGCAAATTTTATCTTTACATTACTAACGTTAAGGCCTAAACGATTTACGAAAGCTGCGTTAAATACAGCGCTGTCTCCAAGAATATTCAGCTGGTTCTTAGCGGTAAGTTCCGTAAAAATTCCTGCAGACTGTAAAATGAGGGAGGTGACCCGGGTGATGTATCTTTCCTTCCATGAGGCATCCTGCTGATCAGGAAGTTGTTTCACCAGGTATAGCAGATCAAGAAGTGCGGGAACGGATTGATGGGGTGCCTGAATGCGAAAGTTATTTTCAAGTGATGAAAGAACCTTATTAAAACTATTTTCTTGTGTGCGGTCTTTAAAGATCAAACGTGAGGAAGACGTGTTTATACCGTCAAAAAGATCTGTTACCGGTTTGTCGCCTTTTATTGTAGCGAAATATTCCAATGCGCTGCCTCTTTGCGCCGGAACGCCGAAGCCCTGACTGCTGTGTTTACTGCGGCTTTCGGCAGACATTTCTCCGTATCCAAGCCCTAAAAGCGGATTGTACATTCCCACATCAAGTTTGAACTGGTCATCCCGCTGCGTATTCGTGTTTCCGAAATTAAACGTATTCCAAAAGAGGCGTGCAGGTTTCCAAACCGAAACACCATGCGAAAGTTGCTCAGGAAAACGCTTTGCATCGCCGGCTGCGTCAAAGGCTTCAGCAGCCAGGATGGCTGACGCGGTATGATGCCCATGGCCACCCTCTCCGGTTGATGGGAAACGGCAGACAATAATGTCCGGCCTGAATTTTCTGATCGTCCAAACTACATCAGCCAGTATTTTCTCGTGTCCCCAAATTTTTAAAGCTTCTTCCGGGCTTTTGCTGTAACCGAAATCATAGGCTCTTGTGAAGAATTGTTCGGCCCCGTCAACCTTTCTCGCTTCCAATAACTCGCGGGTTCTGATCATTCCCAGATCAATTCCCTGCTCATCGCCTATAAGGTTCTGACCGCCGTCTCCGCGGGTTAAACTCAGGTAACCGGTACGATACAGTTTTTCGTTGGCGAAATAAGACAGTAGCCGGGTATTCTCATCATCAGGATGAGCAGCGATGTATAATACGCTTCCAAATACCGAAAGTTTTCTGACCTCCTTAAATACGCCGGCGGAAGATTTTTCCTGCGAGACCCCGGCTTTATGAAATGAACAAAAAACTATAAGAAATAAAATCTTACTTATTCTCATAGTGGTATCACAATTAGTTGCCGGCCAAAAAAACCGAATTAAAAAACATCAACTTGCCATTTTCCCAAAAGCTTCTGAAAAGAGGATCATCACTAAAAAACACAACCGAACCCTTTCCCATTGGAACTACTCCGGCCGTGGTACCATCTTTCATCCTTGCCTGCAAACTGTTTCCGACGAAACCCGCCACTTGCTTGTCTTTTTTAAGTACGCCTACATTCCACCCGTCTTTCATGAACTCGTAGATGTGAGAATTTAATTTCAGGGTAAAATAAAAGTTCGGGTAGCCGTAACCGAGAGGATGGGTATTGTCAAGCTCGGTTTTATATATGGCGCCCGGTATATGGTCTGAAAGTGCGGCCCTGTCGCGGTCGGCATACTTTTTCAGCTTATTGTATTCTTCCTTATCTTCTTCCGCCTTGTCTTTCTTTCTGACAAACCCCCACCCCGTTTCACTCATTTGTGCGGCCGCAGAACCTATGGCTACCACTTTTCCTCCGCTTCGTACCCAGTCTTTCAACTGCACTTCTCCATCTTTATCGGCGAAGGTTGCGTAATAGCCTTCGGGAAGGATGAGTACATCGATATCCTTCAGAGAAATTTTTCGTGGATCCGCAGAATTAAAAATGGTAACCGGGTATTGGAGTTCCTGATCAAACAGGTGCCAAACCTCGCCAACTGAGTGTGGATTCAATCCCTCACCTGAAAGTATTCCCACGCGTGGCTTGCGCAGTTGCCTGATCTTTTCTGAACCCATATCCACTCCTGAATCCATAAAGCCCGATTCTATGGAGGAAATGCTAACAGAGAATTCATCTGCAAGCGAAAGCAAAAGTCCGATCTTATCCTCATTACTGTTCTTAAGCACCACGAGCGTGCCCGGGTTATACTTCTTCCCCTTGTAAACAAAGGCCGATTCTGAAACCCTCACCTTTATACCATGTTCAAGCAATGCCGACAAAAAGCGGGCATCTTCAAAAGAGGAATAATTTACCAGGTAGGCGTAACCGTTAGTTGTCAATGGTTCACGCGAAACCGGCGGGGCACCTGCCGCAGAATTAAGTTTCTCCGTTAATGCATAGGTCTGCAGCCCGTATGCATAAGGTAATGCCCAGGCCGTGATATCATAAGTCATGGAATCACTCAGTTTCGACTGCGGTTCAAAAAGCACACGCACCATAGTGGCCTTTGGCTGATACGTGGAGATAAGAAGGTCACTTTCATCAAAGCTGAATGACTCCGTTTGCCCGGTAAAATAATTTAAACCCTTTGCTGTTCCCTTTTTTAACGGGCGCCCGTATTCGATCTTATTTCGATCAAACAACAATTTCAATGCTTTCAATCTCCCGGGATCATCCGCTTTTACTATATATGACTTGTAGGTGCCGTTGCCTGCTTTACGGCCCTCGTCAAAATATTTTGCAAACTCTGCGTTTACTTTTTTGTGATTGGCGGAAGTAACTTCAAGGGTACTCAGGCCGGTGGTAAGATGATGAGCAATCCTGTCTTTCAACCTCAGGGTATCTTCTCCCGTTGCTATGGCCAGTCCCGCCATCGAATGCCCGGCTTGTTCATAGGTCATGCCGATTGCCCCGTTATAAATCGGATATGTATCACCATAAGCAGGATAAAAAAGATCAAAAAACTCGCGCGTGAAATACAACCATCCTTTACTATCAAAATAACGGGCGTGGTTCCTGCCAATTGTATGCTGAAACTCGCGCTGAAAAGGCGTTATCACTTCATGAAAAGGTTCAGATGCAGGAGCAAAATAATACGGGCTGTTATAGTATTGTTCATGAAAATCTACATGTATGGCGGGCATCCACTCATGATACACCTTCATACGTTGCTGCGTTTCTATTTGCGACTGCCAGGCCCAATCCCTGTTCAGATCAAAATAATAATGATTTGAACGACCCTGCGGCCAGGGTTCATCGTGCTCACGGGCACTAATAGACGCATTTGGCTTTGTGCCGAGCACCTGGTTGACCCAGTTGACGTACCTGTCACGGCCATCAGGGTTAAGGCAGGGATCAATAATCACCACTGTATTTCTCATCCAACCTTCAGCCTCCCGATTTTTTCCTGAAATAAGTTCGTATAACATCTGCATGCTCACTTCCGTTGAACTTGCCTCATTGCCGTGCACATTATAGCTAAGCCAAACGATGGCAGGCTGATCTACATCTCCAGTACCGCTTTCTACTCCGGCAATTCGTTTGTTGTTGACTTGAATAGATCCTATATTATTTATGTTTTCGGCAGAAGAGACCACGGCGTAATTGAGTTCGCGCCCTTCGTAAGTTTTTCCATAAGAATGCCATTTCATTTTAGATGGCGCGGCCTTTGCCGCATGATCAAAATAGGCAACTACGCGATGATGGGGAGTAAACCTCTCCCCAAGTTCGTAACCCAGAAATTCAGAGGGAGATAACAAAGTTTGCGCAGCGGTACATACCGGCACTAACAAAAGGAGTAAGAAAAGTTTTCTCAATCTTAAAAATTTAGAAGCATGAAATTAACAAAGTATCGTTCCAAAACACTAAAATTTCGATACACGGTTACCTAAACTCAGCTTATCCTCTAAATCAATTCACATATAAATAATTTGATAAAGTTACCCGCGGCGGGCTTGCTTCGTAGTGGTTTAATTATTTTTACAACTAATTCCTGCATCTGAGGCGATTTACCAAAATATTAAAAAGAACAATAATTGTTCTTCTGCTTATCATCATTTCGCTGGTGGTGCTGATAAACCTTTCGCCGGTGCAAACATGGCTGGTAAAACAGGTGGCAGGCACTTTTTCCCGAAAATTGAATACGCGCGTAACCATCGACCGGGTTGACATTTCCCTGTTTAACAAGTTACTACTTCGGGGCGTTATGGTGGAAGACCAGGGAAAAGATACTTTATTGTATGCAGGCACAGCCCGATTGAATATAACCGACTGGTTCTTTCTGAAAGACCGTGCAAACATTAACTACCTTTCTCTGGATGATGCGCGGGTAAACATGCACAGGACCGATTCCGTTTGGAACTATCAATTTATTGCCGACTTTTTTGCCGGGCCGGGTACGGGAAATAAAAAGAAGGGAATTGAATTCAATCTAAAACAATTACATCTTGATAACATTCTTTTTATAAAGAAGGACGGATGGATCGGGCAGGATATGCAGGTAAGCCTTGAAAAACTTGACCTGCATATGGAGGGAATTGATCATAAAGCCAGGGAAGTGGTTATTGAAAGGCTCTCTCTTCAGAAGCCTGTTTTTCATCAGTCAGATTTTCGGGGCAACCGGCCTGTGCAACCAAACCTGAAAAACATTCTTCAAAAAATTCCGCTGATCTCGGAGTTTAAATGGAACAATTCAGGCTGGAAGATCAAATTGAAAAAACTATACATAAGCG
>JAFAGR010000028.1 GCA_023422565.1 Bacteroidota bacterium | reverse complement strand
CAAAGGACGTACACATGAACGGAAATCAACCCTACAAATCCTATCGAATAAACAAAGAATTAAAATATCTAAATTTGAACTAAACCAATGTAAAATTGTCAACCTATTCTAGGACGATACAGCAGGTGCCTTTTTCTAATGCAACGATTTATACAGAATGACCCGATATCACTTATAGACGCGGTAGTTTGTTAAGTCCTGCACAGGGAAAGTATTTTTCTCCTTCGTCTGCAAACAATTCCGCCTGCAGAGGAGACTATTCAATATTAAAACAAAGTACTTTATACATCAACAATTTCCATTTTCAAATAACCCTGAGACGATTATCATGGAAGTTGATATGAAATACAGATTTTCGAAGGAAAAACAGAAACCGTACCAGTCATTCATCCAAAATAAATCAAACGACCACTATGATAAAAGCAATCGCAACCACACTTTTCATTTTAGGCTCTTTCTCTTCTATTGCCCAAGAATCAAGTTTTGTCCACGTAAATACGCTAAGCCCGGAAAGCGGGATCCACGGCTCCGGATTTATGTATCCTGATTTTGTTTCCGGAAAAGTCATCTTCAAAGATGGCGCAACGGGAGAAGCCGGATTGAACTATAGCTATCTGCTCAGCAACATATATTTTATAAGCCCAAAAGGCGACACGTTAGTTCTGGCTAATTCGGAAACTATAGCAGCAGTAACCATTAAATCAGATACTTTCTGGTTTCACCAGAATGCTTTTGTAAAAAAACTTTCGCACAATGCTCAAGCCCCGAATTTGTTTGTGAAACAGAGTTTGAAATACACAGGTTACGAGAAGAAGGGGCCTTATGGCACTTATTCCAGTACATCCGCCGCAAATTCGAGCGCCAACTTCTCTGCAGACGATCAGATCACCACCTTTTTGGCAAAAGATGAAAATATAATCTATAAGATGGAGAAAGAGTACTTCATCAGTGACGGTTATAATAATTTACACCCCGCCAAAAAACCAAATTTCTTTAAAGCCTTTCCGCAATGGGAACAACAACTTAAAAACTATCTAAAAGAGCACAAAATAGATTTTCGTAAAGCGGATGATCTGGGTAAGATTCTCTCATATATTGCTGGTATGAATTCTTCTCTTTAGATTGCTCATGGCTCACCAGATTGCAACTGGCGGATCTTATTAAGATTACTATTATGATCCTCCTTATACGGCTGGCCGTTTTTTGCAATCGCAAATGCCTGTTTCAAAAGTTTATTACAAACTGCTATCAATGCAACCTTTCCATTTTTCCCTGCAGCTCTTAATCGATCATAAAGTTCCCTGCATGCTTTATTGTACTTTATTGCAGACATAGAGCACATGTAAAGTACATTCCTCAACCGGGCATTTCCCATTTTACAAATTCCTTTTTTACCTCGAACTGATGAACCGCTGGTATACTCCCTGGGAACTAATCCTGCCAATGCGCTTAGCTGTCGATGATTCGTCACATTTTTAAACCCATCTGTATGTACAATCAACAAAGCAGCTGCACGATTGCCCAACCCCGGAATGGTGATCAGATTTTTTCGTTGTTCGCTTTGCCATTCATCTAAAGTTTCCACCAACCGATCCTCGAGTTTTGCAATTTCATTTGTCAACTTTTTCTGAGCGCGTTGCAAGCCCAACTTTACATCTCTATTATAAACAGGGAGCGGATCTAAACTGTGTAAATGATTCGATAGCATTGTTGTTTGCCGCTTCAAAAGATCTATGGATGAAAGCATTTGCGCACAGTGTGTCTGCTCACGCGATGGCATTTTCCATTTGGTGGCCTCTCTTTCCAGGCCAAACCTGTAGAGCCAGGCGGCATCCTTCTTGTCAGATTTATTGCGCTCCATATTCATTTGAATGAAACGCTTTACCACCAGGGCACTTTCCACGCGAACATCTGCACCCATTTTGCTGAGTTTGAATGCAAGTCGCACACAATATGGTCCTGAACTTTCCATCACATACGTTCGGTGAATTCCTAACTTCTTTATAAGAGCTGCATGACCACGTGCATTATTCTCCACTTTTGAATTGCGAATGATGTTTTTTTTATCATTAAAACACAGGTCCAGATGGTCTTTGGACACATCAACTCCGCATACCATTTCTATTGATTTCCTTCCCATATTTCGAAATTTTAAAGGTGTGGCGACCTACTTTAGATTTTCCGTCAAACCCTTAACCTATCAATCCGCAAAATGAAGTGCTGGAGGAAGGGACTTCGATGTTAGACTAGCTTAACTGCTATAGCGGCTTATGAGTCTTATTCTTCCTCCATCTTCATCTTCTCAATTCATTTATAACAATCGCAGGACTGTTAAATGAATAAGAGCATTGTGATCGCGACCTCTTCAATGCACCGCATTTATACATTGATGCGGGACGCATTAACGCTGTAAATGATCTTTTTATTTTACATTTATGATATTCAACATTTATGTACGCCAACATTCCGAAACACCTAAGAGGCCTAACTGATGAACAGGTAAAAGAGTCCCGGCGCGAATTTGGCTTCAATCAGATGGACAACCGGTCCGGATCTACCTGGTTCTCACTTTTTTTGGAAATCATAAAAGAGCCAATGCTGTTGCTGCTTATTGCCGTGGCGGTGATATATGTTATTGTAGGCAATTATTCAGAAGCATTGTTCATGGTCGGCGCCATAGTAGCTGTTTCGGCAATCTCATTTTACCAGGACAACCGGAGTAAAAAAGCTCTCGAAGCTCTTGAAAAGCTTAATGAGCCTCTTAGCACCGTAATTCGCAATTCAAAAGTTGTTGAAATTCCCACTCACGAAATCGCAGTAGGTGATCTATGCATAATTGATGAAGGCAGGATGATTAATGCAGACGGAAAAATTCTTCATAGCAATGATTTTCAGGTAAACGAATCCTCGCTTACGGGCGAGAGTTTCTCCGTTTTCAAAAGTCAGGACTCGGATGATAAAACCGTTTTCAGCGGCACATTGGTTGTATCCGGCCTTGCTGTATTTGAAGTGGAAAAAATTGGAGGTCAAACACGCCTTGGAAAAATCGGGCTCTCACTTCAAAATATCAAATCCCAACCATCTCCCTTGCAAATTCAGATCAGCAAATTTGTACGGGGCATGGCCATCGCAGGTATAGTTGTTTTCTTATTGGTATGGCTCTATAGCTATCTTGAAACCCGGAGCATTGTCGACAGCCTTTTAACCGGGCTTACACTAGCCATGTCCGTTTTACCCGAAGAAATTCCGGTGGCTTTCACAACTTTTATGGCCCTCGGAGCATGGAAATTGATGCGGGAGGGAGTAATCATCAAACACAGCACGGTGGTTGAAACATTGGGAAGTACAACCGTGATCTGTACAGACAAAACGGGCACGATAACAGTAAACTCCATGCATTTAAAGCATCTGTATAATTATCAAACTGATAAGATCTACGAAGAGGATGATTTTAAAAGCCAAGAACTTACAGATCTGATTTCATATGCCATGTGGAGCAGCGAACCCCTACCCTTTGATCCTATGGAAAAAGCTATCCATGCAAGCTATGGAAGTTCAGTTACTTTTGACAGGCGTAAGGAATTTCAAATGGTTCATGAATATCCGCTGAGCGGTAAACCGCCGATGATGACGCATATTTTCGAAAATTCCGTAAAGGACAGGATAATTGCGGCAAAAGG
>JAFAGR010000046.1 GCA_023422565.1 Bacteroidota bacterium | reverse complement strand
ACTGAGTGCGGCAGCTCGGTTAAAACGGATTTCAACGGGGCACTTGATGAACGTGCTTAGTTTTAAATGATAATGATTCACGGCCCTCTCGCCAGCGTTTGGACCCCTTATAAATTTTATTACCAGGGAAAATTTCTCCACTGTGGAGTAAATTCTTTTCAGATGGTAAAGCGCGACGGCACGTGGAAGATCCAATACCTTACCGACACACGCAGGAAGGAAGGCTGCAATTAAAAAAGCCTCCCGTAGTGGGAGGCTCGTGTTGCTGAGGGTTTATTAAAGATTTTAAATCTAAGTTTTACTTATACGGCAGTGCTCCATCTGCGCACTCAGATCTTTATCTGATGCTGATCTCTTTAGTGGAAGGCTTCGTTTCTTCTTTTTTCGGAAGCGTAACTTTCAAAATGCCATTCTCATAGGCTGCAGTGATGTTGTCAACATTAATCTTGTCGTCGAGCGTAAAGCTCCTGCGGAATGCTTTGTAAGAATATTCCTTCCTAATCGCTTTGTCGGTGGTTTCTGAGCTCTCTTCTTTCTTCGATGTGCTGATGGTTAACGTGTTTCCTTCCACATTAATTTTGAAATCAGCTTTTTCAAATCCCGGCGCGGCAAGTTCGGCCAGATAGCTGTCGGATTTTTCGGTGATGTTTACCGGGGGAAATTGAAATACTTCTTCACGAACGGCCTTTGACAAGGTGGAAGGGAATTCCTGAAAAAAGTCTCTGAACAAGCCGTCGAATGATTTTGAAATGGGGTTGTTTACTTTTACCAGTGTCATAGTATTAAGGTTTTAGTTGTTTGAAACTGAATATTCAACAAGTGTTCCACCGAACTTTTGCTGGACATTTTGACCTGAAACGCTCTGCCGTAGCGACTCTCTGTCAGATTATTACTCCCCCGACTGACGAAGTTGCCCGATTCGGAACATCCCGAAATACATCGTAAATTTGCATCTCGAAAAGCCGGTTCAGCCGGAATTGAAAAACAGAAAATTTTAAAAGATGTATCCGGAACAAATAGTACTTCCCATGAAGGAAGAGTTAACAGAGAATGGATTTAAAGAATTGCTGACCTCGCAAGACGTGGAAGAGGCAATGAAACAAAAAGGCACCACACTCGTGATGATCAACTCGGTATGCGGTTGCAGCGCGGGAACGGCAAGGCCGGGCGTGTTGATGGCGGTGCAGAACAGCGGCGTGAAGCCTGATCATATCACCACCAGCTTTGCGGGTTTTGATATGGAAGCAGTTCAGAAAGTAAGGGAATATATGATGCCTTATCCGCCTTCTTCACCATCGATAGCCTTGTTTAAAGACGGCCAGTTAGTGCACATGATCGAGCGCAACATGATTGAAGGCAAGAGTGCGCAAATGATTGCCGAAAACCTGATGGGCGCTTTCAACGCATATTGCAACTAGGTTATAGAAATACTCCACCAAAGAGCCTCCCGGTTTATTCGGGAGGTTTTTTTGTGCGCATATTGAATATATTGCAGCCATTAAAAAACAGATAGAAGCATGTATCCCAATTTATATTACGTTTTTAAAGACTGGTTCGGTGTGGAGATCCATGCGCTTTCTTTCCTGAATACCTTCGGCCTGATGGTGGCCGTGAGTTTTATTGTGGCTGCAGTTGTGCTTAGTGGTGAGTTGAAGAGGAAAGAGAAGCAGGGCTTGCTTCACCCGCGGGAAGAGCTTATAATGGTTGGAAAGCCCGCCTCATTTTCCGAATTGTTGTTTAACGGTATTATCGGATTTATTTTCGGATACAAGATCTTTGGAATTTTTCTTTCAAAACCTGAAGAGGTAAATGCCCAGGAGTATATTTTCTCATCAGATGGAAGTATTCTTGGTGGCATCATAGGCGCCGCCTTGCTTGCCGGGTTGAAATGGTGGGAGAAGAATAAGGATAAACTCGACGTTCCCGAAAAGAGAAGTGTACGCATCTGGCCTCACGATAGGGTGGGAGATATAATCATTCTCGGATTGATCTTTGGAATTTTAGGCGCCAAGTTGTTTGACAATCTTGAACATTGGGATCAGTTTATGGCTGACCCGATCGGCAGTATATTTTCGGCGAGCGGCTTAACCTTTTATGGTGGATTGATTCTGGCTACAATTGCGATTTGCTGGTATGCAATAAAAAAAGGAATTAAGATCACCCACCTAATGGATGCGGCGGCTCCCGCCCTGATGATCGCCTACGCCCTTGGGCGGATCGGTTGCCAGGTGTCCGGCGATGGTGACTGGGGCGTATTTAACAGTGCTTATGTTAGCGATGAGCAGGGAAACGTAAGGCTTGCGGGCGATGGTGAATACAAAGCGCAGCTGCAGAAATACTCCACCTATTTTTTAGAAGGCAAAATTTCGGATACGGCTGACCGTGAGGTTTATGTTACCGACCGCATTTATCCTTCGCTGGAAGAAGTGCCTCATAGAAGTGCAAAGGGTGTATTGTTTCTTCCTGATTGGTTATTCGCCTATGCATATCCCGGAAACGTGAATAAAGATGGCATCAATATGCCCGGGAATTTAGAAGAACACAACAGGGTGTTGCCGCAACCGGTTTTTCCGACGCCATTGTATGAATTTATTATTTGCACTGCCTTGTTCTTTTTGATGTGGGCCATGCGATCCCGCATAAAAGTTCCATTGATGATGTTTGGCATTTACCTCATGCTGAATGGAGCCGAAAGATTTTTCATTGAACGTATTCGTGTTAATAAAGTGTACCACGTCTTCGGTTTTGAATCGACGCAGGCTGAAGTTATTGCGGTTGGCCTGTTTTTATCAGGCGTACTGGTAGTGATCGGTGCGAATGTTTATTACAGGAAAAAGAAAAGTTTGCTATAGGGCGCAACTATCTACGAATTACCATTAATATCAGGACATCTGCGATGTATCTGATCTGCAATCTGCGGGAAAATTTCACGCAAAGTGGCAAAGAAAACAAAGGCGCAAGGGTTACCGACATCCATGCGCTCCAATCACCTTTTACCCTTTACCCAAATCGCACATCTCAAATCCCATATCCCAAATCGCACATCTCAAATCCAACAAACCTCAACCCACAACCCACAACCCACAACCC
>JAFAGR010000022.1 GCA_023422565.1 Bacteroidota bacterium | reverse complement strand
GCCAAGGCCAATGGTGCTGGGTCACGAATTTATGGGCATTGTTGAAGAAACAGGAAAGGCCGTTTCCAACCTCAAAAAGGGCGACCGGGTTGTTGTTCCTTTTCCGATCGCATGTGGTAATTGTTTTTTTTGCAACATGCAGATCCCGGTTAACTGTGAACACAGCAATCCGAATTATGGCCCTGAGGGCGGTCTTATGAAGCAAAAGGGCGGCGCATTTTTTGGCTATACCGATCTGTATGGCGGTTACGATGGTGGCCAGGCTCAATATGTACGTGTGCCATATGCAGATCATGGCCCCCGGAAGGTCCCCGACAATCTTACTGATGAACAGTTATTATTTCTCACAGATATCTTTCCTACCGGTTACACGGGTGTGGATTGGGCTGAAATAAAGGGCGGAGAATCTGTGGCGATATTTGGTGCCGGCCCGGTTGGCATTATGGCCGCAAAAGCTGCACGGTTGCGTGGGGCAGGAAATGTGTTCATTATAGACACCTTGCAGTACAGGCTTGATATGGCAAGCCTAGCCGCCGATGTACATACAATATTATGGAAGGAGGCAGATGATGTGGTTAATGAGATACGAAGCCATACAGATGGCCGGGGAACAGATGTTTGTATTGAAGCCGTTGGGTTTGAGCCTGACCGAAACCTTCTCGATCGTGCAAAAGCAGTTATCAATTTCGAAAAAGGATCTACGAAAGTTTTGGAAGCATGTTTAAGCGCAGTTCGCCGCAGCGGCACTGTTTCTGTTCTTGGTGTTTACCCGGTATCGTATGATAATTTTCCACTTGGTCAATTATTCGATAAGGGCATCAAACTTCGCGGAGGACAAGCGCCGGTTCACAAATATATTGATGAACTTCTTGGTTATGTGGAGCAGGGAAAAGTAAAGCTGGATGATATAATTACACATCGTTTGCCTTTAACGCAGATAGCCGATGGATATTCGATGTTTAAAAAGAAAGAGGACAACTGCGTAAAGGTGGTCCTTGATCCATGGGCTGTTTGATTTTTTAAGGTGAACAATAAGAAACGAGCCGGCTTATGCCGGTTTCGTTTTTTTATCATACTCTAATGAATCCTCCTCCCATAACCCATAACCCAAAACGCACAACTACAATTCAATACTCAACCGACCGCTAACCTTCATAACTCAACTCACCATCCACAATTTTCGCGGGGGATGTAAAAGGATGTTCTGTGATTTGCCTAAAGCCATTATATGTTGCACTTGCCAGCCGTCGGCTTTCAATCTGTCAGAAATAAGCGAGCGATGACAACTCCACCACACAGCTTCGGAACACATTATTGCAGTTCGTTTCGCGAATGCAGTTTCCTTCAAAAGCTCAAAAGCATTTTTAAACTCTTTCGTTTGCATATGATCGGCATAGCCACGAAATGCAGCAAGCCTCCAGGCTGAATTTTTTGAATCAGGCAAGGGCTTCCTCCTGCCTCCCAACTCAATGAAATGCATATACTCAATTCCTGCTGTATTCAATGATAACTTAAGCGCTTCTTTATTAAAATGCGCAAATTTTTTCGAACCCGGGAAATGCCTCACATCAGCGAGCAAGGTTATTTCGAAAGAATGAAGCAAAGAAATAAACTCTTCAATTGTTCGGTTCGAGTGCCCTATCGTCCAGATGATTTTGCTTTGCGCCATTGTTTAAATGATTCGCGAAAAGGGTGCCAGCTCGAAAATTAGAATGAGCCCTTTGCCGGAAAATTTTTTATAATGCCCGGCGACAGTTAGTTGATTCGAATGTGAGGCCCAGGGGAATGGAAGTCAGCGGAGTTCCGGCAAAAATGACCGCCATAGAAATGGATCTGAAAATTCGCGCACACTTTTCCTGAAAACTTAATATCTTTCAGCATAACTTTTATCAAAGCTAATGGGCCCGTTAAGAATTTACATACCGCTTGCACTTATCGCGCTCTTTATACTTTGGGCACTCTACCGTTTGCTTGTTAAAAAAGACCTGCGCAATAATATGCCCACTGTTTATACAGGGCTTTTCTTTATTGCAGTTTGGGCTACCATCTATTACTTCCTTATGAAATAGCTGTTGACCTGCAAGATCTCTTTATCACTTCAGTTGTCATTGCTGTCCTTCCCAAATTATCACCGCTCCGGCGCCGCTCATGGAATGTAACCCCAAACTATGGAGTTGAATTCTGAAATTGATTAAATTCGCGGTTGCTTACTAAAGAAAAATAATATGGCGAAAGCGAGAAAAGGAATGATGATACTGGAAACAATGCCATCACGCATGCAACGCACTGCTGGCAAGAAGAGATGTACTGTTCACGATGAAGTATATGATACTTTTTGCAAAGCCTGCAAACGCGAATACAGCCGCGAGCATTACAGGAAAAGAAAAGATCCGTTTGCATAATGCGACCCGATCCTATTCGGCAATCAACTCCATTGTAGGAGCTCATCTTCCGTACAAACTTTCTCCATTAAAGGAAATAGTTCTCTTTCTTCAGTACGGATATGCTTTTCAAGCAAGGTACCGGCCTCGTGCAATGCTTCTGCATCCACCTTGTGTTTAAGCCCTTCAAAAAGGCGTATCAATTCTCTATGCTCGCTAAAAATAGCAGAGAGTTGCGCCTGCAATTCAGGATAGTGAAAGACCGAATTATATAGTTTTTCTTCCTTTTCAAAATGCGGCCTTATGTCTTTATTGAAAAGCTCGACGGCATAATCACGTTTACCATCAACCGTATCCGGGAGGCCTTTGTAGGCGGGCGCGTTTTTCTGCATCAGCCGCGCGAGTATCAAACTTCCGTGATGGTCACGCGACAATGGAATTAAAGAGGGATGACGCTTCATGTTACAGGTCTTTACGGTTAAACTTTCTAACTGACAGGGCAAGTGGAACTACGGCCCAAACTACGAGTACGGCAATAGCAAGGACGAAGCCAAGACCCGTACCGAAGAAATTTTTGAATACAGCGCCCGTATAACCCATCAACGCGGAAACATCCATTTTTAAAAGGATCAATATCCTTCCAAGATCAACCGGGTTCAATGCGCTTATGCCTACCATCGCTTTTTCCAGCGGGTAATCTGCAAACTGAAACAGGATGAACAATACGATTCCATCAAACACAAGTGAGAAATACAGCCATAACAACATTACCACGCCAATGCCTTTAGCCTTATCTCTGGTAATAACAGCTGCAAGTACAGCGATCGAAACAAATATTATCGAAAGCAATAAGCCAACGGCAAGCATAATGAAACCCGTTTCCGTGGCCTCATACAGCAAGATCGGAATTCCCGCACCGATAAAAAATGCTAAAGAAAGTGCTGAGGCTAAGCCGGTAAACATACTTAGCCATATCGTTTTCCGCTTTAAGGGCTGGCTCACCAACAGTTCCAGAAACTCCGCGCTGTTATATACATAAATTGCGGAAAAGAGGATCGAGATGAGCGGTACAATAATGAGAATGATATTGAGCAGGCTCAATAATCCTTTGGTGGTATTGTCTTCCAAATTAAAAATACTCAGCGATAGAAGAAGCAGAAAGGCCGTATAGCCCATCACAATCTTGTTACGAAGTATATCTATGATCACATATTTAATTATCTTTTTCATCTACTCTACTTATGGTTAAGCATTACGGTGGCAATTGCTTTTGCCAGTTTCTCCTGCCCTGTGTCTTCGCGAAGAGTCTCAATATCTTTATGAAACACAAGTTTTCCATCCTGCATATAAATCACCTGGGTCACCAGGTCATCAAGGTCACTTAATATATGCGAGGTGATCAGAATAAGTTTGTTCTTCGTTTTCTCCCGGTTGATCTTGTCTTTCAGTATCTCAGTTGCTACAGGATCGAGCCCGGCAGTGGGTTCATCCAGTATCAGCACCTGCGGATTAAATAAAAATGCAAGCGATGCACTCACCTTCTGGCGTGTACCTCCTGATAAAGTGCGCATCCGTTTGTTTCGCAAGGCATCCAGATCGAATGCCTTAATAAGATCTTCGTCCAGCGGTTGTTGTTGCGGACCCCGGATGTCTTTCATCATATCGAGTACCTGGCCTATGGTCATATTCTCTGGATACCTGCCTATTTGCGGCATGTAGCCGATGTTGCTACGGTACCTCCAGTCGTGCGCAATATTCTTATCGTTAAATGTGATGAAGCCACTATCACTAACCACCATGCCCAGCAGGCATTTAATAAAGGTCGTTTTGCCGCTACCGTTAGGGCCTATCAGCGCGATACATTCACCGCGGTTGCACTTCGCCGAAACATTATCCAGCGCCGTCAGCTTCCCGAACTTTTTCGTTACATTACTCGCAATAATCATTACAATACGGGTTTCATAAATGGAAAATCGTCTTTCAAATTTTCAGGTGTGATAGACGGAAGCACCTTTTCAGTTTTATCAAGTAATGAGGCCATAAAACTCCTGAACAATATCATCGCGGGCGGATTCTGCTCAATGATCATTGCATAAAGGCTAACAGGTCTGTAGGGAATATCTCCCACCTTATCACGGTTGATGTCGTAGCCTTCATATTTATCCCAGTAGTTATTTTTAAAATGGTTTAGCACCAAACTACCATTAGTACCCACATCAAAAGTATTTCCGATAAAATCATTTTGAACAACATTCATATCCATACAGTTTGCCTGCATCTTCATTGCCCACCCGTTCTTGCTGAACAGGTTTCTTTTTATCTCAATTCTGCTGGCACCTTCCATATAAATCCCAACCGTGTTCTTCTCAAATGTATTGCCTTCAATGTAGCTGTCGTTGATCTCTTTCAGCAGTAAACCATATGCGGCATCACCCCAATTCTCGTCAAAATGATTATTGTACATTTTTACTTCCCTGGAGTACATCACCGCCACGCCTGCGCCATTACCAACAAAACGGTTACTGATATAAAAATTCTTGTGACTGAACATAAAATGTAATCCGTACCGGATATTACCAACGGCATTATTTCCAACCATGGTTGAATTAGTAACGAACTCAAAGTACATCCCGTCACGATGGCCTTTAATATCATTCCCGATTATTGCAAGGCTGTCGCTCTTCCAGCAATGAATACCATTTCCACTTTGCTGTTCAACTTTGTTTGAAGAAACCATCTTGTTGTTAATGATCGAACAATTCTTTCCATACTGAATATAAATTCCGAAAAAGGTTTCTTCGATAATATTGTTCTTTATCACCACACCTTCGGCATCATACACTTTTATTCCGCCCATATCCACAATGCTTGACACGCCGGATCGGATCACCTTAAAACCGTCGATCACCACATTATTGGCCTTTATGGAGATCACCTCATACTTCTTCTCACCATCTAAAACCGGATGATCAATCCCTTTAAAAACAATTTGCTTGTCGATAATAATGTTTTGCTCTTTATACAATCCCGCTTCCACCTCAACAGTATCTCCGACCTTCGCCGCTGCAAGCGCGGCCTTGATTGTTTTGAAAGAGTGCGCTTTACCTACGCGAAGAACCTGGGCAATTGCGGGCTGAATGAAGAAAGACAAGAAAGCGATCAACAAATATTTACTCATGGCTTCAGATCATTCCAGGTTAAAATTTCTCCCTGGTGTTGTGATTGTACTTTTTTTAATGCGTCCTTATTTGTGAATGCCGCTACATTGCCGTTCATAGGACTTTTCAAAGTTTCACTTCTTAAAAATACAGAGGTACTCACGTCAAGCAACTCATGCGGTTCATCGAAATTCGTGACGAAAATTCCTTGCGCCTGATTCAAAGGAACAGTTCCTTCCTTTATGAACCCCAGCAAGCAATGCATGTCATCAAACATGTAAACCTTCATCTTCTTTGTAAGAATTTCCGCTCCGTAGCGATTATCAGAAATTGTCATCTTGCAAAAGTGGCAGGCGTCTTTACCAAAACGGATTGGATCAGGGCCTGAACTGCATCCTGCAAAGCCCATGCTCGCGAAAGCAAAAAGCAGGATCGCCGGTACGGTATGCACCGTGGTAACACGGAGTTTCTTCACCCGGCGCGCCTCATAGATCACAAATATCAAAAGCACCACGCCGGCGCCTATAAAGATCCAACCGCCGATATCAGGGAAGGACCATGCTCCAAAGTTTAGCAGTTGCTTAAAGCCGATCAACGGTGGCTGGTAAGCCATGCCGGGAACTTTGATTGCGGCGTTAGGGTCGAGGTTATGTCCATAATCGTATTCCCATCGCCAAAAGTCAACCATTGAAACTATACCGAATAAAATAAAAAGTACCAGCAACCAGTTCATCCATTTCCTTCTTCCCATCAATCCTACTCCTATGAACAAAACTCCGAAGCAAGCGATGATGGCGGGAAGTATTTTGAATTCTATAAAATCATCAGTATGCAAGGTGGCCATACCAATGTAGTGATTGAGCCCGTTTATAATGTCCACGTTTCCTGCGAGCCTGTCCGGATAAATCAGCAACATTAATCCTTCAGGGTATTGCGGCGCTACAAGATCAATGCGCCAAAGCGGTACAAACAACACGATAAAAAGAGCAAGCCCCGCAAGCACAAGAAAAATACGGCTTATCGGTTTCATCCTTAAATTTTTCATATCCTACCTTTTAAGTTAAAAAAAGAGACCATAGCGCCCAACTCTGCAACCGGGAAAAATATGGTTGCTTCGTCAGTCTCTATGGCCTCTCCTAATATTTATTCAAACGCAATCATTGCTCTCCCCTCGCAAAGCAAATTACTTTGCTTTCAAAAACTATTTATTAGCAGTGTCAGCTGCTGCTGCAGGTTTCGCGGCGCCGTTTTGCGGACCGGTTTTACCTGTATGGAATGACAGCGGCACGTTGCTTCCCGCAGGCGACACGCGCACATATCCCGACATTTCCTGGTGCAATGCAGAGCAGAAATCTGTACAATACATCGGGAACATTCCAACCCTGTCTGGCACCCACTTCAAAGTAGTGGTTTCACCCGGCATAATCAAAAGCTCGGCATTCAACGCGCCTTTAATTGCAAAGCCGTGCGGCACGTCCCAGTCCTGTTCAATATTGGTTACGTGGAAGTAAACCTCATCTCCCATCCTGATACCTTCAATGTTATCAGGAGTAAGGTGAGAGCGAATGGCGGTCATGTACACATGTACTTTATTTCCTTCGCGAACAACCTTAGCTTCAGATTCTCCTTTGGCTACGCGGGGGTGATTGTTTTCTTCCAGTTTAAAGAATTTCAATGAACGGCCTTTTACCACATCAGCAGGAGCAGCCTGCGCATAGTGCGGTTCGCCGATGGTTGGATAATCAAGTATCATCTGCATCTTATCTCCGCTGATATCGTATAACTGCGCGCTCTGGCTCAATTCAGGGCCGGTTGGCAGGTAACGGTCTTTAGTGATCTTGTTGTAAGCTACTAGGTACTTACCATTTGGCTTTTTAGAATCGCCACCGGGAATCATAAGGTGACCTACTGAATAGTAAGTTGGAGCGCGATCAAGAACCTTAAGATCTTTAATGCTCCATTTTACAATTTCACTGGAAACGAACATTGAAGTGTAAGCATTTCCTCTTCCGTCGAATTCAGTGTGCAATGGACCAAGGCCCGGTTTCTGCACTTCACCGTGTAAGGCTGATTCATATTTAATTACAGGGATGCCTTCATAGTTTCCTTCAAAATCTTTTGCGGCGATCGCTTTCTGAATTTTGTCGAAACTGAATACGGGGATCAACGCGGCAAGTTTACCGCTACCCACAATGTACTCGCCTGAAGGATCAACGTCGCAACCGTGCGGAGATTTCGGGCATGGGATCATGTAAACGAGATCAGGGAAATTTTTCACATCCAGCACGGTAACTTCTGTTTTGATGGTAGAAGTGGCGGTGTGAGTTTTTTCATCAAACCTGTTGCTCGCGTAACGAACAGCCTGTTTGGTTCCTTTACCTGCTTTGATAAGTTCTTCGGCTTTCTTCCAGTTCACCGCCATGATAAAGTCTTTATCATTCTTGGAAGCATTCACTTCAAGCAAGGTATTTGCCTGCTCTGTGTTATAGCAACTGAAGAAGAACCAACCGTGGCTTTTCCCTTTACCTGCGTGGCTAAGGTCGAAGTTTACACCGGGGCAATGCAGCTGGAAGGCAATATCCATGTTTCCTGATTCTTTATCAACACTTATAAAGCTGATACTTCCCTTGAAATTCTCTTTATAAGAGTCAATAGGTACGTCGCCATTTGTATTATCAAACGGAACGCTGAAACGTGTACCGGCAATTACATATTCGGTATTCTCAGTGATGAAAGGTGAAGAGTGGTTACCGCCTGAATTTGGGATCTCCAGAATTTCAGCGGTACGGAAAGTAGCAAGGTCGATACGGGCAACCCTTGGTGTGTTGTTACCGTTACCGAATACCCAGCGCCCGTCAATTTCACCATTGGTTTGGCTCATTTGAACGTGGTGAAGATCATCCCAGGGCACTTCGCCATGAGAGGTGTTCAACATTGGTTTGGTTTCTTCGCTGTATCCCCATCCTTTTTCAGGGTCAACAGAAAACACGGG
>JAFAGR010000084.1 GCA_023422565.1 Bacteroidota bacterium | reverse complement strand
AGCCCGACGAGCTACCGCTGCTCTACGCCGTAAAATATTATTCGCCCGATCCGGGGTTTCCCGATTCAAAATCTTCAATCACCTCGCCGTTTTCGTCCAGGATAAAACCTGCAGCTTCTGCAGCTTCTTCCATCTTCTTCCTTAAGCTTTTGATCTTCATGTGATGCGCTTCTTCTTTTACAGCTTCATCATGATTTTCTTTGGCGAGGTAAAACGCTTCGATCAGTTCGTTTCGACCTTCATTCTCCACTACAGAAAGAGTAGCGTTCGCATAACGGAGTTCAGCCGTTCCGTTGGCTAAAGCTTCTTTAAAGTCTGCCCTTCCTTCTTCAGGCATGTTTTGAGCTACGTGCTGGCCGTAAGCGTTCCACAGTTCTTTAGACACTTTCAATTCAAGATCATCACGGCCTATCATTTCCTCACCGATCATATCATACATGCCTGCTACAGTTTCTGCTGCTTGTTCCGGCGTGATGGAAACAATAACATCAGCCCCGCCGCCTACCTGTCCTGACTGAGCCTTCAATTCATCCAGTTCCGCTTTCTTCTCGATGGCTGTTTTGATCTGCTTAATGAACTTCACGTCCACCTTCTTAGGAGAGATTTCGGTCACAGGTAATCCAGCCTTCTTTCCCACTGCACGTATTTCCAACTCATTATAATTGTCGAGAATTTCTTCGACTGACATATCCTTGAATAAGGGATAGATAGTGTCCACTTTTGTTTGTAATTCGGATTGCGCTACCTGGTTAGCCTCTTCGCTACGTTGTTGTGAAATTTCTTTGATGGTTTGCGTATGTGCAGGGATGGGCTGCAATTTCTTCAACTTGTCCTTGTTGATCACTTTTCCAAGGAATCGTTTAACGCGGCGAGATTCACCACCTTGATTCTCCGGAATATGATTGCCAACAAACTTTCGGAGGTTACTCAAATCACCCAACACGCGGGAACGAATGGCGCCATTCTGCTCATCGGTCAACACTTTTTCGATTGATGTTTCAGTGTTTTGGAGGATTTCTGCGGCGGAGGCTAACTGAGTAGCTTTAACTGAATCCATAATAGTTGATTTGTGTTTGTATTGTGGAATTCAAAACTACTATTAAAAAAATAGCTATGCTATTATAACGACTGTTTCACGTGGAAGAAAATTTGCACACGATGTTAATAACCCTAACTAATTCCATCAAGAATGGATCTTCTTCCGCTGGATGTAATGGGAGAGGATTTGAATAAACGTTGTAAGCATTGCGCTAATGCATCCGCAACATCTTTGTGCGGGCTTTTAGGAAAGTTGAGAATTCCCTGGTGGGAATGGTTGTATAGTTTATCGGCAAGAGATTTTTTTATAAAGACGAGGCCAGCCTGGGCGGGAGGTGTGGCCATCTTTGCGCGCGCAATTTTATCCGACCCGCCCTGAACCTGCACTTCGATCGCCGGGATGCCGTTGCGAACGAGGACCTGCCTTGCTGATTTTCCCGATGCTTTCGCTTCGATGTAATGAGGGCCGCGCCTCGCTTTGATGTAACGGATCATTTCCGGGAATTCCAGGTGAGCGAAGTCAAAGTCAAATATGTAAGCATAGCCGTCAATCTTTCCGGCGGAAAAATAAGCGCATGCAGCATTGGTTTCCTTTTCGGTATAGGCGAGATCCCAATCACTCCCTACCTGCGTCATGTGCGATGTGTGAGGGAAAATATCATCATCAATTTCCCGGAACCATTTCTGCCAGATCAAACCACCTTCCTTAACGGGAGTTTGCATCATCTGACCGGCGTAACCGTCTTCGCCAAGATCGGTTTTCGCTTCATCCAGAACATCCCGGCTAAGTCGTATCGGATCAAGCAAGCCCTCGCGATATATTTCCTTTAGGGATTCCGGTTTCACGGTTGGTGAAAGTTCCGCAGGCAAACAGATATGTCGAATGTTGGTTTTCCCCTTCCCCAGCAAATAGCCGGTGGGGTCGTTGGTAGCAAGACGCTGCATCACCAACACAGTCAGCGTGACCGCCTTGTTTACTTTCCGCATGGAAAGTGTTTTATCCATCCAGTTATTCGCATTTGTACAGGCTAATTGACTTGCCGCTTGTTTAGGGTTTATCGGGTCATCGACAGTGATAATGTGGGCGTGAATACCAGTGATGGTACCGCCAACCGAGGTCGCTTTTCGCTGGCCAAGCTTGGTGGTTTCATAGTTCGTTTTAAGGCCCTTGTCATATTTTATTTCGACCTCAGGAAAATATTTACGGTACAAATCAGATTCAACAATATCCCGGCTCTTAACAGCGTGTTCTGTTGAAAGAGAATCAGAGTATGAACCTGTAATATGCCGAAGGGAGGGGTCTATCGTCCATGACCATGCTGGCGCCATGATTGTAATGATGGTAGACTTCGAAGTTCCCGGAGGAATGTTTATGATGAGATCGTATTCTTTTTTTTGTCGCTTGGCTACGCGTTCATAAACAACCTGTATTTCATCGCAAAGAACATCCATGTGTGGTGACCAAACTAAATCTTCAGCCACCACGGTGTGCCAAAACTCTTTCACGAAAAAGGAGAATCTCTTCCGGCAAAGGGCGGCAGCGGCTTTGTCAATGTTGATTTCCGGGGAACTCATTTGTCTATTATTGGCTGGCGGGCAGCAACAATTTGTTCAAGTACTGCGATGGGAAGCTTACCGTAATCAATTTCGAATTTGGTGTCATTCTGAACACGAAATGGTTGGCCCTTCGGGTTCCCAATTTCCAGCTTTACCGGCTTGCGTAAGCCGTCAAGTTGGATGATCTCTTTTTCTACTGCCAAGATCGCACGGACCCCTTCAGGCGTTCCTTTGTGATTATCCTTAAGGCTTCGCTTCAACTTTTTCAATGATTCGATTTTCAACTTTCGTTTTTGATCGATCAATTCATCCTCTTGGTTGGCCCACCGTTTCCGAGCTTCGGCGAGATACCGCTTAGCCTGGCGTTCTCCAAGACCCCACTTTAATCCGACTTGAGTCACTATGTCGGAGGACGGCCAATCCTCCAGGATCCATTCCTGGACAATACGCACGCGCTTTTCAAATTCGACTTTTGGAATCTCAGGCATTACTTCTTGGTTGATTTCCTTGGCACCGCCCTCTTCTTTTTAGCCGGCGTTTTAGATACTGCTTCCTGCACAGCGGACTTGATCTCATTGAATGTTTCCTCCGATACCATTGGAACAGCAGTGGAGGGTGCTATTCGCACGCTCGGGAATAATGCATTGATCATATCCATGATATCGGATTGCTCCTGCATAACCGCCCTTACTGCTTTGGCTTCAATCTCCCGCATCATCTTTACATCATTTGGCAAATTGTCGAGGGGTGAAGTTTGCAGGGCGTTCAGGATAGCAAATCGCTGATTCATCCTCTTCTGAATCAGGTCGACGAGGTGCTGGGCTGTTTCTGCCATAATTTTTATCCGTTGCTGTTGTTCCATTATTTCATTAATTAGAACAACAAATTAATAAACTATCTCAAGCCGGCACGGTGGCCGCTGTCGGACCACCGTAGGTGTTTCAAAGGCGCACGGCTCAATACTTACGAACAGGCGCCTCGATGCAAATACAACTTAGCATCAGCGGGTCTTCCTCCTGGAAGCGTTTCGAGGCGATTTCTCGTGCTTTCACCGCACTCTCGGCCCTGATGGTTAATGCTCGTTGTGACTGTTTCGACACTTTGTACTTTCCTTTTTTAATTACTGGGTTTAAAAACAACATGGCTTTTTTTAAGAGCAATGTTGCCGAAGTCTTCTACAAGACGTTCCAGAATAAAATATTTTGCTTTTCCTTTTCTTTTAAACAATACTCCCAAGCCTTCAAGTCATAATTTTTACAGGAAGGGAAGGGGCTTGATATCTTGCTTTCATAGTCGAAGGGTTTGGGATATCGAATAAACGTTGCCCGATTTGTCCCATCGAGAGAAAAGTCTGCACCTACGAGAACACCATGAACTTTTGCTGTGTCTGTTCCCTGCAAGATTCCTTTAATCAGCGTGCCTGATCCGACTGCACAATAAATCTTAGTCGGTTCTTTTCCTAAGACGGAAGTAACCTTACGCATTCGGTCCGCTATCGCATCAATCGCAACGGGGTAGTTCGCTCCAAATGTTACTACCTGGCCGTTGTTTGCTTCAGCAAATCGGGTAGCCTTGGCTTGACAGTTGGTGAGATACCCATAAGGGACCTGATAAATGATGGCGCCGGCAGCTTTCGCGCGTAATGTGTTCGGATGCGGGCTTTTTCTCCTTGCACAGAAAATCACCGCTTTTTTTCCGATGCTGCTGCAGTAATGCGCTAAGGCGATTTGCATTCCTCCATACACCGGTGAAGCATATACGAAATAATCCTTCGTTGTGTCAAGGATCTTATGCAGAAAGATAGATTTCGTTCCGCCGGGAAGAAGATCATCCCGGAGCACATTAATCCCATTGTGGTTTTCAATCGTCATAGGCGTTCAACTCCATCTGGTTCAATAATTCCTGTCTCCTCTTCGCCGGCAAGAAAAGATTCGGCGATCTTAATGGCTGGGAATTCTTCTCTGATTTTACTCGGATCTCCCTTATAGAAAACAAGTACATTCTGATGCATCTTGCCTACCTTCCTGCTGTTTTCGAACTGTCGGCCGACCCGAATAGGAAGCGAGCCCGCTACGTTCACCAGGATGATTTCATTGTACAGCTCCATACCACTATCACGGAAAGCGGCAATGGTTTCACTCACGAAGTTTCTATACATGCCGTTTTTATCGCGGATATCTCCCACAACAAAGCAGGCGAAACGGTCTTGTTTCAGCTTTCCCACGGATTTGGTGATGATAGACCGGTAAACGCGGGCAAACTCATCATATTCCATGTTACTAAGGTCCGCGGGATCATCACTGTATTGTTCGAGATCGTGGTAGGGTGGGCAGGAGAAGATAAAGTCAAATTCGTCATTCACTTCATCGAGCACAACGGAGCTGTCACCCTCTTTCCATAGCACCTTTTGTGCATCAATTCCTTCCCGAAGCGGTTGCCACTGCTTAATGTTTGCAATTACCTGGTCTTGGCGTAGGTCAATTCCAAAATATTCGAGTTCGCAGAGCCCAGCTACAATCCCGCGGACAGATCCGCCGGCAAAAGGATCGAGAATGTTTCCTCTTTCCGGGCAGAACCAGCGGTAACAAACCTCAGCTAGGACAGGATCAAATATGCTGGCGCCCTCGTAAATGTGAAGGCCTTTCTTTTTCGCATATTCAATGATTTCATCCCACTCCGGATCACGGCCAAGGCTTTCCCGCATTTTATTCCTTAGCTCGTAGACCGCTGAACTCTGGCCGCTCTTCGCAATCAGTTCCACGTCCTCCCGCGTTTCCTGGCTATCGAACAACTTGCTCCATGCGCGTTTCCGGTCCTGCCAGTATCCTTGCCTAGTATCGAAAATGGAAAATGGAGGGATGATGAATTTATCCGAAAGGGAAACTGGAATAACTGGCTCGATGGAAACATCCTTCTCAATCATTCCGGCAAATACTACGCTATCAAACTCGGGAAGATCCATCGTCAGCTTCATATCATCGAAGTTGAGTTCATAGGCCGTGATAAAATCAAACAGGCCTTCTTGGCTCACCTTGGCATAAATGGAAGAATAGATCAGGACCAGTCGCGCCGCTTCCTGTTTGTCTACGCAGCTAATGAAGGTTGCAGGTAATTCCTCCGGGATATTGACCCCTTCCTTCGACATTTCTTCCATAGCTAGTGTTCTATGGCGGCCGTCCAAACAATAGAGGACACCGTCTTTCGGATTTTCCCAAACGTAAAATGGTTGCGTGAATTGGTTGTCGAGGATGGATTTTTTAAGCTTTCCCATCGCCTCAGGGGATATGTCCTTAAAGTTTCCTTGCTGAATGTAGCTGAATTGTCGCCATTGAACCGGCGCGGTTTTGACCACGCGGGATGATAAAGTGGTTTCCTGCTGCTCCAAAATCATAGTGTGACGCGTTATGACACAAAGAAAATCAAAATAGTCGAGCTATTAAAATAATAGTTTAGCTATTACGAAATCCTTCGTGGCGAATTTGTCCTTTTTGCTTTTGCATTCAATTCTCATCTTGTGGCCCGGGAAGGAATATTGTTACTGAAAATGATTTGTAACGACTCGAATTTGGAGGTTTTTTAAATTCTATAGAGGTTTGTTTATGCGAAAGCTGTACAGACTAAAACAGCGAAGGCTACATCTTTGAAAAGGAAAAATGTGGAAAAGCATGTTGTAGTTTTGTTGAGAAGTCAGAGATAAGCTATTGAGGGACTATTATTTTGGGGGGTAAACAACATTTTAACCAAAAGTCTCATTTCTATACCGGACATTTGAAAATAAAAAAAGCACCGGTCAGGGTGCTTAAATATTGCTTCGAAACGTTTCAGGTTTGCGCCCAGCTATAGCCACCTATAGTTTTGGTCTGAAACCGATCGACTAACGGTGGCCTTCCAACCGCCGCCTACGGAGTAGGTTTCCACCTTCGGGCCTCGGATTTTTCCGGGGCCTTTCCGTTTTTCAAAAGTAATACAAAAGATTACTCGCGGCAGAAAAATACCGCAGCTTCTTGATCTTTTCCTCTTCCATCCTCCCTGCCAAGTCATTACCTTTATTCTACGATGATCATCAGGGATTACTCCCACGGCCGGAAGGATTACCCCTCCGGCTTTTCTTTTTCTCAGCCTGGAAGCGTAATACCGGAACCCGCTGCTCTGCGTAGGCTTTCAGTTCAGCGGATAGTTTCCCGCGGTCGTGCATGTAAATGAACCATCCATCAGGCACGTCTTTAAGCGGTTTGTTCTTGTGTTTGCCGAAGGAAAGTATGGTTTGATCGTTCGCCATTGCTGCAATCTTTAAAACGTTATCAACTAGGATGCGCGCAATCAAGGACACGAACTTCTTTTCGCTATTTGAAAGGTGATCCATTTAAATAAAGGATAACATTAGAAAAACCTCCTTTCACTTTCTGTGTTTTCCAAAAAAAGGCGGAATATTAAAGAATATCATTACCGCAGCTATAACAGAAAGACTTGCAAAAAGGACCAAGAGATAACTGTCATAACCGGTCTTTTGGAACCTCGACAGAAAAAATGCAGCGAGCGCTAAATTTCCGATTGTGTGAAAGGTTTTATTTTTCATTGTCTTTTTGGGCTAGGTTGCTTAATTGAAAAATGCCCCGGGTAGAAACCTCAGGGGCGTTTTAATCCGTACCCTATGAAAAAAAATTTTTACTCCTGCGATCAAACTTTATAGCGACTTCTATGATCGAGAGCCTTTTGAAGATCACCTTACACTGTGTGTCTTTTCCTTGATTTTGGCTTAGATCAAAGTTGTCGAAAGCGTTGATGCTCCAAGATTCGAAAATCGAAACCACTTTCCAGACAACTCGATTTCAACTATCTCAATTCAATTCTCCAAGAAGCCTTCAGTATTACCCAAGTATTGATTAAAAGCCTTGCACCTTCTTTACTTTGAACCTTAACTTAGGGGTCTCATTTCTTGAAGTTGAAATGACGACTCCATTTTTTATTTCTTCTTTAGTAACTGTTCCGTCCGCCCGTGAGATAATACTATAAACCAAATCGTGCTGATTTGAATATCTGTCGACTTCGTTTGGGTTTTTAATGATCTCTGCAATGTTAGTTTTATTTGACTCCTTGTAGAAAAACAGTTGCACCCTCTCCATGTCATTAGCGAAACTCCTCTGAGTAAAAATTTCTCTAGCAAAACTATCTATTTGGCCTTCAACACTTTTAGTTCTTTCGAAATTCTTGACTAAAAAAAAGTAATTATAAAATAGTCTAAATCCATTTTCTGAACGAACAGAATCTATCTCATGGGTACGGGTGGTAAACTCCAGGATTTCAATTGGTTTGCGTTGGAAGCAACCACTGAAAAGTATCACGAATAATAAGAATCTTTTCATACCTATCGTTATTCCCGAACGAGGTCGATAGTGAATGCTACCTTAGTTCGGAATGGTTTAAAGTTACGACAATGCTGTAAAATCCACCACGCCGCGAAACCGTCGTGATAATCCTGATAGGTTAGGGCGTCGTTTCTGTCTAAACCAAAGTTGTCATGAATGATAACATTTAGTCTGGCTGTCCAATTGTGATTGGTTGGATGAATTGAAAAATCAACTAGATATAGTTCTGTCGACCTTGTATCGTTAATTAGAATTTGTAAACCGTTAACTCTATTGTACGTTCCGTTAAACACCGGTCTATCGCTTTGATTCATTACTATTTCGGGAACACTTGCGATGTTCCAGTTATGACTTTCGAGTTCTTCATTCAGTAATACACCGAACCTGACCAAAAAATCCTTGAAATTTGTATTATCTGCAACGTGACCATTTAATGTTGAATTGGTAAATTCTCCACCTGTATTATTTCGCACTCTGGCTAACATTAAGTCAGCTACAGTTTCTAACTGCCCTGTACTGAAAAAGTGCAGGAGGTGTTCAAAAAAATCGAATAAATCATCGACAGAAAGAGATGTCATGTATTGCTTGATTCCTGTAAGGTCGCAGACTGTTCCATAACCCATGTCTTCATCGTTCCCTCGAACAGGCACAAAACCAATTCTTCTAATATTATTTTCAAGATTGGGACTGTAGTTGTCGAAATCGAAGCTATAACCAAATGGCATTTGGACCTCCTCCATTTCTGGATCAATTGGCATATCATCCGTGGAATAATCAAAATAAGGTTTGTCATACATTAAATCTAATATTCCGTTAGTCCACCAAGGAAACCAGCTTGTATAAGCTCCCCCGGGTTCGTAATATGGACTCTCTGGGTCCGTATACGGATTATATGTTGGAGTATTACCAGGGGCGCTTGGTGAGCCGGAAGGTCCGAAGCCTCCTCCACTCTCCGTTCCTAAGCCATACGGCCAACCTGTCCCGTAGTCCCACCAATTTGGTGTATTTGGGTCTTCGTCGTCATATTCGGAGCCGCCGCCGCCCGGTGGCGGATTTTCGCCGTTATAACCACCCGGATTGGTATCGCCGTAACCTCCTCCCGTATTGTTACAGTGAACTAATGTGGTGATTCGAATGCCCACAACATACCATTCCTCAAGAACTACACTATCGCCCAAGGCAAAATCTATCTGTGTAAAACTTACTTCGTAGTATAATTCTATGTTTAGATATCCTGAACATTCCCACCCTAAGCTTTCCGCGCCATTTGAGTCGGAAAAATCGAGTCTAATATTTTTAAATGTCCCTTCAGCAAATGAAGTGGTTAAGTTAAATTCTTCACTACTATTGATCTCTTGTTCTAAGAATCCAAAAACGACCAAGGCGTTCAACAGATCCATCTTTCCCTTGGCGGAGGTTGGAGAAATCGCCGATAACGAATCTTTATTGTACAACCGATACGTGTAAAGCGAATCATTATGCTGATAAACTGTTAGGTAGGATAGTACCTCGAAGGTGCTGGGAGATTGAAAGGGAACAATATAGAGACCTAAATCATTGTCTAACGGAGAGGCGTTTAGCAAACTGGGCGGTTGAGGCTGACTTATTGTTTTAAATGCTACTTTATCCCATCGCGGCATTCCGTTTTTTCTAATAAACCTTTGAAGTCCGCTACTAAGTTTCTCCGACTTACTTAATCCTCTAATTAACTTTTTTACTTCCTTGTTAGAAACTTTTGAGCTGTCAAAGAACGCTGACGATTTAAAATCTGTTTCGGCCGGACGGTCCAGTTTCTTGCAGCTGCAAATAGCAAAAAGCAAAAATGGGAAGCATATGAGGCGAAATTTTCCTTTCATAAAGACTTTTTTGATGGTTTAATTTTTGAAGAATCTTAATAGGCCAAAGAAACGATCTCCCGTAAAATACTACACCGCTGAAAAACGGTATTTTCAGCGTTTTTTAACGGTATTATCTACCGTCTTTTAACGGTAGTAGATTTGATGAATTACTCCCAACTTTGTGAGAAATAAACACTCAGCTATGTCAGATAATAAAAACATGCGGGACGGCCGCGACGATGTAAAAGTGGATTCAAAAGATCCTTCAGAGGTGGAATTTGTTCATAAGCAATTTCCAAACCTCACTCATCAGCAGGTAATGGATGCGATTAAGCAATATGGCCCGTACAGGAAAGATATTTATGCAGCGTTGGAGAAGATGAGGTGATCACGCGAAAGGATCGCTCCTCTTTTTGTGGTATTTTCTCTTGTATTCGAGCCTGCACTCGCGACATTCCTTTTCATAAGGGCCATGAAGGGTGCAGGTTTTTTGTGTTTTAATTTGCACCCTGGAAGGCATGCTATTCAATATCACGGTTCCTTTTCTCTTCTTCATGTCTGCAAATTTACAGGTTTGTGATTATAGTCATATTTCCACAATCCGACAATATCAAACTGCGACTGTCCGCTGTTTTTGTACATGCCGGAGCCGTTGAATGATGCAACACTCACATGCTTACCCTCTTTGGTTACTATGTCTCCGAAATAAGGAAACGAATAGGTATAATCCACATCTTTAATCGTAACCTTATCGCCTCCTCTTGTTCGGTATGTCTGGCCAAGAATCAATGGTAACACTTGTTCATCTTTATTCATTCTTTTTGATTTTTTAGATCTTCTCCGGCAATACCTGCCCCTTGGCTTTCGCATACCTGCGGTTGAGAACTTCCCAAACAGATCGGCCTTTGAATTTGAAATGGCCGGATCCTTTCTTGAAGACTTTGAACTGAAAGAATCCCCAATCATACCATTCGTTCGCGTTAAGCGATCCCCCGTTCACTGATCTTATATCGGAAATAGTATCGAAGGAAGTTCCAGTGATATAACAGATGGCCTTGGTGAGGTCCAGCACCTTCTCAAAGTTTCCGTTCCAGGTCTTAATCTTAAGCCTCCCGTGCCAGTCAGATTCAGAGATCCATCCGCTTATAAATTTGAAGTTCAGAAGATGTCCTTCGTTGGTTTTCCATCCTTCGACGCCGTACCTGTTCTCATGTGTGTGCCTCGTGAAGTTGTCGACTGCTTCAACGATCGCGCGGTTCATTGTATGTTCCTGCGTTCCAACAATCGTTTCCACCATCTTATAAACATTCCGGATCGTAAACGGATAGTTTATCCTGCTTTCCACAAATGCATTCACATCTTTCATGACACCGGAGGTAACGTATTTGTCTACCTGGAGCTCATGAAAAATGTGCTTCCAGCAATGCTTCTGCAGTTTCCTGGCAAATTCCTCCTTGGTAGTCACATTGCCTTCGTTGTAATTGACTTGGAACCCGAAGCTGCTTCCAAAATTTGTCACAGAAGTGAACCGGTTCATGTCGCTGGCCACCTGCTCAAATCGTTCAAAACATTTAACGGCAGCGACATAACTGTTCACCACGGCCCGAACTTCACTATATCGAACAATGCCATCCTTGTCAGAATGATCGTCATCGCTAAGATGGAATCCTTCAAATTTTGAGGATTCAGAATTTACCGGTTTGAAGAGTTTTACCAATCCTACCTCTACGTCAGTCCTTCTTTCCGCCGCGGAAAAGCAATCCTCCAAGTTTTCGGCACTCCCATAATTTGCAACAAGCGAGGCAAGCTCTGTCCGGCTGTAACCTCCGTAGTTTGAACTTCGAACGGTTTCCCAGTTACAAAGGCCGATGATCTCGCATCCATCCGGTGCTATTTTCCATGCATGGAGGATGTGTTTACTCGCTTTGCTGAATGGTGGGTTCATGATGATCAGGTCAATATGACTTACCTGGTCCTCCCGGACCTGAAGGAAATCCTCCGCGATTACGCTTGCTTTGTATGAAACTATTTTTCGTAGATCACTGTTCAGTTCGCAAGCGAGAACATCGCGTGCACCATATTCTTTCACATAATCGATAATGTCGCCTTTCCCGGCGCTGGGTTCAAGAACGATTTTGCCGTCGCAATCAATGCACATCCGGTCTAAAACGTGCCTTGGTGTTGGATAAAATTCTTTGTCGAACATTGTTTTTTCTGTTTGGTTAATGACCAGCAAGAAGCGAAGTCTTTAACGATAGCTCAAGAGGTAGGGGATGTCTTGTGATTATTTTAGCTTTCCCGGCTGCGGAACGCCATCTTTACCGATATGATAATCGCCTGAGCGAATCAACGCGATCGTTTTTTTCATGCTTTGCATTCTCTCGTATACCTGAAGATGGTTTTCTTTCATCCAGTCGTCCGACCGTTGGCGAAGTTTCAGATGCTTCTCTTTGTTCCATTGGATCCAGTCTTTCTCCGGCACGACCGACAGCCATTCGAAGGGGCCAACGTGCGCTGAGTAACTGTCCGGGCCGCCACCTCGTTCGATCTTCAGCAAGCCGGATCCGTCCTCGTTGTCGATATAGAATTCATCCTGCCCTTCCGGATGCACTTTTACCACCTGCCTGATCTCGCCAACAAAAGCGTTTTGCCAGTGGCACGGTGTTTTCTCGCTCTTTAGCAGTCTTACGAGAATCACTTCATAAGTGATATCCTGCGTGTAATTCCACTTTCCTTTTTTCATGATTTTTTATTTGGCTTTAAGAAAATGACGAGCAGGAGGATAAACACTGCTACACTAACAGCTGTGTCCTCATGTTTCTCGATCGCGGTGAAGAATTCTTCCATGATTATTTCGTTTTAAAAATTTCTTCCAGATCCCGCAGGACCTTTTTGTAATTCATTGCCGTGTACCGTTGCACGATGTAACCATCCTTTGCCGCCTCACGGTATTTATCCGTATCGCCGGAATATCCGCTGACAGTAGTATGGCGCGACTTTTCAGAAAACAATCCTTCATACTCTATCGCGACTTTTATCTCACTGCTGCGGACCACGTAATCAAACCTCCACCTCCTTTCCTCATGAAACTTCACCTCTTCTTCCAAGATCAGGGAATTTTCATTGCACCAGTAAGTCAGATTTTGTAGCAGCCAATCCTTTTCTGCTGATCGCTTTTCGATCTTTATTCCGCGATTCTTTTTCTTTCTCGGCTTATCCTGAAGATGAGGATTCAGATGAGCGCAGGCGGAGGACTGGAGGTCTTTTATGGTGATTCGTTTTCGCATGGGTTAGAAGGGTAGGTCTTCGGGTTCTTCGTTATTTGTTTCGTAAAAGTTTTTTACAGGAAATTGAAATTTTGGCTTCTCTTCCGTCGGAACCGGTTTCCAATTTCCCTCGGCCTGCAGATCTTCGTCAATCTCTATCCACTTTTGAATTTCAAGTCGAACTTTGAAAAAGAATTCATCCAGTGAGCCATTACGATGTTTCGCGATTGTTAGATAACCAGTTCCTTTCAATGCGGGATCTTGTTCACAGTCCTTTTTTGTTGGCCGGTACAGGAAAGCCACCAGGTCGGCATCTTGTTCAATGGCGCCCGATTCGCGCAAATCACTGAGCTGTGGCGTACGGTCGCTCCGCTTTTCTACCTCACGGCTCAACTGGGAAAGGGCAATGATTGGAATTTTCAGATCCTTGGCCAGCCGTTTAAGATCCCGGGTGATTTTACTGATCTCCTGCTCTCGGTTTCCGTTATTACGATTAGCGCGGTCGCCTGACATTAGTTGGAGGTAATCAATAATGATCATCCCCACTTTATGCTTTCGTTTCATCCGGCGAGCCTTTGCCCTCAGTTCGAAAATGTTTAAGCTACTGGTATCGTCAATGAAAATCGGTGCATTATGCATTTTATCAAATCCTTCTTTGTAAAGGACCGCCATAGTATCATCATCTACTTTCCCTTTTTTTAACCTCTCAAGAAATATCTCGCTCTCAGCTGATACCATTCGCTCCACCAACTGCTCTTTGCTCATTTCAAGAGAGAAGAATCCAACGGGTGTGGGCTTGTACGGATCAAATGCTGCGTTACGAGCGAGATTGAGCGCGAATGCCGTCTTTCCCACAGAAGGCCTTGCTGCAAGAATAATTAGGTCTGTTTCCTGCCATCCGTGCGTGCAGTTGTCAAGCTTCTTATATCCTGATGGAACGCCGGTCAGGGAAATATCTAACTTGCGGACTTCTTCCAGTTTTGTAGCGACATTGGTTACTGCCGCAGATATATGGCTATAATCCTGTCGCATGTGGTTTAACGATACCGCCATCACTTCGCTTTCCACCTCATCAAGAAGCTGGAAAATATCTTCCTCCTGTTGAAGAGCGTTATGCACCATTTCATTCCCGATACGAATCACTTCCCTAGCTAAGAATTTTTCAAGAACGATCCGGCAGTGATTTTCGAGGTAAACATCGGAAACCACGTTATTGGTAAGCCGCGTGATCGATATCACGCCGCCAGCGTCTTCTATACTTTTTTCCCGCGTAAGATGATCAACAATGGAAAGGATGTCAGGCAATCGTCCGCTTTTTACAATCTCCTTGATAGCTCGAAATATCAACTGGTGCGCACTGAGATAGAAACATTCCGGGCTTAATATTTCCAAGGCTATTTCAGCAGATGCCGGTACTTGGATCATAGTTCCAAGTACAGCTTTTTCAATTTCCTTCGCCTCTGGAAGCGTCTGTCCCAAGGCGAGATTAATTGCTGGTTGGGCTTCCCATGGCTTTTTTGATCTTCTCGTTGAGTACTGTTGATCCTTCGCTTGGTTCATTTGAATTTGAATTCTTGTTGAATTTGTAGTTGTTTTTTTCCCAGGTAATCAGCCGAATCTTTGTTTCCCAGGTAGGCTGCATTTCCTTTCTGAACTTTGTTCTGCTTTTATTCGGCTCTGACCAGTAATCGTAAAAGGCGCGAAGCATTTCAGGTGTGTACCTTTCGACATACGGCTTCAATTCCTGGTAAAAAAGTTTTTGCCGGTGGAGCATATCCTCCTGCTTTTTTTCCAAAGATGTTTTTTGCGGGGGTGATGTGCCGGCTTGTCCGGCATCAGCACCAATAACAATCTCTTTTTTACTTTCTTTTCCTTTACTTTCCTTTTCTTTACTTTGTTCATTTTCGATACTCAACTTTCCAGAAGTTGAATTCGAATTTTCACTTTTCGAACTCGATTTGCCCTTTTTCCATTTCCGTTGATACTCTCTATTCTTATTCACTTCTTCAAGGGTTTCCTGAACGATATCGGTAGTTAAGCCCTCAGGAGTCTCTTTCAATAATTTACAGCTGTGAATGAGGAACTGGATGAACTCATCAAGCCCTTTCGGATCAAAATCGAGGTCAGTTGCTACGGCCATCTTTTTGCTGAAGTCTGAGAGATCAAGCGCGCACCACTCGGCGTCTGCAATCATGTTGTTAAGAGCCCAAAATTTACCTTCTCCACCCCAGCCGAATCTTCTGCGAAGTGTCTTGAACTTCCAGTGGTTATGGCTGCCGGTTTCGTGTCGATAAAAAGAAATATTGTTCTTCACGTGTCTGCTGGTTTTTCATTGATCAAATAGGTGCGTTACTTCGCCAAGAAATCCATAGTTGCCTGAGAGATTCGTTCAGGCTTCGGATCCACCATCTGTTTCACACGAGCCTCAATTGATTTACTCTTCATCAGCAGCTGTTTCCGTGCGGAAGGTTCAGCGTTCCTGCTCTTGAAATAATCCTGTTGCGCTTCGAGCATCTGCTTCACCGTGGCCGCAAGTGTCTCGTACTTCAATTTGTAATCTTCCATGATGATCATATTTAGGTTTGTTATTGTGTTCAATACATTTTCCTCCAGTTAGCACCTCCAACATCGTCAACTTCTTCCTGCAACCGAAGTGCGTGCACACATCGTATTCATTCCCCGGTGGTCTGGTCGGCTGGATAAACATCGTTATTGAATCTTCACTGTCACTTCCTCACCGGCAATTAAGCTATCCAGTAGCACCTCAAGCGTTTCTTTTTGCGTGTCACTTAGTTCCAACGACTTCCTGCTGATAGCCTCGTGAAAAAGCACATCGCCGTTCAGATCGTTCTTGAAAGTCTCCAGCGCATCTTTCGGCAAAAGGTTGGTGGTAGAAAAATCCTTAATCACCCATTCTAACCGGCTTGCATACTTGCGGGAAAACTTTGCTGCAATCGTTTGCTCATTTTCACGAATGGTATCATTAAAATATTCCTGGGCCATTTTTAAATGGTAGAAGGCTTTTCGGAACGATGAATCTTTTCTGCTGCTCATGTTGGTGAGAGTTATTTTAAATTTCCCAAAAATCTTATTGCCATTGCCGCGGTTTGGATAGCCTCATCACGCATGCGATTTCGCTGCTCGATAAGGGTTCGGCCTTTCTTCCCTTTTTCGTACTTAAATTCCAAGGCGGCCTGCATAAGCTCGCCTGCTTCTTCGCACACGATGCCAGCTTGCGCTGCAGGGTGATCGGGCCAGTTCGGATGCTTTTTCTTCGCCCTTCGTACTTCAAGCTCGATCGCTTCCCATATTTTATTTCGGTTACTCAAGCTGCTTTGTTCTTTGTTTCCAAAAGTTTAAACGCCATCACTTCAGCCCACGCCTTTGGCACAAGCGGATGAACACTATTTCCTATGAACTTTTTGTGATCGGTTTGGTTTCCAGCCATTTGATAGGTTTCCGGAAAGCCCTGAATCTTCAGCAACTCCTTGACACGAAGCATACGCATTTTAATATCAACCAATCCGTATGCGCTCATAAACTGCTTAATGCGGACCATCGCTTCGCTGTCGCAATCAAAAACAGCTACAGCAACGCAACCTGTTTCAGCTTGGACCAGGTACAGAGGCGCCTTGTCTTGCCTCGCAATAATTACCGGGCAGGGTGCGTTAGTTGAAGTGCTGTGCCCGCCGTGTGAAGGATTGACGATATAGTGATGCTTTCTGTTTGCAGTAATTGTAGGGCAGGGATCGTTTATGCTCTTCGGCTTGTTGTCGAAATTGGTAGGCATGATGAACGGATCCACCTGCACAAGCCGATGCTTGTCGGTCGGGAGAATGGAACCTGCAGGATCATTTATAGATTGATTCTGCGCACTCTTCCCGAAATGCTTATCGATGAAAAATTCTGGCTGCACAAGATTAAACCGGTCCTTGGTCGGCACGGTGGGGCATGGCTGATCTACCGAAGAAACATTGTCGCCATTACCGTAATAAGCTGCAAGGAATTTACCTTGTACAAGTCCTAACCTGTTTTGGCAAGCAACGGTCGGAGCTGGTTCGTTTACGGATGGCGGGTGATGCACTCCGGTTTTTCCATTGGTAGAATTGTATTTCAGAAGAAATTGCGCTTGCACGAGCGCCTGACCATCAACTGTTGTTACCGTTCCTGCCGGACCGTCGACAGAAATATTTTTCCCGCATGGCTTTCCTGAATAATATTTGCTGATGAATGAAGTGTCGCCGTTGGCCACATACTTCACAAGGCCCGCGTATATCCTTTCGAGTGTTTTATCCGAAAGTGGCTTCTTCCTGTTGAATATAGATTCGCCCTCATCCTCGAAGTTGAGCACATGCTTCACCGGTTTCCACTTTTTCAAATGGCTGAACATTCCGGAGGCACCTTTTTTAGAGTGCGTTGGTTCCGGCCAGATGATAGAAAGATGCGGTTTCGCGAAGCAACCGAACAGCCTGTTCCGCGATGTATACGCGCCATAATCGGCACTATTCAATTCTTTCCACTCGTCACGATATCCCAAACTGCACATTTCCTTACGCCACCGCAGCCAATCGGATCCGCTTTTCCTGCTCACAGGCTTACCATTCCTATCGAGCGGGCCCCAGCTCATAAATTCCACGACGTTTTCGATTTGAATGAAGTCCGGATCTATTGCATGTATGTACCTCGGAAGATGATCAGCCAGGGTGCGGCTGTCCGCATCGCGAGGCTGTCCGCCTTTTGCTTTTGAAAAGTTCGTGCATTCAAGAGAGGCCCAAAGGATCAGCTTCGCGTCCGGATATTGCTGTCTTGCTTTACTCACGATTTCCTGCAGGCCTGTCAATTCCAAGGTGCGTATATCTTCCTCGAAGTGGTGAACTTCAGGATGATTTAACCAATGGCTTTTTATGGCCTTCGGATCGTGATTCACACACGCGATCACCTTGGCGATCTTACTGCCGTCAATCTCAGCATCGGCAAAGCCAGTGGTCGTGCCACCAAAGCCGCAGAAGAGGTCTACGATAAGGAAAATTGGATTGTCAGTCTTATGCATAGAAGTGTTCTGATTTTAAGCTTGTCGTTTCTTTTTATAAAGCCTGTTTACAATTGAGTTGCCGTGGGCCTGCCGCATCAAAGCAAGGTTAAGCGTGAAGCGCCCCTTCTTGTCCTTCTTCAGAAAATTCTTGATCCGTTTGATTGTTCGCTGATCGACCCACTGCACCGGATTATTATTTCCTTCATACATCTTAAACTTCACAACGCCCGAACGTGCACACTGCGATACCAGGTAATGATTTTCCTGAAGCAGCTTTTGAATGATATGTCTTTGGTTCGCTGTCATTAGTTTTTACTGAATGGCACATCCGTCAACTGCCGACCATTATTCCATACCGAATGATGGCCTTTTTTATCTTGCTTGATCAGCATCGTTTCTATCTTCCCGAAGAACCGGACATTGCCGCCCAAATCGATCACCCATCCAGTTTTCACCGTACCGTCAGAATATTTAAACGGCCTCATCACCCGCCCGACGATTTGATAATACAAAGCGAGCGACATCGTTGACCTTGCGATCAATACAGCCTCTAATCCCGCATAATCAAATCCCGTTGTCAACACGCCAACATTTACAACACAGGAAATTTTACCTGATTTAAAATCTTTGAGGATTCGATCTCTTACGCTTGGTTCCGTATCGCCGGTAACTACTACTGATCCTGGGATTCCTCTGGAAACCTCATTGGCTTCGCTGATCAATGAGCAAAACACCAGCAGGCTATTTCTCACTTTTAGCACTCGTTTAGCATAATGAATCGTCTTCTTCGGCATGTCGATTTCCCGGTAGTAGCTTCGAATAGAAGCCTCGGTAAAATCAGTGCCTGAAGAGTTCAATTGAAGCCTGGTTCTGTCCACGAGATCGAAACTGTAATATTGAAGAGGAGCCAAAAAACCGCTATCAAACAAAGTGTGATTCTGAATCATGTAAAGCACCTTGTTGAATATTCGAGGGTGTGTCCTTGTGAGAAATCTCAACTCTGAACCGCCAAATCCTGAAGCGCTTAAGCGATAAGGTGTAGCTGTGAGGCCTAATACCTTCACGTTCCTTAGGCTCTCGATAAACTGACGATACATACCATCCTCAGCATTTACGCAATGGGCTTCGTCTATAATAACGGCGGATGCCTTTTTAAAGAGATGCGGCTTTTTGGCTACGCTTCCGATGGTGCAAAAGGTAATTCTATCGCGATACTTCATCCCTGCAGATGCAGAATAAATACCCGCCCGAAAACCGTATGAAAGAAACTTCTCAAAATTCTGTTGAAGGATTTCCTTTGAAGGTTGCAGCACTACTATTTCACCATCCAACCGGCTTGCAACCTTGGCAATGATCAAGGATTTTCCGCTTCCGGTCGGGCAGATTAACAAGCCGTGATCATTTTTCTTACACAGGAAAAACGAAACGCCAGCTTCAATTGCTTCATGCTGATATGGTCTTGGCTCGAATCCCATTACAGCTTCGCCTCTTCAAAGTCAGGATCAAGGATATCTTTTTCGTTCTCAGCCTTGGCCGCTGCAATACCGTCGCTGATGGTCATCTGAACGACACTTGCAGCTTGCGAATCATCCTCTTCTTCGGGCTCAATGTAGTTTCCCTCCTTATACAGTTCAACTTCGTGACGAACATCATCAGCTGCTTCCTTCAGCTCTTCAAAAAGTCTGTAACTGGAAAGGTTGTCAAGCGCAATTTTTGGCGTGGTGATCTCGATTCGTCCGGATGCAGAACTCACGTATTTGTTTCCGATCAGCTGAATAAATTCAGCTTCGCCTGATCCGGATATTTTAAAGCCGGTAACATGGTAGAGGTCGGTCAGCTCATGCTCCTTTAATTCTTTGAGCTTCGTTTCAGTATTTAATCCGGCGTGTTTGAATACATCATCGATCGCAGCCAGATGCACGTTTAACTCACGGAAGGCGTCGCGGAGCGTATCTTTAATGATACCCTTACCTTCCACTTTGTGCTTATCCTTCACACCGATAAGCATTTCAAATTTGTAATTGCAGAAATCGTCCTTAATGCTTGCTTCAAGAATGCGATATTCTTTCTCCTTTAGATTGTTGATCGCATTGTTAAGTTCCTCAAGCGATATAGGGTTCTCTTTGGAACCTTTGCGTGTCTTTGCCATAGCTAAAACAGTTGGTTTTGAATAGGACCTTTGGCGCTTGTCTTTTGAATTGGAGCCGCTGGTACCGGTTTATGAATGATTAATTTTTCCCTCTTAATTTCTGGCCTTTCGATCTTTTCGCTTTGTACCGGATCCAGCCAGGCGAAATCCGGAATTGTAAACTGGAATGGAATTCGGATGATTCGTCTGTAACCAGGATACCACCACACACCGTTCCTTTGAGCCGGCCTTCAGTTGTATAAGAAGTTCAGCCGGTTCAGAACGCCATGTTTGAACGGATCTTCCATATCGTCCAACTTCATTGGAATCTTATCGTCCTTCGTGCTGATGGTGATCATCAACGTGTCGCGGATCTTGAAAATGTTATCAATCCACACAGGGCCATTTTTGGTTAGCACCTTTACCTCCGGGCGGAACTCAATCTTTGGTAAGCCTGCCCTTTCGTAGAATTTTGGAATATTTTCAAACATTGGTTTAGAATTGTGATTTTGAAAATGGTATTGATAAGCCGGCCTGTGCGATGTGCACCATCTTTCCGGTCGCCTCCGTTACTTCTTTTTTAAACCGATCGGCATTGCTGTTGCGGTCAGATAAGTGAATCAGCACGATGTTATTTACCTGGCTGAGATCATTTGCGCGAAGCAGGTCCTTACAGGTGGCCAGGCTCATGTGACTTTTGAATATCCGGTCACGCAGGAACTTTGGATCTTCGCCACGGGCCAAGCGATCGTCAATTATCATTTGGCAAAAGTTCGCTTCCACGATGATGTTGTTCAGGCCAGGAAATTTGTATTCGCTGTAATACGTATCAGTCAAGAATAGAACAACGCCGGTTTCCTCATGTTTTATTAGAAAGCCCAATGGCTCTGCAACATCATGCTTTACATTAAATGGCATCACGTTAAAATTTCCAATCTGCACAGCCTTTCCGTGCTCAAGAATAAACGCACGATGATGATCCAGTGTTTTTAGTTCGCGGTGAGTCCCACGCGAAGCATAAACCTTGATGCCGGATTTCATAACGTCGACTATCGACTTCGAATGATCGCCGTGCTCATGCGTGACAATGCAGCCGACAATCTTCCGGATGTTGAAATCGATCGCTTGCTTAATTTTTTCCCACCGTACACCGCACTCAATAAGTAATGCCTCGCTATCATTTGACAGCAAATAGGCATTACCCAATGAGTTGCTATTGATTACTTTTAAATTCATCAGAATGGAGCTCCGGCGGGTTCATTTCTTACGATTTCTGCTTCAGGTACGCTATCAAACGACATTACCTGGCGGTTTCCGTTGTTCGAAATCTCTTCTCTTACCGTTTCTGCAACATCATCTGTTTCTAAAGCAGAGCTCATTTCGGCACTCATGTAGCCCCAATGCGTCAACAGACCTCGAAGAGCAGTTTTGGTACCCATAGATTCAGGTTCCGTTTGCCAGGGAGAGTATTTTGAGTTGTAGCTCTTGCTGTACTTCTTTCCGTGCGCTTCAACCTTTTCAGCAGTCATGTAAAGGGTTTTCTTAAAGCCGTTTTTCATTTCGAAGTGGGCGAAGTACCCTATGATCTTATCGCTTTTCTTTTCGCCGGAAAGATCGAATTCGCCGGTAAGCTTGTTGGCTGTGCGATACTCGCCTTCATACACCGGGCCTGCGTTAAGAATTTCGTACATACCGGTCCTGATTGCCAACTGCACAAGGCCTTTGTAGCCGATAATAAATTCCGGCTTGCCACCAAAAGCTATGATGTAGCCATATCCAATATTCTTATTGATAGGCAACTTTAAAATTGCTGCCTTCATGGCCTGCATGATCACACGCTTCGGATCGCATTTTTGGAGTTCATCATCACCGCTGAAGAGGTCAATTAGAGAGGCGGCAAATGATGAGCTGCTTTCGCCTAATGCGCTCCTTAACTGGCTTTGCACATAGTCGTCTGCAATAGCAAGTCGAAAGCTTTGCACCTTCTGCTGGATCGGACTTAGTTCTTGTTTTTCCATTTTTATACTTTGAAGTGTTACGAATATTTTTTACTGAATTATGTGAATATTTTATCGTGAAAAATGTGTTACGCTACCGCCTCCATTTCCTTCTGCCCGGCCACCGTCAGCTTCGGATGATCAGCCGACACGATCAGGTTCACGATCTGCATTCCGGTGTCGATGATGTTCACCACGCTTTCTCGGTTGTCAATAAATACCGGTGCTTGCACATCGTAGAATTCAGAGAATACGCGGATGATATCGAGTGATGCATTGATCTTGCTCGCTGTATTGGCATCCGGATAAGGCACACCGTTTACAAGCGTTACACATGCCGGCACCTGTCCGCCATTGATCTGATCTTCAAAAAGTTTGAAGGTTACCAACTTGAATTTGCCGTTGATCTTCTTTTCAAGGAGATCCATCTTGGCCCGGTCGAATTGCTGAAGAGAGAATTCAAACCCTTCAACCTCCACTAGGGATTGAGCGAAATCGCTTTCCTGTTTTTCCAGTTCCTCAATGCGCGTGATGATCTTCTCACGATCATCTTTGCGGGAAAGTTGTGTGGTGAGGTTGGTAAGTTCTGATTGAAGGCTGCGTTTCCGTTCGATCGCTTCCGCATTGTTGCTTTCAGGAGCCGGGGCATCAATCAATTTTTGAAGTTCATTAATCTCAGCACGAATTTCATTGGCTGTTGGATCAGCTGCGAACTTCTTAGCAGCTTCTTCAATCCCGCTGTTCAGTTTGCGCTGGTGATCTTCTTCGAGTTGCTGTAAGGAATACTGAGCAGTTGATAAGGCCTTTTCATTAGCCTCATTTTGCTTGAAGAAGTTTGACATTTCAGCACCCGCAACCTCAATTTCTTTTTCAATCCTTTCAAGGTCAGTTTTTAGAGCCTGTCCTTTTTCATTTATCAGTTGAAGCCGTTTGGATTTATCAACATTGAAATTATCCTCAAGCTGTTTTTTCTTCTGCTCTACATCAGTGCCTGGTAGTTGTTGTTTGCAAGTAGGACATTCGCATGATGAAGGATCAAATTTGAACTCTTCAGAGTTGATCGCTACCCATTTGTTAGCCAGAAGGTCCTTCTCTCCTTTGAGACGAATTTGCTCATCGCTTAAACGCTTTGCATTTAATGAAGCAGACTCATACGCTCTATGGATGTTCCTTCCTTCAGCCTGTAGATTGGTAACACTACTGCGCGCGTCTCTTATAGAGTCTTCCCTTTTCCGCACTTCCTCCTGTCCTTCATTCCGCAGTTCAAATTCACGTTCGGTCAACTTCCGGCGTAATTCTCCCTGCTTCTGTACATAGCCGGTGATGGTGTCCTGCCGTTGTTTTTCTGCTGCAGATTTTGACTGCAGCAGATTGTCGATCTGATCAATATCTTCCTGTAATTCCGCTGCCTTTTGTTCAAGTAAAGAGAAATCCTGTTCCTCCGGAAGTGAGCGCTTCGCTTCGCTGATACGGTAGGGAAGACCTTCCATATCTTCTTTGATGGTTTTCTTCTTGGCTGCAAGTTCGCGGCGGTATTCATCGAGCGTTTTCTTGCCGGTGAGTGCTTTGATCAAATGATCGTACTGGCCCTCCGTATTCAATTCCTTAGCGAATTCAGCATCCGATATTCCTCCGGCCAACTGCAGAAGATAGGTCCGGCGATCTTGCCATTTCAAAACAGTATTGAAGTAAGCGAGGTTGGTGAGTAATTTGAATTGTTGCTCATTGATGAGCCCGGCGATCTTGCCGTTGAATTCCTTCTCATTACATGGCGTACCATTCCAGAAGTATTCTGTTTGATGCCCGGTGAATTCAGGCTTCTCGCTGCCCTGCTTCCTGGTCCACTTTTCCTTATATAGCTTACGCAGGTTCAGCTCTTCACCATCTACAATTAGCACTGCTGAAACTTCATGATCCAGTCTGCGGTATGGCTTGCCGTCAGGGCCCAAAGTTTTTATCTCGAAGTCTTTGCGATCGGTACTGTCCTTTCCGAACAGGAGCCATAGGAATGCATCGAATACCGATGTTTTTCCGGTACCGTTCATTCCGAAAATTGAAGTGGTCTGGCCGACCTCAATAGTCAGATCCCTGATACCTTTGAAATTGGTAAGGGAAAGTTGTTTTAATTGAATTTTCATATTTTTGTGTTGAAGTGTTTACGAAATGAAAAAAGAGGACCGGCCACGAACCGGCCCTTTTTCTTTTTAATCTGTGCTTTCCTCCGCACCCACATCTTCATTTTCCTCCTGCTCATCACCCGGATCAAAAGATCGTTTCAGTTCGTCGGGCCATTTGCTTTTTTTCATACTGCTGATTTTTATAGTGAGAGATTAGTTACTTGTTTGGGTTTGGGGTTTTGTTAAGAGCCGCAACCAATGCATCTGCAGAATTCACACAGATTTTTGCTTGCCCTTCTAATAGACCAGGGGTCACCACTCGATCCGCAAGAGTTCCCATTCTTGCTGCCATAATGTGCGTGGCGATGTGAGTACGGAGGTCAATTCCTTTACAATGCTGTTGTCCCCACAATCCCGTTGGGTTGATTGGCTCTTCACCTGTGATCTTTTTTATTTCGCTCATATAAAAAGTTTGTTTCGTTTTAAAAGAGCCCCAGGGTAGAAACCCAGGGCGTTTACACATTAGCCTTTCCAATGAGGAAAGTGTTTTTGATAAGAACTTTTTTCAAAATGAGCACCCTGTTGAAACAGGGCGCCTTTACCCTAATAAAACCCTAAACCAGCAAATCGTTATCGAGCTCCTCGAGTTCGAAATCTTTTAATTCCACTTCATTCATTGCACCGGACATCCATATCATCATTAGAAAGGAATACTTCAACATCTTCGCCGGCACATCAATAAACACCGTAGCAATTCCAGTCAGCAACACCATCAGCATTTCACCAATTAGAAGTAGAATGAATGACATAGCTTTTAATTTTAGCGTGTGTAATCAGAATATTGCGGCTGCGCTTTTTGAATTGCTTTTTCCTGTAACTCCGTTCTTTTCTCTGCTGCCTGTTGTTGAATCAAATTGTATTCGTGTTCAGCATGATCCCGGCAAAGCAAGAATTCATACGCCGCGTCTGCGCACAACTGAATTTGGTCTTCATTCTCGCATCCGGAAAGCCAGCTGCTTAATGTCTTGTACGTGGTTATAGTAGATACGGCCATCAGTTGTAATGTTTTTGAAGCACCGTTAACAAATTGATGTACTGTTGATGCAGGAATAACCTTTCCTGCATAGGCCGGTTCATTCTTTTGGCTTCGGCTAACCGTTGGCGGTAGTGCTGAACCTGGAATTCGAGGATAATGAATGGGCTAAACATCTTGACGCTCCTCCTCCAGCATTTCAATCGCGTTTGATTCTATGAGGCCTGAAATATGCGCGTCTATTGCATTCCTGATCTCAATTTTTTTCATGTCCTTGAAACAATCGATCCACACCGGTGTGATGTCCGCTTCTCTGCAGGTAAACTTCTCGATGAAGAAAACTTGCGAGATATAATACCTTGCGGTAACATCACAGTAGGTTCCATGCAATCGGAGATCCCCTGCGTGTACATACTGCCGATCTTTATAGATCGTAAGGGGGTAAATGAATGTGAAATGTTTGCTGTACATTTGTGCTATAGTTTAGTTTGTTATCGGCTCACTTTTCTATTTAGCTACGGTTGCTGCCGTGGCTTTTTTCTTTTTGAACTTTTGTTTCTGCTTCCACGCTTCACTCACTCTTGCCGCCCTTTCCCTATCCATTCTCATCAGGTTCTCCATCTCGGGTATTTCCTCCCATGATGGTTCCGGCTGCTTTGATATGGAAAGCACTTTCGCCATTAGTCATTTGTTAATTTTTCCTCAACTGTTTGCATTTCTAAAAGCTCGTCTGTATTTTGGACGCCCAAATGAGCCGCCATCGCTTTTAGAGGAGCAGCTTGAGTGAGAGCCGGATCATTTAATCCAACCATCCTTAGAACAGTCGCTACGCTTCTTTTCAACTTATCTGCAACCAAGCCCTGTAACAATGGGTCGTTACTAATTCTGTCCAAGACATCCTGCTTCAAACCGATTATCTCAATATCTTTTTGTACTATTGTTTGCATTTTTATTGTCGTTTCTGAAAGCAAAGATTACGACATAAAATGACATATGCAACTTTTTACGACAAAATATTGTAAAAAGTTATTCACATTTCTTGTCGTATAAATGGAAAAAGGACCAAAGGAAGTTTTAAGAGAAGCAAGAGAACTCAAAAGGCTTACTCAGTCAGAGGTGGCGGAGCATGTAAACTTAAGCCTTCGCGCATATCAACGGTTTGAGAATGGGGAGTTCCCAAAATACAAATCGGAAAAAATAGAAGCGATCGACAAATTCTTAGGAACATCGCTGTATGACATGATTTATGACATTGAGGCGACTGTTCATGAACCAATTGAGCGTTACGTGAAATCCGTGCGGAGGCCAAAGATTGAATCAAAACCGTTTTTGGTTCCGTTTTTACCTGTGAAGGCGCAAGCTGGGTACGTTCGCGCGTACGATCAAACAGTTTATTTAGACACTCTTGAGAAATACTCAGTTCCGCCAGGCGTGGACCCACGCGGTGCTGAGTGGATGTATTTTGAAATTGAAGGTGATAGTATGGAGGAAACATTCTCAGCCGGCGATATTATTTTTTGCTCTCTTGTTCCGCAAATGGATTGGAATGAGATCAGAAATTTTTACGTGTATGTGATCATTACTGAATCAAGTGTAAGGATTAAGAGATTGTTCAGGAAGGATGCTGAACACTGGGTTATGATTTCCGACAATGAAAAGGATTATCCGCAAGAGCTGCTAAAAGTCAGAGATGTCAAACAGTTATGGGTGTACCGGAAAACATGGCACACAAACGCGCGGCCACCAAAAGTTTTTGAAATTAAAATTTAGCAAACCAAATAAAGAAGACCTTTTCAAAGACTAACTGTACGTGGATTTTTAAAAAATTCTGAGGAAATGAAAATAACGCTTACGATTAAACTCTTTTTATGATTAGGATAATATTGGTAATGATAGCGCTTGGATTGTGGGGGTGCCAAACTGAAAAAGAATACACCGCTAAGGTATATTCAGCTATTGACGGGATTCCGGGATCAGCAAAAGAAGAAACTATTTCAATTAAAGCTGTAACCGACGCGGAGGCTTATGGCGCTGCGCATGCCCAGTATTGGGCGAGAAAGTTGGCTATCGTTGATTCAAATTCTCCTGACCAGCTTGCGACCTCCGTTCCGTTGCCGTTCACTTTCAAACTATACAAAGATGCTAATGAGATTGTATTGCCAGCTGCTGATATTGAACGGGAAACGAGTGCGACTATGAATCATGTTAATAGCGAAATCGAAAACCATAAACTCAATATCACGCTTACTTCCGGAGGATACCTGGATGGACCAAAGGTTTACTGACTATTATTTTAACAGTTTTACTATTATTTTAATCTGTAACCTTTGTAGAAACAAAAACAATAGTATTATGAAAAAGTTACTTTCGATTCTTGCCCTTTTATTCCTATTAATAAGCTGCTCTAAAGATGATACGCAGGAAAATTTGTTAGCACGTTATGCAGGCACTTGGAGTGGGACCTACACCGGCGTGGACGATAATGGTACCTGGTCTATTGTCGTGACCGAAGAAGGCGTGGCTACTGGCGTTGCTTCATCTCTGGTTTTTTCTCAAACGTTCCCGATCAATGGCGTGATAGCCGCAAGCGGCTCTGCGGAGCTCACAACCGGCACCACAACGCCGGGCGGAACTTTTACCGGCTCACTAAATTCCTCAACAGGGGAAGCCTCCGGAAGCTGGGTAAATCATTTGACCTCCCCTCCAATGACAGGAACATGGGAAGGAAATAAGAATTAGCATGAATAAAAAATCTATCATTTCTATTTGGGACCAGCGGATGCTAAAACTCATGGAGTATTGTGTGCAGGATGGACATGCAGAAAGCCAATATGCCTTTCTTCGATCTATTGGCTACGCGTCACCCAACAACGTATCAAAAGTGCGGGAAGGCCTCCAGGGTTTTCGACCGGAACATTTTCAAAAAGCAGGAGAACTGTATAATGTGTCCATGGATTGGCTTTATGGGTTCACGCAGCAACGCTCCCGTAAACCGGAGAAGAGTACCAGCGGAATAGATATGATTAAAGAGGGGTTGCGGATTTTGGAAACGGCAAAGAAAAAATAGTTGGATAATTATGACAAAAAAACTAAGACCGATGGCAGTATATGAATTGCTCCAATCACAGATGATAATATTGACGTGTGTTTTTGGCATTTTAGCAGCAGTGTGCGGGTTTATGATCGAGAAATACGGAAAGCTAAAATCCAAAGCAGAAAAACAGGAGGAGGTGATCCGTGTACGAGAAGCGAAATGGACGGACGATCACCCGGGTGTTATGGATTTTCGAATTTCTTGTTATGAGGGCAATAATGATTTAGGATTTTTATATGGAACACTTCATACAAAAACTATAAAAGGGGGGGATGGTTTAGGAAACGTAAGCTCAAATATTCATGCTAGGGAAGCCGGAATATATTTAGCCGAGGGAACTTATGAATTAGAGTTTGAATCAAGAGAATACAAATCTAGCCCACAAAAGATTGTAGTTACCGCGGAAGACATCGGGCAACGCAAATGGTACACCTTCCAAATGAAGAAAAAAGATACTACCAGTGAAAATGTCTTGCCCAAATAGAATCCAAGTTCAAGGATGATACAAGCTTCAGCATTGTGGTTGATCCTATTATATCAGTTCGAATTGTTCATAGTAGCCAAACGTTAAACATATATTATAATGCCTGATGAAGTTGAAGACATCGATCCGAATTTAATTCCTACAAAGTTTCATTTTTACAAACTAAAGTTTATCCCCTACGCCAACTCTGGGGAGACGAGTCATACAATACTTCATAAGGTGATAACCTTCCTTAATCAAGAGCAACAAGCCGGTAGAGGAATTTTAATTGATAGACACGATGGGCGAAGGAATGATTTAGCTAGACCTCTCTTCGTTACCCAAGCTGTCTTCATGTTTAAAGAAAAACGAATGCGCTTATCAATGGCGCTTTTGCGGACGGGGAAAATACCAATGCTCAAGCCTTTGGAACAATTTAGATTGATTCCGTTAGACACTAGCCATGGCGAAATTGCTGAGGTTACCAATTTTTTTATTGATCATAGCAGTCCAACGATAGTCATGTGCGTTGAATTTAATGGGAATGGGCCACGTTTTTCCGATATCGAATATTATTTTCGTATTGTCGCACGAGATAAGCTGGCTGTCGCCAAGGGTGTCGAATTAGAAATGTTTATGGACACTTCAATTGAAAAAACTCTAGCAGAGTTTAAGAATGTTCTAAATATAGAAGTCAAGGTCCAGCCAAAGAATTTAAATCAGATTGAAACACAGTTGACAGGTCAATACTTCACTGGCATAACCAATCTAGGGCAACACGTTAAACCGAAATTCGTAAAACTTGAGGTGATGTTCCAAACCCCAGGCAAGCAAACGGTTGGAATTAACAAAGAGGGAAATACCATGTTCAGAAGCTTGCTGACTTCTTTCAAACAAAAGAAGTCAAGTGTCGATGCTTTCGAACACTTTGTAGTTAAGTACGAAGACAAAGATGGAAAGGAGGAGATTTTTAATTTGTTAAAAGGAAAGAAAGAGATAACAAAATACATTGATGTTAAGAATCCTTCCACCCGAAAAATATATGAACTTATTGACGATGAGTTTACTTTATTTGTCAATACCTTGCAATGAGAATGCTGGACAAATATTTTAGAAACCCGGTGGCCTGGGATTGTTTTATATCTGCTTTCGCAGCATGTATCGGACTTACAGGAATTATGAGGTTCCATCTCAGATTTTCCAATGATGAGATTTTGCTGGCGGTTGGTTCCGATTTGGCCACAGTTTCTCTTACTTTAGCAGGATTTATTTTAACACTAATGACGGTTTTAATATCCTTTAAAAGCACAGCAAAGCCAAAACACGAATTGAATCTAGAAACCGATACCTTATTCAATATTTTTTTTTCCACGGATCTCTATTTCCAAACGGTTAGGCACCTGAGAAATGCAATCATTTCACTTACGTTATTGGCCATTGTGGGGTATAGCTTTAAATTACTACTGCCTCCAAATCAATACTGGGTTCTTTTCATCTTTCATATTTTTTCACTAGGAATAATCATGTTGACCTTATTTAGATGTCTTCTGATCCTTTCCAGAATTGTTAAAATCCAAAAAGAAGGCTAGACAAAACGGAAGATGTAGAATAAGGGACTTTACAAATGTCACCTCTCTTTCACTTCGGTGTCAGTCAAATTAAAAGTGCATGAATTCTGGACAATTTAATATTGATTTTCAATTTAAAAGTTTATGAAAATGGCTAAAAGCGAAGTTCGAATCTCCTTTGCCGCACATTATTTTAACCCGCTTTTCGGCGGGTTTTTTGTTTCACGAAGGTTTGAAATCTTTTTTATTTCCGGCCTTTGAACTTGGTTCGTTGACTTTCTCCGGAAATTTGTTGTATTGATTTATTGGAGTTAAACATTTCTTACCATGAATATTAAAGTCTTGTTGATGGCATTCATTGTAGCTGCTCTTTGTTCTTGCAACGCCGATAAGCAGTCCACGCTTACCCCGGCCGAGCGTGAGTTGATAGAGCGGTCATATTCCGGAGATAAAAACCGATTGCAGAAATTTGCGTCCCTTGGCCCTTTCGTAGAATTGAAAAAAGAAGACCTCGAAGATTGTAATACGGTTACCGGCTTCTATCAAATTTCAATACCGCCCTCCGGTGGTGATAAATTGAAATCCGATATCGGGTTGATAGCAGAGATGCTGGCAAAAGACAACCTGTTGAAAGATCCGCCGGATGCCGATTGCGGGTCTGAGCCGGTCTCCACTGTTTTCTTATACGAATCTAAAGAGGCATTCGACCAATCGAAATGGGTGGCGAAGTGCACGGTTAAAAAAAGCGAACCTGAAGGAAAAGTGGACTTCGGAGAAGCCTTGAAATCCCATTTATAGCAAGGCTTTTGTTCAACTTTTGCTTTTTTTCAGCAGATCAGCCTTTGAAAATCCGCATGTCAAAAGGAAACTTTTCCTGCGCGATAACCTTTACTTTTTCAAATTCCGGGTGTGATGTATTGATTAGATAATTAAAATCGCCTTTAGTAACGGCGGAGGGTACACGAAGTACGAGGAATTTGTTTTCCCGAATAAAGTCGTCGCCGAGTTGCTGAGTGGAAACATGTGGTGGAAAAATATTCCAGTTTTCCGGGAGCGATGAAGGTGAGATCTTCTTAATGCCGGCACTGTCCGGGATGTGAATAGTGAGCATTACAAAATCAGGCGGGAGAGTGGCCATAGTTAGATGAACGGCAACCTCGGCCATCGCCAAAGACCGGTTCGCTGCCGTGTATAGCATCTGCACGCCTGCGCTGTTCCACCGTGCACCACGAAGCGAAGCGCCAACTCCGGATAAGGGGACCGCAAATTCCTCCCTGCACAACCTGTATACTTCCATCAGGCAAAAATTCCGTGACTTAATCGGGTGATCTCTGCCATAACCATCTCCTTGCCATAAGAATCTTTGAGTAATTCAATGGGGCGAAGATTGCCTAATGCGAAATTTGGCGTATCAAGCCATAGCCTAAATTTTTCATTTGACTTGAAGAACTCCAGGCCGGCATGCGTAACCTCAGACATTTCAATTATTTTCTCTGTGTGGATCGGTTTGAACTGGTGGTTCGATTGTTTGTACCGTTGTAATGACTTTGTAGAGATATCAAGAAACTCTGCCCAATCTTTCTCAGTAAAGGGCGTATAATCAGAAATGGTTGAAAACAATGCATAGGGAATTCCTCCACGGATCGTTTGACTTATCTGTAAAGGGTTTGAAAGAAAATCGGAATAGGTTGTTTTTTTAGACCTTGTTTGATAAGCGGCTTCAGCTTCCGCAAGCACGAGGCTGATCTCTTTATCAAGCTTTCTTTCCACAACTGTATAATTAGAATTCATTTCCTTAGACTTTTGTCTCCAAATCTAAGACTTTTTTCCCGGGATTTCAAATTTATTCTTCACTCTTCCGGCACACCTCATACAGTGCGTTGAAAAGGAACCATTTACCGGTAGCAACTTCCTGGCATTTTAATCGGGTGCGAAGTTTTTGCCCACGGCGGAAAACTCTCCCGTCGGCCGTAGCAAAAAGGGCCTGCTCGAGGATCTGCTCCACGGCTACCGTAGTACCGTTCGTACGGTCGTATTTTTTCAGAGCGCGAAGAAGTTTTTCGTCGCCGCAACTGCTTGCTGCCGGGCTGTGTAAATTTTCCGAAAGCGCCAGCCTGATGTCGGCCGGAAAAACATTCTTGCCAATAAAATGCCGGAGAATATCTCCATATTCTTTTTGCCATTCCCTGCCGTGCGGCTGAATGCGGTTCCTGTATTTTTCAAAAGCCACAAGATGGGCAAGTTCATGAAGTAAGGTAACCAGGAAACTGTATGGATTGAGGTTTCCATTTACGCTGATGCGGTGGTTCTTGCCGGGCAAAGGATGGCGGTAATCTCCCAGCACGGAAATTCGTTTACGCGTGATAGTTAGGTGGACCTTATAATGAACCAGGTATTGTAATACATCCTCCAAACTTTCCTGCGGAATGTATTTAGCGAGATGGTTTAACGGGGCTTCTTCTTTAGGCATTCTTCCGGCTGTTCATCTTCATTACAGTGTAAACCTCAGCAGCGAGATACAGTAAATACAAAATCAGCACGGCAAAAATACCGCCCTTGCTGAATGCATCGCCACTTGTCTTTGCATAAATGATTACACCTCCTGCAATCACCAGCATTTTTATGAGCATTGAAGACATTATGCTTCTTATAAAAACATTCGGATTCTTATTTTCTAATGCACGTTTCTGAAAAGCAATTGTGAAAAGGGTGAGCACCATAAGAATGATGTTACCAATCGCCAGTACCGCCGGTGATATTCCCATATCCTTTATCCATGCGGGAAAAGCTTCTCTTACAATAATTCCGATGAAAAAAACAATAATAACGGGAAGGAGTAATCGCAATTTGGTCATGCTTATTTTTTCGCACCGGTGTCTTTAATTATTTGTATGATAACACCGGTTATTACGAGCAAAGGTAATAACCAAACCAACAGCGGAAAGGATAATTTAAGCCATTCGTCAAGCTTCATTCCACCGAATAATGCAATACCGATGGCAACCAGGAACTGCATGGTGAGCCCGGCATATCTGAGAAGGGAAGTTTTATTGTTTTTATCCATTTGCCTGTAAGGCGGTACCGGCCTGCAGTTCCACCACATTGGCGCCCATCCGGCACTGCCCGTTGAAGTTGGCAGTGGGTTCAATGAGTAATTTAACTGCGTGTATATCTCCGGTAACCGCGGCGTTTCCACGAAGATACAAAAGGTCGTTGGTGCAAACTTTTCCATCAACCTTGCCCATAAGGTCAGCCTGGCCGGCATGCACATCGCCCTCAATGATTCCCTCCGAACCCAGCACCACCTTGGCCTTGCATACGAGGTTTCCTTTTAACACGCCATCTATCCGGATGTCGCCCGAACTTTCAATATTTCCGGTAAGTATGGTGCCCGCTGCAATAAAACTGGTGGGATGGTCAGAATTTCCGTTTGCAGGCTTTGCAGATTTAAATGAAAACATAATGCAATATTTCGTTGAGGAATAGGATACGTAATCTATTCAACGAATAAATACTGCATTTAGTCTTAAAAAGTGGATTTTTCCAGGTTACGCAACTTCAAAATATTTGTATCTCGCTGAACCACATTGCCTTTTAAAACTTTTTGCACGTCATCGAAATATCTTTGCTGTTGAACAAGCGAACGCTCCATGCTGTCTGTGCGCATCTTCAGATCGCGGTATTCCTTGATCTGCTTTGCGTTGCCATAGCCAACTCCCGGAAGGTAGTATTTAAGCGGGGTGAAAATGATTAGCGCGGCGGTTAAGCCAACCATTACAACGAATACAGTACTCATTAATATGTAAACGCTCCACCTGTTAAGTTTGAATTTCACCACTTCCTCATACGTGTCTTCATTCATCACCACCAGCCGGTAATGGCTTTTAAGTCGTTTTAGCGTAGTATTTGGCTGAATTTTAGTCATCTCGGTGTGCAAAAAATTAAAATTAACGAAATACCGATAAGCCGCCCTGATAAAATGTTGGCGATTCTTTTAACATTGTATCAAACCATCTCCGCAGGGCACAATGTATTTTTGAAGAACGGATTACGAAAAAACCACGATATTTAGCCCCAGTTATAACTAACCTTCATGCATTTCAGGCCTCTTAAACTTTGCATAGCCCTGCTATGTTTTATTTTCACGTCAACTGCTTCATTTGCGCAGCCTACGTGGACGCTCGATCCGTTTGGTAAAGAGAAAAAGCCTGAGAAATATGAGGAAAAAGTACTTGGCTCTGAAAAAACCGCCACTAAAAAATTTACGCCTGTTCGCCGCTTCATTCAAAACAACGTAACACATTATAATTATTACTTTAACGCGAACAACAAGATCAATGAAGTGATCGAAAGGGCGAAAATGGCCCAGAAGGATGATTTTTCCAGACTGTTGTCCTTCTATCCCTATACACTTGAAAATACCGCCACACAACAGGTGGAACTGGATTCGGTAATTTACAAATCCACTTCAGGAATTCTTTTGCACGACCTTCGTAATGATTGGATCGACAACCTTTACCTGCTTATTGGGAAATCTTATTTCTTAAGAAAGGAATTTGATTCTGCGGCCCTTACATTTCAGTTCATAAATTATAATCTTTTCCCCCGCAAAAAAAATGAGGATGATAACCGGGTGATTGGCGGTAGAGACCTTGAAAAGCCGGGCGTTTTTTCGATCGCTGATAAAGAAGACAGGAATTTTGTACAGAAAGCCCTTACGAAGGCGCCGAGCAGAAATGAGTCTCTGCTATGGCTTGCCCGCACTTTCATTGAAAAGAAAGAATATGGCGAAGCTGCCGGCCTGATAAATATTCTGCAAAACGACCCCAATTTTCCAAAACGACTTCATAACGATCTGGAAGAGATAACAGCCTATTGGTTTTATGCGCAGAACAATTTTGATAGTTCTGCCGTGCATCTTGAAAAAGCTTTATCTAAAGCAGCTACAAAACAGGAAAGGTCTCGCTGGGAATATCTGCTGGGCCAGATGTATGAAATGACCGGTAATTTCGAAAGGGCTTCTTTCTACTACGCAAAAGCCTCCAAACATACTGCTGACCCTGTATTGGATATATATGCGCGTTTGAACGATGCTAAAATGTACAGGCAAACCGGCAATGAGGAAGCTCTCCGTGAAAGTATCGCCCGCCTTTTGAAGATGGCAAAGCGCGATAAGTATGAGGCCTACCGGGACATTATTTATTATTCCGCAGGAAAGATATCAGTGCAGGTACCCGATACCGTTAGTGGGGTAAATCTTTACAGAAAAGGCATTTCATCTCTCGCTACCACAGAAGGGATCAAGAGCCAGACTTTTTTTCAGCTTGGTAATATTGCTTACCGGCAACGTGATTATAAAGCCGCTGCTGCTGCGTATGACAGTATTCGTATTGAAGACAGCGCTTATCTTGATGAGCATAATTTTAATCTCACAGAAAGAAGCGCCACACTTAAAAAACTGGTCACACAGTTGTTGATCGTGGAAAGAGAAGACAGTTTGCAAATGGTGGCTGCAATGGAACCTGAGGCGCGCGAAGACTTTATAAGGAAAGCAATGAGGTCGCATCGTAAAAGCACCGGACAAAAGGAGGAAGACCCCGCTGCGGGAAAAACGCTGATTACTTTCAATAACACCAAAG
>JAFAGR010000027.1 GCA_023422565.1 Bacteroidota bacterium | reverse complement strand
ATTATTTTGATGGCTGATGAAACGGAAACGGCCGTTGGCGGCTGCAGCACAGACAGCTCTGTAGCAATGATCCGTGAAATCCAAAAACGATATAACACAAACTTGCTCAACCGTCAAGATCTTGCTTTTTACATTAAAGGAAAGCCGGAAGTAATTCCAATGCAACAACTCCCTTATGCGGTGCAGCATGGGTTTGTTCAACCTTCTACTCTTTATTTTAATAATTCAATCACTACAAAAAAAGCCCTGCTGGATAACTGGGTGGTGCCGGCGGAGAATAGTTGGCTTAAGAGGTATTTTGTTTAGTTTGTGGTTTCTGGTTTGTAGTTCCTGGTTTGATCGTGCGCACATTTAAAAGGCGCTATTGAAATTTTTAATTTTTACTTTTTAATTTTTAATCCCTCATCCCCTTTCCACTTGGCACGATTTTAAAAGTTACTTCATAAACTTTTGTGCACAAGTGACTTTTTTCGGCACCACATTATTGAGGACCACCTTAATTGCAATTTTCCTTTCGGTTTTTTCTGAAACTGCTGCCGGCCAGCATGCCGGGGATACCGTTCTTGCCCTTTCCCCACAGCTGAAACGGCAAAGCAAGCATGACAAATGGTGGGGAAAACATTATCGCGAGGAATGGGCTACGCCGGTTGCATTTAAAAAAGTGCTGCTTGATACGCTTGAAGGCGGAATATTTCCTTACGCTCAAGGTGGCGGAAGGCAAACAAAGAGCTTAAGGTTACGCGACCGGCAAGATCGGGAATACGTACTTCGTTCACTGCAAAAATCTTTTACCAGCGCGCTTCCTGAAGACCTTCGGGGAACTTTTATTGAAACCGTTATGAACGATCAGGTCAGCCTCGCCCATCCTTACAGCGCCTTAGTGGTGGCGCCACTGGCAGAGGCCGCGGGAATTCTTCACACCAATCCACGTATCTATTTCCTTCCCGAACAGCCCGGACTTGATACTTTCAACGTTGCAAACAGCAATAAACCATATTTGTTTGAACAAAGGCCGGATGAGAATTGGGAAACCGCTTCGAATTTTGGGAACGCAAAAAACATCATCGGCACGGAAAAATTAAGGGAAAGGCTGCTCGAAGATGCCGCGAATCGAATCGATCAGAAACTTTACGCGCGCTCACGTTTGTTTGACATGTTCATTGGCGATTGGAGCAGGCATGATGATCAATGGCGATGGGCCGAGTTTAAAACAACAGATGGCCGGCAATATAAACCAGTGCCACGCGATCGCGATATGGCCTTCAGCCTGTTTGACGGCAAAGTATTGCGGTTAGCCTTGCCGGTTGCGGGATTAAAACACCTGCAGACTTTCGGCCCTGATATCAAAGATTTCAGGTATTATAATTTCACCGCCAGAAATCTTGATCTACACTTTACAAACTCACTAAGCGGTGAAGACTGGATTGAAATTGCAAGAGATTTACAAAAGCGTTTAACCGACACCGTTATACACCGCGCAGTTGCCATGCTTCCGACAGAAGTTTACCCTATATCCGGTGCATTCATTGAAGCCAGTTTAAAATCCCGCAGAGACCACCTGGTGAAATGGGCCACTACTTACTTCGACCAGCTTGCAGAATATCCTTCTATCCGCGGATCAGAAAAAGAAGAACTTTTCCTCATCGAACATCTTAACGATACTTCCACCAGGGTGCATATGTATAAAAAAACGGATAGGCGCTCAAATACAGCACCGCTATTCGACCGAACATTTAACCCGAACACCGAGGAAATAAGAATTTACGGTATCGGCGGAGAAGACAGGTTTGAAGTGATGGGCGATGTAAGAAAGGGGATAAAAGTGAGGCTAATAGGCGGGCCCGGAAATGATGAATATATTGACAGCAGTTCGATCAGAAAGATCGGTAAGCAGGTGAAGATCTATGACAACAAGGAGAATAATTTCATAACGGGAAAAGAAACCGGTCTTCGGCTTTCCTCTTACCCGTCAATACACAAATTCAGCTGGGATGAAGTGCGTTATAATAAGCGCGGAGTTTACCCCGTGGTGTTCTATTCAAATGCAGACGGAATTTATGCGGGGTTAACTTTTTCCCGAACTCAATTCCAGTGGCGTAAAGATCCCTTTGGTAACAAACAAACGGTTGACCTCCGGTATTCGATCAATCAAAAAGGACCAAGCATCACTTACAAAGGAACATTCACTGACCTGATAGGAAAATTCGACCTGGATGTATTGGCGAATTACGATTGGATACGGTGGACAAATTACTTCGGCTACGGAAATGAAACGATTCTCGAAACCAAAGACAGGGATTATTATAGATTGCGATCAAAGGAAGCGCTGGTGTCTGCGGGATTATCTTACCGAACGCGCAACCGCCATCGTGTATCGATACTCCCCTATTTTCAGATAATCACGCTCAAGAAAGATGAAGACAGGTTTGTCTCACAGAAACGCATAGACGAAGTGGAAAGTTTTTACCAACCCAGGAAATATGCCGGGTTGAATTTTGAATACGTGCTTCAGAATATTGATGATTCCATTTTGCCTCAAAAAGGCATTGCCTGGCAAACCAACTTTGATGCATTTCATCAACTGCATGATGGCCATACTTCGGCCACTTATTCCACGCAATTACAACTGTTGGTTCCACTGATCAAAAAATTTGGATTGAATTTCCGGATCGGCGGTTCCTCATTAACGGGAGAACCAGATTTTTTCCGCATGAACAGTATCGGCGGCAGCGAAACCCTTCGCGGTTTTCAGCGAAGCCGATATTATGGTGAATCCACCGCCTTTTTCCAAAGTGAATTACGTTGGATCAGCAAGGTGAAAAGTTATTGGTACAGCGGCAAGCTTGGCCTGTTTGTTTTTGCCGATGCCGGCCGGGTTTGGACGGAGCGGCCCGAAGACAACAAAATTCACCTTGGTTACGGTCCCGGGCTAATTGTGAGTCCCTTTAACAAAATATCCGTTTGGTTTGCCTACGGTATTTCAAAGGAAGACACCAATTTCCACTTCCGCATCATCCGGCCTTTTTAGCGTACTGCCATGATGGCAGAGTGCCTATCATTAATTATCTTTGCACTTCAATTTTTTTTGATGGAAGCATTGGTGATCGATAAAACGCATGATGAGGCACGGCAGGGGGAAGCATTCAGGGGCATGGCCGCTGATGCACCGGCCGGAAAGCGTTTTTACATTGAAAGCTACGGGTGCGCAATGAACTTTGCCGACAGCGAGGTAGTGGCTTCAATACTTCAAGACCATGGTTTCGCGCCCACGGTGAATATTGAAATGAGCGACCTCATTCTTATTAATACTTGCTCTATTCGTGAAAAAGCCGAACAAACTGTTAGAAAGCGCCTTACAGAATTTAAGAAACTCAAGAGAGCAAATCGCGGGCTGCTTGTTGGCGTATTGGGATGCATGGCAGAAAGGCTGAAGTCCGCATTTCTTGAAGAAGAAAAACTGGTAGACCTGGTTGTAGGCCCCGATGCTTACCGAACCCTTCCCTCATTAATTGAGGAGGCACATGGCGGCCAGAAAGGAGTGAATGTTTTATTAAGCCGCGAGGAAACCTATGCGGATATTGCTCCGGTAAGGCTGAACAGTAATGGCGTGACTGCCTTTGTAAGTATAATGCGCGGCTGCAACAACATGTGTTCATTCTGCGTGGTTCCTTTTACACGCGGACGTGAGCGAAGCCGGAGCGCCGAAAGCATCATCAATGAATGTAAACAATTATTTGATGAGGGATATCGTGAAGTGACCTTGCTCGGCCAGAATGTAGATAGCTATCACTATACGGATGAAAAAGGAAGCGCTGCAGTTTCATTCGCCACCTTACTGCAACGCGTAGCCGAAATTTCACCCTTACTGCGTGTCCGCTTCTCCACTTCGCATCCGAAAGATATTACAGATGAAGTTCTGTTCTCCATGCAGAAATACAATAACATCTGCAAATACATTCACCTTCCCGTACAAAGCGGAAGTTCGCGGGTATTGCAACTGATGAACAGAACCTACAGCCGGGAATGGTATATCGCGCGGGTTGACCGCATCCGTGAGTTGTTGCCTGAATGCGGTTTATCAACGGACATGATCGCCGGTTTTTGCACAGAAACGGAAGAAGATCATAAAGATTCGCTCAGCCTGATGGAGTACTGCAAATATGACCTCGCCTATTTGTATTATTATTCTGAACGGCCGGGAACCCTTGCCGCGCGCAGGTTTGAAGACGATGTTCCGCTCGAAATCAAGAAACGGAGATTGCAGGAACTGGTTGACCTCTACCGGGGACATTCCCTGTTAAGCATGCAAAGAGATGTAGGAAAAACTTTCACGGTGCTGGTTGAAGGCACTTCTAAAAAAAATGAGGAGGAACTATTTGGCAGAAATGACCAAAACAAAGTTGTCGTTTTTCCGCGTGAAAAGTTTACCAAGGGCGACTATGTAAAAGTGAAGATTGATTCCTGTACCGCCGGAACTTTAATAGGCCGTGCAATTTCTAACTAAGAAAATATGGATCTACAATCAATAAAAAACAGGTTCGGGATAATTGGCAATTCGCCTGAACTCAATTATGCGTTGAACGTGGCCGTACAGGTTGCGGCCACTGACCTTAGTGTACTTATCAATGGCGAAAGCGGTGTGGGCAAGGAGGTTTTTTCGCAGATCATTCACAGCCTTTCAGCAAGAAAACACAATTCATTTATTGCCGTAAACTGCGGCGCAATACCTGAGGGCACTATTGATTCGGAATTATTCGGCCACGAGAAAGGATCGTTTACAGGAGCGGTAGACAGCCGCAAAGGATATTTTGAAACCGTGAATGGCGGTACGATCTTCCTCGATGAAATTGGTGAAATGCCCCTGGGCACTCAAGCGAGGCTATTGCGTGTGCTTGAAGCCGGCGAATATATCCGCGTGGGTAGCAGCAAGGTGCAGAAAACCGATGTGCGGGTGATAGCTGCTTCTAATAAAGACCTTCTGGAGCTCTCTCACCGCGGGCGTTTCCGTGAGGACCTATATTACCGTTTAAACACCGTTCCGATCCGCGTTCCTGCACTGCGAGACAGGAAGGATGACATCATGTTACTTTTCAGAAAATTCACTACAGATTTCGCCGACCGCTATAGAACAACCCCGGTTCTGCCCGATGAAGCGGCGAGGCAGATGTTGATGAATTACTCCTGGCCCGGAAACATTCGCGAATTAAAAAACATCGCGGAACAAATTTCGGTACTCAGTAAAGACAGGCACATCAGCGCCCAACAATTGCAACAATTTCTTCCGGAGCAGCAGCACTCACGGTTACCCGTACTCACCGGTCCGGGCAATGTTTCTCAAACCGAATTCGCAAATGAAAGGGAGATCATTTACAAACTTTTCTTTGATATGAAGAAAGATGTAAATGAACTTAAGAAAATGTTTTTCGAAGTGATGAAGAACCCCGCCCTGGCCCAAAATCTTCCCACGTTTTCAAACGACAACGCGCTTCACGATTATGTACCACAATCCGCAGCACCTTCACTGGTACAGGGAGGAAGCAATGCGGTTTTTTTAAGAAAGGGAAGTGTGGAACCGATACACCAGCATGAAGAGGTGGATGAATCATTGAGCATTGTAGACAAAGAGAAAGAACTGATAATAAAGGCGCTTAAAAAACATCGCGGAAAAAGGCGGGATGCTTCTATTGATCTTGGTATCAGCGAACGTACGCTTTACAGGAAGCTGAAGGAGTATGATATAGAAGACCTGTAACACCATTCTAAATTATTCATGAAGAAGAACAACATATTCCAGGCCCTCCGGTTAATCACCGCCGTAATTCTAATTTCTGTTTTTACCTTTTCCACCTGCAAGTACGGTTTTAAGGATACTGCCCCTATTCCTCAGGAGATCACCACATTCCGGGTTAATTATTTTGAAAATAAGGCGCAGTATATAAATACGCAGTTAAGTCCGCAATTAACCGAGCGGCTAAAGCAAAAGATCATTAACACCACGCGGTTGAATCAGACGAATGATGACCAGGCACATTATGACATCAGCGGTTATGTATCGCAGTATTATACATCTACCGTAGGTATCAGTGGAAATGATGCAAACACTAACCGGTTGACCGTCGGCTTTCACCTCAACTTCAATAACAACGTTGACGATACAAAAGATTTTGAAACCGACCTTTCCCGATCCTTCGATTTTCCGGCCACACAAAGTCTTTCGCAGGCAGAGGCAAGTTTAAACGATGAGATCGTCAGGAACCTGGTAGACGAGATATTCAACCGCATTTTTTCAAACTGGTAAAACCGCTTTTTCTTCATTAGCTTTGAACCATGCTGCAGAAATCATTTTCCGAACAGCTTTTTACTGATATGCCCGAGGAAGGAAGGGAGGCGTGGTTGGAAGAAGTGGTTAAGAATTATCCGTATTTCAGCCTTGCCCATTATTTTTTGCTGCGCGAAAAGGGAGGTTTGGAATCAGCGCCCTTTCAGGCCGCGAAAACTTCCCTGCATTTCAGTCATCCGTTCTTATTACAGGAGCGGCTGCAAAATGAGCATATGAGCGCGATCGCAAATTCTTCAATTTTCAAAGATCAGGTTGAACGCAAAGAAAGGGATGCGGAACCAGCGGTGGAGACCGCTGAGGTAAAAGAGGAGCAACATTTGCAGCAGGATATAAAAGATGAGCAGCCTGATAGGTCTCAAAAAGTGCAGGAAAATGGAGGTTTAAAAGCACCGGAAACATTGACGGAACTTGTGTTTGAACCACTTCATACCACAGATTATTTTGCTTCGCAAGGAATTAGATTAAGTGAGGAGATGCTTTCGCAGGATAAACTGGGCAAACAAATGAAAAGTTTTACCGATTGGCTGAAAACCATGAAGCGGATCCCGGGGGCAACCGATCAGGTTCCCGTAGATGTAAGCGTGAAGGCTTTTGCAGAAAACAGTAACCGCGAAGAAGAGGTGTTTACCGAATCAATGGCAGACGTATATATTGAGCAGCAGAAATTTCAGAAAGCCCGCGATATATATACAAAATTAAGTTTGCTCAATCCTTCCAAAAGTGCTTACTTTGCAGCCAAACTGGAAAAAATTAAAGATAATTGATATGTTAGTGTTTTTTGGAATATTGATCCTGATCGCCTCTGTGATACTTGGTTTTATCATTCTTGTACAGAATCCGAAAGGCGGTGGACTTTCAGGAGTTTTAGGCGGGTTCAGTAACCAACTTATTGGTGTTAAGCAATCAACGGATATAATGGAAAAAGGCACTTGGATATTTGCTGCTATCGTTGGCGCATTATGCATAATATCTCCTGCCTTTATTCCTGAGGAAGGTGGAAGCGCAAATGATAATTTATTGCAGGGCGTAAGCACGAAGCCTCAAACACAACAGGCCGCACCGGCAACTCCGGTTGCACCTTCAGGCACAGTTCCTATGCCCGGAACACAGCCTGCACCGGTTCCTGCACCTTAAACCATAATGTAAATTTTTATTGCCCCGTTCAAAATGAGCGGGGTTTTTTATTTTACTTTGTTTCAATCATTCGGCATAACACTATGAAAAAAGGAATTTTAATTCTCCTGTTGCTTTTATTGGGCCTTGCGCTTTATTCCGGCTGGCAAATATTTGGCCCGGTTGTTCAGCCTCCCGAAGGCGGCTATTTTTATGTAAGAACCGGTGAGGATGTAAAAACGATAAAGCAAAAGTTGTTGAAAGAAGGGATAATCAAAAGCTCATTTTTTTATACGCGTGTGGAGCAGTTCGCAAAATTTGAAAAGGCGCGCCCGGGCAGGTATAAAATTGAGAAAGGTTCCAACCTAATTGATCTCGTTAAAAAATTGCGCCGCGCGAATCAGGAACCCGTAAGGCTCGTGATAAATAAACTTCGCACCAAAGAAGACCTTGCAGGTAAAATAGGCCGGCAATTTGAATGTGATTCGCTGGAAGCCATCCGGTTTTTATTAAGTAACGATTCACTGAAAAATTTAGGAGTGGATACGCACACGGTTATGACGCTTGTGATCCCCAATACTTATGAATTGAATTGGAACGGAAATTTTAAAAAAGTGATCGGCAGGTTGAAATCAGAACACGATAAATTTTGGAATGAGGAGCGGACTGCTCTCGCCAGGAGCATCGGGCTCTCTCCTGCAGAAGTTTATACCATGGCCAGTATTGTAGAAGAAGAGACAAATAAGAAGGAAGATAAGAAACTGATTGCGAGCGTATACATCAACAGAATAAAAAAGGGCATGAAACTGGAGGCAGACCCTACGGTAAAATACGCCAGCAGAAATTTTGGTTTGAAAAGAATTCTTTATGGTCATTTGAAATATCCATCGCCATATAACACGTACCAGGTAACGGGCCTTCCGCCGGGGCCGATAAGTACAGCTTCACGGGAAACCATAGACGCAGTTTTAAACGCCCCTCAAACCGATTATATATTTTTTGTAGCGAAGCCTGATTTTAACGGCTATTCAAACTTCGCTTCAAACTATGAGGATCATAAAAAATTCGCGAAAGCTTATCAAAAAGCGCTCGACAGCCTCATATTAAGTAAACAAAGCAAATAGTGCTCACCAAAATCGAAAAAATATTTGCGCGCAACAAGCTGGCCAGCTTCATATTAAACAGGAGCCGGAACTGGTATTTACCAGGCTTTGAAGGTGCGAGCATATTTGAAGTGATAAAAGCATTTTATGCACAGGTAAAACTGCAGGGGCTTCGCGAACGTGCTGCGGCGATCTCCTACAATTTTATAATGGCACTGCCACCATCGTTCCTGTTTTTGTTCACGCTTATTCCGCACCTGCCTTTTGTTTCAGTTAAAAGCATCCGTCTCCAGGTACATAATCTCGTTTATGATATTATTCCTGCCCGCCAATATAATGAAGAAGTGATCCGCTTTTTAGATTCATTCATGGGCGGTTCCAAGATCGGCCTGCTTTCTTTTTCTCTCCTTCTGTCACTATTCTTTGCATCGAATGCAATGATGGGCCTGATGCGTGCTTTCAATAAAAAGTATTTTGGTTTTACGGAAAGAAAAAAGATCAAGCAAAGGTGGATAGCAATCAAACTCACCTTCATATTATTCGGGCTGTTACTCACCTATCTTATACTCCTTATTATGCAAGGTGCATTGTTAAGGTTACTGGTATCAGACGGCGGCTGGCGGGAAGTTATCCTCTACACACGATGGATCCTTATCGTTCTGCTTATCTATTTTATTATCGCTTTCATTTTTAAATACGCGCCGGCGGTTCAAAAACGTTGGAAAATACTGAGCCCCGGCACCGTGTTAGCTACCTTTCTGAGCATTTTATCTTCTCTCGGCTTTGCTTTTTTCGTAAACAATTTTGGCAGATTTAACGCGCTGTACGGCTCCATAGGAACTATAATGGTGATCATGGCTTTGATATTCATCAATTCTTTGGCCCTTCTTATTGGGTTTGAGTTAAATGTAAGCATCAAATCAGCCAGTGCGCGTAAACAAATGCAGCCGGTAAAATAACATGACTTTATATGAACGGTTTCGGGCATAAGAGGTATAATGAATATCTTTGCCTCTCTAAAATGATAAACATGAAAGCAATTTTTCTTTCCATTGGTATTGCATTAGTTGCTGCCACTACCGGTTTTGTAAATGAAGCCTTACCTATCGGATCAAAGTTGCCCAAAGCGGATGTAAAGATGCTTGACATTTCAGGCAAGAAAATTTCCATGGCTGAAGCGGCAAAAAAGAATGGCTTACTGGTTATGTTTAGCTGCAACACCTGCCCGTATGTGGTAAAAAACGAGCAAAGAACAACGACTATTTCGGTTTTTGCCGCAAAGAATAATGTGGGCGTTATTCTAATTAACAGCAATGAGGCACAGCGGGGCGATGAGGACAGTTACGAGGCAATGAAGGCATATGCCAAAGGTTTAAATTATAATTGGCCGTATGTAATTGATGAGAACAATGTGATTGCAGATGCGTTTGATGCAAAGAGAACACCGGAAGTATTTCTTTTCGATAGCAACATGACGCTTGTTTATCACGGCGCTATAGATGACAATCCTACTGATGAGATGACTGTTACCCGCCAGCACCTTCGTGAAGCGATAAAAGAAATGGTTGCCGGTAAAGAGGTGGGAGTAAAAGAATCTAAAAGTATTGGATGCACCATTAAGCGCAAGAAAGGTTAGGGTGATTTGATGATTAGCTAATTTGATAATTGGGAATATTTTCAATCCATCAACTATCAACTACCGATCCAGGCCATCAGCCTTCGACTAATGCCTGCCCACTACCGACCGATGCCACTTAGTGCTGATTCAATCTCCTTTGCCAGTTGCTCGCTGCTCATTTCTTCTTCGAAAAATTTCCGATACCCGGTAGAAGGATTTACGATAAGGGTTGCCGGGATGCTGCCGCTCCACGACTTGTCCAACATCGGGCAGAAATAATCAGCGTTTGTTTCGTTTAACCAGACAATAGGCGCATTAAAATGATGCGACTTTGCGAAATTGCTGATCTTGCTAGGATAGTGGCTTTTAAGGTCTACGCTTATAAGCATCAGCTCCACATCGTTTCCAAACTTTTTAACTTCATCAATAAAACCCGGGATCTCCTCGATACATGGTTTGCAAAAGGTTGCCCACATATTTATAACTTTCACCTTTGCGCCCTTTTTATCGCCTATATAATTTGCCATATCAGTGGCCTGCCAGGCGGGGATTTCCTGCGCAATTCCAAATTGAAATCCACAGGATAACAAAAGGATAAAAAAGGTTTTGCTCATATCCGTAAAATTACCCGAATTATTTGTTCATCATGGGCTTATCCCGCCATATTATGATAAAAATAGCTTTGGTTTGTAAGGGCAGGTAAAGTAGTTTTGCCCCGTTGAAAATCAAACAAAAATCTTATGGCATACGATGTTATAGTAATTGGCAGCGGCCCGGGAGGATATCCTGCAGCGATCCGTTCAAGCCAGCTCGGTAAAAAAGTTGCGATCATTGAAAGGGAGAGCCTTGGCGGCATTTGTCTGAACTGGGGCTGCATCCCTACGAAAGCCTTATTGAAAAGCGCGCAGGTTTATGAATACGCAAAGCATGCGTCAAACTATGGTATCAATGTAAAGGAAGCGAGCAATGATTTTGGCGGCGTGATCAAACGGAGCCGCGGTGTGGCAGATAAGATGAGCAAGGGCGTGCAGTTCCTGATGAAAAAGAATAAGATCGATGTGATCATGGGCAATGCAAGGGTTTTAGCCCCGGGAAAAGTTGAGGTTACCGGATCCGACAATAACAAACAGGTGGTTGAAGCGAAAAACATCATCATTGCAACCGGTGGCCGTTCCCGCGAACTGCCATCAATGCCGATAGACGGAAAGAAGATAATCGGATACCGTGAAGCAATGGTTTTGCCCCAACAGCCTAAGAGCATGATCATTTGTGGTAGCGGTGCTATAGGGTCCGAATTTGCTTATTTCTACAACAGTATGGGCACTAAGATCACTATTGTTGAGTTCATGCCGCGCATTGTACCGGTTGAAGATGAAGACATCAGTAAGGAACTTGAAAAACAATATAAGAAACAGGGAATCGAGATAATGACGAATGCGGAAGTTACCAAGGTTGATACTTCAGGAAACGGTGTGAGAGCCACGGTAAAAACAGCTTCAGGGGAAGTTACGCTGGAGGCTGATATCCTGCTAAGTGCAGTTGGTGTTGTAGCAAATATTGAGAAGATAGGGCTTGAAGAGCTCGGAATAAAAACGGAAAAAGGAAAGATTGTTGTTGATGCTTTTCAGCAAACAAATATCAAGGGCATTTACGCAATTGGTGATTGCACGCCGGGCCAGGCTCTTGCCCACGTAGCTTCGAAAGAAGGAATTAATGCGGCGGAGCATTTGAGCGGTCACAATCCTGAACCAATGGATTATAACAATATACCGGGTTGTACCTATTCCACTCCTGAAATTGCGTCCGTAGGATATACTGAGAAGGCAGCCAAAGATGCCGGTTATGAAATTAAGGTTGGTAAATTTCCTTTTATGGCAAGTGGAAAAGCCAGTGCTGCGGGAGCTACTGAGGGTTTTGTAAAGGTTATCTTCGATGCGAAATATGGTGAGTTCTTAGGTTGCCATATGATCGGGTATAACGTTACGGAGATCATTGCTGAGGCTGTGGTTGCGAGAAAGCTTGAAACAACGGCGCATGAAATTCTGAATGCTGTTCATCCGCACCCGACCATTAGTGAGGGGGTGAAGGAGGCTACTGCGGCAGCTTATGGAGAAGCGATAGATATTTAGTAGATATAATTTTAGATGGTGTATGGTTGCTTCGGTAGGAAGCAACCTTTTTTTTACTCCCTTAGCACCCCAAGCCCTGCAACTACCACCCGACTATCCATTTAGTATGCATTTCCTTTGTGAGTGAGGTTTTCGTTGGGCGAGTAGCGCCATCAACTTGTCCCAGATCTTGTTAAGGTGGAGGCGGTTACTGTATCGGAACAGATATTCATCTACATAACCCTGCAAATATTTTGCAGAA
>JAFAGR010000016.1 GCA_023422565.1 Bacteroidota bacterium | reverse complement strand
CACAGACCCAGCACCATTGGCCTTGGCTGAGGGATTCCACCTGAATAAATGTGAAGGTCCGAACCGCATATAGCCGTAGCCGTTACCTTCAAAATTATATCCCGGTCTTCTTTTAAAATTGGGTCGTCAACCGTATCGCATGTTACTTTTCCGGGGCCGTGTATTACTGCTGCTTTCATTTTTTGTCTTTTTCGTGTACAGGTTCTTGTTGTTTTTTCATTGCATCTGCGGCCATGCTATCAGGCATTAAATTACTCATGGCAACCATTGCTTTGTTTTTTATTCCTGAGATCACTTTATCGTCGCCCCGCATCAAAGCATCGTAGCCATCACGCGCCACATCGGCCGGGTCGGCAAGTTTGTCCCGGTCTTCTAAAATTTTAGAATCGAGCATATCTGCTTTATTGAAGAAATCCGTATCAGTAGCTCCGGGTAGGAGGGCGGTTATAGTTATACCCTTGTCTTTCACTTCGCTTCTCAATGCCTCACTGAAAGATTGCACAAAGGCTTTTGTGCCGTGATATACCGATTGCCACGGCCCCGGGGTCTTACTGGCAATGGAGGATAGATTTAGAATCTTCCCATCACCACGTTTAATCATTGGCTTAAGGAAGGCTTTGGTAAGCACGATAAGTGAGGCCACGTTCAGTTGAACTATATCGAGTTCACGTTCAATTTCGGTTTCCTCAAATAACCCATATACTCCCTGCCCTGCATTATTCACCAGAATATCCACGATCAAACCTCGCCCTTCTATTTCGCGAACCAGCTCAAAGGGAGCATCTTTTTCAAAGAGGTCTTTAACTATGATAACAACCTCTGTTTTTGATGACTCAAGCTGACGCTTGGCATTCAAAAGGTCTTCTTCGCTCCTTGCCACCAGTATCAGGTTATGCCCGTCTTCCGCGAAAAGTTTAGCCAGTTCCAGGCCAATACCTTCCGACCCGCCCGTAATGAGCGTGTAATGTTGATTCGGTTTCATTCAATTTTTTTTAGGAGTTTCTAAGGCGTTTATGCCGACCGTTACCCGTTTATTCTTCTTCCTCATTCTCATCTTCTTCTTCTGCGCTCCAATTAATTCCGCCTTCTGCGATCTCGGTAAGGAGGGCATCGGTTTCCTTTTCTTCTTCGAGGGTTGTTTCAAGAATTTCGGCAACATCTTCCCTGTTCATAACCCGGGCAAGTTGTGCAAGGCCACCATAAGCTGCGATCTCGTAGTGCTCTACTTTTTGGGCCGATATTATAATACCAACGTCACGCGTCATGCTGCCGTCTTCTGTTTCCTCAACTACGCTTTCTCCTTCCTTAATTAGCCCTTCCATCGCGTCACATTTTTTCGCCTGTGCTTTCTTTCCCATCATTTCAAATATCTCCTCAAGACGGCCCACCTGTTCTTGCGTTTCTGCGGTATGCTCATCGATGGCTGTTTTAAGCTCTTCTGTGGTGGCCGCTTTTTTCATTTTCGGCAAGGCCTTGGTGAGCGCTTTTTCTGCCCAATAAATATCCTTGAGAGAATCGATAAAGAATTTTTCGAGTTGCGATGAGTTGTCGTTGGAGGACTGCTGCTTTTTAGGAGCGGCAGATTTTTGCGCGCTTTTTCCGTTCGATTTTGATGAAGCTCTTCCGGCAGAATTTTTAGCCGGTGCTGCTTTGGTTCTGCTGCTGCTTTTAGTTTGCGTAGCCATAAGTAAATTATTTTTTGTGTGATTTATAATGGAATCATGATGCAAAGGTTAGACCACATGAATAACTATTTTGTTCCTCTGAAAAATTCCCGTTCGTTGTGGAATTCAATGCACATTTTAATTAACCCGGAACGCAAGTGAATCATACTGGCAGGGATTTCGCATTATAAGATTGAAAATGCCTGAATGAAAAAGTTCTTTCGCAATAATGGATTGTCAATATGCTTTTTATTTCTTTTTCTTATAGCAATGGCAGGCCAGTGGATCACCGGATTCAATACATACAACTCTGATCAACGGGAAGAAGGGAGACAGCCTGTAAGTTTCGCCCAATACAGTTCTTCGGGCCACTTCATTCAGTCCACTTTTGAAAACTGGGAGAGTGAGTTTCTTCAAATGGCTCTGTTTGTTGTATTCACTATATTTCTTTACCAAAAAGGATCGTCGGAATCCAGAAAACTTGATGAAAAGGAGGAGGTTGATCGTGAACCATCACCCGACCGTGAAGGCGCTCCGTCTCCTGTAAAGGCAGGAGGAATTGCGTTAAAGTTGTATAAACATTCCTTAAGTATTGTATTGTTTTTCTTGTTTGCAGTATCGTTTGCCCTGCATTTTAAAGGAAGCCTGATGGATGAAAATGAGGAAAGGCTGAATGCAGGGATGCCGGCAATGGATGCGGGCAGATACCTCGGAGATTCACGTTTTTGGTTTGAATCTTTTCAGAACTGGCAGAGTGAGTTTATGTCTGTGTTTGCCATCGTAGTATTATCAATTTATTTGCGGCAACAGGGGTCTCCGCAATCTAAGCCTGTAGACGCATCCCACCATGAAACAGGCGGCTGAGTGATTGATTAACCTGCAGTCCTTTTCCTGTTGGCCTGTTCCTCCAGGTCTTTTTCCATCTCTCTCTTAAGATTATGCCTGTCTTCTGCTTCATCAATAGAGTGTGATTGCTGCAATGTTTCTTCGCCCTTGGCAAATTCACTTAGTTTGCTGTAATATTTCTGTATCACTTTAAGTTCTTCTTCTGTCATTTCTTCTACGCTAACCAGGCGGTTGCTCGCGAGTTCATTTGCGGCAACCAATTCATTGAGTTTTAGCTGAATGGCAATCGAGTCTTTGTTCTGTGATTTTTGGATGAGGAAAACCATTAAGAAGGTAACTATTGTTGTTCCGGTATTAACAACCAGTTGCCAGCCCGATGAATAATTAAAGATTGGTCCGGTAAGTGCCCAAATTAAAATTAACGATGCGGCTATTATAAATGCAGGCGTGCTTCCTGCAGCCCGCGTAACTTTGCTTGAAAATTTCTCGAAAATACCTACTGATGGTTTTTCTGCCTTCGCTATCTCAGATGGTTTCATAATTTGTTTTTTTTCCTTTTGATGAATACCAAATAGATGCCTGTTTCTTTTCAGTCATTCGAAGGAGTGCTTTTGATGTTTTTAATTCCCCTATACACTTTCAATTTGGCATATATATAGTGACAATTCAGCGAATAGTAAATGCACGTAAGCATGGCAGTAAGAGTAACATCCCCAAAATCAGGGAAAAGAAAGCCTTCGGAAGCAGCAGGTAAAAAGAAATCCGCATCCAAAAAATCATCTGTGGCGAAGCTTGCTAAAACAAAAGCAGCTAACAATAAAGGATCTGATCCCGATTCTTCTTTTGAAGAAATAATAATGCGCGCGGAAAAAACATCTTTCCCATCAGGATTGAAACCAATGCTGGCCACGCTTGTGGATAAGCCTTTTGACAAGGAAGGCTGGATGTTTGAAGTGAAGTGGGATGGGTATCGCGCATTGGGATTTTTAAATAAGGGACAGGTTTCTTTACGGTCGCGAAACGATAAATCGTTTGATGAAAAGTTTTATCCTGTTGTGGATGCATTGAAGAAATGGAAGATCAATGCCGTGGTTGATGGGGAAGTTGTGGTGGTGAATGATGACGGTATATCAAACTTTGGCGATTTGCAAAATTGGCGAAGCGAGGCTGACGGCCACCTTTTCTATTATGTGTTCGACCTGCTTTGGATCAATGGGCGAAACCTTACCGGGCTGCCGCTTACAGAGAGGAGGGCGGTACTCGAACAGAATCTTCCAAAAGATGGCATCATCAGGCTAAGTACATCCTTCGAAAGCTCCGGACTTGATTTTTTTGAAGCCGCTAAAAACATGGGCCTGGAGGGCATCATGGCTAAGAAAAAAGACAGCCTGTATACTTCAGGTAACCGTACAAAAGACTGGCTGAAGATCAAGGCCAATAAAAGGCAGGAAATGGTTATAGGAGGTTACACTAAAAATACCGACAGTTCAAAATTGTTCAGTGCATTACTGGTAGGCGTATACGAAAATGGAAAACTTCGATACACCGGCAAGGTGGGCACGGGCTTTAATGATAAAATGCAGAAGGAGATGCTTGCTGCATTTAAAAAGTACATTATTAAAAACCCTCCTTTTGATGAAACGCCTGATATAAACAAGCCATCTCGTTTCAGGCCCAATCCGCCGAAAGCTACTGCTACCTGGCTAAGGCCTGAGCTGGTTTGCGAGGTAAGTTTTACGGAAATGACTTCGGATGGTATAATGAGGCACCCTTCCTTTGAAGGTATGCGAACTGATAAGAATGCCAGGCAGGTAGTGGAAGAAAAGCCGCAGAAAACATTGGCAACGATAAAAAAGGAAAATAAAGCGTCGATGATCAGGCCGGCAGGAGAGAAAACAAGAAGAACCCTGTTAAATCCTACTGACGAAACGCAGGTTCGTAAAGTGAACGGGCATGAATTAAAATTCACTAATCTCAGCAAAATATATTGGCCAAAAGATAAAATCACAAAGCGCGACATGCTTAATTATTATTATCGTGTTGCGCCATACATTTTACCCTATCTGAAAAACCGCCCTCAGTCCATGCTTCGCCACCCTGACGGTATAGAGGGTGAGGCTTTTTTCTACAAAGATGTAACCGGCAAAGCTCCGTCTTGGGTGGAAACCTACAAATACAAAAGCGATTCGGATGGCAGGGTAAGGAATTACCTGGTAGCGAAAGACGAGGCGAGCCTGCTTTATATGGCCTCGCTTGGTGCAATTGAAATGAATCCCTGGCACAGTACGGTGCAAAAGGAGGATAATCCCGACTGGTGTATAATAGATCTTGATCCCGGCAAAACTACTTTTGAACAGGTTATTGAAGCGGCACAGGTTACCAAGCAAGTGCTTGACGAAATTAACGTGGACGGATACCCGAAAACCAGTGGCTCAAAGGGAATTCATATTTATATTCCTCTTGGTGCAAAGTATATTTATGAACAATCGAGAGAATTTGCCCGCGCAATTGCCACGCTTGTTCATGAGCGAATTCCTTCCTTCACCAGCATACAACGTGCGGTAAAGGAGCGGAAAGGGAAAATGTACATTGATTTTTTGCAAAACCGCCCGCAGGCAACAGTTTCGGCTCCTTATTCGGTAAGGCCTAAGCCAGGTGCTACGGTTTCAATGCCTTTGTATTGGAGTGAGGTTAAGAAAGGGTTGAAAATTTCAGATTTTACCATTTTTAATGCGATAGAAAGGATCGAAACAGAAGGGGACCTTTTTAAACCCGTCTTAGGAAAAGGTATAAATATGAATATGGCAATTAGGAAGATAGAAAAAATTTTAAGCTCGTAGTTAATAAAATATCGTGTATTCATGGCCGTTAGAAACCTTGAAAAACTGGTGGATGACCTTCGGAAAATTTTGATCGCAAAAAAGCAAACCGTGTCTGCCGCAGAAAGTGTTACCTCAGGAACGCTGCAGGTAGCATTTTCTATGGGAGAAGGTGCATCGCTTTATTTTATGGGAGGGATAACTGTGTATAATATCGCGCAAAAGAATTCTCACCTGAATGTTGATCTTTCGGATGCCGTGGCCACGAACTGTGTGTCTGTCGAAGTTTCGGCCCAAATGGCTGAAGCCTGCTGCGAAATGTTTTCAAGCACCTGGGCCATCGGTATTACCGGTTATGCCACTGAAATGCCCCCTCACACTGATAAGGGCCTCTATGCCTGTTATGCTATTGCGCTGAAAGGAAAAACTGTGAAGAGTGGAAAACTTTCTGCTACCGCGTTAACAGCCCGAAAGGTTCAGGAAGAATACACGAATCTTGTGCTGAAAGAATTTTTGAACGTGCTTAAAAAGTGATCCTGCTTGGTACAGTGAACAAATTAAACTCTGCGGCTTTTATTCTTAGCGCCAATAGCTTTTTAAAAAACCTTCTTTTCCAAACACAGGGTCGAGTTGCGGGAGCGCAACTTTTGAGATCCTGAACTGTGATTCCCCGAGTTCTTCTTCACTTCCTCCCCGGTATATATCGTAATTTTTGGCCTGCGGGTAAGCTCCGATGCATTCAAAGTTTTCAGAGCTTTCCACGCACATATGTGCTACTCCGGCGGGAATAATGATTACGTCCCCCGCATTAACCGTAATACTTTTTCTGCCGGGCCCGCCAAAGATCACACCCTTGCCTCACCGGAAGAAATGCCAAGGCATTCATGTGTGTTACTGTGATAATGATGAAAAGTATAAATTCCGTTGCGCCAGGTATTGCCCCAATTATTTCTGAGGAAGGTTTTTTGAACAATGTCTGCAGCTTTGTTTTTCTGGTCAGGTAAAATCAAAGCTGTTTTATAGATCAGTAATGGAAGTTCACTGTTTGGGAAGAATTTGTTTTGTTTAAGTTGCCTCGTAATTATATCGGGATTTGTGTTCAGCCGCTTCATCAGGCACAATTTTTAATGGTACTAAACTGTTTTAAAATTATTTAGTTTGAACAAATTTTTTGCCGATATAGATACGATCACCATAATTGGTTTCGTGGCAGGAATGCTCACCGCTGTTTCTATGTTGCCGCAGGTAATAAAAACATTTAAGGAGAAGAAAGCGGAAGATGTATCAATATTAATGCTGGTAGTGCTCTTATCCGGCGTTGGCTTGTGGATTTACTATGGAGTGCAAAAAAAAGATGTCCCCATTATCATTTCAAATTCAATTTCTCTTTCCATCAACCTGATAATGATATTTCTTCGCTTCAAATACAGGAAGAATAAATAGCGATCCCCTTCTTTCTCTCAACTCATTCACAAAATGAAGTCACTTTGCGAACGGTAAAAGAAGGAAGGGGAAAGAATTTAAAAAGCAGAGCAGTTGAAGTTGCGTCGGGTTGGTTCGCTTTCTCACTGCCCTGTGGTTCTTAGCTATTTTGCCGGTGGAAGTATTACGCCATCAATCACATGCACTATTCCGTTTGATGCAGGAACAGAGGCAACTATTTGTGCATCGTTGATGTAAGTTTTTCCATCTTTAATATGAATGGTTGCGTTTCCGCCATTAACCTGCCCGAGAACCTGGCCGTCTTGTAAAGACTCTACTTTAAATACGCCAAGTGATACGTGATACTGTAGTATATCGCGCAGGTCTTCTTTTTTATCCGCTTTCAATAATCCGTCAACGGTACCGGCCGGCAGTTTGTCGAATGCAGCATTAGTTGGAGCAAAAACTGTAAAAGGGCCTGCATTACTTAATGCATCAACAAGCTCGGCTGCCTTTACGGCAGTTACCAATGTAGAATGATCTTTGCTGCCCACTGCAATCTGAACTACATTTTTTGCCGATTCATCATCTACAACTCCGCTTTGCCCGGCCGGAGCCGCGGCATTTGCCGAACTGTTGTCAGCTGCGGAGGTAGTTGCGGTATTTTCTGGTTGGTTACAGGAAACTGCAATTAAGATCAGGCAGGCTGAAAGTGCGGTTTGTATTCTCTTTTTCATATGAAGTTTTGTTTTTGATTTCGAATGGAAAATTGCAAACATCTTTTAACCCTTGCAATGATGGCTATCACGTTTGAAGAAAAATTTGTATGATTATTATCATTACTTTGTTCACACCGGCATCAGTTTTTAAACCTGCTTAGCATCATAA
>JAFAGR010000067.1 GCA_023422565.1 Bacteroidota bacterium | reverse complement strand
CATCTGGGATATCCTCGAAAATATATTGAAAGGCCACCCTGTAATGTTGAACAGGGCCCCGACGCTTCACCGTTTGTCTATCCAGGCATTCCAGCCAAAACTGATCGAAGGTAAAGCGATACAATTGCACCCGCTCGTTACCACCGCCTTCAACGCGGATTTCGATGGTGACCAAATGGCCGTTCACGTTCCATTGAGCAATGCCGCGATTCTTGAAGCGCAATTGCTGATGCTGAGCTCGCACAACATTTTGAACCCGCAGAATGGTACGCCGATCACCCTTCCTTCTCAGGACATGGTACTCGGACTCTACTACATCACTAAGGGAAAGAAATCAACCGAAACTGAAAAAGTAAAGGGCGAGGGCAAAGCATTCTATTCTCCTGAAGAAGTGATCATCGCTTACAATGAAAAGCAGATCGACCTTCATGCAAATATTCGTGTGAAAGCGAATTGGAGGAATAACGATGGCACGCTTACCAACAAATTGATTGAAACAACGGTTGGCCGTGTCATCTTCAACCAGTTCGTTCCGAAAGAAGTAGGCTTTATTAATGCACTGCTTACAAAGAAGAACCTGCGTGAGATCATTGGTGATATCATTAAATGGACAAGCGTTCCTGCAACTGCGAAGTTCCTGGATGATATCAAAACCCTCGGATACCGTATGGCATTCCGTGGTGGTTTGTCATTCAACATCAACGATCTTATCATCCCGGCTATCAAGCAAGAGCTTGTTGAAAATGCACAGGGTGAGGTGAGTGAAGTGTGGGATAGCTACAACATGGGTCTGATCACCAACAACGAACGTTACAACCAGATCATCGACATCTGGAGCCGTGTGGATACCAAGGTAACGGAAACGCTTATACGCGAACTCGCTATCGACAAACAAGGTTTCAACTCTGTGTACATGATGCTGGATTCAGGTGCGCGTGGTAGCAAGCAGCAGATCAAGCAGCTTGCAGGTTTGAGGGGATTGATGGCCAAACCGCGTAAGAGTGGTTCTTCAGGCTCTGAGATCATCGAAAACCCGATCCTTGCCAACTTTAAAGACGGTTTGAGTGTATTGGAATACTTCATCTCTACGCACGGTGCGCGTAAAGGTCTTGCCGATACCGCCCTTAAAACAGCGGATGCCGGTTACCTTACACGTAGGCTGGTAGACGTTGCGCAGGATGTGGTTATTAATGAAGAAGATTGCGGCACATTGCGTGGTATCGCTGCGCAGGCGCTGAAAGATAATGAAGATGTGATCGAACCATTGGGCGATCGTATCGAAGGCAGAACTTCCCTGCATGATGTATTCCACCCGGTAACTGATGAACTGATCATCAAAGCCGGTGAAGAAATATCACAGGAAGATGCTAAGCGTGTTGATGAAATTGGAATTGATTCTGTGGAGATCCGCTCTGTACTTACCTGCGAAAGCAAACGCGGTGTGTGCGTGAAGTGCTATGGTAAAAACCTTGCATCCGGCATGCTTGCACAGCGTGGTGATGCCGTGGGTATCATCGCTGCACAAAGTATCGGTGAGCCGGGTACACAGCTTACACTTCGTACCTTCCACGTGGGTGGTGTTGCGGGTTCTACTTCGGTTGAATCTTCACTCTACGCTAAGTTTGATGGTACACTGCAGTTCGACGGATTACGTACGGTATCAACTGAAGGCACAGACGGTAAGAAAGTGCAGGTGGTTATCGGCCGTACCGGTGAATTGAGAAATATCGATGTGAAGAGCGATCGTTTGCTGAATACACAGCACATTCCTTATGGTTCTGTACTGAAAGTAAAAGACGGACAGAAAGTTCAGAAAGGTGATGTACTCTGCACATGGGATCCGTTCAACAACGTTATCGTTGCTGAAACTAACGGTACCGTGAAAATGGAAGCGGTTATTGAAGGTGTTACTTACCGCGATGAGGCTGATGAACAAACAGGTCACCGCGAGAAAGTGGTTATCGATACAAAAGATAAAACCAAGCTGCCTACAATTATTGTAGATGGCAAGGAGAAGAAATCATACAACCTTCCTGTAGGTTCGCACATTGTGGTGGAAGAAGGAGAGGAAGTGAAGAGCGGACAGGTGTTGGTGAAGATACCGCGTATCCTCAGCAAGCTGAAAGATATCACGGGTGGTCTTCCGCGCGTAACTGAATTGTTTGAAGCGCGTAACCCAAGCAACCCTGCAGTGGTTTGTGAGATCGATGGTGTGGTTGCTTTCGGAACCATCAAGCGTGGTAACCGCGAGATAATCGTGGAAGCTAAGGATGGTGTGATACGCAAGTATCTTGTTCCATTGAGCCGCCAGATCCTTGTACAAGATGGCGACTTCGTAAAAGCAGGCGCTGCATTGAGTGACGGACAAACCGCACCGGCAGATATCCTCGCTATCAAAGGTCCGTTTGCAGTACAGGAGTACGTGGTGAACGAGATCCAGGAAGTATATCGTTTACAAGGTGTGCGTATCAACGATAAGCATATTGAAGTGATCGTGCGCCAGATGATGCGTAAAGTAACCATTGAAGATGCAGGCGATACGAAATTCCTTGAAGGAGATACGGAAGATCGCATGGACTTTAATGCAGAGAACGATTACATCTACGATAAAAAAGTAGTTACTGAAAACGGCGACAGCGCTAAGCTTCGTCCTGGCCAGATCGTTACGCTGCGTGAGGTGCGTGAAGAGAATTCCATTCTTCGCCGTGCTGATAAGAAGCTTGTTGAGTTCCGCGATGCCAAACCAGCAACCTCATCACCGTTGTTGCTCGGTATCACCAAGGCATCCCTCGGTACGCACAGCTGGATATCAGCAGCATCCTTCCAGGAAACTACGAAGGTGTTAAGTTCAGCAGCCATCCAGGGTAAAACCGATCTTATGCTCGGCTTAAAAGAGAATGTTATTACCGGCCATCACATTCCGGCGGGTACGGGTCTCCGTGAGTTCGAAAACATGATCGTCGGCAGCAAGGAAGAATACGAATTGCTGATGACTACCAAGGAAGCGATGAGCTTTGATGAGGAAGAATAAGGTTTAAAAGATTTATAGTACTAAGGCGCAGGAGACTGCGCCTTTTTTTGTTTTAGTTTTCGGTCTGTGGGACTGTTGCGACTTTTTGGACAATTGCCTTACAGTGGGCTGTAAAGAAGGTTAATAAATCTATTAAATGTCGCAAGGGGCACAATAGTCCCACAAGCTAACAAAGCAAAAACGATAGTCGCAACAGTCCCACAAGTTAACAAAGCAAAAACGATAGTCACAACAGTCCCACAACCTAACAAAGTCAGAGCTATTTCCAACTACCTTTTACCCCGCCGCACCTTACTCATCATTTCCCTTAGCCCGCCGTTCTTAAGAAATGCGGCTTCAAGGTTACGAATCTGCTGGTACAACAAATAGCTCGTCATGTTAATGGTGCCGGCAATGGCATTGGCGCATATTTCAGGGTTCTCATGTTCAAAAGCATTCTTAAAAGTTGCGTAGCAGGCATTTGGTGTTTTATTAAGTTCCGTAACTCGTTTGTAAAGTGGGTGCCCCTTCTTCCAAACCTCCAACCCCCGCACCCGCAAAAAATCCTCATAATCTACCTTCAATTCCTCCAAGGAAGCCCGCGCCACATTCGTCAGTTTAATCTCCATCTCCTTGGAAGTACCCGAAGCCATGCTGCCCTCAACAATGTTTTGTTTACCACTACGCGCGGCCTGCACCATTTGTGAAACCGTGCGATCGTATTTATCAAAGAAGCGCCGGGTGAAGTAGATGGTGCCATCATAAATAATCTCCGCTTTCTGAAAAGTGATCAGGTTGCGGTAGCCTCCGAAGGGTGGTATGAAGCCTTTTTTGTTGTCTGCCATGAGTTTGCCTTTTGCCAAAAAGCTAAATTAACTACCCAGACGAACAAAGCCGAAGGCAAATCAACGCGCAGCGGTGGTATTTACGCGGCAGGTTTATGGTCCCAAAAGTCCCTAAAGTCCCACGAAAAAGAAAAGCAAGCCACTAACCAATACACTACCACCCTAAAAAGAGTTAAACTTCATTAACAAAGTGCCCATAAAAGATGACGCCCGAAGCTAGGAGGATATCCCTAGGATAACCCTAGGATAACCCAAGGAGAGAAGGAGATGAAAAGGCGTTAAGGGTTAGTGAAAAATTTGCGTGAGCTTAGTTTGTTCAATTTGAACGGTGGTTCAATGGCGGGCTGGCCCTCATTAGTTTTATTACACGGGTGTTTATAGAAGTACGGCTGCAGAATGGCGAAGAGCATCGTTTGTTTCCCGAAGTTTGGGAGAATCGCTGTTGCAAATACGAGAACAAGAAAATTGTTTCCGAGTGTATCGGAACCTTCACGCAGTTTCCCATAAAACTCGCATGGGCAATAACCATCCACAAAAGCCAGGGATTAACACTCCAAAATGTAATCATAGACATGGGCAAGGGCGCATTCGTAAACGGCCAGGTGTACACCGCCCTAAGCCGCTGCCGTGAGTTTGAGAAAATAACTTTGCGCACACCCATCAAACAGCACGATATTATTGCTGACCTAAGGATCATCAACTTTTATGAGACGGAGAGGGTGTTGAGTGGGGTGGGGTTAGAATAAGTCTTATCCATTAAATTTTCAGTTATCAAACTTGGGAGCAGTTAAAATAGGCCAAGCACTCTTTTGGTGGAAGGATTAAGGAAATTTAATAACTTACAATGGGCTTTGATGTCGTGTGTATTTAATTAAAAGCAATAAGAATTATTCATTTTGTGCCGGAAAATTATTTGTTGAAATGGATGTCCATAGCAAGAAAGTTAGGAGCTATAACATGAGTCAAATCCGGTCGAAGAATACTAAGCCGGAAATGTTGGTACGTAAATACCTTTTTTCAAAAGGGTTTAGATATCGACTTCATCCAAAAGATTTACCGGGCTGTCCAGACTTGGTACTCACAAAGTATAAAACCGTTCTTTTTGTTAATGGTTGTTTTTGGCATGGACATACTGGGTGTAAATATTATAAGGTTCCGAAAACGCGGACGGATTGGTGGCTAAATAAAATCAATAAAAACGTGGCTAATGATCAGAATGCATTGAAGATTTTAAAACTGAAGGGCTGGAAAGTGATTAACGTGTGGGAGTGCCAACTAAAAGCAAATAAATTAGAAAAAACTCTTGCTAAATTACCTGGTAAAATTGTACATTGCGATATATGAATTTTATTGACTTGTTTTCTGGAGCTGGAGGTTTATCAGAAGGATTTATTCGGGCAGGATTCAAGCCAATAGCGCACGTGGAAATGAATAAGGAAGCGGCGAGTACTCTAACGACACGCCTTGCCTTTCATCATCTTAACAATAGTGGAGGAAATACAAAATACACTTCTTACTTGGAAGGTAAAATTTCAAGGGATGAACTATTAAAAAAAATTCCGGAGGAGATTATTACTTCTGTAATTGAAAGCGAAATTACAAAAGAAACAATTGGAGGGATTTTTAGAAGTACTGATTATCACCGTGACTCAAAAAATATAGATGTAATAATAGGAGGGCCTCCATGCCAGGCATATTCGTTGGTCGGTCGAAGTCGGGATCCTAATGGGATGATAGGCGACAAAAGGAATTATCTTTTCAAATATTACGCAGAATTTCTGATTCGATACAAACCTAAATACTTTGTATTTGAGAACGTGTTAGGTCTATTGACTGCCGGAAATAAAAAGTATCTGAAGGAGATGCTTTCTTTGTTTGAAGAAATTGGTTATTCAGCAGATTATAAAGTATTAAACGCTGAAGAGTATGGGGTTTTGCAAAAAAGACGCCGCGTCATTATTATTGGACGTAAAGGGAAATTGAAATTTGAATTTCCAGAACTCTCACCAATAGAGAACACATGGCGGATAAAGCGAGACTTATTTTCTGATCTGCCGAAATTAGTTCCAGGTCAAGAAATGAATATTGCGAGGTATACTAAGAAGATTAATGAATATCAGAAAACAACAGGTACCAGAAACGGAGTTGATTTCACTACACAGCATATTACCAGAAGTCATAATGAGAGAGATTTGGAAATTTATTCCATAGCAATTGACAAGTGGCTTAATAAGAATGAACGTCTCAAGTATAGTGATTTACCCAGAAGGTTGCAAAGTCACAACAACACGGATGCGTTTCTTGACCGTTACAAGGTGGTAGATCCTTTTGGTCTGTCGCACACAGTCGTCGCGCATATTTCAAAAGATGGTCATTACTATATTTACCCCGACGCGAAGCAAGTACGTTCAATTTCTGTTAGAGAGGCAGCAAGGATACAATCATTCCCCGATGATTATTTTTTTGAAGGCGGTAGAACGGCGGCTTTTAAACAAATTGGTAATGCAGTACCGCCGTTAATGGCAGTTTCGATTGCGAAAATTATAAAAAAGGAATTATGGTAACAGAAAAGGAGATAACAAACTCTGGATTTTTCTACATAAAACCTGCTGCTAATCATATCCTTACTGTCGGTAAAGGAATTATTAAGGACTCATATACCGCGATCCTTGAATTAGTGAAGAATTCTTATGATGCTGATGCAGAAAAGGTACACCTGGTGTTAACATTTCAAAATGATTCGTCGAGAATAACAATCGATGATGATGGACATGGGATGAGCTTTGAAACTGTTACCCAAAAATGGATGGTCCCTTCTGTACAGGACAAACTAAGACAAAAGAAAAGTAAATATAAAAAGAGGCCACTTCAAGGTAGAAAAGGCATTGGAAGATATGCTGCATCAATTTTAGGTAAGGATTTAATGATGAAGACAACCGATCGAGAAACATTAGAAACAACTGAATTGTTATTGGACTGGAATGACTTTTCTTCTGACAAAAAATTCCTAGAAGATGTCGATATTTTGATCGAAAGCTATAAAAGTGGATACAAGCCTGGCACATTTCTGAATATAACGGGCGAAAAGATTTGGACAGAAAAGGAACTGGATGAACTTGTAAGTTCTCTAAAAAGGCTTTTATCTCCTTTTGACGAGATAGATAATGATTTTCAAATAGTCCTTGAGATTAATAAAGAGGGCAGCGAAAAATACGCGAGTTATTATGAACGGGTTAGGCCGCTTCCGATTTTAGAATACTATCACTATAGAGTGTATGGGACCATAGATTTATTGAAGAACGAGGACGATTCGGGTGAAGTTTCAATTGCCAAACTTACAATTGAAAACAGAAGTTTACCTAATATCCTTCCGATAACAGTGGAGAAAAAATTCGTGTTTAATGACGGGGCAAAGTTTTGTGGGCTATTGGAACTAGACATTAGAGCATTTGATTTAGACGAAGATTTATTTTTAGGTGACAGTCCATTAAGTGTTGATGAAGCGAAAAAACAGTTGAAGGAACTTCCCGGGATAGCTATAATTCGGGAGGGTTTTAGAGTAAGACCATACGGTGATAAAAAAGTTGACTGGCTAGGGCTGAATGAAAGGAGATTTAATAATCCCACATTGCGTTTAAGTTCTAACCAAGTGGCCGGGTATGTTACTGTTCTTCAAGAAGATGAATCCCACCTTGAGGAGAAAGCGACAAGAGAAGGCTTCAAAGAGGATGAATATTATGAGGGGTTAAGAGAAGGGATCCTTGCATGCCTAGCAGAATTAGAACCAGTACGCTACAAATTCAGAAAACAACATTATAAAGGAGGAAGAAAACCCAAATCAATAATTGAGAAGATTGACGACGCAGCAAATTTTGATGAATTAAATAATAAAATTGCTTCTATCCTTTCCACTGCGAATGTTTCTCAATCCGTGAGTAGTGAAGTGTCAAAATTAATTGCAGAGGAAGCGAAAGAAAAAAATGAACAATTTGAAGAGATTAAGAAAACTATTGCAAAATATCAGGGCCAAGTAACCTTAGGCAAAATAATGTCTGTGGTTTTTCACGAGGGTAGAAAACCCTTAAATGCCTTGAGGCAACATCCTAAGTTTATTAACGAATGGAGCAGGGAATTTATTGAAGTTTGCAAAGATAAATTGGGATTACAGGAAAAAGAGCTCAGTAGTCTCTTTTCAAAAATATTAGACAGGCTGAATGATAATAAAAACCAAGCTGAGATATTTATCAATATTTTTAAAAAGTTAGAGCCATTAGCAAATAATAAACGGTTGGCGCCAAAGGATTTCAAACTTTCGAAACCTATTGAAGACTCATTTAAATTGTTTCAGCATGATTTATCAATTCAGAACATTTCGTACTCAATAGAAGGCGATTATGATTCTACCATCAAGGGTTGGGAAGTTGACTTTCAAATAGCGTTTGCAAACCTAATTGAAAATAGTGTTTACTGGCTTTCGGCTAGTAAAATCAAAAAGATTACTGTAAACATTAGAGAGACCGACGAGAAAATAATTATTGATTACCAAGATACAGGAAGTGGAATTGACGAAGCAAATATCCAGAATCAAGACATTTTTGATCCAGGGTTTTCGACGAAGGAAGACGGGACTGGTTTAGGCTTATCGATTGCCGGCGAAGCTTTGCAGAGAAATAATGGAAAGATTGAAGCTGTCAGCAGTAACAGCGGCGCAAATTTTATTATAGTAATAAGCAAATAGAATAATGGCTATTAAACTACTTATTGTAGAAAACGAGGAACCGCAGATTAAGTTGATGCGGGACGCGATTGAAATCTATAACAAAAGAGGTGGTGTTCCTATAGAACTAGATGAAGCTACCAGTCTAGATCAAGGTTTAGAAAAATTGCGAAGAAATGCCTATGACGGTGCAGTCGTTGATTTACGTTTAGAGCAAAATGACACCACCGGGTTAGGAAACCAAATATTGAAAGAAATCAAATCTAAATTACGTTTTCCAGTACGGGTTATTTCTGGACATTTAGGAGATTTGGATCCTGAATTGCAGGCGCAGAATTATTTATTTAAATGTGAGAATAGAGGTGATGCGGATTATGATGTTATTTTGTCGCAGTTTAGTGAAATTTATTCGACCGGAATAACTGGTATTTTGAATAATAAAGGATTAATTGAAACTAACATAAGCAACATTTTCTGGAAACATATTTCGGAAGTTCTCCCTGAATTTGTAGGTTATAAAGCTGCTCACTCGGAGTGGGATGGAGAGCGGGTTCTATTGCGCTATATTTCCTCTCACATTTTAGAATATCTTGAAATCAGTATAGACAATAACCTTGAACCTGTTCATAATATTGAGTTTTACATTAAACCTCCAATAAAAGAAAAGATTTTTACGGGAGATATTATTAAATTTAAAGGCAGTGATAATTTCGGAATAATTTTAACTCCGGCTTGTGATTTAGCAACTGATGTGCATAGGATCAGACCTAAAGCTAAATTGGTGACTGTGGCCTGTATTTACAGTTTCAACGATGTTACAAATGGGAGGAAGCCAGAACACATTGATGAATTAAAAAAGAATAATCTTGATTTAAAGTATCATTTTTTACCTGAGACTATACTATTTGGTGGTGGATTTATCAATTTCCAGCACATAGAAAGTATACCTATCAGGGAGTTAAATGATAAAGAGAAATTTGAAGTCGCTTGTGTAGTAACAAACCCTTTCAGAAAAGATATAATTTCACGATTTGCGAATTATTTTTCAAGACAGGGACAACCTTCTTTTAGCTGAATCTTTCACGTACCAACTTTTGAATGGAAAAAAGTCACAAACTGACCCTTTACATCTCCTTTTACCTATCGCGATTCAATAATGAAGCGTTAGCAAAACTAAAATATTCCACTTGGAAAGCTGCGTTCGAAGATATCGGTGGAAAGTTAGGTGTTAAACCTCAATCTGTAAAAAATTGGAGAGATGAATTTGACCCTTTATTTAGCCACCGAGCGGGCTGGTATCAAAGGCCGATGAGCCCAAGTAGGGTTAAAGTAGCACAAGCGCTTGAAGAATTAAATGAATCACAGATAAGAGGAATTGTGAATGACATATTAACGGGTAAAATTAAAGATGAGCCGGATCAAGAAGATCAATTGCTTTCTATTGTTACAGATGATAGGAAAAATGAAGGTACCCGAAAATTTATCATGAGAGCTCCAACTGGCAAAGCTGCAGAGAATTATTTTATTCAATACTATAATAAAACGTTTCTTCCGAAAAAGGGCGAACTTCTTGATTGCCGAGACTTGGGGTGTGGCTATGATTTTAAAATTCAATCCGATGTTTTGGATACCTATGTCGAGGTTAAAGGTTTAGCGGAAATTTCTGGAGGTATTTTGTTTACCGATAAAGAATGGAAAGTGGCAACAGATAAGGGAGAGAATTTTTTTTTATGTATTGTAAGAAAGGTTAACGAAACACCTGTAATCCGTTTCATACAAAATCCTGTTTCTAAGCTAAATCCAAGAAAAAATATTTACACAACAATTCAGGTTAATTGGAGTGTATCAGAAAGCCAATTAAACACCGTTAATGGTTGACTACTCTAAATACCAAACAACTTCCGCGGTCCCCGAGGCTTCGTCAATGATCGAAACTTTCCGGGCAATCGGTTACGGAATTGAATCGGCAGTTGCAGACATTGTCGACAATTCAATATCTGCAAATGCAAGGAACATCTGGGTAAGTTTTGAATGGCGGGGTTCTGCCTCCTGTCTTACTATTGTAGACGACGGTGTAGGGATGAACAATGAAGAACTTGTTCAAGCCCTCCGCCCTGGAAGCAGAAATCCCCTCGAAGAAAGGGGCATTAAGGATTTAGGCAGATTTGGACTGGGATTAAAGACCGCGTCATTTTCGCAATGTCGCCAATTGACAGTCGTTAGTAAGAAAGAGAATTTTAATCATGTACATTGGACGTGGGATTTAGACTTTGTGCGAGATACGGGCAAATGGGATTTGATAAAATATCCTCTTCCGGAAGAAGCTATCCCAATTATACAGGGAATGAGTTCGGGTACTATAATTTTATGGAATGAATTAGACAGACTCGTTTCTAACACCAATGAACATGATGCTAAAGCTCTTGATAAATTTTTAGGGGTAATGGAGCAAGTAAAGTCTCATTTGTCAATGACCTTTCATCGCTTTATTCAGGCAGGGAAAATTTCAATCTTTTTTCAAGACAGAATAATTCCTGCATGGGATCCATTTCTGCAATCCGAAATTGCAACTCAGGCTTTTCCTTCTGAATCCTTAAATAATGGCAAGATTTCGATCAAAGGATATGTACTGCCACACAAGTCAAAAATTTCTGAAGATCGGTATAAGGAAGCCGAGGGTCCTAAGGGGTGGAATCATCAGCAGGGGTTTTATGTTTACCGAAATGATAGGTTACTCGTTTCTGGTGAATGGCTTGGAATGTTTAGAAAAGAAGAACACTACAAACTTGCCCGAATTGAGATAAACCTCCCTAACAGCATGGACACTGAATGGCAAATAGACATCAAGAAATCGGAAGCACGACCGCCTTTTTATTTGCGAGACCAATTACGTGCATATGCCGGGAGAGTCAGGGCTCAGGCAGTTGAGGTCTACAGGCAGAGAGGAAAGAGTATACGACAACTTCCGGGTCAGAAATTCGTCCCTCTCTGGACAGATCATAAACGAGGTGACAAATGGTTTTACAAAATAAACAGGGAACATCCATTAATAGAAAGAACAAAAACCCTAGTTTTAAACGATCCTGAGAAATCCATCGAAGTACTATTACGCTTCATTGAAGAAACTATTCCGACTAAATCAATTTATATAAAAGAATCAGAAGATCCTGAGACCCAAGGAAAGCCGTTTGAAGAACTAGACCAAGAGGTTATTCGCAGTTCAATGAAGCAAATTGTCGCGAGTTTAAAGGTACAGGGGAAATCAGACGAGCAGGCAAAGGCGATTGTTGTCAATATTGAACCATTTAACCATTTTACTCATTTTCTTGAATTTATTTAATATTTCTGTCAATGTTACAGCAAGCGATAAAAACCGTAAGAACATTTCTTCCTCAAACCGGAAGTGTTAGCAAGGCAGAAATTTCAGATGCTGTCGACATGGCACTTTCTCTCCCTCTTTATTCATCAACGGATAGAGATACACTTATCAGGGAAATTGAATCAGTTTACAATGTCAGAATTGATGATTTTAGAATAATTGAGAATTATGAAAGAAGGCGTCCCTGGATAAACGATAAAAAGGGCGGGATCGAGTTTAAGTTTTGGAATCGCTACCGTGATTATCTACAATATGAGAAGAATTTTGCCGATACCGTAATCAATCAACTTGATAGACTAACGGACCGTACTCTTGACGGTCTTTTTGATCCCTCGATGAACGCGGTAATTTCAAAATATGGGCTGGTAGTTGGGCAGGTTCAGTCAGGAAAAACCGCAAATTACACGGGTCTTATTTGTAAAGCGGCAGATGCAGGATTCAATATGATCATTGTGCTTGCGGGCATCCACAATAATCTGCGGAGTCAAACACAACTTCGCATTGATGAAGGTTTTCTTGGATTTGACACGCAACATGAAAGAGCTTTCAGAGAAAATAATACGTGGATTGGAGTGGGTAGATTTAATCAGGACGCAATTGCGCACTCATTAACGACCAGCCTTTCCGACTTCAATACTGCTGCTGCAAATTCATCTGGAATAAATTTTGGCATAAAAGACCCGCTGATTTTGGTGGTGAAAAAGAACGCCGCAATTCTAGGCCGCCTGATTCAATGGTTGTCCTCAAAATCCATTGAAATTGATGGCCGGCGCGTGATACGGAACAAATCTCTGTTAATGATTGATGATGAAGCAGATAATGCCTCAATAAATACAAATCCAGAAAGCGATCCGACCACGCGAATTAATGGTTTGATCAGGGATGTAATTCGCTTATTTGACAAGAGTGGATATGTTGGCTACACGGCGACTCCTTTTGCCAACATTTTTATTCCCATTGAGGAGGATAACTTGTTCCCAAGAGATTTTATTATCAATCTCCCGGCTCCTTCGAATTATATTGGTCCGGACAAGGTTTTTGGATTCAAATTGTTGGAAGACGCAGAAGAATCAGAGTCCGTTTTGCCAATCGTTCGAAGGATTGAAGATCATCATAATTTTATTGATGATTCTGAAATGCCATCGGATGTTCCAGATTCATTAAAAAGGGCAATCAGGTGTTTTATTTTAACTTGTGCTATACGGAGGTTAAGAGGCCAATCGTCTGTACATAATTCGATGTTAGTGCATGTTTCGAGATTGAAAGCATGGCAACATGAATTAAAGATTCTTGTCGAAAATATTTTTAATTTTTATCGAAGGGGGATCGAAATGAAGGTTCCTGCCATAGTTGAGGAATTCCGCCAAACTTTTGAAGTTGATGAAGAATCTTATAAATCGTACAAATCTGTAAGCTCTCAGATTCTGAATTCCAAGCTTTCACAAATTGACAGTCAAATTCAAGTACACCCTTGGGAAGATGTGAACAAACATCTCTATGAAGCGGTTGTAAAAATAGTAGTAAAGGAAATTAACATGGGCTCTGCGGATGCCTTAACATACTATGATCATCCCCATGGGTTATCTGTAATTGCCGTGGGGGGAAATAAGCTCTCTAGGGGCCTAACTTTGGAGGGGCTATCGGTAAGTTATTACCTAAGATCATCTCGAATGTACGACTCACTGATGCAAATGGGCAGATGGTTTGGCTACAGGCCTGGATATGTAGATTTATGTCGGCTATTTACCAGCAGACAGCTTAACGAATGGTTCTGCCACATAACGCATGCTTCTGAAGAGCTGAGAAATGAGTTCGATTATATGAGTGATACAGTTGGTGCAACCCCAGAGCAATATGCGTTAAAAGTGAGAACTCATCCCGGGCAATTACAAATATCGGCAAGTAACAAAATTCGGAGAGCCACAACAGTAACAGTGTCTTGGGCGGGCAGATTGGTTGAATCTTATGAGTTTTCTAAGAATCCTGATGTCGTAAGAGAAAACTTCGAAGCGGCCGAAAATTTGATAAAAGTTCTGCCCCAAAAATATGAAGTACGACAGGGGAGCTTTTTATGGAAAGACATTTCTTATTCTGATGTAAGATCATTCCTAAACCAAATGAAATTGTCCCCTAATTTAAAGGCTGCGGATCCACAAAATTTACTTCGTTTTATTGATATGCAGGTTGGAAATGATGAACTGACCCATTGGCGGGTAGCGGTAATGTCGAGATCAACTACAGAAAAAAGGACTGAGATTGATTTCGGTGAGACCTCACTGAGTGTTGGGCAATACCTAAGGAATTACGACGACAAGAACTCGAATTTGGAAATTTATTACTTAAGAAAATCTCACATTATTAGTCCCAAAGATGAATTTATTGATCTTGAACAAGAAGAATACTCTCGCGCTATGGAGTTGACTACTGATTCTTGGGTTAGAAAAAGAAAGGAGGGAAAGCCTAGTTACCCGAACGGAGAAATTGTTCGTAATCAAATCCGCAATTCCAAACACCCGTTGTTAATCCTATACTTTCTTGATCCAAATGGTGCCGTTTTGAAACATAGCAATGGGGAGCCTATGGAATCTAAACTTGCATTCCCGATTGTAGGATTTGCAATTAGTTTTCCAAGGAGTTCCCATAATGCTCCAATGACTTATGCGGTACATGAACAGTTGCTTTCGATATTCAATCAAGATGAGAGTCCAGAAGAGGAGGGAGAAGATGAGGATTGATCAGATCTGGAAAGAATTAGAGGAGGATAGCACCTTTTTTTATGGTCTTCTTCTTAAAAGGTACGCCGGCAGTATACTGCCAGATATCTATGTAGCGTTGAAAGGTCCAGAAAAATTCAGGTGTCTGGCAGCATCCCTAAACACAGATGTTAAGGTTGATATCGAGCGGTTTTCTAATTTGACCGGAGCAAGGATTGAATTAATCCCAGATCCCGAAAACCCATATAAGAAGATGTTGATTTTAGTTCTTTTGGATTTTCGATATAAAGATATCTTCTCCGTATTGTGCGAAGATCTAATCGTTAACGTTGGATTTATTACAACAGAATCTGGTTTGGTAAAAGAATTAATTAACCGGTTTGAAAGATGGGAATCGCTTTTTGGAAGAGCCGGTTTGCAAGGCTTAAGTGCTCTCGAACAACGCGGGTTATTTGGAGAAATGATACTCCTAAAGAAACTTTTAGGCCGAACTAGCAATTATATACACGTCTTAAATGCTTGGGTGGGGTGCGAAGGAGCATTAAGAGATTTTCATATGAGCACTTGGGGGATAGAGGTTAAAACGACTTTGGGAAATAATCACCAACGTATCCACATAAGTAGCGAAAGGCAGCTTGACCCATCTAATTTAGAAGATCTTTTTCTTTTCCATGTTTCTTTAGAAATAATACAGAATTCCGGAGAAAGTTTAAACAGTTTAGTTCGCACAATTAGGCAGACGCTTGAATCTGATTTCAGGGCTCTGAATAAATTTAATGCAAAGTTGGCCGAAGGAAATTATTTCGATCATCATCAGGATCTGTACGACGAGATCGGCTATGCGGTCCGGGAAGAGACTTTTTACAAAGTCTTTAAAAATTTTCCAAGGATAGAGGAAAAAGATATCCGGGCAGGAGTAGGGGAGATAAGATATTCTATAATAGTTTCTGACATGTCTGAGTATCAAAGAACCGAATCCGAAATTTTTCAAATTTTGAAATTAAATGAATAGTCCGCTTGAACAAGGTGATCTACAAAAGTTTTATGATGCACTGTTACTAGATATCAGAACCCAGCAGGTCTCAGAGGAATTTGGGGGGAATCTGGAGCAAATGTTTACTCAACTAGCTGTAGACCTGCTGGCAGATGGGGGAGAGACCGAAAATGTGAGAGTGGCCTACGACGAAAAAGCGTTTGGGACCAAGAGCCAGCACAAAATCAATGCATACTCAATTTCCGATAATTATGAGACCATCGATATTTTTGTAACTATTTTCAAAGGGAGTGATGACCTGTTGAAGGTAGGAAAAGATGAAATTGAAACTGCTTCAAAAAGGATTTCAAATTTTTTTAAGAAAGGAATTTACAAGGAGTATGTTAACGAAATCGAAGAATCTTCTCCAATATTCGATTTTGCCTATGCGCTCAGTACTACCCAGGAATTAAAGGATAATCTTGTTAGGATAAATGCTATAATACTAACGGACGGCGTTTATTCGGGCGAAATGCCGGTTAATCAGACTATTTCAGGATATCCATTCAATTATAGAGTTGTTGACTTAGAGTATTTATACAACCTAACTGAAAAATCTCACATTCCTATTGAAATTGATTTTAACTCCGAAGGTTTTGAACTTCCCTGTATTTTGTCTCCCATCAAAAATGATCAATATCAATCATACCTTTCGATAATTCCAGGTGCTGCATTGGCTTTGATTTACGAACGGTATGGTTCTCGCCTGCTCGAGCAAAATGTCCGCTCATTTTTGCAATTCACTGGAAAGATAAATAAGGGGATCAGGAACACAATTTTGAAAGAACCTCACATGTTTCTCGCTTTCAATAATGGAATTGCTGCCACTGCGGACGAGATTGACATCGTACCGTCTTCAAATGGAAAGGGATTATGCATCTCAAGGGTTAAAGATTTTCAAATAGTAAATGGCGGGCAAACAACGGCTTCAATTTATCATACATTGAAAAAAGATAAAGCCGATGTGAGCAATATATTCGTTCAGCTTAAGCTAAATGTTGTCAAAGAAAAAGAACGGTTTGGAGAAATAGTTTCTCAAATTTCTGAATATGCTAACACTCAGAATAAGGTATCTGTTTCTGATTTGAGTTCAAATCGTCCGTTCCATATTGAATTGGAAAAACTCTCAAGAAGTATTTATACTCCTCACATTCCTGGACACAACATTCAAACTAGATGGTTTTATGAGCGTGCAAGAGGTCAATACAAGAATGCGAGGTTAAAAGAAGGTTTCACAAAATCGAAACAAAAAGCATTTGATCTGAGAAATCCGAAATCTCAGATGTTCACAAAAGAAGAGCTGGCTAAGTATATAAATAGTTATTCTGAAGTCACTGATGGAAAGAAAATCCTTATAGGACCTCATTTTGTTGTGCGAGGTAACCAAAAAAATTACTATCAATTTATAAACGCAAATTTGGAAAACAAAATAGACAGTATTTACTACGAAGATTTAATTGCAAAGGCTATTTTGTTCCGATCTGCTGTGAAAATGTATAATGCGAATTTTGACTTGCAGAGAGCTTCCGCTTATATATTTGTTCCATACACCATATCTTACTTCACTTTTATTACGAAGAAAAAGCTAAATCTGTATAAGATTTGGAAGTCTCAAAGACTCTCTCCGGAACTTGAAGAAATTGTTTCTAATTTATTAGTAAAAGTTCATGACCATATCTATCAGAAGGCATTGAGCTTAAATAAAAGACCTGATGAATGGGCGAAAAAAGAGGAATGTTGGAGTGATTTGAAGGCGGTTAAACTTTTTAATGACTTGGAGGCGATAAAATCCGATTTCGAAAACAATATCAATTCGACTGCGAGAAATCGACTTTCGGATGATGATACCGCCAGAGTTCTGATCAATGAGGAGCTTCAAAAAATTAGATCGATCCCGGCAGAGATTTGGCAAAAGATTGAAGATTGGGGGAGAGTAACCAGAATATTGACGGACCAACAAATGAACGTAGCATATAATCTTTCGGGCAGGGTTAGAACTAATTCTGCAATTTCCGATTACGAAAGGAGGGCCGGCATTACTATTATAAATATTTTAATTGAGAATGCTCCGGAGATATTAAATGAAATTGAGACCACCAATGGTCAAACCGACTCTGATCCGCAGTATGAGATTTCATTGGATTTGGTAAAGAAAATTGTTCAGTGGGATCGTAAGCATAGAAGACTTAAGAATTTTCAAATAAAATACATGGTGGATCTAATGAATGGTGAGCTGCCTTTCAATGAGCAAGCGAAGCGGTACACATTAATGAACCTAAAGACCATCGAAAAATATGGGTTCTCCATTTGATTGAGAACATTAAGCCCGTTCATATTTCTTTTTAACCAGTGTACTTCAACCATCCCACCACTCCTCACATGTAAAAGGCATTTAACAAATGCGGATTAAACTTTTGCCTGAGTTTCAAGTCTATGTATGCAAGTAAGCAAAATTGCTTATAAACCTTAAAATTCAAAGTCATGGCAAAAATGCGTGACAATAATGCCACACACGGCATTAGAGGCAAGGTAAACCAGTTTGTTTACCGCCAGCGGTTCGGAGAAACCGTAGTGTCAAAACCTCCCGTATTTAGCGGCACCTTCACTGAAAATCAAAAGGCGGTGCATGCAACTTTTAAACGCGCTAGTGTGTATGCACGCTACATCCTCGCAGATGAAGCAATGCGCACAGCGTACAAAGCAAAGGCTCCCCGTGGGCGCTCCCCGTTCAACATGGCAGTTAAGGATTTCTTCCTTGCTCCCGAGATCGTGGAAGTGAACCTCCAGGCCATTGGTAACTCACCAGGCGGCACCATCCGTGCAATCGTAACAGACGATTTCCGCGTTCAGCAAGTGCAGGTGAGCATCAAAGCGGCTGACGGCAGCATCATTGAAAGTGGATTGGCAATTCAGCAAAGCGATGGCTTAAGCTGGGTGTACACCACCACCGCCAACGGTGCAGGCGCTGCAGGTAACGTGGTTACCATCACCGCTGCCGATGTGCCGGGTAATTCAATTGTTGATGAAATAACAATTTAATGTATGGAGAGACCTTTACACTGAAAGCCCTCGAAGAGATTCGGGGTTTTTTATTTCACGCAAAGGCGTAGAAGGGTTTTGAGTTTTGGGTTTTGAGTCGTGGGTAGTTTAACATTTCACGCAAAGCCGCAAAGGAAGAACAGAGTCGCAAAGAACTTGCGGTGTATTTAATCTGCGTTTACTGCGGGAAACATCCGGTGCAATGCAGGGGTTCCCGCAAGTAGTTATGAGTTCTGGGTTTTGAGTAGTGAGTACCGGGTATTCATCACCCTATTTGTAATCTAAAATTTATAATTTAAAATTTCATTGCCGTGCAATGTAGAGGTTCCCGCAAGCCGTTGTGAGTTTTGGGTTTTGAGTTGTGTGTGATCATTTATATCCCCAATTCACAACTCAACATTGATCAAATTATAATCTATAATCTAAAATTTATAATATTATAAGGTCTTCTACATTATGCAGCGGAACAATGCCCGGTGGAAGTTTTATTTCTTTAATATTCTCCTTTTCTGTTGCCAGGAATATCTTACCTTTTTTAAATGTGGCTTTCAGTGTTTTCAAAAAGTTTGCAATGGCCTCGGGAAAATCTCTGTGAACGATGAAACATAAAAGATGAGTAGGGGAAGTAACCGATAACACATTTTTGAGGTGGGTAAGGGGCACATCGGCACCAAGGTAGATCACATGTCGCCCCGATTTTCGAATAAGGTAATTCGAGAGGAGAAGTCCCATTTCATGATACTCACCTTCCGGAAGAAACAGTATCCATTTTTCATTGTCAATAACGGGGGGCGGTAAAGCATCAAGGGCGGCAAACATCTTTTGACGAACAAGATTGCTGATAAAATGCTCGTTGGGGGGAGCTAACTGATCTCCCGCCCACATCATTCCTACCCGATGAAGCATCGGGTAAATGATATTGCTGTACATTTCCTTCAAACCATACCTTACAATTCCAGCTGAAAAGATCTTTTCGAAATGATGCTCATCATAACTCATCCCTGCCAGGATCAACTGCGAAATAAAATAATCGGCCGTATCGCCGGAAGTTCCATTACCGGGAACTAATTTATTAACCAGGTCAGATAATTCCCTGTCGGAAAGCTGACTGACCTTCGCAACCTTTCTTCCTAAGTTTACAAGGCTGACAATATTTAAAAGTCGCCTTAACTGCTGACCATCATAATACCTTGTGTTCCCTTCAGAACGTTCAGGTTGCAGCGCCTCATATCTTTGTTCCCATATTCTGATGGTATGGGCTTTTATTCCTGAAAACCTTGCGAGATCTGAAATCGAGAAAAGATTCATGTTTAATTTTAATGGCGCTAAAATAAACAAAAGTTTGGCAGCTGATTTTAGAAAAAAGCCTGCCTGGTAGTAAAACCGGGCAGGCTTCATTCAAATTAAGGTAGAAGTACACGATCAATTACATGCACCACACCATTAGTTGCCATGATATTTGTTGCAACGATATTCGATCTGTTTGCACCATTTCCAGTACCGGTAATGGTTGGTCCGCCACCGCTGCCGTTGGTTAAATTAACCGTAGTGTTTCCACCGGCAAGCATGGTAACCTGACCGTTGGCAAGATCAGATGAAAAAGCCCTTCCTCCGACCACATGATATTTCAGCACTGCAGTTAAGGTTGCAATGGGAATGTCGTTGATATCAGTTAAGGATAGTGCATTCAACACCTCGGTAAATGCTGCATTGGTTGGAGCAAATACAGTTAGTGTGCCTGTTTGTAAGGCTGCGATAAGGTTAGGATCCCCACCTAGAGTATTGTTGGCTCTTACAACGGCCTTAACGAGAGAGTCGAGACCGTTAGCAGGCTCCTGTGCAGTTTCTACCAGGTCTCCTGATGCCGGAATCAACACCCTGCCTATTTTATGAATAACGCCGTTAGTAGCGTCAATATCAGCTTGCGTAACGGCGATACCGTTCACATAAACGCCCGAAGCATTGCGCGTTACAAACACAGAATCGCCACTGGCTGTTATCACCTTGGCATTGGGACCTGCAGGTACATTGGCTGCCATTACTTCAGCCGGTAAGGTGTGGTATAATAAAATGGATGCAGTTTGTGCCGTGGTAAGGGAATTTAGCACTGCGGGAGTAATGCCTGATGCGGCAAAGGCTGCATTATCGGGCGCGAAAACGGTAAACGGACCCGCTCCGCGAAGTGTGGTTTGAAGATTCGCTTTGTTCATTGCTTCTTCAAGCGTGCTGAAGTCTGATGTATTGATAACTTTTCCTGCTATTGTATTGTCTGTTGTTACCGGATCATCATCCTTAGAACAAGCCGTGAACAGCGTTGAAGAAATGATCAGCGCCAGCGCGCCGAGTTTGATTTTGTGTGTCATGATTTGATTTTTTAATTGTGTTTTTAAAACCTCCTGAAAAGCAAAAATAATATTGTTTAAATAAATACACAAAAAGTTAAACAAAAGTCTTGCCAAAAAAATTTGGCAGAGATGCGTATTTTAGGAGTAAAATTTCACCATATGCAAATTCCCGATTTCCCCAACGGTTTTGATTCGTGGCAAAAAACACACTTTGAAGTGGTAGAGGTATTATGCTATCTGCGCGGTTTGGAAGAAGGCAAGAAGCCTATGACGATCACAGAAATGGAGGACAGGTCGGCCACTGAAGAACTTTATAAACTGGCATTGGATCTTACCCACAAGTATGAATCTTTGATGCACGGTCAGCAAAGAACCAGGGGACTGTTTGATGAAATTGAAGATTTTGTGTGGACGGAACTCCAGGAGAAATAGTTTATAGGAGATTAGCTCCGGGTTGTCGGAAAGGTTAACCCGCCATTTCGCTGATCTTAAAGCAGGCATAAATTATAAAAAGAAAGAAAAGGATCGTAAAGATCAGGAATGCAGTCTCACCCTTACTGCCGGGAATGGCGTGCTTCGATGGCTTCTCCGCGAGATAAAATATTTCAAAAGTATCCCCGCTGCGAAATTTACCTGCACTGTATTTGTGCATCCCGCTTTGGTATTGAATGGAGCCGGCCGGAAGATAGGCGTAAAAAACCTGGTCGTATACCGGTCCTTTGTTCATGCTGATCCTGCGCACCTGTGTCACTTGGGCGGTGGTACTTATTCCTTCCCTTAAAATTCTGCGATAACGGGTTCGCTTCATTAAAAAGACGGTGAAGGGAAGCGCTCCGGCGAGTAACAGAATGGTGTATACGAAGAACATATCCGGAAGTTATGGCGTTTTAGCTTTAAAGATCCAAGGCTTCCTCAAATTTGTCAGCAAAACAATAAAAATAAAAAAGGGTGATCTTTTCAGATCACCCACGGTTGGAATTGACTCCTTATGAAAAAAACCACCGTTTTATTTTTGCTTCATAAAGCGGACGGAAACGGGCTTCTTTTTTATTATACAACGTAACGTATAAACTCCTGCGGGTAAAATCTGCAATTCGATTTTATTCAGTATGCCTGTATTCAGGTGAGTTTGCATAACTAATCTTCCCTGCGCATCATAAATGGAAGCACCCACAGTACCTGCATCGCCCGTTGACGGAATCGTGATGTTTATTGCTTCAGTAGTGGGGTTAGGAAACAAGGACATCTTTATAGTGCCTTCATTTTTTAGGAGAACAATGTTGCTGTACGTAATGCTGCCATCATGATCAATTATTTTAAGGCGATAGAAGTTATTTCCTTCAAGTGGTTCATCCACTGTAAAAAGGTATGAGGCGCCATTAGTACCACTGCCAAGCGGCTGCACTGTGCCGATGCCTGTAAAGTCCCTCGCATTGGAAGAACGCTGTACTTCAAAATGACCTGTGTTGATCTCTTCCGTGGTGGTCCACCTTACCAGGTGCGATGTGCCCGCATGTTCTGCTGTAAAGGTTAGCAATCTCACCGGCAGCGGACCGAGCGGTAATACGATAGCATGCCAGCCATCGCCTTCGCCACCGAAGAATATATTGTTGGGAAGAGCGTTGTTGGCATTAAATGAAAAGCCGTCTCCTTGTCCGCCTGCGTAAATGGGATTTGGCAAGACGCTGTTTGTACCAACGCTTTCGCCATCGCCTGCACCACCAGAAAAGATGTTAACGGAGGCCATGAGCCATGAGGCATTGCTTATACCATCACCGCGCCCACCAGTGAAGATGGCATTGTTGGGTGGCTGGGCTTTTACGCTCACGGCAAGGAACGTAAAGAGCAGCAATGAAATATATTGTTTCATGTAGTTGAATTAATTCTTGAAAAGGAATGGCAGCATCTTTTTTCGGGCGGCTAACGGCGGAGGCTAACCGCGATAATAAGGGGAGCCGAATTGCTATTCTCCGGTTCTTACTCCTCTTCCCCCCAGATATCCATATGCAGGAATCACATTCAGGGGCCAGTAAACACGGTCGCTTACCTGCAATTGCGCGGGTGCGTCACCAAAGCCGCCACCTCTTTGAATTACATTATTGTTGTTGGTAGCAGAAGGCCAGTTTTCAGTATTTGCTTCACTGTTTGCATTTAGTACACCATCACCATGCAATCCGGTGTAACCCCTTCCTTCCTGACCTGCCCATACTGCGAGCTCCTGTACGTTTCCGCTGAGGTCCATCACTCCGTAAAAAGAGCCTCCGCTTTGCGTGCGGTCTGTACTGGCCGTAGCGAGCGCTCCGCAACGGTAAGGTGTTCCGGGCCCGCCGCCATAGTTGGCATTGCCGGAAAGCCATGTTTCTGTGGAAGTGCCGATATCCTGGCCATTTGAGATGGGTGCAATGGTAGTATTGCCCCATGCGAATTCAAGTGGAGAGGGCGTGTTGTTCCCGCCGCGGCATGCCTTTTCGTATTCAAGCTCGGTCATCGGGCGCATAGCGGCCCAGTCTAACCAGGCCAGAACATTAATAGCTGAAAAGCTGTGGGCGGCGCGCTCTGGTTCGGTAACTGTCATGTTAGGAACACTACCAGTGGCGCCGATATTATTGCGCGCGTTAGCACTTGTTTGATCAAGCGTGTTCAGGAAATCAAGATACTGTTGCTTACTGAATTCGTACTTCATTATCCAATATGCCTTAAAGCCTTTCGGATATGCGGCAGGGATAGTGCCACTGTTTGTAAAGTTGGACACAGCATATAAATTACCGGCAGCGGTGCCACAGGTTATTGCGTTCTCACTTGTAACGGGGAACCAGGTATCCAACGCGCCATCCCTGAATTTATTCGATTCGACAGATGAGTTTCCAAGATTGTATGAACCTTGCGGAATGTAAACCATTTCCACGGCATATACTTTTACTTCCACATTTTCATTATCCAAAACACCGTCTGCACCATAGTTCCAGCGAAGGGCTGCGTTAGTGTAGTTTACATCACCAAATCCATTAGCGCTTCGATATATAAATGCGCCCTTGCCATCGGCCATGGGTTGGAGAATGCTTCCTGCCGGGGCGGTTTGTCCGGTTGCATTTAATGTAGCATGCAACCAAACGGAAGTACTTTGTTTACGGTACTTCACAAATATCCAGCAGCCATCGTAATTTGATTCATTGGTACTGGTACGCCAGCTGTTCTTCCAGTTGATACTAAACTGAACATTATTGAAATGCGTGTTTATTGGTCCTGCCGTGGTTTGGTTAATGAGCGAAACATTGGTGACCAAAACATCGTTGGCATGTGTAAGGCCTGCGCATAGAACAGACAGGCAAATCATCAGGGTGATCTTTTTCATATAAGGAGATAATTTTATGGAGCAAATTTATCTTCCTGAAAAATCGTGTATATACCGTCTGGAGGGTAGTTGGTAGTTTGAAGTTGGTAGTTGGTTGTGGGTTGTGGGTCGTGGGTCGTGGGAGTAGATAAAAAAATAACTGGAAAATATTATCAAATCACCAAACCGTCAAATTATCAAATTCTCATCTTCTGTTTAAAATGGCATTCTCATACGCCCATTTCACAAGGGAGAGTACGTTACCGGCGCGGGTTTTTCGCATTATATTCTTACGGTGAGTTTCTACAGTATGGAGGGATATTTTTAATGCAGCCGCTATCTCCTTGCTGGAATAATCTTTTTCTATTAACTCTATCAATTGCTTCTCTCTTTGCGTAATATTAACTGAAGACGGGCGCTTCTTTTCATTCTCCATGTTTTCAAGTTCCTTAAGCACATCATCATGAAAGTAAATACCACCTGAATAAACTTTTTCAATCGCGCTGGCTAATTCCGCGGCGCTTGTTTGTTTGAGCAAGTAGCCGGCGATGTCGGCATCATTAATCATGTTGCTCACCACCTGTGCCTGTCCGCTCATGCTGAGGGCGATGATCTTTATCTCAGGATAAAGTTGCCTCACCTTCTTTGCGAGTTCATTGCCGCTCATTTCGGGCATCATAACATCGGTAAGCAGAATGTCAACTTTATTTTCTGCAAGCAATTCTAACATTTCTGCTGCACGGGTAGCCGTAACCGTTATTTCAATGTGTGGATACTTTCCGAGTAACGCGACCAATCCGTCAACAATAATCTGATGATCGTCTACTAACGCGATCTTTATTTTAGGCATCCTTTTGTTTTACCGGTACAAGAATAGTTACCACCGTGCCGTTGCCCGGGCTGCTGTCCCATTCAACGGAGCCCTGCATGTAGGCCACGCGATGTTTTATATTTTGCAGACCAAGCCCTGCTGAAAATTCATTATTGCCGATGGTTTGTCCAACGTCAAATCCTTTACCATTGTCTTCTATCTGTATTGAAATGCCATCTGCCGTATCATCGATCGTGATATCCAATTCGCTTGCGGAGGCATGTTTAAGCGTGTTGTTTACGCATTCCTGGATGATCCTGTAAAGCAATGAGGCGGTAACATCATCAGGAGATTTATCAAGGTTTGCATCGAATCTGATCTTAATTATCTTCTCATCTATTTGTTTTAGAAAATCTTTGACCGCCTGTACAAGACCTTTGTTTAGAATCGCACCCGGCATCAGCGCATGGCTTACTTCACGCACTTCTTTACATCCTTCTCCAACCATTTCTACAGCTTTTGTGAAAGATCTTTTTTCATCATCCTTCAGTGCCGACAACTGCGGTTCCATTGCCTGAAGGTTTATCCATGCGGCAAGCATCGCCTGGCCCACGCCATCATGTAATTCCGCCGCGATGCGCCGTCTTTCCTGATCTTCAGCCTGCAGAATATCTATGGTTGCCTTCTCGCGCTGGATCATTATTGCAATCTGCAATTCCTTTTCTTTTTTTGCCTTGTACTTTCTGTAAAGCAGCCACGCACTCATCAATAGAGAAGCAAGCAGAATGAAACTGCCGGTCAATAGAAGCTGCTGCCTGGAAAGTTTCAATTGCTGCATGGCGATGGTCTGCTCTTTTTTCTCCGCTTCGTATAACTCCTGTAATTCAGCAATTTTGTTTTCCGATTTTTCATTTATCATTCTGTCTTTCACCACGCTTGCCGAATCTTTTGCCTGCAGTGCCAGAGTCAGATTGTTTTCATTTTTGTATATGGTTGACAAAATCTTCCATGCCTGCGCTTTGAACTGATTTTCATGAATGCTGTCTGAAAGTTTTATTGCTGAATGGAGATATCGCTTTGCCTCATCATGCTGATTTTGTTTGAGAGAAAGCTGCCCCAGCGTGAGATAATTGTCAACCATAAAATGCGCTAGACCATTTGCTGAATCCATCGCGAGGCATTGAGTGAAATAGAAACGTGCACTGTCCGGGCGATTGGAATAGAGGTAGCAATTTCCCAGGTTATTATAAAATGCAGATTTGATTTTGGAAGAGCCGATTGAATCTGCTGCGGCAATTCCCCTCCTGTCGATCGCCATGGCGCTGTCGAATTGATTATTCATACCATAGATATTTGCCATGGTTTGTGCAGCATCCAGATAGGCGAGAATGTTGTTTTGACTTTTGCTTACTTCCATCGCCCTGCTTATATATTTTTTTGCAGAAGAGATATCGCCCTTCAACTGGTAGAGTTCGCCTATGTTGGCGAGCGCCCCTGCCTTTGCATTAGCGTCATTATTTTTTTCAGCAAGTCGCAGCGCAGTAAAAAAATGTTCAAGTGCCGATGAATATTCTGATTTTTTAAGATAACAGATCCCCAGTCCATTGTGTGCGCGGGTGAGAATACTATCGGCCTCTGAATTCTTCAGAAGTTCTATGGCCTGCTGATACAACTTCTGTGAAAGGTTGGTTTTTTTAGTAACGTGGTAACGTGCCTGCCCGACGAGCGCCATGGCTTTGTAATCAGGAGGAAGGCCATCGGCTACCGAATCGATCAGTAAGGCATAATGTAGAACAGAATCGGGGTTTGATTGCCAGAAGGATATTTGCCGGCTATACCATTGGTTCACCTTAGTTAATCGGGCATCTTCTTCCGGTAATTTCCCCGCGCATGAGCACAGCAGGGATATAAGAAGGAGAGGTAAGATCCGGCGAAGCAGTTTTGGCATTGGAAGAAACAGTTAGCTTTCGGCGACACCAGGCATGCCGTCGATCAATTTGCAATATAATATAATAGATGAGCATAAGCAGGAAGAAAATTTATGTACCGGCCAGATTTATTGAGGATAGATCATCCTTTTAAGATTGTGTTCCATTTCAGTACATTCGCGCAAAATTCAACGTTATGAAATTTGAAGCCGAAATAAAAGCCCGCAGTAACGGAAAGTGCGAAGTATGTGAATCGGGTGAAGGACTCAGCGTTTATGAGGTGCAGGGAAATGAAAACAGCGGGTCTTCAAGTCTGTTGATGATCTGCAATAAATGCCTCGCGCAGGTTGAAAAGAAGGAGGAGCCGGATGCCGCACATTGGCAGAAAGCCTTGCCTACCGCAATGTGGAGTGAAATTCCGGCGGTAAAGGTATTGTCGTGGAGGATGTTGAACCGGTTCCGCGCCGAAGCATGGGCAACCGAAATGCTGGACATGATGTATATGGAAGATGCCGAGTTGGAATGGGCCAAAGTGAGCGGAGACCATGTTGCTGAAGGAGGAGTTCAACTTCATCGCGACAGTAATGGCGCTATTTTGCAAAACGGAGACTCCGTTGTACTTACCAAATCTCTCGATGTAAAAGGCAGCAGCGTAAATGCCCGCGTGGGGACGGTGGTAAAAAATATACGCCTCGTTCCCGATAACACTGAGCAAATAGAAGGCAGGATAGAAGGGCAGCTGATCGTGATACTGACGAAGTATTTGAGAAAGAATGGTTAGTTTATAGTTCCTGGTTCCTGGTTTTGTGGTTTAAAATCCGCGAATGACCTAAGTGTTTTTCTGAATTTGAGGATCAACTACGAACTACCAACTACGAACTACCAACTTGAATCTAAATCCTATCTTCGCGCATAATTTTTTATATGAAAAATCTCTCCCTGGTATTGAATGCAGTGTTGCTAATTGCAGTTGCTGTATTATATTATTTGCACTTTTCTTCCGGTAAAACAAAAACAGTGGCGGAGAAGAGAGTAACTCCGGTGGTAACTACATCGAACGGCACGCCCGTACCGATGATCGCCTATGTAGAACTTGATTCTTTGAACGAACATATTGTTGCCATTAAATCTAAAAGAAAGGAACTGGAAGCCGAACAAAGGGCTATTGAAACGGAATGGGAGAACGGATATCGCGGTTTGGAGAATCAAAAAAATAATTTCTTAAAACGCGGCGATGCGATCACGCAGGAAGAAGCCGCCAAAATGCAGGAATCCCTGATGCGTCAACAGGAAACTATTGACCGTAAAAAAGCCACACTGTCTCAAAAGTTGACGGAAAAAAGCTTTAACTCCATGGACAAGATCCAGAATGAATTAAAAGCTTTCCTTGAAGAATACAACAAAGACAAACGCTTCACCTATATTCTTACTTCAGGAAGCAGCTTTGACTTTATGCTTTATAAAGATTCCACGCTCAATATTACAGAGGATGTGATCGAAGGAATGAATGAGCGGATGAAGGTGGATGCGAAACCTTGAGGTTGATTTGATAATGTGCTGATGTGCTGATTTGGCGATGTGTCAACTAGATGTGCCGATGTGCAGGTGTGAAAATGTGCAGAGAGGAGCTCCACCTTTCAAATTTTCGGTCACACGCTTTGGTCAGCGCAGGCAGAAAAATGTCGTGTTGCGTGACTTTTCGGGTGCCGTTCATAAAAACTCCAGAACTCTTATATTTACCAAAACACGCTTATGAGCGAAACGAACGCCTCGTTTAAGCCCACGCTGGGCCTTGTAGATGCAACCATGATCGTTGCAGGGTCGATGATAGGTTCCGGAATTTTTATTGTAAGTGCAGATATTACCAGGAACGTGGGAAGTGCCGGATGGTTGATCGCTGTTTGGGTGATCACCGGTTTCATGACGCTGGCTGCGGCATTAAGTTATGGCGAGCTGAGTTCAATGTTCCCGAAAGCCGGCGGGCAGTACGTTTATCTTCGCGAAGCATTCAATCCACTCGCAGCTTTTTTATACGGGTGGAGTTTATTTGCCGTTATTCAAACTGCTACGATAGCCGCTGTGGCCGTAGCTTTCGCAAAATTTGCCGGCTATTTTTTCAAACCTCTTGAACTCACGGATGATAATCTCATTACTCAGTTTGGAATCTTTAAAATTTATTACGCTCATATTGTTTCCATTCTGTTGATCGTGTTCCTAACGTATGTGAGTACACGAGGAATTAAGGGCGGGAAGATCATTCAAACCACTTTCACCACCGTAAAGTTGCTGTCTTTGTTTGGATTGATCGTCTTCGGATTAGTAGTGGCTTCCGATTCAGAGATCTGGAATGCAAACTGGAGTGATGCATGGACGATGACGAGGCGTGACAATACAGGAGCGATCATAGGGGGAGTTGCAGGCAGCGCTATATTAGGAGCTATCGCAGCGGCAATGGTGGGTTCAATTTTTAGCAGCGATGCATGGAATAACATCACATTCATTGCAGGTGAAGTGAAGAACCCAAAACGAAACATCGGCTTGAGTTTATTCCTCGGAACCTTGATCGTTACCATAATATATGTACTTGCAAATATTATGTACATAAGTGTGTTGCCATTAGAGTCGGTGGCCTCTGCACCGCAGGATCGTGTAGCCGTTGCCGCGAGTATGGAGATATTTGGTGATGCCGGCGCCAAGGTGATCGCGTTAATGATCATGATATCTACATTCGGCTGTAACAACGGGCTTATTCTCGCCGGTGCACGGGTGTATCATACCATGGCAAAGGATGGTTTGTTCTTCAAACAAACTGCAAGGTTAAACAAGCATAATGTTCCCGCTGTAGGCTTATGGATACAATGCATAGTGGCAAGTTTGCTTTGCCTGAGCGGGAAGTATGGAGACCTGTTAGATATGATCTCTCTTGTGGTGGTAATGTTCTATGCATTAACAATATTTGGCATATTCAGGTTGAGAAAATTGCGCCCTGATCTTGAGCGGCCGTACAAAGCATTTGGTTATCCCATTCTGCCCGCTATATACATTCTGATGGCGCTCACCTTCTGCGTGCTTCTTGTAATTTACAAACCTGCTTTCACATGGCCGGGACTTATAATAGTGCTTTGTGGCATCCCTATTTACTATATTGCAATCGGAAAAAAACAGACCGATGAAAGCAGGCGAGGTTAGCCGGATGTTCAGCTCATTTAAGAAAATGCGCATAGGCGTAATTGGCGATCTGATGCTTGATACCTACTGGTGGGGCGATGTGGAGCGTATTTCTCCCGAAGCTCCTGTTCCCATTGTTGCCATATCAGGGAAAGAACAACGTATTGGTGGCGCGGGAAACGTGGCGCTAAATTTAATGAGTCTTGGTGCAGGCGTAGAGGTATTAGGTGTGATAGGAAATGATGAAGAGGGCGATGACCTTGTAGAATTGCTGGGAAAGAAGAATATTGGTGTTAAGTATCTTACAAAATCTTCAAACCGTCCCACTTCAAATAAGATACGGATCATCAGCCGCAACCAACACATGATGCGGCTTGACTCAGAAACCACCGCTTTTTTAAATGCAGATGAAGAAAAAGTTTTAATAGATGCATTTGCCCGTTATATAAAGGAGGTTAAGCCACAGATGATCATTTTTGAAGATTACAATAAAGGTGTGCTCTCTGAAAAAGTGATTACGGAATGTATTGCTTTATGTAAAAAGAACAAAGTACTCACCGCGGTTGACCCAAAGAGAAAGAACTTTTTTTCATATAAGGGTGTTGATATTTTCAAGCCAAATTTAAAAGAAGCACGCGAGGGGCTTAACATACTTCGTGAGGAAATATCAAAGGGGGCCCTGGAAAATATGCATAAGGAGTTACACCGAAAACTAAATAATGAGATATCGCTGATCACACTTTCGGAGCG
>JAFAGR010000088.1 GCA_023422565.1 Bacteroidota bacterium | reverse complement strand
AGGCATTCTTCATCGGTTATGCGCCCCCCCAGTCTTTCTTTTTTGGCGATCCCTTTCAGCACATCATCTGCCGCTGCCATTTCAATCACATCTGTTGCTGCCTGCATAATTCAAATTTTCTGCAAAGTTAGTCCCAAACAAACTCGGCCTCATTAATTATTTTGATGGCATTTCCATTATTAATTATCTTCCGCATACAAAACTGGCTGCTGATACTTTCAGGGTTCGGCAGATTAAAAAGATAATTCATCTGTATGAACATAAAACTGCGTTTGACGCTGCTGAGTTTTTTGCAACTGTTTGTTTGGGGCGCCTGGCTGATCACTATCGGCGTATACTGGTTTCAAACAAAGGGTTGGGGTGGGGAAGAGTTTGGCGCTGTATTTTCTACATTAGGGCTCGCCTCTATCTTTATGCCTCCGCTTACGGGAATCATTGCAGACAGGTGGTTGAATGCCGAGAAGCTTTACGGCCTGCTTCACCTCGGTTACGGGGCAGCACTATGTTACCTCCCATTTGTAAATGATCCCTCTACCTTTTTCTGGGTAATGCTCGTGGCCATGTTTTTTTACATGCCTACAATTTCCTTGTCGAATTCAATTTCATATACCATTCTTAAAGACCGAAACTTTGATGTGGTGAAAGTGTTCCCGCCCATTCGCGTTTGGGGAACCGTGGGCTTCATCGCCGCAATGTGGGTTACAAATCTTACCGGCAACAAGGGCTCGGCCGATCAGTTTTTCATTGGCGCCTTCGGTGCATTTGCACTTGGATTGTACGCCTTCACGCTACCGAAATGCCCTCCGCAAAATCTTACACCTAAAGGTGCACCGCTTTCAGAAGTGCTGGGCCTGCAGGCATTCAGGTTGTTCGCCAATTATAAAATGGCGCTTTTCTTTTTGTTTTCCATGGCGCTTGGGGCGGCGCTCCAGCTTACTAATATGTACGGCGACACCTTCCTTTCAGATTTTGAAAAGATCCCGCAGTATGCAGATTCTTTTGTGGTGAAATATTCCACCATAATCATGTCTATCTCGCAGATCTCCGAAACTTTATTTATTCTCGCCATTCCTTTCTTCCTGATAAAATTCGGCATCAAAAAGGTAATGCTGATCAGCATGATCGCCTGGGTGCTGCGTTTTGCATTATTTGCATACGGAGACCCGGCTGCCGGTTTGTGGATGATCATTCTTTCCTGCATTGTTTACGGGATGGCATTCGACTTTTTCAATATCTCAGGTTCTCTCTTTGTGGAAACGAGTACGGATAATAAGATCAGGTCATCTGCACAAGGTTTGTTTATGATGATGACCAACGGATTCGGCGCCATACTCGGAAGCCTGGTTAGCGGCTGGCTTATCCAGGAATTTTTCCTCGATGCATCCGGTAACAAAATGTGGAAGGAGATATGGTTGTCCTTCGCAGCCTATGCTCTGGTAGTGGCGATTCTTTTTGGATTGCTTTTCCGGCACAAACATAATCCGGCGGAGATGGAGAAGGTGACGCATTAAAGGAGTTCCTGGTTTCTAGTTTCTAGTACCTAGTCATTAGTGGGTAGTCAGTAGTCAATGCCAAATCAATCGTAAATGGTAAATCCCAAATCGTCCTTTTAATACTGTGAAGCTTTAATTCAATCGGCAACCTAAATTTCCCAGTTTAGATTAGATATTTTATATATTTGTCCTGCTCGTCTTAATCCATATATCTCCAGCAAAAAATAGGCTATATCCGGTAATGATCTACACCCAAGCCTTTGGGAAATACTGTTTCACCATTAAACTTTTTTGCAATGAAACAGGCATTATTATTTTTCCTTTTGAATTCAGCTTTTCAGAATAGATACGCCAACGAATGCTTTATTTCCTTTTCGCCCGCAACAGTTGGTACATGCGGCTGCGACTATTTCTACATGTGCAATCCCACAGCAACAGTTAAGATCGGTACTGAAACTTTTTATGGATTAAATGGTTCGGAAAAGCAGGAAATATTTTACCAGTGCAAAAATGGTGTTGTTACCATGGCATGGTATACTTACAACGAAGTGCTGGCAGAGAGTAGGTGGGAATGGCGGCACGATATTAACGATTACGGTTACGTAGATTATTATGATAATGAAAGGGTGGTAAACAAAAGAATTATTTTGAAAACTGCCGTACCCGTCGGGACCACGTGGTCGGTTGCCACGGGCGACGGCGATTTTGTAAGGGTTTACAAAATTGAAAGCAAGGGCCAGAAAATGGTTGTAAATGGCAAGCAGTACAATGATGTTTTAAAATTGAGCGTAACCACCAAGATGCCCATGGACCGCGACACTTATGCATCACAGCAAGATGCGTATAATATTCATACGGGAAAATATATATTTCAGAATACATTTCATAATAATGGTTCGGTGTACAAAAATGCACTTGTTTACTATTACGATAGGAACGATGGATTGCTAAAGGAAGAAGATGTTTTTGCCGACCTGAAAGCGAAAAGTGAGGGTAAGTTGGAAGGTATCAAAAATCCCTCTCAACAGGAAGCTGACCTTGTAATGGCCAACAACCGCAAGACGCCCGTAAAGCAGGAAGAAACAAAGCCTTCCACCACTACTGTCGGCGATGAAGTAACGAACATGCTAATTAAAAACGTCTGGATGTCTGATTTCTTTACCAAGGCGGTAGGCTTCGAAAAATCTGGTATCTATACTTATGTAAAGGGGCTGGCATCAGGGGAACAGGAGAGGGGCACCTGGAGATTAAATGGGAGCTGGATTGAAATAAATATGCAGAAACAAAGTCCCGTTTGGAAAAAGGTTTTCGAGATCGTTAAAACACCCGAGGGCAACTACGTGCTAAAAGGAATGGGAGAGGTATTTCAACCGCAATCGCTTCCGGAATAGTATGTAGTCGGAGACCATAGACAGCAGTCATTAGTCTTAAATCAGTGGTAAATTTTCACTCGAAATCAGGAGATACAGGCTGCAAACCAGGAACTGCTTCATGCGGCCCATTCCGGGTCGGATATTTTTTCCTGCACGCGCTTGACAATAGTTAATTTTTTTTGGGATTACGAATTTCTTCATTAAATCATTGCTTTATGGACACAACATATTGCGTCAGTGTTAAGGCAAAAACACCTGGTCGTTTCGACCCTGAAGGGGTAGCAATAGCTGTAGGTAATAACACCTAAAGCGGCCACGTTATACCATAACCCTAAAAAAACGCGCAGAGCGTTATGCCTTGCGCGTTGAAAAATATTCTGAATTAACCCGGAACTACAAACTAGGAACTACAAACTACTTATGTGCTTCGATCTTCTTCACAAAGTTCGCCTTAGGTTGCGCACCAACCAGTTTATCAACCACTACACCATTTTTCAGAAACAGGATAGCAGGAATGCTGGTGATACCATAATTAGTTGAGATCTGCGGATTGTTATCTACGTTCACTTTTCCCACCTTTACCTTACCGTCATATTCTTTTGAAAGTTCTTCGATTACAGGGCCTATGGCTCGGCACGGACCGCACCATTCTGCCCAAAAATCTACCACTGATAATTTATCTGATTCCAAAACCTCGCTCTTAAAGTTAGCATCTGTGAATTCTAGTGCCATAATATTCTGATTTATTGTTTAGTTGATAATTGCAAATTTACTTCCAATATATTCTTCTTGCACATTTGTCATTTTTATACCCGTATTGGCAGGTTATCTTCTTAATTTAACTGCACTTTCACTTCCAGCTGCGGATGGTTTTCAAGATAATAGGCCAACTCATCGTTCATGGTGATCCCTCGCTCAAGTGTACTCAAAATGGAGGTTTTATCCCGGTTTTGCGAACTCACATACAATTTTACCGTGGTGTTGCCGGGGTAGTCGTCAAAATTTTTACTGATGAAATCGACAAATGGCTTGTCAACCGTTTCAATAGGGAGATCAATCACGATCTGTCGTGTTAATGATGATTTTACGGTTTCCAGCAAATGCATCCGGCTGATCTTAAATTCATATTTGTCTGACTTAAACCTCGATTTAAAAGCACCTTCAACCATGATGATAATTCCTGTTTTTAAATAAGGCTGGAAGCGGATGAAGTCTTCGCTGAACAACCAGAATTCGGTTTTTCCGCTGTAATCTTCAATGGTTAAAATAGCGAAGGGCTTTCCGGTTTTTGTTAATCGCTGCTGTGCATCGGTTACCAGCCCCGCCATGCGAAATGTGTACGATGGTACCGTGCCTTCCGCAACGGCATTTTTTGTTTCATTGAATTTTTCAACAGGAATGATCTGGTAGTGGCGCAATTCGAATTTGAAATTATCCAGCGGATGGCCGCTGATATACATGCCCACTACATCTTTTTCATGATCTAACTGCTCAACAAGCTGCCACGGTGTGCATTGCAATAATTTCGGCGGCGCTATTTCAATGGCCTGCATATCGCCGAAAAGCGTGTTGGCTGCAGATGAGGATTGCGATTGGCAAATGGCTCCGTACTTTATTATTTTCTCCAGTCCATTCTGTTCGCCGGGCGTGGAGAAAAAATATTGCGCACGATGCATGTCTTTAAAACAATCGAATGCGCCTGAGTAAACAAGGCATTCCATTGATTTTTTGTTAACTGAACGGAGGTTCACCCGTTTTACCAGATCAAAAATATTTTCAAAGGGGCCTTTCTTCGTTCTAACATCCACAATATTTTCAATCGCCGCTTCACCCACGCCTTTAATACCGCCAAGGCCAAAACGTATTTCACCTTTTTTGTTTACCGTGAATCCATAAAATGATTCGTTGATATCCGGGCCAAGCACTGTCAACCCCATTCGCTTGCACTCTTCCATAAAGAAGGTGATCTTCTCCGCACTTCCTGCATGGTTCAACACCGCGGCCATGTACTCGGCAGGGTAGTGTGCTTTTAAATATGCAGTTTGATAAGCCACGAATGCATAACAGGTGGCATGAGATTTATTGAAGGCATATTGTGCGAATGCCTCCCAATCGGTCCATATTTTTTCGAGCTTATCTTCAGGGTGCCCAAGAGCTTTCGCGCCCTCCATGAAGTTGCCCTTCATTTTATCAAGCGTGGCTCGGTCTTTCTTTCCCATGGCTTTTCGCAGCGTATCCGCCTGGCCTTTTGAAAAGCCTGCAAGTTTTTGGGAGAGCAACATTACCTGTTCCTGGTAAACTGTAATGCCGTATGTGTTTTCGAGGTATTCCTTCATTTCAGGAAGATCGTAGGTCACTTCCTCACGGCCATGCTTACGCGCAATAAATTTCGGGATATAGGCAAGTGGCCCGGGCCTGAACAAAGCGTTCATCGCAATAAGGTCATCAAAAGCATCGGGCTTCAGTTCCCGCAAATACTTTTGCATCCCTGCGCTCTCAAACTGGAAGGTGGCGTTGGTATCACCCGATTGAAAAACCTTGTAGGTCATTTCATCATCCAGTGGAATTGCATCCAGGTCTATTTCAACGCCGTGATTTATTTTTATGAGGCGCAATGCGGTTTTCAACACACTCAATGTGCGTAAACCTAAGAAGTCCATTTTGATTACGCCCGCACTTTCAATACTGTTGCCTTCAATTTGCGTCACCCAAAGGTCTGAATCCTTTGAGGTGGCCACAGGCATAATATCGGTGATATCCTGCGGGGCAATAATGATGGCGGAGGCATGTACGCCGGTATTTCTTACAGATCCTTCAAGCACTTCGGCTTCGTGAAGTATGGTGGATGTAAGGTCTTCCTGGTTATAAAGCGTGCGTAATTTTTTTACGTTTTCAAGATCATCTGCAACGATCTGTTCCTTTTCTTCAAGCGATTTCTCCTCATCCTTCGCTTCAGATTTCGTGAGGGGTGCATGCAACAACCGCTTCAAACTTATGCCCGGCTTTTCAGGAATAAGTTTAGTAAGTGCACGGCTTTCGGGTAAGGGAAGGTCCATCACGCGCGCCACATCCGCAATGGCCGACTTGGCTGCCATCGTGCCATAGGTTATGATCTGGGCAACCTGGTTCTTGCCATATTTATCTACCACATAGTCGATCACTTTTTGCCTTCCTTCATCATCAAAGTCCGTATCAATATCCGGCATGCTCTTTCGCTCGGGATTAAGGAAACGCTCAAAAAGCAGGTCGTACTTAATCGGATCAATGTTGGTGATTCCAATACAATACGCTACCACGCTTCCGGCTGCGGAGCCACGCCCCGGGCCGATAAACACGCCCATATCCCGACCCGCCTTTATGAAGTCGCTTACAATTAAAAAGTAACCGGCAAAGCCCATTTCACGGATAACGCCAAGTTCAAACTGAATTCGTTCTTCAATTTTGGGCGTGAATATTTCATAACGTTTACGCGCACCCGCCCAGGTGATGCTCTCCAGGTAATCGTCCTGGCTTTTAAAAGTTGAGGGAACTACAAAGTGGGGGAGAAGGATATCTCGCTCCAGCTTCAGCGTTTCCACCTTACTTACAATTTCATTGGTATTGTCTATCGCCTCCGGCAGGTCGTGAAATACCTGCGTCATCTCCTGCGTGTTCTTAAAATAAAACTGGTCGTTAAAAAAGGCGAACCTTTTTCCCTTTGCATTTATATCATCGTCAGAAAAATCCCGCGAGGCAGGAGTGCTCTGCAATTCACCGGTGTTGATGCAGAGCAAAATATCATGCGCGTTAAAATCTTTCTGATCCGTGTAATGGCTGTCGTTGCTGCCGATCACCTTCACGTTATACTTCCGTGCAAATTTCAGGAGTACTTCATTCACCTGGTCCTGCTCGCGCATTCCATGGCGCTGCAATTCCACATAATAATCTTCCTGGAAAATGTTCAGCCACCATTTAAATTCATTCTCGCCTTCCTCTTCTCCTTTTTTCAAAATGGTTTGCGGCACCAGTGCGCCAAGGCAACAGGTGGTGGCGATGAGGCCTTCGTGATATTTATGGATGAGGGTTTTATCAATGCGCGGATATTTTGAATACAAACCTTCGGTATATCCGAGTGAAGTGAGCTTTACCAGGTTTTTATATCCCTGCGCATTTTTCGCGAGTAGGATCTGGTGATGCCGGGGATCGCGTTCTTCTTTACTGAAGGTTTTGCGGGTGCGGTCTTGCGTGATGTAAAACTCACACCCGATCACCGGCTTCACCTTTAGTGAACCATCCTCATTTTTATGTTTATAAGCTTCCTTTACAAATTCAAATACGCCGAACATGTTTCCATGATCACTTATCGCTACGGCGGGCATTCCATCATCAATAGCTTTTTTATACAGCGATTTTATGCTTGCCGCCCCATCAAGCAGGGAGAATTGGGTATGTACATGAAGATGGGAAAACTTCATTTTCTTGTGATTAATAGCTTGATTCTAAGTGATTTGAACTTCCATCGCCACAGAAAAGTGCATGAATGGAGTATAACAAAGTTCGCATTTTCCTGTTTGAGAAGTAAGGAGGGTTTTCCACAATAAAATGAAAAAAAATTCCCGGTTGGTTGCCATTTTAAAATGGATGGGTTAATTTCGCCCCAATATTTTTTGAAAACCTATTTTTTAATTGTTTGTAAGACAGGAATCGTAGCTCAAGTTTAAGAATCAAAGAAAAACCATCAGAGATTAAAAGATGATTGAATAACACAAGATTAAGTCCTGCATACGTGTAAACCCAATTACAGTATGAGAAACTTATTTTTGGTTAGTTTGGCCACGGCCATTTTTTCCGGAATCACGCCAAATGTTTTGGCACAAAAAAAATCTCCCCGCTTTATTGAGGGAATAGAATTGCAGCCCCGCCCTAAAACCGTTTCTCTTGCCTATGTGGCAAAGGAGGTGGCAAAAGTGCCGGTACGAAGCAAGCCCGAACTCAAGAAATTCTCGGCTGCCGAAACAGAAAAATGCAATCAGCTTCAACTAAAGTATTCCCTGATAATGGATTGCGAAGTTGAACGCATCAACAATCTTTCTCTTTACAGTTTTATAGACGAATGGTACCGTACGCGCTACCGTTATGGAGGTACCACTAAAAAAGGAGTGGACTGCAGCAGTTTTTCAGGGCAGCTCATTTACGATGTGTACAGCCACATTCTCCCGCGAACCGCACGAGAGCAGTTTAAAAATACAAGCCGCGTTAAAAAAGAAGACCTTCGCGAAGGTGACCTTGTGTTCTTCAATACCACGGGCGGCATCAGCCATGTGGGTGTTTTCTTATCAGACGGTTATTTTGTTCACGCCGGTAGTTCTTCGGGCGTAACAATCTCTCACCTGGACGATCCGTATTTTGCAAAAAGATACCTCGGCGCAGGAAGGGTGGAAGAGGCATCTACAACTTCTGAGTTTGCCGGAGTAAACGTTTTGTAATTTTAAAAATCAACCACCGGATTTCAGAAGCGTATTTCCCGCCTATTATTTCCGCGGAGTTATATGATCACTTTTTCTTTTCCGTATTTCAAAATTACACCCCCTGTTTGCAGAGGCCTGGTTGAAAGTAGCGCGAGATTTTTTGGCCTAAGGCCTTTATTGAACAAAGGCCTTCCATTGCCGATAATCACCGGTGCAATGCAAATGCGGTATTCGTCGAACAGGTCTTCGTTGATCAGCGTTTCCGATAGGTTCGCGCTGCCAAAAACGAAGATATCTTTCCCGCCTTGTTGTTTCAGCTTCAAAATTTCAGCCGCAATATTTCCTTTTATTAAGGAAGAATTATTCCATTCGGTAACCTGCAGTGTTTCGGAGCAGACAAGCTTAGGAATTTTGTTCATCAATCGTGTAATATCCTGCTGTTCATCGTCCGGTGCATTGCTCCAGTAGTCTGCCATACCCTCGTAAGTTTTTCGGCCGAACAAAAGATAATCGGCATTGTGAAGTTGTTCCAAACAGAAAGCTTCGAGTTCCTTTCCCCAAACAATATTGTGAAATGAAAGATCCCAGGCCTGGCTTCCTTCAAAATAACCATCTAGTGTTACCACATTCCACATGATGAGTTTACCCATAAGATTTAGTTGACTGAGAATTTAATTGTTAACGTTCGCATATCTCTTTTAATTTTTCAAGTGCTGTTGGATAAAGTTTGTTGAAGTAATCCACGTACTCTTCAATGGCATCCAACGCGACGGTTAAAGTAGTGGTTCCATTGTGTTCTTCAAACCGGTAATTTTCACGCCCACCCGACCATTTTTCAACCTGCTCGCCGGTTGTAATTTCGGTATCTCCATCTAAAAATCCGTAGTGGCGGATGGAGACAAATTCAGCAGGCCTGTTTTCTGCAACTTCTGAAACCATCCCGCCTTTTTTTCCATTTTCATCCACTCCTACAAAAAGTATTTTACCTCCCTCCGCCCAAGTGCCCTCATAGGTAGATGTGGGATTAAAGGTTTTAGTCCAATACTCGTAGGTTGATTTGTCTTTCAAGCCGAGCATGGTTTCGTAGACTTTTTGCGCCGGCGCTTTTATTTCGATCGTGAATTGTAGTTGTTGCATAATAATTTGGTTTTATTGTTTGATGGTTTGATCGGTATGTTGATTTATGTGATCATTTTTCGCATTGTTCAAGTCCCTGAGCAATTACAGCGAACACCTCATGGTCATTTCCAAACACTTTTTCAAAATGTGATCTCGCCTTAATAAAATATTCCTTAGCCACCTTCTTATCTAACTGAATATAAAGCTGAGCGAGGTAAAAGTTCAAGCCGCCCAGCACCTTCTCATTTTGTTTATAAAGAGGAAGCTGCGAATTATAAAAGGCTATCAGGTCCTTATCCTTTTTATTGTCTAAATAAATTGCTTCAAGATCGTGGTAAATAGTGGGGTTGTCGGGAGCCTGGTCAAAAAACTGCCTGGTCATTTGACCGGCTTTTTTATGATTTTGCTTAACGTATAAACCGAGGAGCGTTCTGTTGTTATTATAATTCCCCGGATCAATTTCAAAAGCTTTTTCATGGTAGGTAAGGGCATTGATGTCTTCTCCAAGTTCAGTGTATATCTGCCCCACCATCTGCGCTGCATCACTTTTATATTCGTCACCCTTGTATAGCTCCAGTGCAGCCTTAGCGTGAGTAAGCGCATTGGCCCGGTCGTCTGTGAATAAATAAGCATAAGCCAGATTGTAGTGAGAGCTTGCATGCTCCTGATTCAGTGCAATAGATTTTAAAAACCACGGAATACTCTCAGCTGTTTTTTCCTGTAGAAGGTTAATGTATCCGAGGGAATAATAAGTCATGAAATCAGCACAGTTGCCATCAACAGCTTTTTTAAAATTTGTCTCTATCCAAGGAAATAACTCAACGTCTTCTTTAAGCCAACGGCCGCCGTATTTCAGGTGCACTTCATAATAGTATTCACCCAGCGCTTTATAAAGATTACAGTTTGCGGGATAACGTTTTATAAGTCCTTGAAGGATACTATCTGCCTGAAACAGGTGTACATCAGAGAGGCCATCCTTGCCCCTGTAATCGAGGATATCTTCTGATTTATCAATGTCTTTTAGTGAAAATGCCTGGTGCATCATGCTTGTAACAAAGTACTCAAGTAGAATTTCCTGTTTTAGCAGAACGATGTCCGGTTTAATGTTGTCCGGATCAAACTTATCAAGAAGGGTAAAGGCTGTTTCATATTTCTTGTCAGCAATTAGTTCATTCGCTTTTTTTATCGTTTGAAGTTCCGTTTGTGCGAATGCGGAATATGAAAACAGCACCAGTATCAGTATCCCGATTTGTTTCATAGTGTCTTTGTTTAAAAGATGATTTGTCCGAAAAGTGTTTAAAGGAATTTTCCTACGGCCATCTAACCAAATTCTGTCAGCTTTTCCAGCTTTCCTTTACGCTTCACAATGTTCTTATAATCCCATTGGATGTTTCGCGCTTTTTGCAGCCAACGCTTCAAGTCATTTTTATTTATTTCTTTTACCTCATTATAAAAAACAGATGCATCCTGAAACTTTTCGCCCCTCTTTGAGAGCATCTCTTCTCCAAAAGATTTTCCGCTCCAGAACATCAGCCTCACGCCTGCTTTTTGAACGCTATATCCTGTAATGGGATTGCCGTTAATAAACCATACCGGGTGCCTGTGCCAGATCTTATTTTCCGCTTCAGGAAGATGCTTTGTTATTTGCGCAGACAAGAGGTCGCATGTTTCTTTATGAGTTGCAGACTGCAAATTATTGTAAGCCTGTATTTCGGCAGAGAGAGAAGGGGCCTGGGCCATATAAATAATTTGGTGATTTTTTTTTGGTAACCACTCTTTAAAGTGGAATGATCAAGTGCGTATAATACACTTTGGCCTTCCTTAAAGAATATGATTAAAATAAATATAGTGTTTTTCCAGCGATTGGGGCATTGTTACCAATGGTGAGATCAAGACTTAAATGAATAGTTCATAACAGTAAACTAGAACTCAACAATAAAACCTATTGAAGGCACAAAGGATGCATCGTCGTTTACAATTTGAACAGGGATGCCATTGCTTCCGTCAGCCTTAATAGGAGCACCATCCGTGGTTTCAAAGGCCGTGTTGTCGGCATTTCGTTTAAAGGTATAACTGTTCGGCTCAGAGCTTTTTGCCCGGTACCAGTTGGTTACATCCAGAAACAAATTGAAGGTTGTTTTCCTGAAATTCCATTTTTTATCAATGCGGATGTCGCTGGAATGAAAATTCCGAAGCCTGAGCGTATTAAGCCTTGAATAATCCGGTATGCCTTGCCCGAGTGAAATGTAATTCAATTGCGATGCGGTTTCATTGAAAGGTGTATAGGGCGCACCGCCCTGGAATCGAAACTTCAAGCCAAGTTCCCAGTTGCGAGGCAATTTGTAACCCATGGTAGCACTCAGCAAATGCCGATTGTCCCAACTGCTGGGGATGTATTGCTTGCCAAGCCCGCTATATTCCGATTTGTAAAGCGTGTATGATAAGATGCCGAAAAACTTATCGGTTAATTTTTTCTGAGCGAAAAATTCAAATCCATACGCGCGGCCCCGTCCATTGGTAATTACGGCCTCATTACCCAGCACATTAAAATCTGAGCCGAGATTAGAAAGAGAGATGCCATCGCGAACGGACACAGGTACATTACCGTAATTCTTATAAAAGATCTCTGCAGTGAAGCGTAAGGCACGGCTGGCTAAAAATTCAACGCCTGCTACATAATGGTCGCTCCGCAAATAATCTGAATTCCCGTTGACCAAATCACCGTTGTTATTCGCAAAGCCGAGAATGGTGTAAGGCGGAATTTTATAATAACGCCCGATAGAGGCATTGGCCGTCCACCGGTCTGCCAGTTCATAACTAAGGGAAAGCCTGGGAGAAAGCGTTTTAAAAGGGTCATCTCCGTTAGACGTAAAGGTATTTAGGTCTGTACGAACGCCTGCGCTTATGCCTAACCGTGAGTTAAAGAAACTGCGGCTCACCTGGGCAAACCCTCCAAAGCGCCAGAAGTTTTTCAGCGGACTATCAAAAATGATTTGTTGGGAAGGCTGAACAACGTTTCCTGAATCGTCTCGGATCTCCCTGCGGATTACGTTAAACGTGTTATTGTCATATTCGGCCAACTGCGCAGAGGCACCGTAAGCCCACTTCCAATTGTTCCGGGATTTATTTACATCAATTCGAAATTTATTTTCCGTTTCGCGCGATGTGTATGACAAAGTCTGCTCATCCGGTTGCCGGTTTTCATTGTCTTCGTACCGCTGGATGTTATTATTGAAAGTATTCCTGCTTAATGCCAGGTTAATGTAGCCATCTTTAATAAGCCTTCTTAAAGTAAAGCCCGCTGTATAATTCCATTGGTTGATAAATGGATTGGAATTTAATACATACAACTTTTCGGGGGTTGCATCTTTCAATTTTGCAAAACTGAATTCATCAATGGCTCCCAGACCGATGAAAGAGATCGTTGTTTTTTGGTCGATCTTATGCGTCACCTTAGTTTGAAAATCCCAGTAATTGGGGCGGATAGGAAGATCTATTACTGAAAAAAGCAACTGCAGGTACGATCTTCTGGCTGATGCAAGAAAAGTTGTTTTTTTGTTTTTAGAAAGAGGTCCCTCGAGGGTAGCGGAAAGATCTGTTGCGCTTAAACGTATATTTCCCTGCAACCTGTTCGGATTCCCTGTTCTTTGCCTGAATTGGAATACGGAACTGAGCGCATTATCATAACGGGCTTCAAAGGCGGATGAACTTAGTTTTACATCTTCAATAAAGGAAACGTTCAGCATGCCTTGCGGACCGCCTGAGCTTCCCTGTGTTTGAAAATGATTGATCACGGGAATCTCAATGCCATCTAAATAAAAAACATTTTCGTTCGGCGCGCCGCCGCGAATAATGATATCGTTTCTGAAGCCGCCGCCGCCAATGCCTCCGCCCACGCCGGGCAGTGCCTGGATCACCTTGCTGATGTCGAAGTTTCCGCCGGGATTGCTCCTGATCTCCTCCGTGGTAAGCCTTTGCACGCTCAGAGGCGATTCGATGGTGGCAGCTTCCGCCGTTCTCCTACTACTGCGTATAACCACCTCCGTTAGTGAGGCCGTCTCAGGTTCAAGTTCTATGTTTAGGTTCACCTCATTTCCGGCATTAACCACAATGTTGAAAAGCGTAAGAGGCTTGTAACCTATCCCTGAAAACTCGATGTTATAGGTGCGGATGGGGAGATTGGCGAGAATAAATACGCCGGAAGAATCAGTGGTTGTTCCTGTACCTTCCTGCACTAAAACGCTTATTCCCGTAAGAGGTGCTTTTGTGGCGAGATCGGTAACGGTACCGGATATACGCCCATTGGGTTGGGCGAAAATAAAATGGCTTGTAGCAAGGCCCAGGCAGCAGAAAAGCAGGCGTAAAATAGCTTTCATCGTAAAGATTGATACGAAGCTACACAATTTCCGGGCCGTGCTACGCGTGGTTATTGCCTATTCAATCAATCGCGCCCCTCAATAGAAGCGATCTTATTGTCTTTCGTTAAGGTGATCATCAATTCCAACTGTCCCTCACTGAAGAGAAGGCGATAATGGTATTTTGTTCCCACGCTTTCAAGTGGATAGCGCGCAAGTAATTCGGGCTTAAGAAATTTACCGTGAGTTTTCAAAAAGGCAGCGGGCCTTGAAGAAACAGGCATAAAATTTTTCCCGAATTCCGGCGTGAACATATCCGCGCTTAATGTATTCGCCATAAGTTTTTCGATAAAGTTTTTTACAAGCACTGTAATTCCCGGCTCCGCGTCTTTAATGGGAGAGAGCACCGGCGCTGCCATTTCGGGATGATAGAGCTCCATAACTTTGCGGGCGACCTTTACCGGCCTTGACCTGCTCAGGTTTGCGAAAACGATCACGGCAAGTTTTTCGTCGGGGTAGCGCCTGATGGCGGACTCAAAGCCCTGCCAGCTGCCGCCGTGCTCTATGATCTTTTTTCCGTTCACTGTGTCAAGCGCCCAGCCATAGCCGTACGGATAGGTACTTCCATTATTAAGCCGGGCAGGAGACCACATGGCTTCGTAGCTTTCAGGTTTCAACAGTTTGCGTGAATTAAGCCCGGCCTCCCATTGCACCATATCTAACGCGGTCAGGTACAGTGAGCCATCGGCGGTGGTGTTCAATGTGGGAGAAACCCATTCCTGATTTTTTATTTCACCTTCATCAAGTACATAGCCGGCTGCGCGATTTGCAATTATATCTCTTTCGGATATCACGCGGGCGGTGCGCATACCAAGGGGCTCAAACACGCGTTCTTTCAAATAATCTCCATAAAATTTTCCCGAAGCTTTACTGATAATAAAACCCAGGGTAGCATAGCCAATATTGCTATACACGGATGCTTCACCGGCTTTAAATTTCAGGGGAATTTGCTTTATAATTTGATAGATGCTATCCTCTGTGTAATCGCCTCTAAAATCAAAATTTCTTGGATAGTCACCGAAGCCACCTGTATGATTCAATAAATTTCGAACGGTGATCGAATCCCAACTTTTCGGTGCAGCGCTGAAAAATTTTGAAATAGGATCATCTAAAGAAAGCTTGCCTTCCTCCGCCAGCAGCATAATGGCAAATGCGGTGAATTGCTTACCAACAGAACCTGATTGAAAAATAGTTTCCGGCTTTACCGTCACTTTGTGTTCAAGATTCGCAAAGCCATATCCTTTTATATAATCTGTTTTTCCATCATTAACCACAGCCAATGAAAGGCCCGGAATGTTTTGCTGCTTCATTTCTTTTTCAATAAGCGAGTCGATCCTGTTATGGATATCTTTTCTATGATCCTGCCCATAGATGCTGCATGGAGCAATGGCAATCAGGAAAAGAAAAAGTGACCGGAAATTTTTCATGTGAACCGATTTTTTATACATTATTTATTGCATTCCTTCTTTCTGTAAGTTGTTCGGCAAGGCCGATCAGAATTCCCTCCGGACCGCGCATATAACATAACCTGTAAATTTCTCCGTAGTTCACCACATCGCCCACGAGTTGGCCCCCAATTTTTTGAAGCCTCGAGATGGTATCATCAATATCTGCTACGGTAAACATTGCCCTTAGGTAGCCAAGCGAATTTACGGGCGCGGAACGGTGGTCGGAAACAATGGAAGGGTCAATGAATCGTGATAGCTCCAGCCGGCTATGGCCATCCGGGGTAACCATCATGGCAATTTCAACGGTTTGATCTCCCAACCCGGTAACACGGCCTGCCCATTCGCATCGATAGTTGCACGGCCTTCAAGATTTAATCCAAGCTCAGTAAAGAATTGAATGGCATCGTCAAGTGATTCAACCACGATGCCTATATTGTCCATACGGAGCAAGCGCTGCGCTTTTGTTTGTGCTTCATTCATAAACTACAAGATAGGAGTAATGGGTTTTGGTGAGACAAAAATTCTGGCACGCCAAGTTGGTTTAAAGAATTTCAAATCCTCCACCCACATGAAGTGTGGTGCCGTGCACATAGCTCGCCTCGTCAGAACATAGAAAGAGCGAACCATACGCGACTTCACGTGGTTCACCAAGGCGGCCGATAAGGCTCATGGTGGGAATGATATCTTTTTCCTTGATGCCCAACCCCTCTAATGCCGCGGTGAGCATCGGGGTGCGTATGGCGCCGGGAGCAACGGAATTTATACGAATCCCCCTGGTGCCGTATTCAAAAGCCGCCGCTTTGGTTAAGCCTACAACACCATGTTTAAAAGCCTGGTAGGCGGGGTTTCCGGTCGTGGGCTTAAAAGCGTTTATCGATGAAATATTTACAATTGCTCCACCTTTTCCTTGCTTGAGGAATTGCCTGATCTCATACTTCATACATAAGGCAGTTCCTTTGAGGTCCACAGCCTGAAGGCGGTCCCAGTATTCTTCATCCAGTTCCTCGAACTTATTGTTGTCGGGTTTCAGTGCGGCATTGTTCACAGCGCAATCAAGGCGCCCGAAGGTATCTACAGCAAATTTCACCATAGCTTCCACCTGCGATGATATTGAAATATCAACTTTACAAAATGCCGCCGTTCCGCCCTTGTCGTTGATGGCTTTTACAACAGCTTTCCCCGCCTCTTCGTTAAAATCTGCAACTATCACTTTTGCGCCTTCTTCGGCGAATAATTCAGCCGTTGCCTGACCCATGCCCATCGCCGCGCCGGTGATGATGGCAACTTTGTTTTCTAATCTTTTCATGATAACTGATTTATTGATTTTAAAAATGCGGTATTATAGGAGGGAGAAATTTTCAGGGGATATTCCAAGTGCGGCAAAGCTTAAGCAAACAAGCTGCCTTTTTTAAAGGTAGACATTTTAATTGCGGATTCATTAAATGTCCTTGTAGCTTTCACCCTACACCTTGTACCTCGCCCTGGTTCACTTTTCTCCATCAATTACCTTCCTTATTTCCTCGATTGCTTTCGAAGAAACCATGTTCATCTTCATCCAATCTGTATCTATGTGGTTAAAGTACGCGATCACCAGGTTTCTTTCCGGATCAACTAAAAGGGCCTGGCCTCCAAACCCACCTTTCATCATAATGCCATCGCGGGCGATATCCCATTGGTAGCCCCACTGAAATTTTTCGAAACCAAGATCAATCTGGGTCGTGTTGAAAATTTCCTTTTGTTGGGAGAAGCTGATATTTTTTTCCTTATGATTTTTGATCTCTGAATTCGTAAAAAGCATTCCAAAACGGGCAAAATCTCTCAAGGTTGCCGATACACCGCCGTGCGTCCAGGCGACTCCTTTATCTGAAACGCAAACGTAAGCATTAGAGGATGCGCCCATCGGTTTCCAGATTTTTTCTGACACTAGCTCCGAGTACCTTTTCCCTGTAACTTTCTCTGCCAGCCATCCTAATATAAAGGTGTTCATGGAGTGGTATTCCGGGTCTTGGTTTGCAGGAACTTTGCGCTTCATAGACGCGACGTAGTTAAATACTGAAACCTCTATACTGTCCACAACGGGCAATACACCTAAAGCTTCCTCAAATGGATAATATGGATGCGCAGGATTGGTAAAACCTCCCATATTTTCAGAGGTTTCAGAGCCCGTCATTCCGGAACGCATGTTAAGTATACTTTTTACAGATATGCCCTGCCAATCTGTGTTTTTCAATTCAGGCAGGTAGGTTTCCACCGGTAGGTCAATGTCTATTTTCTTTTCATTTACTAGCTGCGCGATGAGGGTGGAGGTGATAACCTTTGTGCACGATTGCAATGTGTGCTGTTCCTCCGGATGCATACTAAAGTATTTTTCATACACAATCCTGCCATTATGAACAATAATTAAACTGTTGATATGCATGGATTTCAGGTAGTCGCTAAAACCTAAACTGTCTTTTCCGGATTTCAATTTAATATTCTCAATCGCCGGTAATGGTTTTTCAGAAAACTTAAAAGGTGTTGTAGGTTTTTCTATCAAGGCTACCGGAAAAAATTCCGACATGAATCTGAAGCTGTAATGCGATAAGCGTCCGCCAATATCCCACCGGCTTTTGTTTATGCTGTCGTGAACTGCATAGGCCTCTTCAGCGCTATAGTGTAGTTGTTGTGTGAAGCCGGTTAAGTGCCCCGAAGCGAATGTCAGCGTCAAAATGAAACGGGTCAAATTTTTCATACATCTGTTTTTGCCGGATTTAAATATAGATGATAAGTGCCTTTTTTCACGCAAAGGGCTTATAAATCGATAGCGTAAGTCTTCTCGGATTTTTTGAATTTTGAATTTTTACTTGAGTAAAATACCAAACGGTAAAGCGAACTAGCTTTTGACTAAAGACTATTAACTAACGACTAATAAATATCCTAACAGCGCTCCACCCAGCACAACAAAGGCGCTGTTCACTTTTCTAAAGCCAAAGGCTACGATCATGCTCAGTACCGCGATAAGAACCGTTCGCCAATCTGTGATGGCATCTTTGCCCATGCTGATACAGACGGCAGCGATGATGGCTACCGATGCCACATTAACGGCATCTAAAAAGGCGGAGAATAAAACCGAGTTTCGCATCCGCTTCACGACAGGTTTTATCAGGGCCACAAAAACAAAGGAAGGCAGGAATATGGCAATGGTGGAAATGATAGCTCCTGAGGCGCCGTTGATCTGGTAGCCGATAAAGGTTACCGAAGAAAAAACCGGCCCGGGCGTTAGTTGGCCGACGGCGATGGCATCGATCAACTGTTGCCGCGATAATAAGCCGGTGGAAACTAATTCTGTATCCAGGAAAGCAAATAATACATAACCGCTGCCGTATAATATGGCTCCGATCTTCAGAAAGATCCAAAATAGATTTGCATTAGTGGCAGAAAGTACGGTTGTTTGGCCAACCT
>JAFAGR010000031.1 GCA_023422565.1 Bacteroidota bacterium | reverse complement strand
ATTTAACGGTTCGGGGTATTTCAATACCGGCGGAATATAATAAATTTGCCGTTTCGAATTCCCCTAACCCCCTGAAAACCCGCAACTAAATAGTTATCGGCATGGCTAATATGTACGTATGCAGGGTTTTTAAGGTTAAATCGCTTTTTAAGTCCGCAATTTTATTGGTTCTCCTTACATTATCCTTCGGCGGTTTTGCCCAGGTAACGCTTACCAATTCCCCCGGAAATACGGCATTTATAGACTTTTCCGCCACCATGCCCGCAGGCGTTGGCAATGGCGCCTACACCGGTGCGGGCTTTCAGCCCACGCCATCAAGCGGACGGTTAGACTCTGATGCTTGGGCCGCGGACAGATGGAGTGACGGAACACTTTCTTTCGGAGGAACATTCACTACTAACGATTTTGCACGTGGTTCCACCGCAGCTGCTGTAATTACAGGCGGTTTTTATGCTTATACCGGAACCCCGGCAAGTGTTTCCAACCCTATCTTCTATATTCAACCCTCCGGTCCGCCAGATTTCACTCCCGGTACCTTAACACTTCGTATCTACAACAACGGTACTTCAGCAATAACCCAGCTTGCCGTGGCCTACGATCTTTATGTGCGGAACGATCAGGACAGGAGCAATAGCTTCAACTTTCAATGGTCAACAGATAATGTTAACTATAATGATGTGGCCGCGCTGGATTATACATCCCCCGCAGCCCTGGACGCGGCGGGATTGGTTTTGGTGGACGGTCCGGCTCCTTCGCGGTCGACAACTATTACAAGCCAGAACATTTTACCGGGAACTTACTTTTATCTCCGTTGGAGATCTGAAGATGTGGGCGGCTCCGGGCAAAGAGATGAGTTTGGGTTAGACGATATCAACATCACCGCCACCTACGGCGCTATTTGTACGCCTCCCACCACCCAGGCTTCCTCAACGGGCTTCAGCAACGTACTTCCGGGCCAGATGGACGTAAACTTCACCCGCGGAAACGGAACAGGCGGGCTTATGGTGATCGCGGTGGAAAATGCCGCCTTGAGCACAAACCCTTTTAATGGCGCTATTTACACTGCAAACTCAAATTTCGGTACGGGAAGTGCCATCGGCAACGGCTTTGTAGTGTACAACAGCAATGCAGTGCCGGCCCTGGGCGCAGGAAGTTTTACCGTGTTGGGATTGAACCCTTCCACTACCTATAACTTTTATTTCATTGAATATAATGGTGTGGGATCGCCCTGTTATAAATTGCCGCCAAATTCCGGCACGCGGGCCACAACTGCTGCGGTGGCCAACCCTGCGGGTTATTTTCAGTCTCGCATTACCGGCAACTGGAATAATGCGAACACCTGGGAATATTCGGCAACGGGGCTTGCGCCATGGGTATTGTCTGATCTTAAACCCACATCCGCTGCGGCGGGAATTTTCATCAGGCCCACCCACACAGTTACCATGGTGGCTAATGAATCGGCTGCGAAACTCACTATTGATGCCGGGGCGATCCTGGAAAATACCAACGCGCTCAACGGAGGGTATCGCCTTACCATGGTTGATAAAGCCGGTGACGACCTAACGGTGAACGGTACCCTAAAACTGTATGGTAATATACCAACCCTTGTCACCGGGCTTAATGCCGTGGTGAACACGGGTGGAATGGTGCATGTGATAGACAATAAGGGGGATGCGGCAAGTGATGACTTCGCGCGTTCACCACAGGTGAAGTTTTATACTGATGCTGTCTTTAACTGGAACACTGTCCTTTCTTTCGAAACGTCTAGCCAGGATTATTTTACCGCAGGGGCTGCCGATGTACCTGTTTTTCGCATTTCCAGCATTGTTAGTAACGTAGGCTCTGCGGGTTATACCTACATTCATGGTTTGTTTGAATGTAATGCGGCTACTACCTGGAACTTTGGCGGAATAAAGAGATTTAGAAACGGGATCGTAGGAACCGCCAATTTAACCCAGGCGGCCGGTTCCGGCAGGTTCGAGATCAGCGCTACCACAGCCCAGGGTTCAGCAAAACTTGGCGGCGCGGGTACCATCACTTTGAGTGGTGAATTGCAAGTTATAGGTGGTTCGGATGTTCTGCTGATCTCAAACAAAACTATCAATAGTGGCAGTACAAAGATCATGGCCGGTGGCTATTTAAATACCGCACAGTATATAGTTTCCGGCACCACTTCATTTGAGGTGGTTACTACCGGGGGCTTAGGCATTGGTAGTGCTCAGGGCATCACAACAATTGCGGCAGGGAATATACAAACATCGGTTCGTACGATGAGTACGACAGGTACCTACCGTTATACCGGGATCTCCAACCAAGTTACCGGAAGCCTGCTGCCTGATTCTGTCAACCTGTTGTTTATTCAGGGTCCTCCCGGTGGTGGGCCCGCGTATACGGTCACTCTTTCAAAGCCCTTGAAGGTTTTAAGCACAACAACAATTTTGGGAGGATGGGTTTTTGATATCGGTGCAACAACATTAACCTGCAATGGCACCATTAGTTATGGCGGTGGGGCGGTTTTTCGCGGAACGCCATCTTCAAACCTCACCCTTACAGGCGGTTCGGGGCAGAATATCAATTTTGAAGCAGGTTCTTCGCTGGCCTTGTTTACCATGAAAAAATCGGGCGGTACGGCAAGCTGGCAGTCTGGTGTAACTATTTACGAAGGCATTTTCTTCGATCCTTCTAACGTCTCCGCTTCGGTTAATTTCGGGCAACACCCATTCACCTTAAAATCAACTGCAACGCATACCGCGTATTTTAGCAGGCTATACGGAAATATCACTTCGAACTCTACAAGCAGGTTTACCGTAGAACGCTATATCCCAACAGGCACTGATCATGGAAGAAGCTGGCAATTGCTGGCTGTGCCGATAGACAGTGCAAAGAGTGCGCAAACAATTAACCAGGCCTGGCAGGATACCGCAACTTCGGCTAACGATAACCGTTATCCCGGGTATGGAACGATGATCACCGGCGCCACGAACGACCCTACTTTTACATTGGGCTTTGATGCGTTCACCCCGCTGGGTTCAACAATGAAGACTTTTGTGCCGGGGCCAACAGGGAGCTGGGCAAATATAACCGGTACAAAAAACAACCGGATAGGGAACCGAAAGGGCTATATGGTTTTGGTGCGTGGAGACCGTGGCGTTACCGCTGTTACCGGGCCCGGTAGCACAGCGGTGCCGACAGTATTACGTGCCACCGGTCAATTGTACTATGGCGCCACCACTAATGCAGCTCCCGGAACGACTATACCGCCGAATTCATTTGAATCGGTAGGTAATCCTTATGCATCAGCGATAGATTTTACCCTGGTTTTCAAGAGCGCGTCGGTAGATAAAACTTTTTATGCCTGGGATCCGTTGCTTCCCGGTTCGAGCGGGCTTGGCGGGTATCAAACCATCAGCGAATCTGCTTTATGGATGCCCATGCCGGGTGGAACCACAAACTATCCCACAGGCGTTCCGGTTACCACTATACAATCCGGCCAAGCGGTACTGATGCATGCCACGGGAGGCCCGGGTAATGTGCTGATTCAGGATGAGGACAAAGTGATTTCTTCTGAAAACGTTTTCCGCCAACCTCTGCGCGCGAATATGTTGCAGGCACGTCTTTACACGCCCTCCGGTGCACTTGCCGACGGCAATGCAGTGGTTTTTGGAAATGAATTCTCCAACGATTATGATGGGAGGGATGCAGTGAAAGTGGCCAATAACGGCGAGAATTTCGGTATTGCCGCGCATTCAAAAGTTATCTCCATTCTTACGCGGAAGGCAGCAACCGCGCGGGATACCATCCATTATCAAATGTGGAACCTTACCCGCGGCAACCATAAATTTATTTTTACGCCGGTGAATTTTGCCGGAAGCGAAAGGGTTATACTTGTTGACCGTTTCATGGGTGCTGAAACTGAAGTGAGCCGTTCGGAGCCTACAGAGTATTCATTCGAGATCTCGAATACGGCAGGTTCGTATCAACCGAACCGTTTTTATATAGTGTTCCGCAACGCAACCACCAACCTCCGTGTGGAAGAAATGGAGCCCACAATTACCATCGTGCCAAACCCCGTTGCAGGGAAAAGGCTCGGGCTGGTATTGTCTGCTGTGCCTATAGGGCAGTACCAGGTAACGGTGCTACAGGCGGATGGTACAAGAATATTCAGAACCTATGTGTTGTCAACCGGAGGAAGGGATGTTATGACCTTTAACCTTCCGCCCGCCACAGTGCCGGGTGTGTACAAGGTATTGTTAGAAAGCAGGGGGTGGAGAGGAGATGCGAGAGCAGTGGTGGAGTAGTTATAATGTGCTGATGTGCTGATTTGCAGATCGAGACTCAGCAGAGCTGGTCTCGATGCCGACCGGAGCGTCGGCATGTGCTGATGTGGGCGCAGGGAAGCTGGCTTTAAGCAGACCGAAGCGTCTATTCCGGATGCTGACCTGAGCGTCGGCATGGGGTGATTTGATAGCTTGCCCGCCTACGGCGGGATGTGCAGATTTGATGATTTGATTGGGTATGATCTTTAAACCACGGAAGTTCGGTCAAGATGGTTGCATTTATCAAATTATCAAATCACTAAATTACCAAATTATCTCCACCGTAAAAACCCTTCCCATATTATAGTATTTTTCCCTAATAAAGAGTAACTTTATCCGCCATGTCCTGAATTAAACCTGTCCGATATCCACCATGGTTTCCGGTATTGGTTTTTAAGTAATGAGTATGAAGCAATTTAACGCAGCTTTCATCGGCTGGGTTTTTAGTAACAGCAGGAAATATTTTTTGTTGTTGTTCCTTACCCTTTCTTTTACACACTTGCTTGCGCAAGGGCCGGATATTACGTTTACTCCGCTTGCCAATACCTGCCAGGAAAATACAAGCCAAACCCTCACGGTAAATATCACAGATGCTGATGGCGTGCCCACTTCGGGCGCAGGCCTTCCTCACCTCTATTGGAGAGTGAATTTCGGAAGTTTTAATGCCGTAACGGGTACCAGCCTTGGTGGGGGAAATTATTCGTTCACTTTCGGGGCGGGCGTTGCCGGCCAGGTGATCTCATATTACATCGTTGCGCAAGACAATGGTGGCCAGATTTCAGTTAGCCCTTCGGTGGGCGCGGGCGGTTTTACTACAAATCCTCCCGCTGCAGCCACGCCTCCCACCACGCTGCATCAATTCATCATACAAAATACGCTTGTTGCGGGGGTTTATACCGTCGGCATCAACGTGATCTACAATTTCAGAACCATCACCGATGCGGTGAATGCATACAACAATTCATGCCTTAATGGCGATGTTACGTTTTTACTGATGGATAACAATTACAACGCCGCAAACGGCGAAGTGTTTCCCATCACCATCAATAATGCTCAGGCGGGGCCAACACGGCGGTTGACGATAAAACCTAATGCAAGTGTTGCCACAGTAAACATTTCCGGAAGTTCGAACGATGCGATCTTCCGCCTCAATGGCGCCGATTATGTTACGATAGATGGAAGCAAGAACCCCGACCCGATGGGCCGCGACCGGTCGGTTATAATCACTAATACCTCTACGTCCACATCCTCCGCAGTGGTTTGGGTGGCCAGTGCGGGCCCTTCAAACCCGGCCACAAACAACACCATCAAAAACTGCAGGATCGTCGGAAGTTGGAATGCTTCCACCGGCACTCCGGGCACATTTGCCGGTATTGTGTCCAGCGGTTCATCTAACACAGGTATCGCGGCGGACGCACCCAACTCAAACAACACCTTTTTTAGCAATGATGTGTCAAAAGCGTATTTTGGTATCGGACTATTCGGTAACGGCTCCACTGATCAGCAAAATACCATAACCAGAAATATTGTAGGAAGTACCGCAGCCGCCAATATGCTGGGTTTTCGTGGTATATATGCAAGCAACCAAACGGGCCTCAATATAGACAGTAATGATGTGAAGGGCGTGAACAGCTCTTATGGTTCGCTTGTAGATGTGGAACCCACTGCGGGTATAATGTTGGCGGGCGTCAGCGTAAACGCCAACGTATTCAATAACACCGTTCAGAATATTAAAAATACCAACACCCTTGGCTTGCCGGTTATGGGTATCGCATTAATGAGCGAAACGGCAAACACCAATGCCCGCATCTATAACAACTTTGTATTTAATATCACAGGTAATGGTAATGCTTCTGATCCGCTGCACAACGGACACGGCATCGGCCTGATATCGGGAGGCGGCGTAAAACTGTACCACAATTCCATTCACCTCGCTGTAAACCAAATTACAGCAGGTACCACGGCGGCGCTTTACATAGGCCCCGCGATTTCAATGGCGGGTACGCTTGATGTGCGCAACAACATTTTCTCCAACCGCGAAACTACAGGCACCAGGTACGGCCTGTATTGTGCAACCACTAATATTATTTTCACCCACATTAATTACAACAACTATTATGCGGGCACGGGGGTAGGTTACCTTGGCGGGCCGCGCGTTACGATAGGAGCATGGCAACTGGCCACCGGCTCGGATATCAATTCCGTTGCGGTGAACCCCTTGTTTGTAAGCGCAACCAATCTTCACCTGCAGGTGATCTCTCCGATGAACAGCGTGGGTACTAATGTGGGCATCACCACAGATATCGATTTGGAAACGCGCAGCAACACCACGCCGGATATTGGTGCCGATGAAATGACACCGCCTGCCTGTAGTGCAAATTTGGGAGGAACGGTAACGGCGAATGTGGCGCAGATTTGTAACAGCGGCGCACCGATTCTTTTCGCCACCGGTTTTTCCACGGGTGCGGGTATAGACTATCAATGGCAATCCTCTACTGACAATATTAATTTCACCAACCTGGCGGGAGAGAAAAATCCCACCACGGCCACGCCGCCTTCTATTACCGTTACCACATACTACCGGTTACGCGTAACCTGTAATGCCGGCCCTGAAGGGTATTCATCCGTGCGCACCATTCCGGTAAATAATCCACAGGTAGTTTCTGCCACCAACACCGCCACGCGCTGTGGTGTGGGAACCGTTAGCTTAACAGCCACCGGTTCTGCAGGTACCACACTTCGCTGGTATGATGTGCCCGTAAACGGTGAGATACTCGGCACCGGCGGAACCTTTGTAACCCCAACGGTTTATGCCAACGATTCTTTTTATGTGGAAACAAACATAGGCGGAGTGAACACCACTGTAGGCCCGGCCTCGCCGACAGCACACGGCGGCAGCCTCGGGGAGGGGCAAACAATGTGGCCTACCAACTTCGATGTGCTTGCCCCCACTAAATTATTATCGGTAGATATTTATCCTATACAATCCGGGCAGGCGGGAAATTTAGTGATCTACCGTTCTGATTCCACGGTACTGGCTTCTGTGCCTTACGTGACCACGGTTTCCGGCGGAAACACGGCGCAGGTGATACCGGTTAATCTTTCCTTGCCTGTGGGCACGGGTTATATCATGTGGGGTACGGGTTATGATGATATTCCCGTATCCGGATTGCGCCGAAACGTAAACGGGTCGGTTTATCCCTATTCATCAGCGGAAGTTTCTATTACCGGAAACGAATTCGGCCCCGGCTTCTACATGTATTTTTATCGCTGGCGTTTTTCAAGCGGTTGCCAGAATACGCCGAGAAGATTGGTGAAAGTGAATCTGACCACTCCGCCTGCAGTGACCACTACGGCCTCCCTGCCCTCAGTATGTGCAAATACGCCAACGGTACTTACCGCCAGCAGTCCCGACCCGAATTATATTTATACCTGGCAGCCGGGTAATCTTGTCGGCGCCTCAGTAACGGTATCGCCCGGTGGGCCTACCAGTTATGTGGTGCTGGCTAATAACGGTACCTGTGCCAACACAGATACGATAGACATCACCATGAAGGCGCAGCCACAGGCCGTGTCTGCCACGCCGGCCACCAACACGCGTTGCGAAACCGATGCGGCCCTTCCACTTAACGTAACAGGGGGAATTGTGAATGGCGAACTATTGCTCAATGAAAATTTCAACGGCAGTACAGACCCTGCAGGCTGGTTAAAGAATACCGGAACAGGGGCATTCACACTTAGCCCCTCACCAACCACGCTCCAGGGATATGCAATCAAGAGCAATGACAGTTCGCAATTATATATTTCAAATGGGCTTCCGAACCTGGGAACCAACGGCCGTTTCCTGAGGTCTTCAATGATAAATGCTACCGGGTATTCAACCCTTACGCTTACTTTCTGGCACCACTTCTCCAGCTTTTTTGAAGACACGGTGTTCGTACAAGTGATGAACTCGGTAACACCTCCAACGGGTGCCGGAGACGCGGGCTGGACCAATGTGGCCACCTATATTTATACGGAAGGCCTGAACAATGCCTTTGTACAGCGCACAATAAACCTTGATGCTTTTGCGGGAAGCGCTAATTTATATATCCGTTGGAAGTATAAGGCTAACGGAGATTACTTCTACGCGCTGGATAATGTGCGGCTAACCGGTAATGATGCTCCGCCACTGTATTCATGGGCGCCTACTGCAGGTTTATTTCTCGACGCGGCTGCAACGATTCCTTATACCGGCGGCAATGTAGCAGGCGTGTATGCGCAACCGTTAGTTACCACAAATTATATCGCATCTTCCACCGCGCCAAACGGATGCCAAAGTAAAGACACGGCAACCATAAATGTTCGTGTAGCCGGCGGCGTTATCAGCGGAGACAATACCATCTGCGCAGGAGGTTCCGCCAACCTTAGCGTGGTACTTACCGGCACCGGCCCGTGGACCTTCACCTATACTGATGGCACCACCCCGGTTACAATTTCCGGCGTAAATGCATCGCCTTATGTATTTGCGGTGAACCCCGTGGCCAACACCACCTACACCCTGGTGTCGGTGACCGATGCTTTCTGCGCGGCAAACCCGGTGAATATTTCCGGCTCTGCAGTCATAAGCTTAACCAGCGTGGGCGTATCCAGCTGGCTCGGTGCAAATACAAACTGGCATGACCAGGATAACTGGTGCGGCCTTGTGCCCGATGCTTCGATAGATGTAATCATACCTACAGGCCTTCCTTTCTACCCGGTGATATCTGCGCCCGCCGCAGCAAAAAATATTCAGTTGGCTGCAGGAGCTTCTCTTACAATTGATGCGGCTGCTAATCTCGATATAGCGGGTAGTGTAACCAATGATGGAATACTAACGAATAACGGAAGTATCAAGCTTGCAGGCTCAGTGGCACAAACTTTCCCCGGCGGCTCAGGCTCCGTGCCTTCAATGGTTTCGCTTGTGGTAGATAATTCCGGCCCCGGCGTTACTATTAACCGCAAACTTCGTATTCTGGAAAGTGTAACTTTTACAAGCGGCGATATCACGCTGCAAGATACCATGACCATTGCCTCCTCGATTTCGGGAACCGCTTCTGTAGGCAAAATAGGGGATGATGTGGAGATCACTTATGGCGCGGCAGGGAAGTTTGTGGTGGAGAGGTACATTCCAAACCATGCAAAGGCATGGCAGCTTTTATCTGCACCTACAATCGGGCAAACCGTAAAACAGGCATGGCAGGAAAATGCCGCTGTACCGCTTCAGGATCTAAAACCCGGGTACGGCACCATTATGACGAGCGCATTGCCTTCGGCACTGGTAAATGGTTTCGATTTTTATACGCCGCTTGGCCCAACAATTTCAACCTACAATGCCGTAACCGGCAGGTGGGATGGCATCCCCAGCACCAACGCTACGCCTGTTTCGGGTAAGCAGGGGTTCATGGTGCTGGTGCGTGGAGACCGTAGCGTAACCACATACAACGCGCCGGCAACCGAAACCACTTTAAGAAACACGGGGCGCATTTACACCCCGGCCGATCCGGCGCCATCCAGCACGGTTCTTCCGGGCAAGTTTGAATCAATAGGCAACCCCTATGCGTCCACGATCGACTTCCAGGAGGTGCTCGCCTCTTCAACGGGTATTGATGCGAAATTTTATGTGTGGGATCCTTCCTTGTCCGGAAGCAACGGTCTTGGCCGGTATCAAACCATAAGTGCTTCAAACGGATATCGCCCGATACCGGGTAGTGCTTTATACCCTGCCGCAGTCCCCTTTTCGAAGATCCAAAGCGGCCAGGCCTTCCTCGTGTATTCAACTCCGGGCGGTACGGTTAATTTTGATGAAGAAGATAAGATCACAGGCAGCGATATGATGTTCCGCCCGCCATCCCTGGGCAATCGCGCCTTTATGTTTGCCTCTCTTGAAGTGGGCGGATTGGTAGCAGATGGAAATGGCGTAGCGTTCGACAGGGCCTTCAGTAATGCATTTGATAAAAACGATGCCCTAAAGGTGGCTAATTTCGGGCAAAACTTCGGCATACGTAATAATGGGGAGATACTCGCTCTTGATGCTCGTACGGCCATCTTCGACCACGACACCGTATTTTATAATATTACCGGCTTAACGGCGGGAACGCATGATCTTGTATTTGCTCCTGAAAACATTGATCCATTCACCCATGCCTGGCTGGTTGACCGCTATCACGGTGTTATAACCCCGGTGAGTACATCCGATTCAACACGTATTTCGTTTACCGTGGTGAACAATGCCGCCTCGAAAGCTGCCGATCGTTTCTACCTCGTATTTAAGCGTATGGGAAGACTGCCCGATATGATCACGTTGGTAGGTGCAGAGCGGGCCGGGGAAGAGGTGCTGGTTTCCTGGAAAGTGAAAAACGAAAGGGATGTGGAGCGTTATGAAGTGCAGAAGCTTGACGGAACCCGCGGCTGGCAAAGGATTGGTGCAAGCACTCCGTATTCCGTTCAGGAAATAGCAGAGTATGGGTATGTGGACGCGCAGCCGGTTATTGGGAATAACCATTATCGAATTATTACTTATAAGAAAGGCGGGGAGTGGCTGGTTAGTGAAACCCTGACCGTAACCATAGGGGAGAGCGCGGATGTACAGGTGTATCCCAATCCCGCTTCAGGAGCAGAGTTTCATCTTCTTTTCAATAAGGTGCCGCCTGCGAAATACACGCTGCAGTTGTATACAGAAAGCGGCTCGCTCGCTCACACCGAATTTCTGGATGTAACGGGAGATAGAAGGTCTTACCCCGTTCGACCGGGGAGAATGCTCCCGCAGGGCACGTATTTTTTGGTGATAGAGGGGAAGAAATACCGGAAAAGATTGAAGGTGATCGTTCGATAATAATTCCGTACAGACGCGATGCACCTCGTCATACGGCCAAACCGTAATTCGTAAATCGTAATTCGTTATTCCCCCAGTTATCCACATATCATTCAGATAATTGTAATCTTTTAAAGAATTCCTAAAAATTGCTTAAAAAGTGTTATTTTCATGGCCGCTTTTTGAATAAATATTTATTCGGAAAGAACCCGGTACCCCGTTGATTATTACCCAACCCAAAACTGATAGAAATGTTTTTAGAAAAAGCATGCCCCGGCATGCTTCAAACCTATGTAAATACTGTAACTGAGCTAACCTAACCCGATGGCATACACGAAGTTGATGACACAAAATTGTACAACCACTAACAACACATATTCTATGAACAATGTTTACTCCCGCTTAAAGGCCGCAGGATCCATCCTTTCGCGATCGGTATTTGTTGTGCTTTTAATTTTGGGTACAACTGTGGCGTTGCAGGCCCAGAACGTAAGGGTCAACTCGACCGGCGGTGTTCCCGTGCAAACGTATCCTACGTTGAAGGCTGCTTTTGATGCGATCAATGCGGGCACTCACCAGGTCACAATTACGGTATCCATCATCGGGAATACCACAGAAACAGCCACAGCAGTATTAAATTCGAGCATAGCACCTGCAAATTATTCGGGAATAATAATTAAGCCGGAGGGTGGGGCAAGAATGATTCAGGGGAATCTTACCGGTGCAATTATAAAGTTAAATGGTGCAGATAATGTGGTAATTGACGGATCGCTAACCTCGGGAACACGAGATCTTACTATTCGAAACAACACCACCCAGGGTACCGGAACCTCGGTAATTTGGGTGGCCAGTGTTTCTGCTGCAAATGCGGCAACCGGCAACGTGGTTATGAACTGCAAGGTGGAAGGTAGCTCTCCCACGGCGCCCTGGCTCCTGATCGCCCAGTCGAGTGGTACTACCCTGGGATCCGTTTCGGAAGCTCCTAACAATATCAACCTTTATGCGAATAATGAAATAAGAAACGGCCAGTACGGTATAGCGTTAGTAGGGGTATCGTCTTCAAATCTTGACGTTGAGAATACTGTCCAAGACAACATCTTCAGTTCCATCGGATGGAGGGGTATGCACATATCCAACCAGTTAGGTGTTACGGTATCCAAAAACACCATCACAGGAGTATCCGGGATTTCCGGCAATACCGGTGAGCAGCAAATGGTGGGCATTTATGTAGTGGGCGGTATCCAGGATGGTATAATTGAAAAGAACACCATCAGCGATGTTAAGCTTACAGGACCTTGGGGTGCTTACGGTATAATGTTGAACTCTTCAAGTAGCAATTCCGGCTTAAATATAAGTAACAACTTTATTTTTGATGTAGCCACAGGTGGCTTTGGATCGTGGGATTCCAAAGATGATAATCCGGCCGGTATCGGAATCAATAATGGTGGAGGGTATAAAATTTATTCGAACAGCATCAATATGGTTACCGATAACCTGGGAACCGGTACCACCCATTCCACCGCGGGCATATGGATTGGTGGAGCTGCAGCAATTACGGGCCTGGATCTTCGCAATAATATTTTAGCCAATGAAGTGCCGGATGGCTCCCGTTATTCAATTTACTCAAACGGCAACTCTTCCGCATTTTCCACCATTAATTATAACGACTATTTTTCCACCGGTATGATTGCCCGGTTCGACGATGGTACTGCTGCAGATCTTGCAGCCATGCAGGCTTTAACAGGGCAGGATCTGAATTCGGTGGCAATTGATCCAAATTTTTCTTCGCCAACAAACCTTCATCTTGCTCCTAACTCACCGCTTAACAGTTTAGGAACCAACATCCCGGGCATCACTCAGGATATTGATGACCAGGTTAGGCCTAATCCCACTGACATTGGGGCTGATGAGTTTACTCCGCCAAACTGTACTAACCCGGCAAATGGAGGAACTGCCTCAGCATCAACCTATGAGATTTGCGGTTCCGGTTCCGCCATTCTTTCCTCCACGGGATATTCCTTTGGTTTAGGGACTGTTTACCAGTGGCAGGTTTCCACTGTAGGGGTGGGCGGGCCATGGTCTAACCTCGGAGCAGCCAATAGCCCGGTAAGCAGCAACACCGGCACAATCAGCGCAACGCGTTATTACCGTTTACAGGTGACATGCAGCGCGGGAGTTCCGCAGTATTCTAATGCAATTACCATTATAGTAAATAACCCCACCGTTTCGGGTACAAACGCAACCCGCTGTGGTGTGGGCACAGTAAATCTTTCTGCTACGGGTACAAATATTCGTTGGTACGCCACACCCACAGGGGGCGCGGCGTTAGGCACGGGGCCTACATTTACCACACCGGTAATAAATGCAACAACTACTTATTATGCGGCTTCTACTTCCGGAGGTTTGTTCCTCAGCGGAGGTAAACCGGCTCCCGACGGTGGAGACGGCGGATATACCGGTGAGGCCGGTATTCGGTTCGATGCCCTTCAGGCGTTTACAATTACTTCTGTAAGAATTTTCCCTTTAGCGGCAGGAACAATCACTATTGAGTTGGCCGATAATGCGGGAAATACTCTTCCCGGCCGTTCATGGACCGGCAATGTGGCGCCAGATCCCGGCGGTGTGGTGATTCCACTGAACTTTAGTGTGCCTATCGGTACAAATTACCGCCTTGTGAAGAGAGGCTTCAACATTTCGATAACCAGGGATTTCTCTCCTAACAGCTTCCCTTATTCAATTGCTCCTGCTGCAAACCTCATAGGTGGCATTTTGGGAACCGGCAATTCCACCACTTATTATTTCTTTTACGATTGGCAGGTGACCACGGCTTGTGAAGGTGTACGTGTTCCGGTTCAGGCCATCGTAACTGCACCGCCGGCAGTAACCGTTAGTCCGGCTGCAGGCCCACTGCGTACAATTTGTTCGGGCAATTCTATTACCCTTACCGCAAATAGCGGAAACAGCGGGTACACCTATAGCTGGAACCCCGGCAATCTCACGGGAAACTCCATTACCGTAACACCAACCACCACAACAACATATACACTTGTGGCTAATGACGGTACCTGTCGGAATGATCAGGAGATAACCGTTACGGTTAACAATACGCCATCACCTATAACTATTAACCCATCTAATGCATCGGTTTGCGCAAACTCCTACCAACCGGTGATCGTTAACGGGGGATTAATTCCTGGCGTTACCTTGTTCCAGGAAAAATTCAACACTTTTCCTATTGATACAGGAAAGAGTTTCAGAATGTTCGGAGCAGGTATGACGGCCACTCAGAATACAACCTATTTCCAGGAAGGGGGAAGCTCGGTGTTGCTAACTTATATTAATTCACTTTCCGACGCAAGTAACTACGGTTATGTTTCTGATACCATTAATTTGACGGGTATCACCAACCCGGTTCTTTCTTTTCATCATATTGCTGCACTCGAAGGCTCTGCAACTTCTAATTTTGATTTCGGACGCGTGGAGTATTCTACAAACGGTGGCGTATCCTGGACTACATTTCCTTCCACAGCTTATCTTGGCAGTGGGGCTGTGTACGGTGGAACCGTCAGCTTTAATCAATCAAGCTATTCCGATTGGGATGCGCAGTTTGCATCTTCTGCAAGTGACCCGGGAGCAGGGCCAGCCTCAGATTTATGGAAGGAAGAGGCGGTAGATTTAAGTACCTGGGCAAACCAACCCTATTTCCGGGTTCGCTTTCGTATCAAATCAGATGTAAGCGTGCTTTACTTTGGCTGGTTGTTAGATAATGTTAGGGTTTCAGGTATCGCCCGTGCGCCTGTAACATTCAGCCCGACTACAAATCTTTATACCCGGGTATGGCCAGGCCCGTATACCGCCTATGCAGGGCAAGCGCTTGGCGTTAGAGATACAATATTCTTTTCATCGCCGGGAAGTGCACCGCAAGTATATACGGCTACAGCAACGGGTGGTGTGGGATGCGTTCGAACTGCCACAACCACGCTTTCTGCAACTAACTTAACAGCATCTGTGTCAATTACGGCCTTAAACGGTTCCTCTTTCTGCCAGAACGAGCAGGTTGCCTTTCAGGCGGTACCCGTAAACGGAGGGGCTACCCCCGCTTATCGTTGGTTTATCAATGGAACTCCATATTTTGCCACTCCCCACCCGGATAGTATTATAACACGCTTTGCGCCCGGATCGATTCCGAATGGGGCCAATATTACGGTACAAATGATAGGACCTGCGATTCCACCATGTCCGGCCGTCAATGTAACAAGTCCGAATTTTCCCGTTACTGTATTTGACACTTCGGTGGTATCTATCAGCGGTGGGAACACTGTTTGTTCTGACGCGCCCATTACCTTAACTGCTACAGCCACCGGAACTATTACTAACTATGCATGGTTCCGAAATGGCAACCCTGTTGGCGGAAACAGCAATACCCTCATTGTTAGCCAATTTGGCGATTATACAGTTCGAGTGACCACTAATAATGGCTGCCAAACAACTTCGCCTGTAAAAACTGTCGGCCAAAATATATGGAATATGGATATTGCCCCCGGACCGAACGGAACCATAAGCCCCCCGGGTACATTTAACGTGTTGGAGGTTCCGTGCGGAGATACGATAGATTTTACAATTACCCCTAACCCTGGTTACATTATACTGGATGTTCTGATCAACGGTATTTCGGTAGGAGCTGTTCCCACGTACTCCTACGCTCCATCAGGTGACGATATTATTGAGGCATATTTCGGTATCTCTGGTTGTGCAAACCCTCCAACATCATTGGCGGGTAGCAATACTTCTATTTGCGCGAGCGTTGCCAGTTATAACCTCAATTCGCAGGTAAACAGTATCGGTGGTTCAGCCTCCTCGGCAATATGGAGTACGTCCGGAACCGGCACCTTCAACGGTGGCGGAGTATATGGCACGGCAACCACTTATACGCCCTCGGCTGCAGACACCTCTGCAGGCTCGGTGATAATTACGTTAACCACAAACGATCCTGATGGAGCAGGCCCATGCCTTCCATCATCCTCATCATTCACATTAACGCTAACCCGCGCTCCTATAGTTACTATTACGGGAGTTGCAGGATTCTGTACAGCAGGCGCTACATCAACCCTGTTGACGGCTGATGTTTCATTTGCGGCCGGAACCATTACCAATTATCAATGGCTGAGAGGAGCTACACCTGTAGGAACGGGGCCCACTTACAACGCCACTATTGCAGGTAACTATTCAGTAGTGGTTACGGGAAGTAATGGATGTACAGGCACGGGAACACTTACTGTGGTGGCATTCACCGCGCCAACGGTCAATATCCTGGGCATTCCGTTTTTCTGTGAGGGCGGCTTTACTGACCTCTCTGCAAACGTGGTAGAAGGAAGCGGTACCATTAATCCTTCCGGATTTCAGTGGGAATACGATGATATTCCGTTTGACAATGTGTGGGTGCCCATACCGGGCGCTACTTTGGGCTCTTACAACGTAACCTCTATCGGGCGATACAGAGTGCGCATAACAGACAATAATGGATGCCAATCTGCATATTCTCCCTTTGTAAATGTTACCTACGATCAAACCCCGATGGCAGGTAATTACACCATTGGTATGGGCCCGGCTTCCTGTACTAATTTTATTTCTTTCGCTACGGCTGTAGAAGCATTAAACAATCGATCTATTAGCGACAACGTGACGCTTGAAGCTCCCGGAAATTATGAGGAAGTGGTGCCTATAGGCGGTTTGAAGCTGGGAAGCCAAAAACTTAACGACAGCACTCGTATTTACGGGCATACAATCACCTTTACCCGATCAGGCTCAGGTGCAAACCCGAAACTCATCGCTTATGAGAATTCCGGCGGCACTTACCAATCAAACAGCGCTACTCCGGATGGTATCTGGGCATTGGTAGGGGTAGACAATGTAACGATAGATCAGATAGATCTGGCAGAAGACCTGGTGAACAATTCCGGCGGGCCCGGGCCGCTTATGGAGTACGGTTTTGCGCTCTTCAAGCGTACAAACAATGACGGTGCTAAAAACAACACCATTCAGAATTGTAATATCACTTTAAGCAGAGATAATACCACTTCGGGTCTTTCGCCAATGAGTAATGGTGCAACGGGTATTTTGGTGGCTAACTCAACGCCTGACTTTGCTACTACGGCGTTGGTCCCTGCAAGTACGTTCGGTACAAACTCCGGTAACAAGTTTTACGGAAACATCATTCGTGAAGTGAATACAGGCATTGCGCTAAACGGGTACGCTGCGCCTGCACCATATACATTGGGCGATCAAGGTAATGACGTGGGCGGTACTATTACTGAAACAGGCAACGAGATAATTAACTTTGGCCGCAATGTTGTTTCAGGTGGCGCACCTACAGGAATTACCACGGCAAATCAGTGGGGAATAAACATTTCCCATAACATTATCAATAATAATGATGGCACAGGAAGTAATACCCTTACCGCATTAAGAGGAATTTTCAATGATTTTAGCGAGAACGCAAATGCAACTATTTCCTACAATACAATAACCCTGGAAGGTGGCGCTACTACTGCGCAATCCACTTTTGGTATCGATACCAAGATAGGTAACAATGGAACCACTAACACCGTGAGCATACTAAACAATGACATCCAGGCTAAAAACCTAATGCTCGGAAATGTGGGGAACGTAACGGTGACGGGAATTATATACAATTATGCCAGCAATCCGGGACCTGCCACACTGGTTTTGAGCAACAACAACATTCACGATCTGCAGATGGTGAATGCCAGTGCGTCTAACACCACGGTTTATGGAATCCATGTTTCTTCGAGAATCAATGTGTTGAATGTGAACGGTAATACCTTCAACAATTTCAGTAAGTCGGCCGGTGGAGGTAGCGCAACTGCACCATCGGTATCAAGTTACTTTTCACCGGCTTCTGCCACCTTTAACACGTTGAATTTCGACAACAACATCATCTCAAACTTTACGGTAACGGCAGGTGCTGTGACCACAATGGTTATGGGTGCAAACTTCACCAGCAGCGCCGGATCAATGTATAGTTTCAGCAACAACCAGATCAATAATCTGGCAATAACCGGTATCACCGGCGCGGTGGCCGGAACAATTCACGGATTCTTTTCTAATGCAAACGTGGCCTCAACCTCTGAATTGATACAAGGAAACACGGTGCACGATTTAAGCGTATCCGGTACGTCTTCCGGCGCGCACGTTATTTCGGGCCTTGCGGCAAGTTCCGGTAATACGGTTACCGTTAGAACGATGTCTCAAAACACGATCTACAACCTTTACACTGCGGCCGGCCTTAGCGGTTCCGTTTCGGGTATCTGGAGTTTGGCCGGTTTCGACGTAAATATTCGCAGAAACTACATTCACAGCCTTTTCGCGGGCCAGAATTCCCCTGCCTCTACGGTACGTGGCATATTCCAAGCCACTTCACCGGTGGCGGTAACCATAGCGAACAATATGGTTTCGCTTGACCTTACGCAGGCTGTAGCGCCTGCCGTGGGTACGCAACTCAACGGATCAAACTCTTTGATTGGAATTGATTATGCTGCCGGATCGGGAAATCCCAAAATTTATTATAACACAGTAAGGGTTGCAGGGTCAGGTTCAGGCAACTTCGGCTCGAGCGCTATTAACATTCAAAGCGGAACGCCGGTTGTTGATCTTAGAAATAACATTTTTGCCACTTATGCCATGCCTTCGGGAACGGGGGCGAGCACCGCACTGAGGAGGTCTAATGCCACCTTTACGGGTTACAACTCCCAATCAAACAATAACCTGTTTTATGCCGCACAAACAGCAAGCCAACCTATTTTCTATTATGGCACAACGCCAATAGCTACTTTGGCTGCCTTTAAGGCCCAGGCGGGCTTTGCACCGCGCGAACTGGCATCGGTGGGTGATGAACCCGTTTTTGTCGATGCGGCGGCAAACAATCTTCACATTGACCCGACTACCAATTGTACCATAAACGGGGGCGCACAGGTGATTGCCGGATTTGATCAGGACATTGATGGGGAAACCCGTGATGCCTCAACACCTGATATCGGTTCCGATGAATTCTTGGGAACGGGTGGGCTTGCGTATGTATGGAAAGGAGTGAACACAAACTGGGAGGATGCGGTTAACTGGTGCCCTAAAGTTCCCGATCAGTTCAGTAATGTTACAATTCCAAACGCGGCTCCAAATTATCCGATACTTACCACCACAACCAACACTGCGGGAAGTATTACGATAGATGCCGGCGGAATAATAACCATTAATTCGGGAGCGATTCTGAATGTGAAAGGGTCTACTCTGGCCGTTGAAGGTACATTAACCAATAACGGTACGCTGGCCTTTAACGCGGGTGCAGGCGTGGCGCAGTCTATCCCTACCGGAGGCGGCACAATTTCGCCAATGAACATTCTACAGGTTGCCAATGCGGCAGGTTTTACCCTTCACCGTGATGTAACCATCTTGGGTGAGCTTCGCCCAACTTCCGGCAACATAACCTTAAATGATACGATCACCCTTAAGTCGACTGCAACAGCTACCGCGCAGGTATCTGCACTGGGAGGCGGCGTGGCGATCAATTATGCAGGCGTAGGTAAGTTTATTGTTGAAAATTTCATCAATTCCGGGGCTAATAAATCATGGCGCTTTATTGCTGCTCCAATTGGTGGTACACAAACCATCAACCAGGCCTGGCAGGAGGGCCAGCCGGCCGGGGTTTATACCTCTACGGGTTATGGTATGCAAATAGTAGGGCCGACAGCGGCGGGTCCCGGTTTCGATATGAATAACCAGTTCACCTCGTTAAAAACCTACGATCCTGCCACCGTTGGCTGGATTACCGTTCCAGGAACCATGGGGCCTGTGTCTAATACCCAAGGTTATATGGCCTACATTCGCGGAGATCGGGGAGCTAACACCTTCGGTGATCTTTCCAACACTACCTTGCGTACGGGGGGGCCAATAAAAACAGGCAACATAACGGTTAATGGCACAGGATTAAACAGGTTTATATCAGTTGGTAATCCATACCCGTCCGCACTCGATTACAGCGCGGTGACAAAAAACAATTTATCGCCATTCTATTATGTATGGGATCCCGTGCTTGGAGTGGATGGTGCATGGCAAACGATTGCATTCCCGAGCGGTATTGTAACGCCGGGAGGCGGAAGTTATCCTTCCAACACTTTACGTATTGAATCGGGCCAGGCATTTATGGTGTACACCACCAATGCGGTTGCATCCATTACCATAACGGAAAGCAGCAAAGTAAGCGGAAGCAATCTGGTTACCCGTGCACCGTTTACAGGCAAAGTGCTGACCACGCGTTTATTCAGCCTGGATGCCGAGGGCAATGCCGTGTTAACAGATGGTACCCGCGCAGAGTTTGGATCAGATTATAATCCGGCAGTGGATGGCGAAGATGCCCGCAAGGCAGGCAACTTCAGCGAAAGCCTTGGTATACTGGTAGATGGAGAATTGATCTCTGTGGAACGCAGGCCGGAGGTATTGGTTTCCGACACCATACATTACAGGCTGGGACAGGTTCGTAGGCAGCAATATCAATTTGAATTTAACGGTACTGATATCGCAAGGCCGGGCCTTGAAGCTTTCCTGGAAGACAATTATCTCCAAACCCGCACGCCGGTAAGTTTGGAAGGTGTTTCTACTGTGAACTTCACGGTAGATAACAATGATGCTTCCGGAGCCTCAGACCGATTCCGACTCGTGTTTAAGGTGCTGGCCCCTGTGCCGGTGACCTTTGTGGATGTGAGTGCAGAAACAGTAGGTAAGGATGTGAGAGTAAGATTCAGGGTTGATAATGAAGTAAACATCCGCAATTACACCGTAGAACGTTCTGTAAACGGACGGGTGTTTGCAGAAGCCGGAACGGTTGATGCGAACAATTCATCAGAATACAGTTTCAATGATGTTCGGCCGGGTACAGGTACATTCTTCTACCGCATCAGGAGTAATGGCTTCGATGCGAATGACGTGAAGTATAGTGATGTGGCCACCGCAACAATTGGCGGCTCCCCATCCCTCATCACCATTTATCCTAACCCTGTGAAAGAAGACAGGCAGGTGAAAGTGAAGATGGAAAATGCGGAGAAGGGAGTGTACACTGCCATACTTCGGAACCACACCGGGCAGGTTATACTTCGTCGCAAGATCGTTCATGGCGGAAGCAATGCATTGTATTCGCTCGACCTGAAACCGATGCTTGTACACGGAATATATTCATTGCAAATTGTAGATGAGCAAAGACGTAAAACAATTTTTAAAATTGTTTATTAATTGAAAGGAAAGATTAATTTTGTACAAAACAGGAGTGAACCTATGAAGTGGTTAAACAGAATATTGGTGGTTATTGTGATCGTTTGTTTAATGGTTGCTGCTCCTAACATGGGGTTTGCTCAACCGGTTGACCCGGGATGCGACCCATTAGATCCTGCATGCCCCATTGATGGCGGATTAAGCCTGCTGATTGCTGCCGGTATTGGCATTGGAGCAAAAAAAGCCTATCAGGCCAAAAAGAAACAGGAGCAATCGGCATAAGTGTTTTATTCAATTTAATAGTGAAAGGCAAACCTGAAAAGGTTTGCCTTTTTAATTGAATATTCGCGACAAACTTTAAGAATTGTTGAACTTAAATTAATAATTTTTTACGATTTTTGTAATCTCCCAAAATCATAACGGCTGTGGAGGAAATGTAACGAAAAGCAGAAAACTGCCGGTAGCGGTAAACACATGAAATTATTATCTGGTATTCTTTATTCGGCAGGTCTATTAATTTTCTTTTCTGCCTGCAGCCCTGCTAAACATTCTTTTTACTTTAAAAACCTGCAAAAGGATACAACTATTTCCGCCTTTGTAAATCCTAATTTTGAAAGCAAGATCAAAAGCGGGGACAATCTGGGTATAAGCATCAACAGCCTTAGTGCGGAGGAAAATGCTAAGTTTAACAGTACGATAGTGTCGGGCACTTCCACAGCCTCTGTGCCCAGCTATATAGTAAGCCCTGAAGGCACGATTAAAATGCATCGGTTTGGTGAAATAAAAGTGGAAGGTATGACAGTGAAGGAACTAACCGCCAAATTGCAGGCAGACCTTCAGCCTTATTTAAAAGAGCCTTTCGTAAATGTGAGTTTTTTGAACCATAAGGTCACCATAATGGGTAGCGTGGCCAAGCCCCAGGTGCTTACCATTACAAATGATAATGTTTCACTTATAGATGCACTTGTGTTGAGCGGCGACGTGAATGCAGAGGGTAAAAAAGATAATATATTAGTGATAAGAGAAAGTGGCGATAAGAAGGAAATCAAGCGTTTGAACCTTGAAGATCATTCCATATTCAATTCAGAATGGTACTATTTGCGCCCTAACGATATTGTTTACGTAGCCCCTGACCTGGTAAAGGCCGATAAAGAGGAAAGAAGAAAAAGATTGCAAACCACACTTTCACTTGCAGCCTCAGGTCTGTCGCTTATCATCATTATTATTGACCGCTTACTTCGCTAGCCCTAACAGCAATCATGAACGAAGATCAATTTATTTCGGAAAAGCCACAGGCTAATATACTTGTACAGGTAATTTACCGGTACCTGCCTTACTGGCCAATTTTCGTGCTTTTCACCGCCGTTTCGCTGGCCGTAGCTTTTGTGTACCTGCGCTCGCAAACCAAAATATATGTTGCTTCCGCAAAGGTGCTTCTTAAAGATCCGCAGAAAGGGAGCGACAGTAAAGTACTGGATGCCCTCAACATTTTTAGCGAGAAAAAGACGGTTGAAAACGAGATCATCGTTTTACGGTCTACCTCCTTGATGCAAAAGGTAGTTCGTGAGCTGGATCTGTATGCCACGGTGAACAACAAGGGTAAGGTGCAGGAAGAAGAATTGTATGGAGCAAATTCGCCGATCGTTTTTGAAGCCACCGATAAAGAACATATCAAGTCAGGCGGAAGGCACTTCTTCACCATGAATTGGAAGCAGGAAACCGTCTCTATTAACGATAAGAATATTCCATTTGGCTCAACGGTGGTAATTGGTAACACAGAATACCGTTTACGGGTAAACCCGGAGTACAACCGAAATGTGACAGGGAAGAACTTTTTTGTTGATTTCAGAACAGTTTCCCAGGCAGCTTCGAGAATCATTTCCAGCCTGCGCGCGGCCCCGCTTTCCTATGCGTCTACCGCTTTGGACGTAAAGCTGGAAAGCCCGGTTCCTCAAAAAGCAATCGCGATTTTGAACAAACTTTTTGAGATCTATAATAAGGAAGGAATAGAAGACAAGAATATGATTGCAACCAATACGCTTCGTTTTATTGAAGACAGATTGGATGCCGTGATCAGTCAGTTGGACAGCGTGGAGAAAACCTTTGCGGATTATACTTCAAAAAATTCCGCATCGAACCTCAGCGCACAATCCAATTTGTACCTTAACAATGTGGCTGAATTGGAGAAGAAGAAAAGCATGATAGACCTCCAGTTGGATGTGCTGCAAAGTATAGAAAACTATGTAAAAAGAAAATCGAACACCCCGGGAACGGTTCCTTCCCTAAACCTCGTTTCGGATCCGCTTTTGGTGAACCTTCTCCAACAACTGTATTCGGCAGAATTTGATATGGACAGGGTAAAGGCTATTTCAGGCGAAAAAAGCGAAACGGTAATACTGGCTGAAGAAAAAGTTGGCCGGATCAAGAAAGATATTGTGGAAAATATCGGAAACATAAGGGCAAATTACCTTACCGAAAAGAGAAGCATTAATGAAAATATTGCGAAGAATGACAGGTTACTGAGCCTCGTGCCGGAGAAGGAAAGAGGTAGATTGGAAATAAGCAGGCAACAGGAAATAAAAAATGAGATATATACCTATCTCCTGCAAAAAAAGGAGGAAACGGCCCTTTCGTCGGCGTCAACATCTCCTGACCTGCGTATTCTGGAAAGCGGCTCTTCATCCGGACCGATCAGGCCAATCCCGAAGAACTATTACATGGTTGGTTTCATCATCGGGCTGCTCGCCTTTATCCTTTATGTTCAAATACAGGAACAGTTCAACAACAAAGTGATGTTCCGTTCGCAAATAGAAAATAAAACTGAGGTGCCTGTGGTTGGAGAAATTATACAAGCTCCAAATAGAGATAACATTGCCATTGCTGAAGGTAAGCGCACGGTTGTTGCCGAACAGTTTCGAACATTGCGTACAAACCTTGGCTTTTTAGGATTAAGCGAAGCCGATAATTCCATCCTGGTCACGTCAAGCGTGTCTGGCGAAGGGAAAAGTTTTATTGCCACTAACCTGGCTCTCAGTATAACTTTGAATGGAAAGAAGGTAGCCTTGATGGAAATGGATCTTCGGAAGCCGAAGATCAGCAAGCAGCTTGGTATTGATCGCAGTCCCGGGATAAGTACTTTTTTGGTTGGCAAGGCGAGCCTTGAAGAGATCATTAAACCAACAGCTTTCAATAATTTATACCTGGTTCCCGCAGGCCCTATACCGGCAAATCCCACCGAGCTTATCGGGCAGCCGAAGTTTGCCGAAATGATGCAGGAACTCAGGCACAGGTTTGATTATGTTATAATCGATTCAGCCCCGATCGGCCCGGTTACAGATGCGCAGCTTCTTAATATTTACGCGCAAACCACAATTTATGTGGTTCGACATGCGGTTACCCCCTCAGTATTTCTAAAGCTGCTTCAAAGCCTGAAGCAGGAAGATAAATTCAATAACATGTGCGTGGTGTTTAACGGAATTAAACCACGTGGAGTTTCGCTGTTTAATTATGGTTTTGGCGGTTATGGCAACGGTTACGGATATGGCTATGGATATGGATACGGCTATGGTTATGGATACGGAGGGGAAACCGGAGGCTATTATACAACCGATGAAAAGTTTCCGGGTTACAAAAGCCTTTGGGGCTTTGTTGGAAGAATAAAACGCCTGTTCCGCAAAATGTAACCGGTGGTTGCGAATAATAGCGACGGGCACCTGTTTATCGTCTTCAGTTTACAGAAATGACTGTGACTGAGGACTAGCGAAGCTTTGCCCATGACGGAAGAGAAGAACTGGTACGTGGTATATACCCGCCCACGGTGGGAAAAGAAAGTGGCAGAAAAGCTGATGGCCGCGGGTGTGGAGAATTACTGCCCGCTTAACCGGGTAACCCGGCAGTGGAGCGATCGCAAGAAAGTTATTCGTGAACCCCTGTTTAAAGGCTACGTATTTGTAAGGCTTCCGGAGACTGCAAAATGGGATGTGAAACAGTTTGACGGTGTACTGAACTTTGTTTATTGGCTGGGTAAACCGGCCCGGGTACGCGAATCGGAAATTGAAACAATTAGAAAATTTCTCAGAGAATTTTCAGATGTAGAGGTATCGAATGGCAATTTTGCGGTAAATGATAAGGTTTTTGTGAAGCAGGGCGTGTTGATGAATTATGAAGGAATTGTGCTTGAGGTTGCAGGTAACCGCGCTAAAGTTTTTATAAACAGCATGGATATTACCCTTTCGGCAACTTTTTTAAAAGCAGACCTGTCTAAAGCGATTGGCGGTTGAATTCGCCAAGCCTGAAACGTTTCTTAAGGTGGAAAAAATATCGGGATTTTCAACAATATTTCAAGACGATTGCCTTAACTTAGTTGTCCATTTGTTCGCGATAATAACTGTATTATGAAAATCACAGACAAAATTTATGTAGCCGGTCACACTGGTCTGGTTGGTAGTGCGCTTGTGAGGTTACTTAAGCGCAAGGGCTACCTGAGTATTATCACGCGAACATCTTCGGAACTCGATCTGCGCGACCAGGCTCTTGTATTGGAGTTTTTCAACGAAGAAAGGCCGATGTATGTGTTTCTTGCCGCTGCAAAAGTAGGGGGCATCATGGCCAATCAAACATTTCCTGCAGATTTTATTTACGACAATCTTGCTATTCAGAATAACATCATTCATGCCGCGCATTTAACCGGGGTGGAAAAATTGTTGTTTCTTGGAAGCAGTTGTATTTACCCGAAAAATGCTCCGCAGCCTATCAAGGAAGACTACCTGATGACCGGTTTTCTTGAGCCTACCAATGCTCCTTATGCCATTGCCAAGATCGCAGGCATAAATATGTGCCAGGCGTATCACCGCCAGTACGGAAGTAAGTTCATTAGCGTAATGCCCACTAACCTGTATGGCCCCGGCGATAATTATCACCTGCAAAATGCGCATGTGCTGCCGGCTCTGATCCGCAAATTTCATGAAGCTAAGGTCAATTGCAATACTTCGGTTACAGTTTGGGGAACCGGTAAACCACGCAGGGAGTTTCTTCATGTAGATGATGCGGCTATGGCCTGTTACTACCTGATGCAGAAATATAATTCTCCTGAAATTATTAATATCGGAACCGGGATGGATCATACCATCCGGGAGCTGGCACTTTTACTCAAAGAGATCACCGGCTTTAAAGGTTCACTCATTTTTGATGAAACTAAGCCTGATGGCACACCGCGCAAATTGCTGGACGTCGCCAAAATTCAGGAGCTTGGCTGGCAATCTGTAATTGAGCTTGAAGACGGACTTGTGGACACCTATATTGATTTCCAGGCAAATTATTCCCGATATGCACGTCAAAAAGAGGAGGAGGCGGTGCAAGTAGCCAATGTGTAGGATAGCAGGCATTATCAGTAATCATCATCCTATTTCCGAACTTGAAACTATGGTTCAATCCATGTGCAACTGTCTCGTGCATGGAGGTCCGGATGATGGAGGAATATTTAGCCAACCTACGGGCAATTTAGTGTTGGGTAACAGGAGGCTGGCTCTGCAGGACCTTTCCGATGCAGGCCATCAGCCCATGCATTATGCAAACAGGTTCACGATCACTTACAATGGTGAACTTTACAATTTTCCGGAATTAAAAAAAGAATTGATCGGTCTTGGCCACGTGTTTCACAATCACACCGATACAGAGGTTATACTCGCTGCCTTCTCGCAGTGGCATACACAATGTTTCCGGCGTTTCAAGGGAATGTTTGCTTTCGCCTTGTGGGATGATCTTGAAAAAGAACTGTACCTGGTGAGAGACACTTCAGGTATGAAGCCTCTTTATTATTCATTAATGAAAGAAGGACTCATATTTGCCTCTGAGATCAGGGCTCTCAGGTCTGTAGGTTTGTTTCCGCAACAGAACCGAAACTGGCCGGTTTACCTGCTGGCCTTCGGTCACATACCGGAGCCGGTGACAACTCTTTCAAACGTAACGCCTTTGCAAAAAGGCTTTTTTCTTAAATACAGTTACCGAACGCACAAAAGTAGCCTCCAATCTTTCGCGCATTACAGTTTTTCTGACCACAGTCTTTCCCGTCACAACGCAAGCAGCAAACTTTCTGGATTAATGAAACAGGCGGTGGAAAGGCATCTCATCTCGGATGCATCCATAGGCGTGTTTCTGAGTGGCGGACTTGATTCGAGCATTATTGCCACTGTTGCATCAAAGATCAACAAGAGCCGGCTCAATACATTATCCTTATATTTCAACGAAGAGCGCTATTCGGAGAAAAGATACCAGGATCTGGTAATAAATCGAATTCAATGTAACTCATACCAACACCTGCTTACCGAAACTGAATTTCACGAATGTATTCCTGAGTTTGTATCTGCGATGGACATGCCCGGCTGCGATGGTATTAATACCTGGTTCATTAGCCGGTACGCCCGCCAATCCGGTTTGAAAGCAGTTTTATCCGGTATCGGGGGAGATGAGCTATCTGGAGGTTATCCCAGTTTCAAGAGAATGAAACTTGCCTCGTACTTGCAGAAAGTGCCGGGCATGGGCCTGAACGCCGGTCTGAAAAGTAGTGTGAAGCAAATAAACAGAATGTCTTACCTGAAACTCGGGGGCATAAAGGGTCTGTATCTTTTTCTTCGGGGCCAGTTTACGCCCTATGGTATTGCGCGGCAACTCGGGGCAACAGAGAAAGAAATTTGGAATATTCTTTCCGATTTGCCGGTATACAATCCCTTGTTTAATCTGGAGCACAAAAACACGGCAAGTTGGATGGAGTTTCATCTTTATATGCAAAATCAATTGTTGAGGGATGCAGATGTAATGGGGATGGCGCAAAGTATTGAAATAAGAGTTCCCTTTCTTGACGATGATGTGATTCGTTTTGCAATGAGTTTAAATACGGGTACGAAGTATTCGGGATCACATAACAAGCAAATGCTGGTAGACAGTTTCAAGGATGATCTCGACCCTGAAATATACAGCAGGAGAAAAATGGGATTTAGTTTTCCATTTGCTCAATGGCTGGGCAGCAGTCAATATGTAAAAGACACACTTTCTGCTTCTTCAGGTGAAACAAAAGCAAATTTTGAAAAGTTTAAAGCAGGTAAGCTACACTGGAGTAAGCTGCTGTCTGTACTGTTACTGGAGTTAAAAAAATAGCAAGCGCTTTCGCAGCACCTATTATGCCTGATATCTTGTTTCTTACTTTAAAAACATTTTCCGCCACGGGCGGCATAGAGAAGGTGTGCAAAGTGGCGGGCAAGGCCTTATTTGAGTATGGCGCCGAGAATAATAAAAGCATTGCCATAAGCAGTATGTACGATACTCCGGAGAATGCAGCCGAAAATCCTTATTTTCCTAATGAATGTTTTTTAGGCTTCCGTGTAAAAAAGATAAGATTCATTGCAAACAGCATGAAAAAAGGCAGGAAGGCAAAACTGGTAATTCTTAGCCACATCAACCTTCTGCCTGCAGGGGTCTTAATTAAAAAAGTTTCACCGCGCACCCGGGTAATGCTTCTCGCCCACGGAATTGAAATTTGGGATAAGCTCAACTCAACCCGAACTTCCATGCTGAAAACCTGTGATAAAATATTATCGGTAAGCTCATTTACCCAGGATGTTATTTCTCAAACTCATGGTTTATTAAAAGAACGTTGCGCAGTATTGAATAACTGCCTGGATCCCTTTCTCACCCTACCGGCCAATACCGTTGTGGAAAGTACACTTCGGGCTCGTTACGGCTTTACTGCCGGAAATAAAATCCTGTTCACCCTTAGCAGGCTGTCGGCAAAGGAAAGGTATAAAGGATATGAAGTAGTGCTTGAAGCTATGGCTTTGTTGAAGGAGAAGAACCCCGAGATCAGGTATATGATAGCCGGCTCTTATGACGAGGATGAAAAGTTGCGTCTCGATGAAATGATCCGCAGCCTTGGGTTAGAGGGAATGGTAGTGATACCTGGCTTCTTACCCGAAGAAGAAATACCGCAGCATTTTAAAATGGCCGATCTCTATGTAATGCCGAGCAGGAAGGAAGGTTTCGGTATTGTATTTATTGAGGCGATGTACTACGGCCTGCCTGTAATCGCAGGGAATGAAGACGGTTCATCAGACGCTCTGCTTAATGGAGAACTTGGGAAACTTGTGAATCCGAACAGTGTGGACGATCTGAAAACATCAATTGAAGAAATGCTTGGCGCTTCCGAGAGATTTGTGCCTAACCGTGAAAAGTTGTTAGAAGCGTTTAGTTATGAAAGTTATAAGGAAAAATTTGGTGGCTATATCAATGAACTGATAAATTAAGTATGCACGGTAACCACCATGAATGGGATATGGAAATAGTGCCGCGAAGTGCGCTTTTCGATCTGCGTCTCGCTGAGTTATGGAGATACCGCGACCTGCTGTGGCTGCTCGTACGCCGCGATTTTGTATCTTTTTACAAGCAAACCATTCTCGGGCCTTTGTGGTTTTTTATTCAACCTCTTTTCACAACTCTTATTTATGTAATGATTTTTGGAAGGCTGGCAGGCATAAGTACAGATGGATTGCCGCAGCCCTTGTTCTACATGACCGGCATTGTGATTTGGAATTATTTTTCGGAATGCATAGTGAAAACGTCAACCGTTTTTCGCGACAATGCCGCTATGTTTGGAAAGGTTTATTTCCCGCGTTTGATCATGCCCGTTAGTATCGTGTTTAGCAACCTCATTCGTTTTGGTGTTCAGTTTCTGATGTTGCTTTTAATGGTGGCCTATTATGTTGTTTTTAAAGATTATGATTTTCAGCCTACCGGCTATCTGCTGCTTCTTCCGGCGCTTGTCATCTTAATGGGCTTACTTGGCTTGGGAAGCGGGATGATTATTTCGGCCCTCACTTCCAAATATCGCGATCTCAGTTTTCTACTTGCTTTCGGAGTACAACTATTGATGTACGCATCTCCTGTGATCTACCCTTTAAGTGCTGCGCCTTCGAAGTTTGCAAATATCCTCAACCTGAATCCATTAACTTCCATTCTTGAAACAACACGCCTTGCCCTTCTCGGAAAGGGGCAATGGAATACAACATTTTTTGTTTACACGGTAGCATTTACCCTGCTCACGCTTTTAATAGGAATAGTTACCTTCAACCGGGTGGAAAAAAACTTTGTAGATACGGTATGACGCGCATTGCAATTTCGGTACGGGATCTAAGCAAAATTTACAGGCTGGGAGAAATCGGTACCGGTACCATCAGCCACGATCTTAGCCGATGGTGGGCAAGTGTACGGGGAAAAGAAGATCCTTTTTTAAAAATAGGGGAAACTAACCGGAGAACGGAACGTGGAGCAAGTAAGGTGGTGTATAGCCTTCAAAACCTGAATTTTGATGTAGAGCAGGGAAAGGCTGTAGGCATCATCGGGCGCAATGGTGCGGGGAAAAGCACTCTTCTCAAAATTTTGAGCCGTGTGACCTCGCCATCCGCAGGTAAGATAAAAATTAAAGGGAGAATAGCCAGCCTGCTGGAAGTGGGTACGGGCTTTCACCCCGAACTTACGGGCCGCGAAAACATTTTTCTCAACGGTGCAATTTTAGGAATGCGCAAGAAAGAAATTTCGCGTAAGCTTGATGAGATTGTAAGTTTCAGCGGAGTTGACCGCTATATTGATACACCTGTAAAAAGATACTCCTCTGGTATGTATGTCCGGCTTGCATTTTCAGTGGCCGCCCATCTTGAAAGCGAGATCTTAATTGTGGATGAAGTGCTCGCCGTGGGAGATGCAGAGTTTCAAAAAAAATGCCTTGGAAGAATGGGCGAAGTGAGCAGGGGAGAGGGCAGAACGGTCTTGTTTGTGAGCCATAACATGTCTGCAGTTTCACAATTATGCGAGCAGGGTATATTGTTGAATAATGGCGGCATAGAAAAAATCGGATCTGCCCACGAAGTAATTCAACATTATTTTCAAACAGGTTACGACAAGGAGTTGCGCCCACCTGTTGAACAGTACAGGGTGTACAATAACAGCAACTCGCCGGTACAAATTGAAGACGTTTACATTGCCGAAAGCGCAGATCGGATTCCCAAGCTCTCCATGCAAACTCCGCCGGAAATTTTGATAAAACTCAACGTTTCTTCAGCGGTAAAAGATGCTAACATCAGTGTTTCTGTTTTTAACGCAGAGGGTGTTAAAACGGGCATTGCCTTCAGCCTGGACGATGGCTTTCCCCTGACTCTTCCCGAAGGATCACACACTGTGCGGGCTAAGATAAATGGCGCCAACCTCTCGCCGGGCCTGTATTCTATAGGGGTGGGAATAAATCAATCCATTCATACCATGGCGTGGGACGGCCTGTTACATTATCCTTTGTTTGAAGTGGAAAATCAGAGCGATGTAAAATTATTCACTCATCGCGCATGGGGCGTGCATCATTATTCCGGCACATCCTGGAGTGTTCAGTAATAGATTAACAATGAAGAAAAAGATAAAAGATATAATCAAGCAGTCTACCAGCCTGAGAGACCCGCATGATTTTATTGTGGCCGATCTTGAAAGACGCCGTGTTGAAGACGCTACCATTCCGAAAGTAGATCTTAAAAAAGAGCATATTGAAAATACACGCTTTCTTTTAAACAGACATGACCTGCTTCTTGAGCTGCCCAAGAATGCCGTGGTTGCAGAAATCGGCGTGAACCGCGGAGACTTTTCCACCAAAATATTTGAGCTTACTCAACCAAAGAAACTTCACCTCGTTGATGCCTGGGGGGATGCAAGCAGATACCATGATGGATTAAAGCTGGAGGTTGAGGAGAAATTTTCTACGCAAATATCCGAAGGCCGGGTTGAAATAAACCTCGGATTTTCCCAGGATGTTCTTGCTACATTTCCCGATAATTATTTCGACTGGGTGTATCTTGATACAGATCATCGATATAAACAGACCGCTATTGAACTGGACATATTAAAGCGAAAAGTTAAGCCCTCAGGAATTATCGCGGGGCACGACTATATACAGGGCAATTGGGTGGGTAACGTTCGCTACGGTGTTATTGAGGCCGTGCATGAGTTGTGCCTGACTGATTTTTGGCGGTTGAAATTTATTACGGTTAACTACAAAGAGTCGCCGAGCTTCGCGATCGAACGCATCCGGGGATAAGTGCTATGAACTACCACATTATGATAGACGATAAATTTATTGAGTCTTTCATAAAAATCGCGGAAGAAGTATCGCCCGGCAAAAACCGCTACATCTATACTTTCAGTTTTCCAGGAAAATATGTAAAGAATGTGCACGGTGAATCGGCCTTGTATGGCTCTGTTGAATTTGAAAAAATTATTAACGGAATTTCCGGGGATGACCGTGTGTATGTACATTGGTTCAATGAAGCGGTTCAACCGTACATAAATAAATTGCCTGCAAATGTTCCGGTTTATCTTTTTTTATGGGGAGGCGATTTTTTGGAGCAACCCGGTAATTTTCAAGAATACAATTTAGGTGCGCTTACGTCTCGTTATGTAAAGCACATTCAGCGATGGAGCGAGCCTGTCCGCGTTTGGAACCCCCGCTCCGTTCTTGCCAAACTAAATTATTACCTCAAATCATCTTCCAGAATAAGGCGGCGGCAAGAGCGGGAAGTGAAGGTGCGTAAAGCCTTTTTAGAGCGCCTGAATTTTTGTTGTCATTGGAATATTGATGATATACGCCGGATCGAAGAAGAATATGCTGTTAGCATAGGTTACCGTGATTTCTTCTATGATCTAGGACTGCAGAATATAAAAGTTGATGAAGCAATTTCTTTTAAAGGTGACAAAACAATTATTTGGTTAGGTAACTCCGCCACCTATACCAACAATCATTTGGAAGCATTCGATCTGCTGAAAAAATTTGCTGCAGAAGAATTTCGTTTGGTTGCACCTCTCAGCTATGGTAATGAAAATTACCAGAGGCACATTCTCAGGAAAGGGAAACAATTATTTGGGAATAAATTTGACGGCATGCAGACGTTTATCCCTTTAGATAAATATCTGGATTTATTGAAGGAAGTTGATGCAGTGTTAATGAATCACCACCGTTCCCAGGCCGGTGCAAATACTTTTTCCTTCATCTATATGGGTAAGAAAGTATTTTTGAATCGCAGGTCTTCCGTATACGACTTGATGTTGAGAAATGGCGTCAAAGTTTTTGATATTGAGAGCATCTCCAAACTTTCCTTTAATGAATTTCTTGCTCCTTTATCTATTGAGGAAAAACGCAGTAATTCAGAAATAATTGGTTCCCTCTTTTCAGAAGAACGAAGGAGAAGATTATTGTCGGAAATCTTAAACTGACTTGGATAAAGGCGTGTCAATTTCGGTGATCATACCGGTGTTTAACCGGTTGGAATTATTAAAAGAAACAGTCAATTCAGTATTAAGACAAAGCCTGGAAACCTGGGAATTGATTCTTTCAGATGATGGGTCAGATCCGCCAACCCGGGAGTACCTCGCTGCACTGGAGGCTACGGATAAACGTATACGGGTGTTATGGCAAGGTGAAGGAACAAAGGGAGCCGGTAAGTGTAGAAATGCAGGTCTGAACGCAGCGAAAGGAGCAGGATTGATGTTCCTCGATTCTGACGATCTCTTGCTTCAGGACTGTTTGCAGAACCGGGTTGAAATTATGGAAAGTGAAAGGCCTGAATTTGACTTCTTCGTTTTTCAGTCTGCCATTTTTTTCGAACATCCTTTAAATGCAGATCGTTATTGGAATACATTCAACGAGGAAGATGACCTGTTTCGATTTTTGAGTATCGATGTGGTGTGGCCGGTTTGCGGTGTTATTTGGAAAACAAGCTTCTTGAAAAGCAGGAAAGTGAGGTTTAGGGAAGAAGCCCTTTCCTATCAGGATTGGTTTTTTCATGTAGATGTTCTTTCTAAAAAACCTTTATACAAAAAGTTTTCTCAAACTACAGATGTATTGATAAGGCGAAGTGCCGGTTATAATAAAATAAGCGATGCGCATTATGAACGAATTGTAGCCTTGCAAAGGTTTGAGATGCTTATTGATACATTCGAAAATTCCTTAGTCAAAAATGAATCGCGTTACAGCAGCGCTCTTGTACATTCCATACTTCGGGAATGGAACCGCTTGCTTGCTAAAGGGATAAGCGTTCCTGATCGTCTTAGTTCAAGCCTTCAACTTAATAGTGATAGAGAGGGATCTTCTACAAAGTCGTTCCGCTTTTTGAAAAGGTTGAATAATTTATCTTCAAAGTTTCTTTTGCCGGGCCGCATTTACCGGAAAGTATTTTCAAGTGGAGATTTTCGCAATAAGATGCATAGCAACAGTGGCTATTTAACTTTCATGTCCGCAGAGCAGCAGTACCTTCTTCATCAACAAATTTTACAAAGCGGATTTTGATTAGTGTAAGTATTATAACCCCAACTTTCAATCGTGCGGAGTTGTTGCAGCAAACTGCAGCAACGATAAGGCAGCAAAGCGGAGACCATATCGAATGGATAATTGTAGATGATAGAAGCGACGATGATACACTTCTTGTAGCAAAGCAGTTACAGCATGAGGATTCACGCATAAAGATTTTTCAGCGAAACAGGTTTCCGTCGGGAGCGTGTACATGCAGAAACATAGGCTTTGAAAATGCTTTGGGCGAATGGGTTATGTTTCTCGACTCTGATGATCTGCTTGCGGCAGATTGTATAAATGGTCGCTTAAAAATGATAGAAGAAAATGCCGGGGCTGATCTTTATGTTTTCTCCTCGGCTTTTTTCACCTCATCCCCGGCTGATACCCCGGTACTTTGGAACAGGTTTACTAAAGAACGGGATCTTGACCGCTTTTTATCGGGAGATCCCGTATGGCATACTGCGGGGGGAATGTGGAGAAGAAGCTTTTTGGAACAAGCTGGCGTAATCTTTAACGAGAATCTATTATCAGGGCAGGATTGGGAGTTTCATGTACATGCTTTACTTTCAAACCCTGCTTATATTAAGGCAAAGGCACTGCCCGATAATTTTATCAGGCGTAACCCAAAATCTTCCCGAATAAGCGACAGTCATTTTGATCCCGTAAAAATCGCAAATCGGGTCAGCGAGAAAATCCGTTACCTGGCGCATCCCCGTCTGAATAATCCACAAAAAAAGATCTTATTATATCACATTTCCCGAGAGTTAATTTCCTATTATAATAAGTGCGGATACCTTCCCGAAAATTCACTGGAAGGCCTTCGTTCCCACTTCGCTGTGATTCCATTTGCCGATCGGAGGGTTTTCACCTTTCTGCGAATTCTCGGTTCACTGAAAAAGCGACGGTACTGGCTTCAAAGAATTGCATTTTTCCTGCTTGCTGCAAGGGCGCTTAAAGTGCGTAGTTCTTATCGTTCTCAGATGAGCCATGATGAGGTTGAACAACTTAAAAGTGTGCTTGCGCGCTACGAAACGATCATCAATATCTGATGCCGCTGGTAAGTGTTTTAATGACAAGTTATAATCGTGAAGCGTTAATTGCGGAGTCGATTGAAAGTGTGCTTTCTTCTTCATTCACAGATTTTGAACTTCTTATTGTTGACGACGCTTCAACCGATGGAACTGCCGATATTGCGAAAAAGTACGCATTAAGCGATACCAGAGTGACCGTATATGTTAACAAGCATAATCTTGGCGACTATCCTAACCGGAACCGGGCGGCGGAACTCGCAAGGGGAAAGTATATAAAGTATGTAGATTCAGACGATCTGATCTTTTCGCATGGTTTGGAAGCGATGGTTGAATCAATGGAGAAATTTCCTCAGGCAGGCGCCGGTTTTTCTTCCCTCGCAGAAAGGCGTGGCAAGGCTCTGCCGATCTGCCTTGAACCGCGGGATGCATACACCTGTCATTTTTTTGGTGAAGGTTTGTTTCATGGAGGCCCTTTAACCGCGATTTTGCGGCGGGATGCATTTTTTGGATTGGGAAAATTTGATGAGGGTAGGATGATCAGCGATACTGATATGTGGTACCGTATCGCGCTTAATTATCCCGTGGTAGTTTTGCCTTCCGGCCTTGTCTGGCAGAGGCGCCACGCCAATCAGGAACTGTCTGACCAAAAGAAATATATAAGGTTTGGAGAAAGAATAAAATGGAAATACCTGCTCGATCCGAAATGTAAACTTACTTCGTTTGAAATTGCGAAGATCAGGCGAACCAGATTAAAACGGTATGCCGGGTTTATAATGTCTGGCTTGAAGCGAGGAAAATTTCAACAAATAAGAACCTATATTGATTGCTACTTTTTTGTAAAGAAAATCAGGATTAACAAATAATTGATGCGAAACAGCAATCCACTTGTCAGTGTACTGATGACGGTTTACAACCGGGAAGCACTGATCGCCGAAGCAATTGAAAGTGTTCTGACCTGCAATTATGAAAATCTGGAACTGATAATTGTTGATGATTGCTCACAAGACGGGTCACTGAAAGTTGCGCGGCGGTTCGAACAACAGGATAGCCGGGTTCGGGTGTTTGTTAACAGTAAAAACCTTTCCGATTATCCCAATCGAAATAAAGCCGCGTCATACGCAAAAGGTGTGTACCTGAAATATCTGGATTCAGATGATGTACTTTACCCGTATGGATTGAATATTATGGTAGACAGAATGGAAGACCATCCTTCTGCGGCTTTGGGCCTTGCAAAGAGAGGATTGAAAGAGGAGCCTTTTCCTGTTTTGTTGTCTCCGGCAGAAAGCTATACAACATCATTTTTAAAGGGCAACTTCCTTTTTGGCAATGCGCCAACTTCCGTGATCATTCGCCGGAGTGTGTTTGAGTCTACCGGAGGTTTCTCAGGTTTAAATCAACTTGGGGATGCAGAATATTGGATGAAGGTTGCAGCCGAATATCCTATCCTGCTCATTGAGGGTGATGTGTCATGGAACAGGGATCACCCTGCAAGTGAAAAGTACAAGGATGATGTATATGCCAAAGTTAATTTGAAATATAGTTTAATAAAAACGGCGCTTCAGCATCCGAACTGCCCGCTGAACGAAGAAGAACGTATGGTGGCGCTTGGCCTCCTGGAGGCAGATCACAAAAAATTTCACAGAAAACACAGAATTTTGAAATTGTATAAATCAATATTCAAGGTCTGACAAATCAAGCTCAATGAAGATCGATCCCGCTTTTCTACCATTTCTTAAGGGCAGTAAATTTTCAAACTCATTGGTTTTTCCGGTAAGTAACGGAGGTGCTAATAAAGACAGGTTGACTCTCCTTATAGAAAAATGTAAAAGTAAGCGCATAGTGCACATTGGTTTTGCAGACCACATACCACTTGTTGAAGGAAAGATTAAGGCGAATACATGGCTGCATAAAAGGCTTTTAGCCGTAGCTGAAAAAGTGATCGGTGTAGATATAAGCGAAGAAGCAATAGCATACTTCAAGGCTAACCATTCCTTCCCCGATCTTTTTTTGCATGATGTGATAAATGATGAACCTCTTGCCGCAATAACCGCCGAACGTTGGGACATTATGTTGCTGGGAGAGATCTTAGAACATGTTGACAATCCTGTTGACTTTTTAAAACGTTTGCTTGAGAAATACGGTTCCTATGTTCGCGCCATAATCATATCTGTACCTAATGCAACCTGCCTGATGAATTTCAGAATGGCAAGGTTGCATAAGGAGTATATTAATTCTGATCACCGCTTTTGGTTTACTCCTTATACACTCGCCAAGGTTGGTCTTCAGGCTGGTTGGCAGCCTGTGGAGTTTGAGTATTGTCAGAATAACGACCCTGGTAAATGGTTTTTCAGAAGGGCGATAAGGCGCCATCCTGCTCTCCGGGAAACGCTTGTGTTTACTTTTGAATCACCTTTGTTTAATAAGTGAGCCGGCTCATTTTCTTAACTACCCGTTTCCCTTACTCTAACAGGCAGCAATGGAAGGAGAATGAACTCCTGCTTATCAAATACGCTTTTGATGAGGTGGCAATAGTTCCATTCATCTATACCGGAAACGATCGAGTAGATGAAATAAATGGAATAGAAGTGTGGCCACCTGTCTTTTCTTATCAACCGTATTTGAAATTAAAGCGATTAAGGGCATTAATCTCACCGCGATTCAAAACCTACTTTAAGGAATTTTTCAGACAGGGAGTTTTTCGATCGCGTGAGAAGCTAATTAAATTTCTGGACAGCGTGAATAAAACGGAGCTGATGGTTAAGGGAGATTTTTATAAGCGACTGAACCAACTTCCTGACAAGGAGAATACAATATTATACTTTTACTGGGGTGTAGGCAGCAGTTTACTGGTTCCCTACTTATACGGTTTCAAAAAAATAATTGTGAGATTTCACGGTTATGATCTTTATGACGAACGAAACAATGGCTACATTCCTTTCAGGGAAGATCTGGTGAGAAAGCTGGACAATGCTGTTTTCATTTCGAACCACGGAATGCGTTATATGTTAGCGCAGTACCCTGGTATAAAAGGGAAGGAAAAAATGTTCAGACTGGGAACAAAATTCAAGGGCCTTTCAAAGGTTTCTACTGATGGCGTACTTAGGGTTTACAGTTGTTCGGAAATCAAGCCATTGAAAAGAGTTGATCTGATATTGAATGCGGTTAGAAAAGTAAACTTTCCTGTTATTTGGACGCATATTGGCGGTGGAGACGGCATCGAATTAATGAGGAAAGCGACTGAAAACCTGCCTGCAAATGTTTCAGTGAATCTGGTAGGTGTGGTGAGAAGCGAGGAGGTGATGAACTATTATATTAATCAACCTGTTGATCTGTTTGTAAACGCAAGTACTACAGAAGGTGTACCTGTGTCTGTTATGGAAGCGCTTTCTGCCGGTATACCGGTAATTGCAACATCGGTTGGAGGCACAGGTGAAATTGTAGATGAATGCGTGGGCAAATTGGTTGATGCGGATCTTGATGCGACCCGGCTTGCTCAACACCTTCTTTGGTTCTATAATTTAGATAAGAATGAAAAGTTGAAGATGCGCGAGGCAGCGCTAAACAGGTTTAAAGAGCGTAGTGATGCAGACAAACTTAATCGCTCTTTTATAGATTTTCTTTTATCGTTGAAATAAATTAATAATGATTTCTTTTGGAATAATAGGCTGTGGCCGCATAGCCCAAAGGCATGCAGAGCACATAAGTAAAAAAGGAAAGCTGGTGGCAGTTTGTGATATAGACGTTGCAAAAGCCGATGCCCTCGCCTCCCAATACAATTGCAAAGCGTTTTATACCGCAGAAGAACTTTGCGGTTCCGGCCTGGATATAAACGTTGTAGCGATATGCTCTCCGAACGGGCTGCATGCAGAGCATTCCATCCTGTGTTTTCAAAACGGTTTTCACGTACTCTGTGAAAAGCCAATGGGCCTTTCTGTTAATGAATGCGGTAGAATGATTCAATCAGCGGAAAAAGCCAACAAGCGCCTTTTCGCCATCAAACAAAACCGGTTTAATCCTCCTGTGGCCGCTGTGAAAGAATTGCTTGATGAAGGAAAGCTGGGAAGAGTGATGAGCATACAGCTCAACTGCTTTTGGAATCGTAATGAAGATTACTATCGCAATTCCTGGAAGGGAACAAAAAAATTGGATGGCGGAACTCTTTTTACGCAATTCAGCCATTTCATCGATCTTTTATATTGGATGTTTGGAGATGTTAGCGACGTGCAGGCCTTCATGGGTAATTATATTCACAAGGAGATCATTGAATTTGAAGACACAGGCGTTGTGATACTTAGGTTTGATTCGGGAGCAATCGGTACAATAAACTACACCGTGAACTGCCTGTCCCGCAATATGGAGGGCTCGCTTACCATTTTTGGCGAGAAGGGAACCGTGAAAATTGGCGGACAGTATTTGAATACATTGGAATACCAGGATATATTGAATCACAAAGTTGCCGAGCTCCCGGAAGGTAATAAACCTAACAATTACGGACAGTATGTAGGCTCTATGAGCAATCATGATAAGGTTTACGACAATGTGATTGATGTTTTAGAGAAGAATGCAGCTATTAATACGAGTGCCTTCGAAGGGATGAAAACAGTTGAGATCATCTCACGCATTTATAAGTCTGCCACTATAATAGAATAATATGCAACCCCAAATATTTTCAAGTCGCATCACAGAGGATGTGGTGTTTGGTAAATCAGTGAAAGTTATTGAGCCCGTTAACCTCTATGGCTGCAGGTTGGGTGACAACTGTTTTGTGGGTCCTTTTACAGAGATCCAGAAACACGTTCAGATTGGCGACCGCACAAAAGTACAGTCACACAGTTTTATCTGCGAATTGGTTACTATCGGATCTGACTGTTTCATCGGTCACGGTGTGGTTTTTATAAACGATCTCTTTTCAGAAGGTGGACCTGCAGGCGGAAACCAAACTAAATGGAAGCAGACTGTGATTGGAAACAAGGTCTCTATCGGTTCTAACTCCACTATTTTGCCGATTAATATTTGTTCTGATGTGGTTATTGGTGCAGGTTCTGTGGTAACAAGAAATATTACAGAGCCGGGCATTTACGCTGGCAATCCTGCAAAAATCATTCGTAAACTATAATTGAATGGCTGTTCCATTTGTTGATCTTTACGCACAATACTTGTCTATTCGCGAAGAGATAGATAACGCAATATCCGGAGCTATCAGGGATTCCGCCTTTATCGGCGGTAAGGCCGTGAAAAAATTCGAGGGAGAATTTAGCGCTTATCTGGGGGTTGATCATGTGATCGGCTGCGCTAACGGCACTGACTCTCTTGAAATATTGTTGAAGGTCTTTAATATCGGTAAAGATGATGAAGTAATTGTGCCGGCCTCTTCATGGATATCCACATCAGAATGTGTTGGCTCAGTGGGCGCTAAACCAGTATTTGTTGATATCGAATCCAAATATTATACTATTGATCCTTCTCTGATAGAAGAGAAGATCACTTCGAAAACGAAGGTGATAATTCCGGTTCATTTGTACGGGCATCCCGCAGATATGCCCGCAATTATGGCCATCGCCAAAAAGTATAACCTCATTGTTATCGAGGATTGTGCACAGGCTCACGGCGCGGCAATTAACGGAGTGAAAACCGGAACATTTGGAGATGCGGCGAGTTTTAGTTTCTATCCGGGGAAAAATCTTGGAGCTTACGGTGATGCCGGGTGTATGGCCACTAACAATCAAGCCATCGCGGAAGCGGCCCGCGCAATTTCAAATCATGGACAACAAGGAAAGCACAATCACATTATGGAAGGAAGAAACAGCCGGTTAGACGCCATGCAGGCTGCGATCCTTTCTGCCAAGTTGCGCCATCTCGAAAAATGGACAAATCTCAGAATCGAACATGCTAAGACGTATGCACGTTTGTTAGAGGGTACTCCCTTTGTGCTGCCCAAAGAGAAGGAAGGATACAGGCATGTTTTTCACCTGTATGTGATTCAGGCTTCGGAAAGAAAAAAACTTCAGGATAAACTTACCGTTGCCGGAATTGAAACGGCAATTCATTACCCGGTAGCTTTACCCTTTCTTGAATGTTACTCGCCATACGCGTTTAAAAGCACCGATTTTCCCGTGGCTCACTATGCGCAAAGCAAAATTCTTTCCATTCCAATGTTTGCTGAACTCAGGCAAGATCAATTAGAAATGGTAGCAAATGCGCTTACCTCACATGCCGGATAAAATTCTTTCCAATAAGAATATCTTGATCATTTCTCCACAATACTGGGGCAATGTGTTACTTTCAAAACATCATTATGCACTTGCATTGGAGTCGAGAGGAAACACAGTGTATTTTCTCAATCCGGTGAATATGCAGGAAACCGGGTGGAGAAAGTCAATCCGCATCTTTCAACCAATCAAGGGTAAAAATATTTTTGTAGTTGAACATAAATTGTTTTTTCCTTTCCAGGTTAAATTTCACTGGAATGGTCTTTTTCAGACTCTTATGCGCCTTCACATCGGCCACTTGCAGAAGAAGATGGACGTTCGCTTTCAAATTTTATGGTCGTTCGACATAGGAAATTTTTTCAGATTGAAACACTTCTTGATTCCTTTAAAAATTTTCTTCCCGGTTGATGAGCCTTTAAATAAGGCAGCCATCGCTTCCGCCGATGATGCGGATATTGTTTTTTCGGTCACTTCTGAGATCCTTTCAAAGTACGATCATCTCCCTGTGCCCAAAGTTTTAATTGGTCACGGTGTGGCCGAAGATTTTTTGGAACATTCTGAAGGCGTCGAAGAGCCCAGAGCAATTGAAAACGCCGGCATCTCCGGAAATCTGACAAGGAAGGATATTGATTGGCCCATACTTTTTAAAATAATTGAAGATCACCCCGAAATAAAGTTCAACTTTTGGGGCCCGTACCGTGCTGTTGATTCAAACATTGGCGGAATTGCGTCTGAAGAGGTGGTTACCAACATCAGTCGCCTCCGGAAACTTGATAATGTCATACTCCATGGCGTAATTTCAACCGCAGAGCTGGCAAGGGCCTACCGGCAAATGGATGTGTTCCTTATATGTTACGACGTGAATAAAGATCAAAGCAAGGGAACGAATTATCATAAAGTGCTGGAGTTTCTCAGTACTGGAAAAGTGATTGTTTCAAATAATATTACTTCTTATTCGGGAACCGGTTTGGTTGAAATGCTAGAGGAACGATCGACTAATACCGCGCTTCCCGCTTTATTTAACGAGGTAATTAAATTTCCCGGTAAGTATAATAGTAATACCTTACAAATGAAAAGGAAGCGATTCGCATCTGACAACACTTACCTTAAGCAGGTTAACAAAATAGAATTAGCATTGAACAAACTGCAGGGATGAAAATAAAATCGGGTATAAGGATGATCAACTTTTTTGCGGGGAGAAAAATTCTTCAGCCCCTTTTCCAATTGCTCTACAAGCTATCTGTTTATGGCATGAATTATAATCGGAGCGGGCTATTTAGTAAAACTGGAGAAATACTGGTTCTGAAATATGCGCAAAAGAAGCTGTCAGCCACTAAGAACCGTGTATTGTTTGATGTGGGAGGCAACCGCGGAGATTATTCACTGGCGATGGCTAAAGTTTTTCATCGAAACTCTGATCAGATCTATTGTATCGAACCATCTCCTGAAAAATTTGCTGTTATAGAAAAGAACACGGCCGGAAAAAATATTTCCAGTTTTAATATTGGTTTTGGCGATGAGCGAAGCGAGCAAACATTATACGGTCCGGGCGCCTTTTCCGGGCTTTCTTCCGTTTACAAGAGAAGATTAGATCACGCCGGTATCACCATGAATCATGAGGAACGTGTGAAACTTCAAACTCTTGATAGCTTCTGTTTGGAAAATGAAATATCGCGGATCGATTTTCTTAAACTGGATATTGAGGGCCACGAATATAAATGCCTGCTCGGAGCAAAAGGGATGCTGGAAAATAACCGGATAAAATTTTTGCAATTTGAATTTGGCGGCTCCAATATAGATTCAAGAACCTACTTCCAGGATTTTTGGTATCTCTTGCACGATCGTTTCAATATTTACAGAATTGTTCACGATGGGCTTGTACATATTAAGCGGTACAATGAAAGCCTGGAGATCTTCAAAAATATAAATTTCCTTGCGGAACTAAAGCCTACGGGCAGTATAACGGCCTAGTGAAGATAATTTATATTGGAAGTTTAAATCCCCGTTCTAATTCTTTCAGGCGTTTTAAAACACTTCAGCAAATGGGGCATGAAGTTGAAGCTGTTGATATAGATAATACTATTTACAGTGGCCCTTTCGTAAAATTTCATCATCACCTGAATTTCGGGCCGGGCGTAAATAAACACAACAAAGATGTTTTAAAAGCAGTGGACAAATTCAAACCCCATTTGGTTTTAGTAGATAATAAACCTTTTTTAAAATCCGCTTCACTTAGAAAGATCAGGAAGCTTGCTGCCGGGGTAAAAATAGTAAACCTGATCACGGATGATCCGGCCGGAAAATACAAATATGCATGGCGTGTATGCCTTCAAACTGTGGCATTGTACGATTGCCATTTTGTTCAACGCACCATTAACATCACGGAATTGAAATACAGGGGAGCACAGAGAGTGGAATTGTGCTACCGTTCATTCGATCCTGCTTATAACCGGCCTGTGGAGCTGACGAGTGAACTGCAGAAAAAATATTATGCTAAGGTTGGTTTTATTGGCACTTATGAAAAACATCGTGCATCTTTTATTGCTTACCTTATTCAGAATAATGTTCCGGTTCTTGTTACAGGCAATGACTGGCCTGAAAAAGAATACTGGGAAATTATAAAACCTTTCTACCGAGGTCCATCGGTTTATGGTGATGAATACATTTATTCACTTAACGGTATGGAGATCGCATTACATTTCCTGCGGCACACAAATCGGGATGAGCAGGACAGTCGCACGTTTGAAATTCCTGCCTCAAAGGTTTTTATGATAGCTGAAAGGTCTGATGTGCACCTTCAGTTATTCGAAGAGGATAAGGAAGCTGTGTATTTCACAACCCGCGAAGAATTGTTGCAAAAAGTGAATTATTATCTTGAGAAGCCTGGTGAGCGGGAACGCATAGCCGAGGCGGGCTACCACAGGAGCATGACATCAGGTTACGACCATCGGTCGCGCCTGGAATCAGTGATCAGGCAAAGTTTTAATGCAGACTGATAAAACGGTTTTTGTTATCCATTTCCAGGCTTTGGAACGATATCCGCCCGGCATCAATTTCGTTAATTTCCTGGGCGAAAAAGTGGACGGCAGGGTGGTGGTGTGTTCATTAAAAAATCCGTCATTTTATAATCTCCCTGAGTTTAATAGCGCAGGCAGTAAGTTGGAAGTTTATCGACCCGGGTTTTTGCAGCATATAGGTTGGAAACGCTGGTTGAACTATTTCTGGTTTTATTTTCAAACTCTGCTCCTGCTTTTTAGGTTTAAACCCTCATCGGTAGTTTATTTTGAAACTTTGTCATCTTGGCCGGCTCTCATTTATAAAAAGGTCAGAAGAAATAAAGTGAAATTATTGGTGCACTACCACGAGTATGTTTCTCCGCTTCAATACGCGTCTAACATGAAGCTTGCAAAGGTTATGCACAAAATGGAGCAAGGTATGTATCCTCATTCGTATTCATGGATATCGCATACCAACGAAGTGCGAATGGCAATGTTTAGAAAAGACAACAGTCTGGAAAATACAAGCGACTCATTGTTTCATACAATGCCTAATTATCCGCCGCAATCGTGGAAGAAGACGTCGAATAGGAAATGTGCTCGTAGTGGGATAACAAGGTTGGTGTTTATTGGTTCACTAGGTTATAAGAATATGTATCTTAAGGAAACCGTTGAATTCGCGCTCAAGAACCATAACAAGTTCACTTTGGATCTGTACGCTTACAATATCGATTCAGTGGCACTCAACTACCTCAATTCACTGAACAGCGATAACATAAAGTTCTTCGGCGGAAAAAGTTATGATGAACTTCCCGAAGTGCTTTCAAGCTATGACGTGGGCTTAGTGATGTATAAACCTTTCTCTGAAAATACGGTGAACGCAGTTTCCAACAAAGTATTTGAATATCTTGCCTGCGGACTTGATGTTTGGTTTTCAAGAGACATGACCTACAGCATGAAGTATGTTGACGAAAGTTGCCGGCCTAAAGTGATCGCAATAGATTTTAACAACCTTGATACCTTCGATTTCGAGGCTGCTCTCAATAAGGAAGGCCTCCGGGAAAGAAGGGATGAATATTTCGCAGAGGAGGTTTTTAATGAAATTTTACAACTGTTAAGTTAGATGAAGAAGCGGCTGGCTGTTGTTACAACTCATCCCATCCAGTATAACGCGCCCTTATTCGCTTTGCTGGCGGAGCGGGGTAATTTGGATGTAAAGGTGTTTTACACATGGGGCGAAAGTGTACTGAAAAATAAATTTGACCCTGGATTTGAAAGAGAAATTTCGTGGGATATACCACTTCTTTCCGGTTATAATTATTCGTTCGAGAAAAATGTGTCAAACGAAAAAGGCTCCCACCATTTTTACGGAATTGATACGCCCGGGCTTAACAAGAACCTCCAGGATTATGACCCCCATGCTATTTTATTATACGGATGGTCGTTCAAATCCCATCTTGCAGTATTGCGTTTCTTTCGCGGTAAAGTTTCATTGATATTCAGGGGAGATTCGCATCTGCTTGATAAGTTTGGCCTTGTTCGTTCTTTGAAGAGAAGGCTTTTCCTTGCATGGATATATCGGGCAATTGACCTGGCCCTTTATACGGGACAAAATAATTATGATTATTATCGCTGGTGTGGAGTTCCTCGGAAGAAACTGTTTTTTGGACCTCATGCAATCGATAATAGAAGATTCAACCGCTCGGGCGAAGAATGCTTGGCTAAATCAAAGATTTTTAGATTAATGTTGAAAATTTCCGAAGATGCGTTCGTTTTTTTGTTCGCCGGAAAATTGGAATCAAAGAAAGATCCTTTTACCTTAATCGAGTCATTTATTAATGCGCGTCTTGGTAAAGAATATTTTTTGGTAATGGTTGGTAATGGTCCTCTCGAGCGTGAGTTGAAAAACATTTATGAATCAAATTCGCAGCTACGGTTTCTTGATTTTCAAAATCAGTCTGTAATGCCTGCAATTTACCGCATGGCTGATGTTTTCGTGCTGCCCTCAAAGGGGCCGAATGAAACCTGGGGATTGAGTGTAAATGAAGCAATGGCCACTGGAAGACCAGTGATAGTAAGTGATAAGTGCGGATGCGCTGCAGATCTTGTGAAGAATGGAATAAATGGATTCATATTTAACGCCGGGAATAAAAATGAGTTGAGCAGTCGGTTAACGGAGATAACGAAGATGGATTGGGAAACGATGTCTGAAGCTTCTAAGAAAATAGTTGCAGGCTATGATGTGTCTTGCCTGGCAGCTGCTGTTGAAGAATCAGTTCTTCATATTCTGCGGGATCCGGGCAATGAAAAGCCGCAATTGAAATGCTTATGAAGTCTCTTACCGGGTTGTGCGCTTTCAGTTACAGGAGTTATCGAATGGCAGGAAGTTTTTCCGTGTGGATTATTTTGTTTGGAATAAGCATGTTAGAGATCATTTCGGTATTCATGTTATCTTATAACCTAATCGAGTCGTTTTATTTCAGGTATTTTTCAGAATCCGTAAAGCCGGCTTTTGTAAATAAATCTTGAACAGATCGTTTGCTTCATGGGAAGAAATAGCACGGTACACTGTATAGTGCCGAAGGCCGGCCTGGGAAATCAATTATTCCCCATAATGCATGCCTTGGTTTTTGCACATCTGAATAATTTGCCGGTGGTTTTCACAGGCTATCATCAGCTTAAAACCGGAGTTTATTTCCGGCAGGAAAAAGTTAAAAGGCGCTATTCAGGATATTTCAATTTTCATAAAAACTGGATAAGTGAGGTAGGAGATAAACTACGGTTGAAGTTTTTCCATCGGGGAGAAAAAGTATATGAACCCGCATTGGAAGTAATGGGGCCGGGTTTATCGGAGAACAAAATATTCTTGTTTTCGGCCTTGCCGTCATCAAAGAGTTATTTTGAAAAACTTAAGCCTCACCGGGAGTTGGCGATCCGGCTTTTTCAGGAAGCCTTACGGCCATGGATAGACGAAAAATTAAAAGTTATTCCAAACCCACAGGTCGGCGTGCATATTCGAATGGGAGACTTCAGAAAACTTGCAGCGAATGAAGTGTACAATGGCGGTCACGTGAGAACACCCGAAGCGTATTACACTGATATCATTGCTCAAATGCTTGAGTGGAATCCCTCACTTAACTTTTCTGTTTTTACAGACGGTTACAGACACGAGTTCGAAAAGCTTTTTAATTTTACTAATGTGCGCATGGTGGAAGGAAACCGTGATATTATTGACCTCCTTCTTCTCAGCAGAAGTAAAGTGATCATCGGAACTTATGGAAGTACGTTTAGTTACTGGGCAGGTTTTATTTCAGACGCACCATTTATCATGCATAGGTTTTTAAAACAAAGTGCAATACGCCCTGACAGTATGAAAGAAAGGATTTTTGAAGGTCCGTTCAGTAGTGAGAACAAGGTGCTGGAGGATATTGTAAAAGGTATCAGGTAATGCGCAGGAACAACTGGAAAAGTTTGAAGCGCGTTTAGGTTAGGATAGATTTTCCGGTTCACCTCACCTGCCAATTAAAAAGTAAAATGATCAAAGAATTTATAGTAAATCATTTTCCCTCACTGGGAAAATATAAAAGGTTTTGGGTAGCCCAACGCCAAAGTATGAGTTTAATAAGAGATTCTTATTCTCAGCACCGTGAAGACGCATTTATCTGGCAAATTCTTCAAAGGTATAATCTTGAAGGGAGCGTATATATTGACATAGGGGCCAATCATCCAACCGACATTTCGAACACCTACCTTCTTTACAGGAACGGACTTAGAGGCCTGGTAGTTGAACCCAACAGGGAATTGCTCAATCTTTTTTCGCGTTTTAGAAAGGGCGATATACTTCTTCCCATAGGATGCAGCAACATAAACGCTGTAATGCCGTTTCATGTTTCAAAAACACCCGTAGTGAGTTCGTTCGAAGCAGAATCTGCCGTGAATGTTTATAGAACTGAGTACCTGCCTGTGATGCGCGCTGATGAGGCCTTCTCACGCTTTTCATTTTCATTCGTCAATTTGTTCAGCATAGATGTGGAAGGCCTGAATAAGGAAGTGCTTGAAGGGGCAACAGAAACCATAAAGAGATCCTTAATTGTTTGTATTGAATTTGATTCCCCTGAAGAGAAAAAGGAAATTATTCAGATAATGGGGGAGGGCTTTGAATTACTTCAAACTTTCGGTTGTAACATGATTTTTCTTAACTCATTACTCGCTGCAAAAAAACTAAAGCAATGATCGGCTACATTTTTCGGAAACTTGGGTATTTTAAAGGAAAGCAGAGGCTTGCAAGATTATTGCTGGGGAAAAAAAATGACACCATTCAAAACATTGTCGTTAATGGAAAATACTGCAAATTTCTTCTCCCGGGCATCCGTGAATCTATTGGCTTTAACATTTATATTAACGGCGAATATGAACCGGATGATATCAAACTAATTGCCGCTCACCTTTCTCCGGAAGGGGTTTTAGTGGATGTCGGTGCTAATATCGGAACCATCTCTTTCCCACTGTGTAAGATGAAACCTGGCATCCATGCGCTTTGCATTGAAGGCTCACCTCGGGTTTTCAGCTACTTAAGTAAAAACAAAGAACTGAATGCTCTTACCAACTGCACTTTATTGAACCGCGCGGTTAGCAACGAAGACAATTCGCAGGTACAGTTCTACCGCGCGAATGATATGTTTGGGAAAGGTTCTTTATCTAATGTTTACGGTTCCGGTTACGATCTTGTTCAAACCATTTCAATTGACTCGCTGCTAAAACAACAACAAATAGTATCCGTAGATGTATTAAAGGTTGATATTGAAGGGTATGAATATCACGCTTTCAAGGGTGCAGAATTAACATTAAGTGCTGAGAAAGCACCCGTAGTTTTGTTTGAGTTTTTATCATGGGCCGAAGAGAAAGCCGGACTGCGCCCGGGCGCTTCCCAGCGACTCCTGATAAATTATGGCTACAAGCTTTTTAAAATTTTGCCTTCATCGAAAGTTGAGTTGAAGGAGCCTGTTACCGAGGGTTGGTGCATGATACTCGCAATTAAAGAATAATGCAAACCTTATTTCCTGCAAATTTTAACTGGAAGTATTACCTGATCTTTATGATCATTGTAAGGCTAACGTTTCAGGATGTTACCTGGTATCAGTTTATTGCACTTATGATTTCAGTGCATCAGTTTGTATTGCTTTTCATGGGAATGGGAAATATCATTCCGGTTCGATATCTGTTTGGCTCATTCATGTGTCTTCAAATGCTGGTAGGTCCCACTCTCGCCTATAACGGATTGGATTCATATCAGCGCGGGTACTACGTGATGCAGGTGCCTGCTGACGTTTACTATGCTTACGTTCTGCCCGCTGTTGTGAGCTTCATACTTGGCTTACATCTTTTTGCAGGGCGGTTTAAAGGAGAAATAGTTGATATCAAAGCTCTCAGAGAATTTGTGTCACGGAATAAAATGCTGCCTTATTATTTTATCGCGGTTGGTTTTGCCACTACGCATGTAAGATCTGTTTTTGGAGCTGAACTTGCTTTTGTATTTGTGATTCTTTCAAACTTCAAATTTGTAGGCGCATTTTTGATCATACTTGGGGAGAGGCAAACCAAGCCTGCCGTTTTGGCCGTAGTATTCGGTTCCATCATTCTCTCATCGCTTACCAATGCAATGTTTCACGATCTTCTGACATGGGCGATATTTATTGCGGCAGTGTTATTTATGCGATATAAGCCCTCCCCGAATGTGAAACTTGCCTTCGCCTCGGCGTTTGTTTTACTTGCTTTATTTATTCAATTGATAAAGGCGGACTACAGGGAAGCCACTTGGGCAGAAGGCGAGCAGGGAGGAGTAGAAACCCTGGCTAAAACAGTGGAGAAAGGCAACAAGAAAAATAATATGTTCAGTAAGGAGCGTGTAGCTCAAAGTAACTTAAGGATAAATCAAGGCTTCATTGTGGCGAATATTATGAAGACTGTTCCTGACAGAGTGCCCTTCGCAAACGGGGAAGAACTTATGTTGATACTTGAGGCGGCTTTCTTACCGCGGGTGCTTGCTCCTGATAAACTCCGGGCAGGAGACCGAACTTTGTTTACAAAGTATTCCGGAATGCCGCTTGCGCGAGGAACTTCAATGGGGTTGAGCTCAGTGGGCGATGCATATATTAATTTTGGAATATTCGGCGGCTGCATTTTTATGTTTTGTCTTGGCCTCTTATACAGTTATTCTTTGAATCTATTTCACAAATATTCCGGGTCCTTTCCAATTCTCATTCTGCTAACCGGTGTGGTGTGTTATTACCCGATTCGGCCAGACTGCGAGTTGCAGACGGCGCTTGGCCATCTGTTAAAAGGCAGTTTTATAATTTTTGTTATGCTGAATGTGTGGAAATACAAGTTCCGAGTGAGAAGGCCGCCGGGGCCGAGAACATTTAACGTTGCACCTTACTAAAAACTAATTGCTGTTTGCAGAAGAACTCAAAGAAAGTATTGATCACGATCCCCTGGTTTCATCCCGCATTCCGGGCCGGGGGCCCGGTTCAGTCGATCGTAAATCTTGTTAATAACTATGACGAGTGCAGTTTTTACATTGTCTGCGGAAACACCGATCTGAACAAGGTGCCGTTGTTAGTAGAAACCGGGAAATGGCTAAACTTCAACGATCATACTAAAGTATTTTACCTGGCAGAGTCGCGGAGGAGCGAAGCAATTGTAAATTTATGCAATGATGTGAGGCCGGATGTGTTGATGATCATCGGCATCTTCTCCTGGCATTTTAATATCGTTCCCCTCGGGTTTTGCAAGGCAGGTAAAAAGATATTGTCGGTTCGTGGAATGCTTCATTCAGAAGCAAGAGGCCAGAAGCCGTTGAAGAAGAAAATGTATTTCGCCCTTTGGAAGTTATTCGGTTTAGAACACAAGGCGATCTTTCACGCCACAGATGATTCGGAAAAACAAATTGTAATTGATTTTTTTCAGGAAGATCTTCCTGTGGCTGTAGCGGCAAATTACCCTCGCCTTTTTTCGCCTTTGCCCGTGAAAGATAAGAAGGAAGGATTTGTAGTGCTGGCAAGTGTTGCATTGATAAGCCCCATGAAAAATATTTTGCTTGTGCTGCAGGCGTTGAAATCCTGCTCCGCCGACGTTTGCTATCACATTTACGGACCAGTTAAAGACCCTGCATATTGGATGTTATGCAAGGAGCTGATCGTAACCCTGCCGGTTAACATTAAGGTGCAGTATCATGGTGAACTCGCACCTTCGGGGGTTGAAGCCGCGCTCGAATCCTGCCATATATTCATCCTTCCAAGCCGTAGCGAAAATTTCGGGCATGCACACCTTGAGGCTTTGAGCGCAGGTCGGCCGCTTATTTCTTCAAACAATATTCCATGGAAGAAGCTGGAGGAAAATAAAGCGGGTTTAAATGTAAATTCAACTGTAGAAGACCTTTGCAAGTCCATTCAATTTTTTGCGGCGATGAACTTTGAGGAACTTTCTGAATGGTCAGCTGCTGCCGGGCGATACAGCAAAGATGCATTTAGCCCGGAAAAAATAAAGGACCAGTATCAGAATTTGTTTTCATCACCTTCACCAACAGAACAAACGAGATGAATTTTTTAGATAAGAACTTTGTGTGGTTCGTGGTTAAGTTTCTCTCTCTTTTTGGGCTATTTTATTTTGGAACTTTGCTGGTGATCGGCCTCGCGTCTCCGGGTGGCAGCTATAGCAAGTTTGTTGATGAGTATTTCGACTACGTCACCTGGATCTCTAAGTCGCTGGTAAACGGAACGCGGGGTTTACTGCAAATTTTTGGGATAGATACCTATACGGCACCAAGGTTTGTAATCAGGATAGTCGGGGGTACGGGCGTAAGAATCGCGTATGATTGCGTTGGATACGGGGTGATGAGTTTCTGGCTGGCTTTTGTAGTTGCAGCTTCGAACCATTGGAAGAGGAAAATTATTTGGGTATTGGTCGGATGGATCGTGCTTTGGTTTATTAATATAATCCGCATCGCGTTGCTGTTGGTTGCTTATAATAAGCATTGGAAAATGCCCCTCGGGATCGACCATCATACCTGGTTTAATATAGTTGCTTATGGAGCTATTTTTACAATGATGTATTTGTTCGAGCGAAACACCGGTACTAAAACAAAGAAGGATGCCTACTGACCTTTCAAAATTTGATAACAGTTGGTATAATACGGCGCCAGCATTAAAGCGGGTGGTTTGGTATTTTTTCAATCTGATCTTTTTTCAAACAGGGCTGTTCCCTTTTTACTCTTTGAAAACATTTCTGTTGAGAGTTTTCGGGGCCAGGGTGGGGAAAGGTGTTCTTATAAAGCCTTGTGTGAACATTAAATATCCCTGGAACCTTTCAATCGGTGATCACTGCTGGATAGGTGAAAAGGTTTGGATAGACAATCTTGCTCCTGTTTTAATCGAGAGCCAAGTTTGTATTTCTCAGGGTGCTTATCTTCTTACGGGCAATCACGATTACACCAAAACAGCTTTCGATCTTTTTATAAAGCCAATCCATATTAGTAAGGGCGTGTGGATAGGCGCCAAATCTGTGGTTTGCCCGGGAGTAACCTGCCATGAGCATTCGATCCTCGCCGTTCAATCGGTGGCCAACCGCGATATGGAACCATTTACCATTTATATGGGCAATCCAGCGGTAAAAGTGCGCCTGCGAAATATGGAGTGATTCATTAAATTCCTTGTAATTTGCACGGTTTTCCGTTCTGATTTTTTATGAAGGTTACAATTATAACAGCTACATATAATTCGGAAAAATATCTGAAGGACTGTATAAATTCAGTTCTTGCGCAAACTTATCCCGATATAGAGTTGATTATAGTTGATGGAAAATCAAAGGATGGAACCCTGGAAATCGTCAGGCAATATGAGCATAAAATATCGCGCTGGATTTCCGAAACCGATCGCGGTATGTATGATGCCATCAACAAGGGGATGGCCATTGCTACAGGTGAAATTATCGGAATCCTAAACAGCGACGACATTCTTGCTGCGCCAGACGTAATTAGCTCGGTTGTTGAAGTTTTCAAAAACGAAAATGTGGATTCCCTGTATGGCGATCTTGAGTATGTTGATCCTGCAGATATAAATAAAATTTACAGGATATGGAAGGGAAAACCTTACAAAAGAAAACTCTTCAGATTCGGATGGATGCCCGCTCATCCTACATTTTATATTCGGAAAAAATTCGTAGACAAATACGGGGGGTACGAAAATCATTTTTATAGCGCGGCCGATTATGAATTCATGAGCCGGTACCTATTTGTACACAGACTTTCTTCCTACTATCTTCCAAAGCTTTTAGTGAAAATGAGAAGGGGAGGGCAGAGTAACGCAGGAATTATGAAACGGCTCAGGGCGAACCGGCGTGATTATCTGGCCATGAAAAAAAACAAGATATCGTTTCCTTTCCTGGTATCTATTTTAAAACCGTTGAGTAAACTTCACCAATACTACGGTAAAACCGGAAAATGATCACATAATGTTGGGGCACAAAAATTAGAACAGTTCGTTTCCGGAAAATTAGCTATCGCGCTCTTGCTAATAAAGGTAAGAGAACGGCAGAATATTTGGAGTTATCCAGTTTTGTAAAATGTTTAGTTTTTTTCGAAAAAAAATTGCCCTCGCGGGAACCTTTCCCATTTCAACCGACATACATTCCCATATTCTGCCGGGCATAGATGATGGATCACCTGATGTGGACACTTCGCTTACCCTTATAAGCGGCCTGATGAAGCTGGGCTTCCGAAAGTCAATCGCCACGCCCCACATAATAGGCGACATGTATCCCAACAATGCGGAAACAATTTCTGATGCGCTTTCCAGGGTAAAGTCGGCCATCAGCGAACGGAATATTGATTTTGAAATTCAGGCTGCCGCCGAGTATATGCTGGACGGCTACTTTTTTGAATTGCTTCAAAAGAAAATTCCCTTACTAACGGTAAAGGATAACCTCATTTTAACTGAGTTTCCCTATTCTACCATGCCAAATTATGTGGAGGAAATGTCTTTTAATATTTTGACCGACGGGTACTCACCCATACTGGCGCATCCCGAGCGATATGGATACGCTCATGGAAATTATAAATTATATCAAAGGTGGATGGAACTCGGCTTTAAGTTGCAGGTAAATTTGCTTTCCCTTACTGGCTATTATGGAAAGGAGGTGGCAAAGGCTGCCCGATATCTTGTGAAAAATAACCTTGTTTCTTTCGTGGCCACGGATATGCATCATGAAAGGCATCTTGATGCGCTTTCAGACAGCCGGAACCGCGCAATTTTCTCCGAAGTTTTGGGGCACCGTTCCTGGAACGAGATCTTCTAGGTTATGGCACTCTCTTCTTTACTCCGAGGGCCCGCCGGCAATGGGTTTCAGTTGTTTGTTTCTTTTCCTGAGAATGGTAGTCAGAACCGCAAACGCTAAATCTTTTAGAAGTAATGAAATACACCCTTCTGATTTTTAATACAGCGCCTTGAAATATATAAAACAGCTTGATGGCCTGAGATTCGTGGCTGTATTCCTTGTTCTTGTTCAACATTTCGCACATTTTATAGGCAGGGAGATTTCGGCAGGCTATTACGGAGTAGACCTCTTTTTTGTAATCAGCGGATTTTTGATTACCATGATCCTTCTTCAATCCCGCGAAAATTTTGGCGGGGCCTATAAAAAATTCCTGGGCAGAAGAACCCTGCGCATTTTCCCGGTTTATTATCTCACAATCCTCATTTTATTCCTGATCAATTTCCCGGGCGTACGGGAACACCTAGTCTATTTGCTTACCTACACTTACAACTATGCTATAGTGGAACTTCCTATTCCGCAGAACTCCCTTACGCACTTTTGGTCTCTTTGCGTTGAAGAGCAGTTCTATCTGGTTTGGCCATTACTGGTTTTGATGTTGCGGAAAAAGCTGATTTTATTGATTGTTTTTACCTGGTTGATAATTATTTTTTGCGTGGTTCAATATTATTTTGATGTGGTGGGTGCATTGTCTCCACACCGATATACCGGACTGGTTCCCCGCGCATACTCTCTGTGCTTGGGGGCAATGGGGTCAATTTTCTTTCTAAATTTTAAATTTCCGGTAAAGATCCTTGAAAGCAAATGGGCTGAAGTGATAGCCCTCCTTTCATTGGCAATCTTAATGGTGACAAAAGCTTCATTTTCGTTTTTACTTTTTCCTGTCCTTTCCCTTTTTTTTATTCTGAAAACTTTTCACGGCGGTTTCAAGCTGAAAATGATTGAATCTTTTCTTTTGAAAAGATGGGTCGTTTACCTTGGCACAATTTCATACGGAATTTATGTGTATCACCTACCCCTTGCCTTCCTGTTAACGGAATATTTTTTCAACCCTTTTATTTGGAATAAAATTCCTTTTGAATCTCTCGGGCCATTTAGCATTCTGCAGTGGCATACCTGGTTGATAAAATTTCCGTTGTATAGCCTTCTCACTATTGCTATTGCTCATTTTTCCTACACCCTTTTCGAAAAGCCCACTTTAAGATTGAAGGAGAAATATTTTCGATATAATAAACAATTGTAGTCTTATTTTCTTTTCATCTCCCCGAAATTCTTCCTTATTCTTAGATACTGCCGGAATGTGGGGGTCGTATATCGCGTACCTTTCCCTTGTGCCCGCGCGTTGGAAAACAGTTCTGAGAAGTTTTTCAACACATGTATTAAACCTTTTGCAGACGCTTCAAGAAGGGATACAGAAGTTTTCGCGATGGTATCAGGCAAGGACTCTGCAAAAGTTATCGGTACCTTTTCAGAATAAATGATCTTTCCGGCATCAATGCCTGAATTGATTTTGTGAATAGTGTATCCTGTATACCGCGACTTATTATACAATTGCCAGATAATACTCTGGGCGTTCTGATATTCCGGTAACATCTCATGATGAATGTTTATCATCCCATATTTTGGGATACTGAATATTTTTTTACCGATGTAGCCGTTGCCTAAGCTGATTCCCACTTCCGCACCGGATCGTTTAAATAGTTCTTCAGTATTTGAATGATTTATGGAAGGTGTCCGGTAAAAACTGATTTGTTTCTTTCTGCAGATACTTTCGATATTTTCAATCGGTTTTAATTTTTCCACTCCAGCATACCACTTTCTCATTCTTACTCCATTCAACGCGCCCAATAGCCCGATTTTGATGATCTTTCGAAGCTTCTTGAGGTAATGAGCCTTTCTGCTTTTTACTTCCGTGCCGCATAACAATACCATGCATATTTCACAGGCTCCACTTTCAATAATGTAAGGGAGGTGATGGGCAGCCGTGCCTTTTTCTGAACTGGTAAGGATGATCACTTTCATAAGGATAAATTGGTCGGGTAAAAGTTGCCGGCCTTACTTGCATTTCGGGCATTCTTGTTTAAAAAGAATTGAATGTGAGAAGGTTTCCAATCCAGTATTATATGGTCTCTTCTTATGAAGAGATCATCTGCTTCTACCGCCTCTCCGTTCAACACATGGCAGCCCCTTTCCGCAGATGCACATGAGGTAAAACCGGCTCTAAGAACTGTGTCTTTCGCACTTCTGTTGAAATGAAAGTACCGGCCATATGGGTAAGCGAAATGCTTTACCTGGCCGCATTTTTCGGAGATCGCGCGAAAGGTTTCCATGCAGTCCATTTCAAAATCGTCGGGTGTTGCATTAGCAACATTAATGTGGTTCATTGTATGTGAGCCGATTTCGTGGCCCCTGTTCATGAGGTCTTCCACATCATTCCAGTTCATAAACTCAACAGGTGGAAAATTCAGTCTAACCCTGCAATGTCTTTCAATCTTATTAAAATCAGTTTCGCCTACTATACCCGGGTTAATAAAAAAGCATCCTGAAACTCCAAAAGTTTCCAGGATAGCAGCGGCGCGGAGGTTATTCTTGAAACCGTCGTCAAAACTAAAACTGAGATAGGGTTTATCTACCTTGTTTCCAATAATTTTGCTTATAGCCTCGGAGTATGATATAAAAGTGTATTGTTGCGACAGAATGTTCAGTAAACTCCTGAACCCTTCTTCCTCATCTTCAAATACATGATGGAGGTACACGAATTGAACTCTTGGTTTATTCAATTCGGCCCCACGGTTCACCCATTTCTCCATCAAACAAAATGCGTTTAGAGCAACATCCCTTGCTAAGCCGCGAATGCCGGCAGGTTTCAGCTTTTTCACTTCCGAATAGTGGCGAAAGAATTTCATTTTTGTATGTTGTATAGGCTATGGATGGTCGTTTTCGCAAGCAACCTGCATCGTAAACGTAAGATAATAAAATGTTTCAGGCGCTAAATCACCCAATCCACAATTTCATTCTCCCACTCTTTTTTGTAAGGCGCAGTTATTTTAATGTAATTATCTGAATAGCCTTCCATCATTCCATTCTTATTCAAACTTTCAAAAAGCACCTCCCTCTTTTCGCCAATGTGCTTTTCAGTAAAGGCCTGCATTTTCGTATAGCTGATGTTACGTAAAACCTTGTTCCTTTCATTTCGAATATGAACGGGAACCACAGGATTTATAGAAAGAGCATGCGTATTGTCTCGCTCCGAATAGGTAAACACATGTAAATAGGAAACATCAAGGTTTTGCAGGAAGTCCGCTGTTTCAGCAAAGTCTTCATCCGTTTCCCCGGGAAAGCCAACTATCACATCTACTCCGATGCAGCAGTGTGGCATCAGGGATTTAATTTTTTCCACTTTCTCAGCATACAACTCGCGCTTATAACGGCGACGCATAGCCGCCAGCGTTTTATTGCTTCCGCTTTGTAAGGGGATATGAAAATGTGGCATGAACCTTTTGCTGGTTGCAACAAATTCAATGATCTCATCACTGAGTAAATTCGGTTCGATGGAAGATATCCGGTAGCGAGGCACCGCTTCCAGTTCATCGAGTTGCATTATGAGTTCCTGAAAACTTTCCCCCCTCAATTTTCCCCCGTTTTCGCCTTTTCCGAAATCTCCAAGGTTTATCCCGGTAAGAACGATCTCCTTCGCGCCGCCCGCGGCAATATTTCTTACATCGTCCAGCACATTTGAAATTCTGTTGCTTCTGCTTCTGCCACGCGCCATGGGTATCGTGCAAAAACTGCAGGTGTAATCGCAACCATCCTGCACTTTTAAAAAGATCCTTGTTCTTTCCTTTACCGAGTGTGAGGGTGTGAAAATGTTTACATCATCAATATCACAACTGCATATTTTAGCGGGATCATTTTTTGAGATCTCCTTTAGATGATGGCCGATATTAAATTTTTCTTTTGCGCCCAATACGAGATTCACACCGGGGATCTCCGCGATCTGCTTTGGTTTCAATTGGGCGTAACAACCTGTTACCACCACCATCGCCCCCGGAGCGCGCCGCTGTATCTTGCGTACGATCTGCCGGCATTCCTTGTCCGCGTTTTCGGTAACAGAGCATGTATTTATTACATATACATCCGCCTGTTCTTCAAACTCTCTTTTCACAAAGCCATCATTCTCCAGCATGCGGCCAATTGCAGTGGTTTCACTGAAATTCAGCTTGCACCCAAGCGTATGTAAGGCCACGGTTCTTTCCATCGCCGCAAAGGTAATAACTAGTTCGTAGTTTCAGGTTCCTTGTTCCTGGTCTTAGTATAATCCTCCCTTTCACATTGCTCCCGGCAAACCTTAAAATCTTCCCGTGGAGTTTTCCGCTTTGATTTCCTCCTAAAATCTGTAATTTATAATCTATAATCATTGCTGTCCGATAAAAGCTTTTTGAAATCCTCTCAAACGATCTGCTGCGCTAGATTAGGAAGGATTTTCTCGCCAATGGGGCTTGCGCTGAGATCGAAGTAAAGTTTCACACAAAGGAATACCTAAGAATACATAAGGCACGAAGAAAACCACTGAATTTTGCGATCTTATGTATTTCTTAGTGTATTCTAAGTTCCTTCAACCACCAAAAAAATTTAAGCTACCTGCGAATAATTCTCAATAAATGGGGTTTGCCTTTTTATAATTGAGAACATTCTGTAAATGATTTTATTTCTTACAATGTTGATGGTGCTCATTTTTGATTTGCCGGCAGCTACGCGTTTTAAATAAAATTCTTTTAGTTCCGCATCCGTTCTAATTGCACACTTTGCAGACAGATCCAGCAGGGTTTTCATTCTCTTATCCGCTAGATAACTTACCCTGGTCTTTCCTTTAATAGATGTTCCTGAGGTATGTTCAAAAGGGGCAGTACCACAAAAGCAGGCAAATTTTCTTCCGTTTGCAAACTTTGTAAAGTTGTGGGTTTTGATAATGGTATTTACGGCCAATACTTTCCCAACCCCTTTTATGCTAATCAACAGATCATAATTCCTTTTTAAACTATCATGGCTGTTGATTATATCTGTTATTTGCAGATCAAGTGATTCAATCTGTTTGTCAAAGGATTTGATTAAATCAAGGTGTGATTTAACTACGAGGTCTTTATTAGTTAAACCAATGTTGCTGTATTCTTTGATCGAACACATTAAGCCAGCTTTCTGCCGCACATACTTATCCCGGATAGAATGCAACATTTGCAAGCGTTCCAGCTCTTTAGAAGATTTCTGTTGGATAATAAGCTTATCCTGTTTTTCATGGCCATAGGTTGCAATTCTCTTGGCATCGATCTTATCACTTTTACCTCTAGCCATGCCGACAGACCGTTTGATGATCAAGGCATTTACTTTTGTAAAAGCAATTTTTTTAGCTTGTAAAAAATCTTCAAAACAATAGCTGTATAGACCGGTATGCTCCATAACGATCAATAATTCCGCAGGATTAATCTTTTGATGCTGTAGCCATTTCATAAGTTGTTTAAAACCCAAAACAGAGTTTTCAATTTTTACGTGACTCTGAAGTAAATGACAAACCAGATCAATAGATTTTTTGGAAAGGTCGGCTCCAATAATGTGCTGAAATTTCATAACTTTATTTTTAAGAAATGAATAAAAAAGTTGCATAGCCTAAGACCTTTATTTAGTCTTTAAGGACTTACTATTCTAAATAGGCCTAACGCAACCAAGAATGGAGAGTGGGGACTAATACACGAAATAGATCATAAGTCTATGGCTTCGTCAAGTTCACCCCACTTTCCTTCCTGAAATTTAAATCCTGCACTTCTTATATTGAAATTGGAGATTTAGGAACTAAAGG
>JAFAGR010000076.1 GCA_023422565.1 Bacteroidota bacterium | reverse complement strand
TGGTGCTTATGCCGAGGGTGTTCACCTCTTCCCATACCGAACAGAGAAGTTAAGCCCCTCATGGCCGATGGTACTGCACCACAATGCGGGAGAGTAGGTAGCTGCCATATTCATTTGAGCCTCGTCTTTTTAGACGGGGCTTTTTTATTTACGATGTACGAAGTACGATATACGATTTGGTATTGATCGAGGGTTTTATAGTTTGATTGTTTTATGGTTTTTTTTCAAGTCCATTTTATCTTTCGTCCTTATTGTCCCATTAGTCCTACGCTTTTTTTTACGATTTACTACGACTTATTAATCGCAAAATTTCCTATCCTCCTTAACGGCCTCAAGTCCCTGCTTTTTTATAATACATTTTTTTCCTGACGGCACATTATTTAGTAATTTGATATCAAATTGCTGCGGCTATGAAAAGACTGCTTTGTTGCTTGTTGGTCATTTCTGCAACAATTTGCCGCGCTCAGGAAAGTACCGACAGTCTCGAACTGATAGTTAAGCAAAATCAGCGCGACGTTCCTACTGCCCGCGCTTTTAACACACTAGCACATCGTTATTCCAGAACTGATCCTTCACTTTCTCTGAACTACGCCCTGCGTGGCCTGGAGATTAGCAGGGAAACCGGTCATGATCTTTCCCAAAGCGCCTCCCTGAGCACGCTTACTACTTTTTACCAAAATGCCGGGAATAAAGACAGCGCCTTTTACTATTTAACGCTGCTCGAAAATTTAGCTGAAAATGCTACCGGAGTTGGAGGATACGTGGTTAAAACGAATTACAATTCTACCGCAGGGCTCTATCACAAAAAGAATGGAAATATAAAAAAAGCCCTGCCTTATTTTAAAGCGTCGATTCAATACGCAGAAAAGGCAGACAGAAAGATCGCTGTAGCGGGGCAGTCGCTCAATTTAGCAAACACATTTCTCAGCCTCGGACAATACAAGGATGCATTAGAGTATTACTTTCAGGCGCTTGATAAATTTGAACAACTGAACCACATTGAGGGCCAATCTTTCTGCCACCAGGGAATAGGGAACTCGTTTCTTGAACTTAAACAGTACGAAAAGGCGGAAACGTACCTGCGGAAAAGTTTTGAAATAAAAAATCGGTCCGGGGACATTAAAGGAATGGTGGTTTCCTATAAAAGTTTGGGCGAACTCGCAGCTAATACCAATAATTTCAATGGTGCAATTCAAAACTTTTCAAAAGCGCTGGAACATGCACGCACCCTGAAGCTCGCGGTGGAAGAGCGCACGATCGCATTTGCCTTAGGAAAGGCATATAAAGAGCTAAAAGATAATAACCGCGCCGAGAAATTTTTGCAGCTTAGTAAGAAAATGGCTGAAACGGGTGGCGATGAACTGACGGCATCTGCTGCAGATATGGAGCTTGCCGCAATGCGCACCTCAAATATTGAAACAGATTCAACCGAAACAGTACTACGAAAGAATTTGCAAAAGCTGGAAACCATCGGATACACTGATCAAACGCTCTCCGCTTATCAGCACCTTGCAAAATTTTATGCAGATCAAGGCGATTTCAGGAAAGCATTTGAAGCCAAAGAGGATTATTACAAATTACGCGACAGCCTTAAAGGAAACGAGTTGCTTGTAATGCTTAACAACCTCGAAGAAAAATACAACTCTGAAAAAAAGGAAAAAGAAATCGCGGAACTTAAACGTGACCAGGCGATCGCTGATGCGCAGATCCGCGAGCAAAAATGGATGCAGTCCGCGCTGGTTGGGCTTCTTGCACTTTCCGGCCTTATCGGTTTCCTGATCTGGAACCGTTACAAGCTTATCAATAAAGTAAAACGACAGGCCGAACTGGAACAGGTAAGAAACAATATTGCGCGCGATCTTCATGATGATATCGGCTCAACTTTAAGCAGCATAAATATTTTGAGTAAAGTAATGCTGAATTCTCCGGAGGCCGTAAACGCAGACGGACTAAAGAAGATCAATCAGCATTCAGGAAACATCATGGAAAGTATGGGAGACATTGTATGGGCTATCAATCCGTCGAATGATACTTTTGAAAAACTTCTGGCCCGCATGAAGGAGTTCGTAGCAGGCATACTTGAACCGCTCAATATTAATTACACTTTTAACATTGACCGGAATCTTCTGGAGATGAAAATAGATCCTGCACGCAAAAAAGACCTGTTCCTCATTGTAAAAGAAAGCGTGAACAATGCCGCGAAATACAGTGAATGTTCCACTGTAAGTGTCTCCATCACGCAGCTGCAAAAAATGATCAGCCTGAAAATTTCAGATGATGGTAAAGGAATGGCCGCTTCAACAACCGGAGGCAACGGCATTTCAAACATACGAAGCCGCGCTGCAGCCTTATCAGGAGAAGCAATTATAAAAAGCGTTTCCGGAGAGGGAACAGAGGTATTAGTTTCTTTTCCAATCACATGATCATGGGATAAAATTTCATCTGTCGATTTATATTTTTGAGAATGGCGAATACCGGAATTTTTATTTATGAAGATAATCAGGGGTTGCGGGAAAGCCTTGAGCAGTTAATAAAAAGTTCTTCAAACCTTTTGTTGCTGGGTTCTTTTGATAAAGCCGTAAACATTCTTGATGATGTTTCCGCAGTGAAACCAGAGGTGGTTTTAATGGACATCGATATGCCGGGGATAACCGGAATTGAGGCCGTAGCCCGGCTTCGCAAATCCGGCAATGCTACACCGGTGATCATGCTTACCGTTTATGATGATACCGAACATGTGTTGAACGCCATTTACGCGGGCGCATCGGGTTACATTCAAAAAAAACACATTGCTGAAAGGCTGGAAGGGGCGATCACTGAAGTTCTTGGCGGAGGAGCACCTATGTCTCCCGCTATTGCACGAATGGTGGTGGAGAACATGCATCAACGAAATAAGGAAACTGAGAACAGGTACAATCTAACACTTCGGGAAAAAGAAATTTTGGAAAGCCTTTCCAAGGGCAACAGTTATAAATTGATCGCTGCTGAACTCGCCATCAGCATAGACACCGTCCGGTCTCACATCAAACGTATTTACGAGAAACTGCAGGTCCATTCCCAAACAGAAGCTATTAGCAAGGCGATCAATGAAAAGATCGTTTAGGCCTAACCGTCAGCCTCACATTATCATGTGATATTTCCTACCCGGCTACACTGCATTTTTGCTAAAGAAATTTCAACGGCCGTCGAAAAGGGATTTAAAGAGGGCTGATCAGCACAATTATATGATCATCAATAAAACAAAATAGATTTCCCATGAAAACATTATTATCATTTATCGCGGTATCATTTCTCTTTGCGGCATGCAAAAAAGATTCTGCGAGCCAGGCAGAGGTATGGCCAAAAATAGGTTACCTCTTCACCAAAAATTTTGATGGTGATTCCGTTTGGGTGGAGCCGGCAAACATAACCGTAACTTCCAATTATTCAGCTTCTTTCCCGCTTACGGATATCGAGGACAAATGGACGATTACCAGGCCTTCATCAGGCGAGGGTGTTGTTATTAAAAATGATGCAAACCGTTTTTGGTCTATCGACTCTGCATTTCATCCCGGGCTAATGGTTGAACAGCATTTCATTACTTCACGGGTTAAAGCCAACCCTGATGAAATTTCAGATTTCAACAGATTCAGGTTCCACAACGGTACCAATGGAACTTTCTATTTAGAGAGTATCAGGTTTCCCGGCTTTTACGTTACCGGATTACCTCATGCCGAAAGCGGCCGTGGCCTGCGGCTGCGTCAACAATCTGAAGGATCGTGGGACTTTTGGATGGCAGGTCAATAGAAAAAACTAAGTACACCTATAGAGAATGTATGGGATTTTCGGGTAAGCCCTGCCGTTATTGGCGGGGCTTTTTATTTAGGATCTGCGCTTATTGATTGCCGATTTATTTTGACGATTTTATTGTTTAATTAATTTTTTCTGGTAGTTGTTTATCGTCTATGATCCTCCTGCAATCTAAATACTAAACCCAATTTGGAAATATGTTTAAAAAAACTAAACTTGTGAATCCAACCCTCCTCCGTCGTACCAATTTTAATATTATTTTAATACTGCTACAATCCAAGATTATTTTTTATGAAGAAAATTTTACTCTTTTCAATTGTAACTTTTTTGATCATCCAGAATGTCAGGGCGCAGTCGGTCGAGATTCAAAATGGAAATTTTCTTGACTCTCTTCGTACCTGGTATCCCGGATGTTTCAACCAGGTAGGTAGCATCTGGTATATGGATACCACCTGTACCGATATTGTCTCGGAAGACTCCCTGATATTCAACAATTGGGGTATTCAAACTCCACTGGACGGAGTCCAATACTTTGATAATTTGATCTATCTATCCATTAGGATGGGTAAGCTTATCAATAACCCTCCGCAACTCCCGTCCGGTTTGTTGAAATTTTATTTTCACGGATGGAATGCACTTCCGCAACTCAACAACAGTTTAAGGAATTTGACGATCTTTTCAGTCGGTCAACTTGCGTTGCCGGCATCTTTGCCGGATAGTTTGCGAGAGCTAAGTATATCTGGTGAATTTGATCAGGGGTTTAATTTTCCTGTTCTTCCTCCCCGGCTGGATACACTTATTTGCAGGGCAATTGGTGGGTATTCCCAGGGCCGCACTCTAACCAGGTTGCCGGACCTGCCAACAAGCTTGAAGCATCTGGATTGCTCTTATAATGCCATCGATAGTATTAAGAATATTCCACCCGGGTTGGAGCAATTGATTTGCAATAACAATGCTCCCCATGACACAAGCCAGGCAAGAACTTTAAAGTTTATTGATGCTTTACCACCAACGTTGAAAAAACTGTATTGCCAGAGCAATGACCTGTCTTCTTTATCACCTCTTCCTCAATCTTTGGAAGATCTAAATTGTCAAGCTAACAGGCTAACCTCTTTACCGCCTCTTCCTCAATCTCTGCAAAAGCTGAATTGCGTGGGTAACTTGCTAACCGTCCTGCCTTTTCTCCCTCCTTTATTAAAGGAACTTCGTTGTAACGCAAATAGCCTGACAGACTTGCCTGGCCTGCCAACCGGTCTCAGAATTCTTTTGTGTGGAAACAATCTCCTGACAAGTTTGCCGGCCCTGTCGGATAGCATCATTGAGGTCGATTGTCGTAATAATCAGATATCAGAACTACCTGATTTTCCCGAAAGCATGCTTTCATTGATCTGTTCCAATAACCAATTAAATTGCCTTCCGCGCCTTCCGGTAACATTTATGCAATTAATGTTTGAGGGTAATAACATCACCTGCTTACCAAATCTTCCGCCGGGGATGTATGTCTCTCCTCATAATACGCTTTGCACCCCCTTAAATAACCAAAACAATTGCCCGGTTTCGCCGGTTATCTCAGGGAGAATATTTATTGATGATAACGGGAATGGAATAAAAGATGCGAACGAAATATACAAGCGAAACGTTGCCGTATCATTAGGTAGTGTTACGCATACATTCAGTGATGCAAATGGTTTCTATAATATTTCCGTTGACACGGGGATGAGTTCAGTAAGTGTTGATCCCGGCCCACTGTTTACCTCAACGCCTTCAGTTTATTCTTTCCATTTCAACTCTTTCGATACTTCCGTAATACAGGATGTTCCTCTATCTGCAGCCAGTATGAAAGACAGTGTATTGATTACACTGTCGCCCACGGGCCCGGCACGTCCAGGCTTCAATTTTTCTTACGATGTAAATTATGAGAACGTAGGTACCACTCCTGTAACTGCCCAAATAGCTTTGAAATTTGATCCTGCGCTGCTCTCATATCAATCCAGCAGTTCAGCTGGAATAATTGCTTCTGGCAGCGTGTTAAGCCTAAACGCAGGACTAATTCAGCCCGGGCAGTTAGGAAGTTTTAATGCAGTATTTAATGTTAGTAGTGCAGCTCCTCTCGGCGCATCCCTGACCGGAGTTTCGGAGATCAATGGCGGTTCGTCACAATATAATGATACCAGCTTGATCATCATTGGGGGCTCATTTGACCCCAACGATAAACTCGCTCCTTCTTCTATTACTTCTGCACAGATTCTGGGAGATGAATACATTGATTATCTCATTCGCTTTCAGAATACCGGTACCGACACGGCTTTTACAGTTTTTATTACCGATACATTGAGCAATTGGTTGGATGAAAATTCCTTTGAAATGGTGACGGCATCTCATCCCTGCAAGGCCACACGCACAGGGAGAAATCTTTTGTTTGAATTCAGAGATATTGCATTGCCCGACAGCAACGTAAACGAACCCGCCAGCCATGGATATGTGAGATTCAAAATAAAACCCCTTCAAACGATCGTTGGAACAGGGGCGACGATTGATAATTATGCCAACATTTATTTCGATTACAACGCACCTGTAATTACCAATACTGCGGTTACTTCGATCATTTCCCCGCAAACCTGTTTTACAATTTCCACAACATCAACTGCTGCAACCTGTGCGCAATCGAACGGTACTCTAACGGTAACTGTTAGTGGCGGAACTGCACCATATAGTTATACCTTGAATAATGGAACTCCGCAAGCATCGCCTGATTTCACCGCTTTGCCGGCTGGAGCTTATTCTGTAAAGGTGTCTGATGCTACAGGTTGCGTGGATTCTGTGAATGTTACGATCAATACTACCGGTGGAGTACTGTTAAGTGCATCCTCAACACCTGCAAGTTGTGCAGGTGTAAACAATGGAACCATAACGGTAACGCCTAATGGCGGTACTGCACCTTACAGTTATTCTTTGGATGGGGGCGCCTCGCAAACGAGTGAGACCTTTACAAGTGTAGGTGCAGGGTCTCATACAGTTGTAGTTACAGATGCCGGCGGTTGCACAGCTTCAGTGACTGTTACCGTTTCCGCGGGGTCGGGTATAATTGCCGCTATATCATCCACCCCATCAAACTGCGGGGTGAATAATGGTACGATAACGGTAACGGCTAGTGGCGGAACTACTCCGTATACTTATTCATTGAATGGTGGTGCGGCTCAAT
>JAFAGR010000081.1 GCA_023422565.1 Bacteroidota bacterium | reverse complement strand
GGAGAGTGGGGACTAATACACGAAATAGATCATAAGTCTATGGCTTCGTCAAGTTCACCCCACTTTCCTTCCTGAAATTTAAATCCTGCACTTCTTATATTGAAATTGGAGATTTAGGAACTAAAGGACTTCGTGTGCAACTTTCAGACCGTTTGTATTCAATTAGCAGTAACAAATAAAGGTCAGAAGTCCATTTTATGATTGGCGAAATTTTTTCCGGACAGGAATGGATTGTAGTTGGTAGTTTGTAATCCCGGTTCAGTGTCAGAAAATATAGACAAAACAGTTCGATGCGAAGATTTGCGCTGAAAAGTTTGAACTGCAATTCTTTAAGAATTTATAAGTTGCTAAGTGATCTTGAATTTCCCAATTGTAGCAAGGAAAAAGGTTGCAAAGAATTATTAAGGTACTCCGAATAGTAAGACTACAAACTACGAACTACCAACTATAAACTAAGTTAGGCTTGCGCCGGCGGACCGCCGAATGTGAAAGGTATTTCAACGGTTTCCATATCCTGGATCGTACCGTTTGCGGCCTCAAATTTCTTCACATTGTCGGCAATAGCCTTCATGAATCTTTTCGCATGAAAGGGCGTTAGTATTATCCTGTTCTTTACTTTGCTTTTGGGGGTTCCGGGCATCACATTCACAAAATCAATAACAAACTCTGCATGACTGTGCGTGATGATGGCCAGGTTAGCGTAACATCCTTCTGCAACTTCTTCAGAAATTTCTATGTTCAGTTGATTCTCGTTCGGGTTCTTATCAGCCATAATAATATTATTTAAACCTCAAAAATAAAGCAATAAAAATAAAAGGGGATTGCCGTTTGGCAATCCCCTGATCAATCAATTATTCAGCTACCTGTTACGGCGTTTCTGCATGGAATGTTAGTGTGTCATATATCTCCAGATCCGGCCGGCCATTTTGTTTTAACAAATAAGCTGCATAAATAGTTCTTGTTGCAGGGTCAAAACGGCTCGTAGTTACTGCAGGATTCATGGCAAACACCCTGCCGCGGCCATCGTCAGGTAACAGGTTCACTACATTTATCAACCGATCAGTAGCCAGATCAAACTCGAATTCCGGCCAGGCCGCACCAAAAGCTGTTGCTGCTCCTCCGCTGGTAAACCCGGGTTGAATTCCTTCGCCCCAATAGTAGTTGAACAGACTCACCTTATTGGCGCCGGTTGTAAACATACCGATCGTGTTACCATCGTCATCGGAAGGATAAACAAGGGCTTCGTTTTCAGAGATACCATATGCGGCCCAACCGCGGGTTAATATGGTGAGGTCATAAATAGCATCATACCTGTTCTTTATGGTGAAGGTAAATGCGATGCTGCGCAGGTTGGCAGGAATCTCATATCCTCCGTCAACCGTGTTCAAACGAACTCCAACACCGTAGATCAGGTTTGGATCCAGGGCCGAAGCATTTTGGATAGTTACCCCCAAGGTGTCTGCTCTTTGCCCTGCCTGGATAGTGAATGTAGGATCTACCCGGTATGTGCCCGCAGGTAGTGGAGTAACCTCAGGGTATTGATCTAAAATGGTATTGTCCACCACTATTGTTCCGGTAATGTCTGCCGGAGCGAGCGTGGGGCCTTCGTAAGTAACGTAAAAGCTGTAAGCTCCCTGGTCAGCATCAATTGCTTTAACGGCATTGCTTTTACGGGTATTAGCCTGGGCCATGGCAACGGCGCGGGTATCCTCTACTTGTTGATAACCGTATTCGTTGTTCTCAAAACCCTTGTCTTTCAGGCATCCCGTCGATAGCACACCGAGACCGAGGAAGGCGATGGAAGAAATTAATATTTTTTTCATTGCTTGAATTTTAGGTTGGTTAGTTAATGTCCCAGAAGATCCTGTTGGTAAATACATTTATCACACCGCCGTTGCCCTGTGTAGCCACATTTGCCGCATTGTAATTATACTCATTTTGCGGATAAAACAGTCTCACAGGCAAGGAAGTTCTGGTATTTGCAGGATTAACCGAGATCGGCGGGCCGGGGGCAAATTCGCCTCCAACACCGTACACGATGTCCGTTCTCCTGTAATCTGTCCAAACCTCAAATGGTGCAATGGCGTTCAGCGAAAACCATTTCTGTGCCAGTATCGTATAGATAGCACCTGCAGGACCATTTACGTCCGTGTCGGAATATCCCGCGTTCGCAGTAAAATAAGCATCGGCTTCTGCGGTGGTTAAACCGAGAAATTTAAATGACTCGTAAACACCTTGCGTCACCAGGTCTTCCACGCTCATTGAAGAGGTGATGATACCGCGCTCAACCGCTTCAGCCTGAAGGAAGAAACTTTCAGCTGCGGTCATTATCCAGGCCCTTGAGGAAGGTCCGTTGGGGATAAGCCCTGGCGCTGCGATCTGAGACAGCTTTGCACCCTCGTTGTCGGGATTCGTACCGGCTATTTCTCCATAAGGAATTCCGTTATGGTCTGGTGAACCATCCTGAGGCAGGGTGTAAAACTTGTCGATGCGCGGGTCGCCGTTCCATGAATACCATCCCACATTAGAATGAGTGGGAACCGGCCCAACCGCATATGCATTTGCTTTTTCGAGATTTGCAAAACGTGCCGCTGCACCATCTTCGGTAGTTACGTATGCCCGATAAAAAGGAGAAGGTTTCGTTGCACTGTAACCCGGATTTAAAATCGCATCTTCATCGTTGCCCAAAAATCCTGAACCTTCTGCCATAATGATCGCCGCTTCACCGGTTACATCAAAGCCGGGAGCCTGGAACACGTGCATCAGCATGCGAAGTTTTAAAGTGTTGGCAAATTTTACCCACATTTCAGCATCGCCGTGAAAAACCAGGTCGTTCTGGTCAATACCGCTATTCAGATCAGGGTCAATCGCCGCGGGATCTTTCAAAAGGGCTATGGAAGCATCCAATTCGCGGAAAAGGTCTTCATAAATCTCCATTGCGTCATCATACTTTGGTGTGCGGTTGGCTCCTCCCTGCAGCGCTTCGCTATAAGGAATATTGCCGTAAACATCTACCAAAATCTGGAAGCAATGGGCCTTCATAATTCTTGCGATCGCTTCATAATGCCCCGCTCCGGCTTCGTTTGCTCTCTTGGCTACAAAGTTGTAATTGTTTGCATTTGCGTAGAACGAGTTCCAGATTGTTGCTCCAAAATCGTTATCGAAAGAATAGGTTTCTTCATCGGTAAGATCCTGGAAACTGCCTGAGCGTGCCCACCATCCCATCCAGTTCTGAAGCCATTTCCAGTTCTCGCCTTCAATTGCCGTGGCAGAATTTGCCAGTGCACTCGGAAGAACCGTTCGGAAATCAACCGATGACTCCGTAATGTCATCCGGGTTCCGGTTAATATCAAAATCTTCTTTTTTACAGCCCGTGGCCGCGACGAGTACAAGTACCCCTATCACCAACAAGCTTTTTATATTTTTTATTTTCATCGTATTAAGTTTGAATGGGGTGATTAAAAGGTGAATATTACGTTTGCACCAAACAATCTGGTTGGCGGAAGGTTATAACCTGTACTCCTTCCCTGGGCATTTCCTGTGTAGGCTGAACCCTGTGTGGAGGTGGTAGCGGAAATTTGTCCGGAAAACTCAGGATCTGTCCATGGATTGGATTTTGGCCTCCATGTCATCAGGTTTCTTCCTGTTACGCCAAAGGTTACTCCTTTCAGCGTATTTCCCTTAAACAAACGGGCAGGCATTGTATAGGTAATTGACACCTCACGCAATTTCCAGAAAGCGCCGCTTGCCAGGTAGTTTGAAAGTACATCACCGTTGATGCTCGTATTCCAGTACAATCTTCCAAAGTTGGATGTATAAACATTGGTATTCTCAACCAGCTTTCCGGTTCCGTCATCTACTACAGAATTCGGGAAAACGAAAGCGCGGCGTCCGTTGGCTGCGGTGTAAGAGGAAATTCCGTTATCATCCAGGAACTGACCAACCTGGTCAAACAAGATCATATTTCCTGTACGGTATTCTGCAGTGGCACCAAATGAAAATCCTTTCCAGTTGATATTCAGGTTCAGGCCAAGAATGTCTGTTGGCGTTGTTTGCCCGAAGGTGGTAAGGTTTGGATTAAGTGTTGGCATTCCGGTAACCCTGTCTACAATAACCTTGCCTGTAGCAGAATCCCTGATATAATCAGGCACTTTAAACACAAAGGCAGGTTGGCCTTTAATTACATAGTTAAAGTTTCCGATACCCAATTCATCCACTCCATCCAGCACTTTGGAAACTTCATTTTTCATACGGCTGTAATTCACTTTAAAATCAACCTCCATCGCTCCAAGTTTCACAAGTGGCGTCAGCCTTAAATCTAACTCAAGGCCCTGGTTGGTGAATGAAGCAGCATTGAGGAAGGTTTGAGTTAAACCGGTGGTGTTAGAAACCCTGGCTCCAAGGATCTGATCCGTATTATCCTGATGGTAATAGGTTGCTTCAAAGTTGATACGATTTTTCAGGAAACCAAGTTCTAATCCCACTTCCTTCGTTTTTACGAATTCGGGGTTAATGGTACGCGGATATCCTGCAAGGTCCTGGTTGTAACCAAGGATCGAACCATACGGGAAGAAGGTGGCCACAGAAAAGGTGATCTCATTCTCATATGGGTTCAGGTTAACATTCGCAGTTTTGGAGAGCGCACCGCGCAGTTTTGCATAGTTAAGAATGCTGTTGTCTCCAATACCCGGAATCATCTTATGAAGTAAGATTGAAGCATTTACGCCGGGATAGAAATAAGAAATGTCGTCTAACTTAAAATTTCCATCTGCAGGAGCCAGACGGCTATCTTTCTCATAGTTTCCGGTTCCTTCGATAAACACCATGTCTTTATAATCAAAGGCTACTCTACCGAAAAACCTCTCCAGTTTTGCTGTAGATGAACGCACATTGGTGGTGGCTTCACCGAGGCGGGTCTGGATGCTGAGAAATTGCGAGAAACCAAGGTTATTACTACCTGCGGCCAGCGTTCTGCTTCTGGTTTCCCGGTAAGAATGGCCTAATGTGGCATTCATTCCGAAATCTTTATAGTCGGCCTTAAAATTCGCAAACAGCTCTGAAGACAATCTGCTTCCGAAAGCATTTCCGTTATTCACCTGTGCGGAAATATCATAATCGGAAGGATAAGTTCTGCCGCTCGCAGGGCCTGGGGCCAGGAAGGAGCTTCTTTTGAAGGCTTCCGTAGTGCTTACAGAATTCACGTTGGTAGTGGAAAGACCCACGCGGTATACAAAATCAAGCCAATTGGTGGCTTTCAGGTTCAACTCCACGTTACCAAACAGGTCGTCAGACTTTCCTTTTTGCCTGCGTAAGTCTTTTGCTACATAAGGAGTGTAATCCCTGTTACCCATGAAAGTGGTAAAGTAACCGTCCGGATTAGCAAAGAAATTATTCCTCCAATCAGCGAAGTCTGCCAGATTATACTGACCCGGCGCGCCGGTAACTGTATAATAAATATTGGTATTGTTAGTGGTTACATCATACTTACCGTTAGTGTAACGCACATTCAATATGGCTTTAAAGCGATTGTACTCTTTTTCAGTGCGCAATGCCACAGAGCGGCGCCTGTTTTCATCGTCTGGCACAACACCCTGGATGCTTACGTTCTGCGCACTCAGGTAGAAGTCGCCTGCGGCAATTGATACGTCCGTTTGATTGGTAACGCCCGTATTAAAGAAACTTTTTCTTCCACCTTGCTTGTAACTATAAGGAAGCATAAGCATTTCGCCATTCGGACCGGTATCGCCGAACTGCGTTAACTGTCCGTTGTATTCAGGCCCCCAGCTTTGCTGCTCGTTGGGGTCAAACTCGCCATCTCCGTTGGACATCTGGTTGTAACCCGAGCCATAACGTGTTTGAAAATCGGGCATATACGCGATCGTTTCCAATTGCGTAGCGTGCGACACGGTGATAACCGGCTTGGCTTTACTTCCGCGCTTGGTAGTTACCACGATCGCCCCGTTCACCCCTTCAGGACCGTAAATTGCGGTAGCCGAAGCTGATTTCAGGATACTTACATCTGCAATATCATTAGGGTTGATTGAGGAAAGATAACCCAGCGCAAGCGGCACACCATCTACAATTAACATAGGCTGGTTATTTCCGGTCAGCGATCGGATACCTCTCAAGGTAATACGCGTATCTCCGAAAACGCTGTTGTTAGTAGTGGCCACGTTAAGGCCTGACACCTTACCGGTTAATCCGTTTTGCAGGTTCACCGGCGTGGCCTGAACCAGTTCTTTTGATTTTACTGAGGCAGTGGCATAACCAAGGGAAGCTTTTTGCCGCACCTGGCCCAACGAAGTCACCACCACTGCAGCGAGTTCCTGGGTATTGCGGTTTAGCGATGCGGTGACCACCTCGCCGGCTGCGCTTACCGTAGCCGTTTCATAGCCAATTCCTGAAAAAGTTAGAGTAGTTGCTGCCGGCCCTACCTTAATTAAAAAAGTACCATTGGCATCGGAGGTAACGGTGTTGTTGGTTCCCGTTTCCGTAACTGAAGCGAAGGGAACCGGATTTCCCTGCGCATCCCTAACCGTGCCCGATATGGTACGAGTTTGTGCAAATGCTAACATTCCACTGAATATCAGCACCGTAAACAGCGATAAGAATCTTTTCATCGTAGGTTAAGATTTTAGATTATGTGAAAGTAGGGAGGAAGTTACATACTATTAATTAAATGTTAAAAATTTATCAACGGTAATTTTTCTCCCTTTTAATTGCGGACAGGGGGATAAGCGGCAACGCTGCATATTGTTAATAAAAAGATAAAAGCAGGATATATCAGCGGGGGAACAGTGAAAGATTGTAAATCGCCTGAAAGCTGAATGAAGTTCGTTTATACCCGTCGATCCGGTCGCTGCCGGTACCCATTCCGTTTTCATCTGTGAACATTGCATGATTTAGCGCTGCCCAAAACGTAAGTTTTTTTGAAAACTTTCTTTTTATCCGTGCTGAAAGGCGAAAACCTGATCCATAATGCATCTTAACGTAACCGGAAGTGGCCCCGGTAGCCTCATAAGCGTATAACCTTGAGGAATAGTGTGGGATATCGGTGAATTGCACCCTTACAGCACAGGAGTAGTGCGAAAACACTTTCGTTGTCACCTCTGAATAAATCAGCACCCCTGTTTGTTTAGCGGTTCCACCGGTGATCTCAGCCACTTCCACCCTGCTGGATCCTGATGCTAAGCCGGATAAAGGGTAAGCCGCATGAATACGTGCCGATTTCCGTGTCACTCGCGCCACCTCATGTATCGCCCCGGCGTCATCCATATTCTGATCTTTTTCTTCCATGGAAAATCTGAAGGTGCAATATGATTTTTTATCAGGTACAATTTTTATTTGCATCATATAAGAATGGCCTCTCCCCGCACCGTGTAGGCGAAATTTGTAAAAGGGAGAAATAAAATGGTCAGCGAAAGCTGAAAAGCTCAGGGCCGGGGAAACCTTAACCTGGATCGCCGAAAACACTCCTTTTTCTCCGGACGGATTAGCAGCTTCCGTAAATGCAGAGGATTCAAAGGATCGGAACCGGGTTGAAAGGTGACGGTAAAGAACTGTTATATCGGTATTATTTGCAATGCTCATCAACAAACCGTGGATCATAGCAAAACTTCCGGGTTGAGAAAGTGCGGCTTCCCCGAAAATTCTGATGTTGCCTAACGGTACCGCATAATCGAAGCTTTCGTTGAGCAACCTTCGCCCCGAAAATGCATACCGGTTGTAGGGCTCATCAGATTTTAAAACCGGAACGTTAAACGAATGTGCAACCACATTAACACCGGCTTTCACTCCTTTGATCTGGAGATGAGCGGAAGCGCCCACGGTAGTTTGCAGCACGGTTTTTCTATCGCCTAATTCTGATGCTGTGCGATGCAGTCCGGAATTAAGAAGAGAGGAAATATATGTACGCCCTGTCGAATCCCGGTTGAGGTTTCCATCTCTTTTCATTCCGGAATAGAAAACCACTGTTTCAAGTTTTCCCAATTTCTTTTCGGCTGCGATGCCACGATAGAAACCCGATTCATTAGCTGACCTGTTTGGGCGTACGGGAGCTCCCTGCCTCATCGTTTGCATCACATCCGCACTTTTATTAAACGCAAGAGACTGCCATTGCACCAGGCCCTGCCCAAGGTTTATATGATAATCACCCAGCACTATGGTTTCAAATTTTTTCCAATTCTGAATCATCAGGTATGCTGAATAATGATCAAAACCTTTTCCTCCTTTTCCAAACATACTTTCGCCCGCATCTTTTTCGCCCATAAGCGCCCACTGCATTTTTCCGGGATTTTGATACCGATACCGCAACAATAACTTTACACCTGATCCGGCAAAGTCCGGCCCCGAAGAGTCTTTGCTCCGGTAGCCTTCGGATCGCTGAAGCGAATAAAAAGATTGAACCGATACGGTGTGAGACCCTTCTCCTGCTCTTTTACCCAAACTTTCGGATTGTGAGGGGTCGCTAACGGTGAAGTATGAACGAAGTCTTCGGCAGACTACAGAACTCCAGCCGGGAACACATTGTAATTCATAAACACTGCCGAAATTGCCGAGCTTTTTTCGATACTCAAAAAAGTTCTTCGCCAACTTTGTATTGATACCGGGCAACGATACCAGCTTAGTTTCTGAAATGGTATTCAGATCAAATTTTTTTGAAGGAAGGCGGGATTCAACAAGTTCCTCATCCTCCGTTTCCAATTCGCTTTCACGGGAGGATGCGAGTACTTCCGCCGATAACAGGGGCATATCTTCCTGGGCGGCAGAAAAGAAAGGAATAAAGATTAATGCAAAAACCAATGCTCTTTTCAATTCTAAAATTTTTGATTCAATAAAAGTCCGGGTGAGAAACCGAGATAAGGGTGATGGCTGACGGAAAGATGGATCTGGAGTTTTTTTAACGCGATGCCGCCACCGGCATAATAACTGCCTGAGGCTGATTGGGTACCTGCCCGTATAAAAAAACGCCGGCGATAGGTGTAACAAAGGCTCGCATGAACATTAACCGGGAAACTTTCCGCTTTTACAAATTCCATCCCCAGCAGGCAGTCTTTTGAAGCCATAAATCCAACGCCTGCTTTGTAAACGGGCAATACTCTTACAGAGGCTTTGCTTACAGCGGCCGGAAAATTTTCAACCTGCCAGCCGAACCTGAGCTTTGGGGTCACCGATACCAACATACCTGCGCGGGCAGAAACAATTGAAACTCCCCGGCTTCCGGGGACACTTTCATTTCCGTAATTGAATTTCAATCCCACAGCTACACGACCCAGTTTTCGCGCGTACGCGGCGCCCACGGCCGAATTCTGATAACCGTTAAAAGCATGATGGTCTAACGAGAACCCCGCACCGCCAGAGTTCATTTTCCAGGCTATTGCCGCAGAAAAAAACTGCAGTTCACTCAGCAGAAACCGTCTTTCGGAAAACAGCGAAACCTCCCTGTTTTCGTAATGCACAAGGCTCGCCACATTATTCTGAAAGGCAAACCCCACCGGGCCGGAACCGTAAGCGGAAATTCCGTTGGAAGGCATGGAGACATGGGATCCGGGCACCTGAGCCGGAGAACTTTGTGAGAAAAACAAAAATAAAAGTGAGTGGAGCGATTTTTTCATGCCTGTTTATTGAAGGGAATCAAAATACAGGCATACAGCCACGCCGCATAGAAACTACCCCTTAATTACCTATTCTTTGGTAGTTTTGTGGTATGTTATTATTGGACGGGAAGGTCGCTTCCCTCGCTTTAAAAGAAAAGCTTAAACAACAGGTTCAGGATGCCGTGACAGACTATGGCAGGGCTCCTCACCTTGCTGCAATTTTGGTAGGAAATAACGGTGCCAGTGAAACCTATGTGGCATCTAAAATAAAAAACTGTGAAGAGACCGGCTTTAAGAGTACTCTAATACGTCTCCCGGAAGATGTGGATGAAGAAACCCTTGTAGAATCCATTAATTCGCTAAACGAAGACCCTCTTGTTGACGGCATTCTGGTGCAATTACCTCTTCCCTCCCAGGTAGATGAGAACCGCATCATCAGCCTGATTAACCCCGCAAAAGATGTGGATGGTTTCCATCCCTATAACGCAGGTATGCTTATGCTGGGTCAAAAGGGATTTGTACCGGCAACGCCTCAGGGTATCATGTACCTTCTCGAGCATTTCAAGATAGAAACAGCAGGCAAACACGCCGTGGTGATTGGCAGGAGTAATATTGTGGGAAGGCCGGTAAGCGTACTGCTCAGCACAAATAATAATCCCGGCAATTGCACAGTAACGGTTACGCATAGCCGAACTAAAGATCTTCTCTCCATATGCCGCACGGCGGATATAATTGTTGCGGCGATCGGGATTCCGGGATTTGTGAAAGCTGATATGGTAAAGCCGGGTGCCGTGGTGATTGACGTGGGGATAAGCCGCGTGCCTGATGCTTCAAAAAGATCGGGTTTTGCTATTAAGGGAGACGTAGATTTTGAAAGCGTGTCACCTGTTGCCGGCGCTATAAGCCCGGTTCCGGGGGGAGTGGGGCTGATGACTATCGCTGCCCTTCTTCAGAACACTTTCGATGCTTACCTCAACAACAATTGATTTGAATATCTCTGACACCATATCGACCGCGCTTCCCGTTATGGAAAGCTTTTACACCATACAGGGCGAGGGTTTTTACCAGGGCCGGGCGGCATATTTCATTAGGCTGGGCGGCTGCGATGTGGGTTGTGTATGGTGTGATGTAAAAGAAAGCTGGGATGAAAGCCTGCACCCACGGAAACGCATAGACGAAATTGTAAGAGAAGTGAGATCAACACCCGCAACACTTGCCGTTATCACAGGCGGGGAACCTTTGCTTCATCAACTGGATGAACTAACTCTGTCATTAAACCAGGCCGGAATAGAAACCAATATTGAAACTTCAGGTTCAAGCCCTCTCTCGGGCCACTGGAACTGGATCTGTCTTTCTCCTAAAAAGTTTAAAGCTCCATTGCAGGAAGTGCTTGATGCTGCCGATGAATTGAAGATCATCGTTTATAATGTAAGCGATTTTGAATGGGCAGAGATACACGCTGCCCGGGTTAGGCCTTCATGCAAACTATATCTTCAGCCCGAATGGAGCAGGCATGATAAAATGACTCCGCTGATAGTTGACTATGTGAAGAACAATCCTCAATGGGAGGTTTCGCTGCAGGTGCATAAGTATATTAATGTGCCGTAATGAGGAAGTAAGCGGTAGAACCGTGAAGAGGCCTAGGATTGGCGAAGAAAGCCGGGGAAAAATTCTGAAGGTATTTGCAATTGATCCACTGTGATCTTTATGAGAAACTCCAAAATCTAAAGTGGGCCTTTACGATCCTCCATATTGACCTCATTCCTCCCTTTCTATTGGGCTTCGGCTGAATTTCTCGAGTTGAATAAAATTTCATCCACAAACCCGGTTTCAATGGCCGGCTGCGAGTTCCGCATGTGAAAGGAGCAAAATGTTAACTACAACCGCACAAAATCATAGATATAATGCCTGCCGTAAATTTTAATATTAACCCCAAAGGCCCGTTTTAGCACGACAGCGGGGCTAAAATGGTGGATCGGGCTACCTTTAAAAGAGATCTTGCACAAAACGCATAAGGACTACAAAAATATAGCAACTCTCAAATCCGCAATTCTCCCTCCCCGCTTTTTACCACCTTTCCCCATGTTTATTTCACTTTTTCGTTTTTCAATTAAAATCTTTCATTTTCCATCTTCGCGTTTAATACACACAACTTTTATAGTGTGGTATTCTTTATCACGATCCGATCACAATCCCTTCCAATGTAATTTTAACTTCCACGCAAGGATGCCAATTCTAAAGTTCGCTACCTTCATTTCCTAATCTGGTAATATGAAAATTCCGTTTTGGATCCTTGCGATTTTCCTGATCCTTTCCCTTAAAGTTTCCGCACAATGGTACGACCCCGAAAAAGTAGGAAAAAAAGCAAATGCCATAAATGAAAAGGCATATGAAGCGGCAATGGAAGGCCGCTACCCGGATGCAATAAAACTTCTCGATGAGGCTATTTCAGTGGAAAAGAAGTTTGTTGACGCATATCTCTCACGGGCAGGCATATACGCAAATATGAAAAACTATACTGCTTCGGTAGCCGATTTCCGAACAGCACTTTCCCTTGATTCTATTTACGCGTCCACCTATCTTCTTCCCTACTCCATTTCCCTCGCAGGAACGGGAGATTTCTCTCAAGCTCTCGCCACAGTGAAAAGCTTTCTTAATCAAAAACTAAATGAACAAAGTATAAAAGCCGGAAACTACCGGCAACGGACATACGAATTTGCACTTGAACAGGAAAGGAGACGGAGCGACAAGTATAACTTTCAACCCGTGAACCTGGGCGACAGCCTGAATTCAACCGACCTCGAATATTTTCCTTCCCTTACAATAGATGGAAATAAGATGATCTTCACACGTCGCGTACAGAACGATGAAGATTTTTTTGAATCCGACAGGGTAGACGGCCGATGGAGCAAGGCCAGGGCGCTCGGGGGCAAGGTGAACACAAATCTTAATGAGGGTGCGCAAAATGTATCCCAAGACGGTGAATGGCTGGTATTCACGGGGTGCAACTATCCGGAAGGTATGGGCAGCTGCGACCTTTACCTTTCTTTCAGAACGAAGTCAGGCGGTTGGACTGAGCCTGAAAACATTCCCATAAATACTGAATTCTGGGAGTCCACACCTTCGCTTTCACCTGACCGGCGCGACCTTTATTTCTCCAGCAATGCCCCGGGAGGATATGGAGGCAAAGACATTTGGGTGACCAGGCGCGGGGATGACGGAAGGTGGCAAAAACCGCAAAACCTTGGCCCGGAAATAAACACCGCCGGCGATGAAAGTTGCCCCTTCATTCATGCAGATAACCGCTCACTTTATTTTAACAGCAGCGGCTTACCCGGCTACGGAAGTACCGATCTTTTTGTAGCACGTAAGAATGGCGATGAATGGGAAACGCCCCTGAATCTTGGTTACCCAATCAACACAATAGACGATGAAGGCTCACTCATCGTTTCCTCCGATGGCCGTACAGGATATTTTGCAAGCGACCGAAGTGATACCAAAGGAGGCCTGGACCTCTATCAATTTGAACTGCCCGCAAACGTACGCGCCTCGAAAACTACCTGGGTGAAAGGAAAAGTGTACGATAAAAAAACAATGCGGGGTTTGCCCTCCCGCGTTGTACTAACGGACCTGGATACACGAAATGTGGTGTCGCGCTTGCAAACCGATGAAGAAGGCAACTATTTTGTAGCCCTGCCTACCGAAAGAAACTATGCATTTAATGTAGGCCGGAAAGGTTATCTTTTCTATTCCGAAAATTATTCGCTTTCCCAATCTCAACCAGACTCGCCGCAGGTGGTAAATATTCCGCTGCAGCCTATTGAAGCCGGCGCTGCAATCATTTTGAAGAACATTTTCTTTGATGTCGGCAAATCGGAATTACGCGAAGAATCACTCACCGAGCTCAATTTAGTAATTGCGCTCATGAATGAAAATCCCGGAATCAAGGTCCGGATATCAGGCCACACTGATAATGTAGGCAAACCGGCGGATAATCTTGCGTTAAGCCGTGAAAGAGCGCGGTCTGTGGTTAAATATCTTACCGATAACGGAATAAATGCAACCCGCCTGGGCGCTGAGGGTTTTGGTGAAACAAAGCCTGTGGAATCAAACGCTACCGAGGAAGGAAAATCCCGCAACCGGCGTACTGAAATGCAGGTGATCTCCCACTGATTTTGTATACCATTGCGGAGATGGAAGACGATCTTGTTTACCGCATCGCTTTAACGATGATACCTCAGGTAGGCTCCGTGCATGCACGCAGCCTTGTGCAGGCCTTTGGAAGTGCCCGTGAAGTTTTTTCGGCGCCGGAAAGGCTTTTAGAAAAACTTGAAGGTATCGGCACTATCCGTGCACAGAACATTAAAACTTTCCAACGGTTTGGAGAATGCGAGAAAGAAATCCGTTTCATGGATCAGCATAAGATCATGCCCTTCTTCATAAGCGATGCAGAGTATCCCCAAAGGCTTTTAAACTGTTACGATGCACCCGTCCTTTTTTATTACAAAGGAGAAGCTGCCCTCAATGCCAAACGCATACTATCGGTGGTGGGTACACGAAACCCTTCCGTATACGGCAGGGAACAATGCGAAGCCCTTATAGCCGGACTGCCAAAAGACGTACTCATCGTAAGCGGCCTGGCCTCCGGCATAGATACTTTTGCGCATCGCGCCTCTTTACATAACGGCAATAACACGATAGGCATCCTTGCGCATGGGCTTGATACTATTTATCCTAAACATAATCTGAATCTTGCCCGACAGATGATACGCTCAGGCGGATTGATCACCGAATTCAGGAGCGGCATTCAACCCGACAGGGAAAATTTCCCTGAGCGCAACCGCCTGGTAGCAGGAATAAGTGACGCCACTTTGGTAATTGAAACCGGCGCAAAAGGGGGGTCTATGATAACTGCCAGATTAGCCGGCGACTATAATCGTGAGGTATTCGCTTTTCCGGGAAAAGTGACCGACTCAAAAAGCGAGGGTTGTAACCTGCTCATAAAAAACAATCGAGCGCAATTGATTTGTTCTGCGAACGATCTCATTGATTTTATGAATTGGAGCAAGGACCCGGTTAAAACCAAACCGCTGCAATCCAAACTTTTTCCTGAACTCAACGAAACCGAAAAACAACTGGCTGCTTTGCTTCAGCAATCCGAAAAACATATTGATGATCTATTGATGTGCGGAATCGCAGCAGGAAAGTTGGCTTCAACTCTTTTAACCCTCGAGCTCGCAGGACTTGTGGAAACTCTTCCCGGAAAACGTTATAGGTGGAATGGTTGATCCGGAGTAAACCCGGGGTTTCCAAATTACCAAATTCCGTTACTTTTGCACATGGCAACAATAAAATCCGGAAGCAGTGCCGTTTCCTCAAAATTATCAGAAGGACTTACTTTTGATGATGTTCTTCTTAAACCCGCCTATTCTCAAATCCTTCCGCGGGACGTTGATATCTCAACCAGGTTAACCAAAAACATCAGGCTGAATATACCGATGCTCAGTGCGGCAATGGATACGGTAACGGAAGCCGATCTTGCAATTGCCCTTGCACGCCAGGGCGGGCTCGGCATTTTGCATAAGAATATGGATATCCAGCAACAGGCTGAACAGGTAAGAAAGGTAAAAAGAAGCGAGAACGGGTTGATACTGGACCCGATCACACTGTTCCCGGAATCCACTATCGGCGAAGCTTTCAGGCTGATGAGGGAAAACCGGATCGGTGGCATCCCCGTTGTTGACCACAACCACAAACTCGTAGGGATCCTTACCAACCGAGACCTCCGTTTTGAAATCAATATGAAGCAGGCGGTAAGTTCCGTGATGACGAAAGACAACCTCATCACAGCTCCCGAAGGAACCGACCTTAAAAAAGCCGAGATCATATTCAAGAAGAATAAGATCGAAAAACTGCCGGTAGTAGATAAAAAAGGCCGTTTGACGGGCCTTGTGACTTTCGGGGATATCCTGAAATTAAAAAGCCATCCGAATGCAGTCAAAGACAGTTTCGGCAGGTTGCTCGTTGGCGCCGGAGTAGGGATCACCGGAGATATTATGGACAGGGTTTCGGCCCTACAACGGTCAGGTGTAGACGTAGTTTGTCTTGACAGTGCTCATGGCCATACGAGGGGCGTGATGGATGCACTTAAACAAATCAAAAAAACTTTCAAAGATCTTCCGGTGATCGCAGGAAACGTGGGAACCGGAGAAGGTGCTCTTGCCCTTGCCAATGCCGGCGCTGATGCAGTGAAGGTGGGCATCGGTCCCGGGTCTATTTGCACCACGCGAATTGTTGCGGGAACCGGCGTTCCGCAAATCACAGCGGTAATGGATGCAGCGGCAGCATTAAAAGGAAAACAGGTAGGTATTATCAGTGATGGCGGAATAAGGTATACCGGTGATATGGTGAAGGCAATCGCCGCGGGCGCATCATGCGTGATGATGGGAAATGTATTTGCGGGTACAGAAGAGAGTCCGGGTGAAACAATAATTTTTGAAGGACGTAAATTTAAACAATACCGCGGCATGGGTTCTTTGGGAGCGATGGCCCAGGGCAGCAGCGACAGGTATTTTCAGGATGTGGAAGACGATATCAAAAAATTTGTACCTGAAGGAATTGAAGGCCGTGTGCCCTTTAAAGGAAAATTGAGTGAAGTGACCCACCAGTTTACGGGCGGCTTAAAAGCCGGCATGGGATACTGCGGAGCAGAAAATATCACGCAACTTCAAAAGGCAACCTTTATAAGAATCAGTAATGCCGGCATGCGTGAAAGCCATGCACACGACATTGCCATAACTAAGGAAGCGCCAAACTACAGCAGGTAATACTACAGATCGTGAGGCGTATATTCCTAACCACATTTTTTTTATGTATGCTTTGCGGCGCATTTGCGCAAGACACATCGCGCCTTAGAATCTCTCTCCTTACCTGCACGCCCGGCGATGAACTTTATTCCATCTTCGGACACAGCGCCATCCGCATAACCGACAGCACCGCGCTTACTGACATCGTTTTCAATTACGGTACCTTCAACTTCGACGATAAAAATTTCTACCTGAAATTTGCGAGAGGAAAACTCGATTACTTTCTCAGCCTTGAATACTTTACTGATTTCCGGGATCTTTATCAATATACAGGAAGAGGTATCACAGAGCAGGTCCTCAACCTAAATGCAGAGGAAAAGATCGCTTTACAAAAAGCATTACTGGAAAATGCAAAAGAAGAGAACCGTTATTACAAATACGATTTCTTTTTCGACAATTGCACCACACGCCTGCGCAACCTCATCTTGAAATTTAAAATCCCTTCGCCACAACTCCCTGCCACAATGCCTTCGGATACGCGTTTCCGTGAGGCCATCCATCTTTACCTTAATAACGGAAAACAATATTGGAGCAAGTTGGGTATTGACGTGCTGCTCGGCGCAAAAACCGACCGGGTGATGACCGCCGAAGAACAGCAATTTCTCCCGGATAATCTGATGCTTGCTTTAGACGCGGCGCGGAATACGAAAATCGTTTCTGAAAAGGCGCAACTCTATCCATTACCGGAAAGCTTGGCCCGCGCTTCGTTGATAAGCCCAATGCTTTTCTTTACCGCCTTCTTTGTTCTAATATCTTTCCTCAGCTTTTACCCATCCCGGAAGTTTAAAAGATGGTTGCCGAGGTTAGACGGACTGGTCTTTTTTCTAACAGGCCTGCTTGGTGTAGTATTAGTTTTGATGTGGACGGCAACAGATCACTCCATGACGAAAGACAATTTCAACCTGCTCTGGGCCATCCCAACGCATCTGGTCGTTTCTTTTTTTTTTTACAGGCAAAACAGGTGGGTGTAAATATATTTTTGATCA
>JAFAGR010000065.1 GCA_023422565.1 Bacteroidota bacterium | reverse complement strand
TCCATATCGCCATCCACTGCCATGTGGGTTGCCATTTTCTTTCTTGCGCTTGATGAATTGATTGCTGATGTACTGATGCCGCGCCTCCGATCCTCCACCATGAAAATACATCCGGTATCGATTCTTGTTATGCTGATGGCCATGAGTGCTGCATTCGGCGTAATAGGCGCTTTCATTGCCACACCACTTACAGCCTTCGTAAAGGCATATTACGAAATTTTCTTCCAGAAAGAAATTCAGCCTGAAGAATTAAAAACCGAGGTTGATGATATGCTGTATTTGAAAAGTACTACTCAAAAATAAGAGCGACTCTAAGACGAATTATTGTAACAAATGATGAATTGATAAGCATGAAAGACAACATTTTCATACTCCTGTTTTCTTTAATTTTTCTTTCCCCGGCAAAAGCTGTTGCGCAACCAGGTGCTTATGGAGGCTTTCTAAAATTTAAAGTATATAAGGATGGCAAACTGGTTGATTTGTCTGATAAAAATTGGAAGATCGTCCCTAACCATGGTTCCTTTAAAGAACCCGCCAAACCCTATGAATATCCAAACCACTTTGATATAATTCCGATACCTACTCCAATGGGAGGCACCGTAGGTCGCGACTTCTACCTTGATATTGTCTTTAAAAAAGATACAATGAGAGTTTTTACTCCAAATTTTAGTTCCGATATAGTTACACTAGACAGTATCCCTTTTAAGAAAGGCAATTATAAAATCCCTGATCATATCTATCATCTAAAGCCAATGATCAATAAAAACAAGGCCTTTACTTACACTCCCACTTTAGAAAACAATTGGGAAATATTTTCAATAGATGGTATTGAAACTTATAAATGCTTTATTGAAAAAAAAGAGGATATAGATCACCTGGGCAGGCGAAGTCCTTATAAAACCGCCCAGGAATGGGACAGGATGAGAACAGAGGGAAATAAGATGTTTTCGTATAGAAACAACATTATGATAACAACGGAGGACGAGAAAAGCTTTGTGATATTTGAAGTTAAAAACATTTCTGACACCACTTTTTGGGGAGAGAATATTCTTGGAAATATTCAGATAAATGCAGTTTTTCAGAAAGGAGATGACGTTTACGCTTTGATTGAAAAATTTTATGGCGGCACCCACCCATCCGGCACAACCTACGGCATCTACAAACTTCATTTTGTTGAGAAGTCGGTGTCCAACAAACTCGTAAATTATCTGAAGAAAAAACAAACGGACGAAGACCACGAAGCGGTAACCAAATTCATTAACAATTATCCAGACCCAAATGTTTTTAAAAACAGGTTAGAGGAAATTCAAGCTGAGTATGATGAAGCAATCAGGCGTTTCAAAGAACAAGACCTATAAGAAAACAAATATACAGGCACCAACCCATGTTAGGTAAGTTATGAAAAGTATCTTTTACGCGTTCTTCATTATTCTTTTCGCAAAAGAAAACGCTACCGTTGTTAGGTATATCGAAAGTGATCATTATGCTAATACTTCCGTCAGTGACACATTTTTTACCGTAAGTAAACCTTTTATGGTAAACCAGTTAAGGCTTTTTTGGAAAAGTACTATAACAGCAGAGGGCGGTATTCATTTAGAATTAAAAGAAATGAATACAAAAAGAACATTGTTGACTCATTCAGACATTACCCAGCATGAACTCGATTTTTATAAGAATCCGGATTATTATGCGGAGGAGCAGCATGCTGAAAGTTTTAAAGACTTAAACTTCGACGGCTACATTGATTTCTTCATTTACAGCAAGCAAAATTCAGGAAGCGGAGGAGCATTTTTTGATGTCTATTTATTTGATCATCGTAAAAAATATTTTTATCATTCAGAAGAATTATCCGGTGGCGAAATAGAAATCGACACAGTAAAAAAAACTATTTCAACTTACTGGAAAAGCGGGGTGGCATGGAATACAAATCGTATCCATCATTTTGGTAAGAAGGGTAAAATAAAATTCGTGGAAACGATAACACGAGAGGTGCTTCCGGGCGATACTGTAAGCCTGCTTAAGACAACCCATGAAAAGGTGATCGGCCAGAAAGTGAAAACAACCATTGACACAACAATATTTGAAGGGTATTAAGTCAATTGAACCGCCGAATATATCCGGCAAAGTATGATTTACTTTCTTTCAGTGGGTGACTTTGATCACAGTTTAAACTCTTTATTGACACAATCTTTGCTGCCATAAAAATTATTATTATGGCAAAAGAACATTTTTATGATGTAACGGTTGAATGGACAGGAACGAGAAAAGGAACTCTTTCTTCTGAAGTATTACAAAAGGAAGTTGAAGTGGCTACGCCCCCTGAATTTCCGAATGGCATAGCCGGAGTATGGAGCCCGGAACACCTATTTGTGGCTGCAATCAACAGTTGCCTCATGACAACCTTCCTCGCAATCGCAGAAAATTTCAAACTCTCCTACGAGAGTTTTAAATCAAAAGCCATTGGAAAACTAGAAATCGTTGAGGGAAAATACATCGTCAGCGAAGTGGTGCTGAAACCGGTGGTACAAATCTACAATGAAGAAGACCGCGAAAAGGCGATGAAAGTTCTGCAGAAATCTGAAGCCGCATGCCTTATCTCCAATTCCGTTAAATCAAAGATCATCTTTGAGCCAGACCTTCAATTGGTAAACCAAATCACAGCCTCAGGGGTATAATTGAGTTGCAATGGTTTGGGCCACGACTAAATGGCTTCAGACTGATGACTATCGACTAACAAACTATCAACCACCAACTACCGGCAACTTTCCCGCATCTTTGCAGGAAATGCATTCGTTCATGGACCTCAATACGCTGAAAAAACTATTTCCCGGCCTTGAAGAAGATCTTTATAATGAGATTCTTGAGCAATCAGAGGTGAGGGAAGTGAAAGCAGGCGAATCATTAATGAAGGTCGGGCAAACGATACGCTCCACCATGCTTGTGGCCGAAGGCATCGTTAAACTTTACCGTGAAGATGATGAAGGAAAAGAATTCTTCATTTACAATCTCAATCCCGGGCAAGCTTGCTCGCTCTCCATGGTCTGCGCATCCAACCACGAAGCCAGTGAAGTGCATGCGAAGGCGCTGACGGATGCAACAGTGATCGCCATTCCCATCCAGAATATGGAAAAATGGATGAGCACCTACAAAAGCTGGTACACCTTCGTAATAACGGAGTACCGTAAACGCTTTGAAGAACTTTTGAAAACCATAGACGCTATTGCTTTCACAAATCTTGATCAGCGGCTTGAAAAGTATCTGATAAAACAATCTGAAACGCTGGGCCCAAAGATGAAAACCACCCACCAGGAAATTGCAAACGATCTCAATTCTTCACGTGAGGTGATCAGCAGACTTTTGAAAAAGATGGAATCAAAGAGTTGGGTGCGGGTCAACAGAAATTCGATAGAATGGATCCGGAAAGATTAGTCATTGCGTGATATTAGTCACCTTCCAAACGCGGTACCTTCCGCATCTTTGCCTGGCATATGGAAATACTCGGCTACATCGCGGCATTTTTTATTGGTGTATCATTGGGTCTCATTGGGGGCGGAGGATCCATCCTGGCAGTTCCTGTTTTTGTTTATCTTTTTGGCCTCTCTCCGCTCCTTGCAATTTCTTATTCCCTTTTTATTGTGGGCATCACAAGCCTGGCCGGGGCTCTAAATAATTTCCGCAAAGGATACGTTCATTTAAGAACAGCTTTGCTCTTCGGAATCTCCTCCATCGCCACTGTTTTCTTCACAAGAAAATTTATCATACCGGCGATCCCCGAATTTATTCAAATAGGTGCATTCACTTTTTCCTTTGCCATCCTTACCATGGTGCTTTTTGCGGTTTTGATGATCCTTGCTTCCATAGCTATGTTGCGTGGAAGAAAGGAATCATTGGCTGCCGCAATACATCAGCACAATTATTTTCAACTCAATTTATACGGAATCGGCATAGGATTGATCACAGGCTTTCTCGGCGCAGGCGGAGGCTTCATCCTCATACCCGCTCTTGTTCTTCTGTTAAAATTGCCTATGAAAACCGCCGTGGGCACCTCTCTCCTAATCATCGCAATGAACAGCCTCTCAGGCTTTGTTGCAGATGCCGGTCAATACGAAGTCAGGTGGCCATTGCTGCTCACCATTAGCGCCATAGCTATCGCCGGCGTGATCACCGGTGGGCTGATGAGCACAAAGATCGACGGCAACAAATTGAAGAAAGCTTTCGCATGGTTCGTGTTACTCGTGGCCTTATATATTATCATTAAAGAATTGTTCTTAAAATAAACTTAAAAACCGGTTGTGTGACTTTCGTTACCAAATGGCCGACAGAATTGAAGCAGTTTTGCATTTCAAAACATAATTACCATGAATTCAACTTCAATTCCTCAAACAATCATAGACGTACGCTCGTCCGAAGAATTTAACGGCTACCACATTCCCGGCGCATTGAATATTCCTGTTGATCAGATCACTGATAAAATCGTCGACCTGAAAAAGATGGAAGGTCCGGTTTTGGTTTATTGCAGAAGCGGCGTTAGAAGCAGGATGGCAACAATATTGTTGAACAAGGGAGAGATTAAAAATGTGATTGACGGCGGCGGAATTAATGACGTAATTAAAAATTTAAACCTGTGAAAAAATTATTTGTAAACTTTACCTGGATGCGCGGGATAAGGATCGGGGTGGGCCTCCTCCTGTTGATACAGGCATTTATTATAATGGAACAGATGTATGGCCTCATCGCCGCATTTTTCCTCTTTACCGGGTTAGCGAATGTAACTTGCTGCGGGGCCGGGGGATCGTGCGATATTAATTCACGCAAACAACACAGTGCAAAAGAAAATACAAATGAAAGACTGGATCAGAAATAACAGATTGTACCTGATTGGTGCCTTAGTTGGCCTTGCCGCAGGCTACCTTTACTGGAGGTACGTGGGATGCCTTAATGGTACGTGCTCGATCACTTCAAACCCATGGAACAGTATGGCCTATTTCGCTCTCCTGGGAACGTTAGTTTTCGGTTTATTTAAAAGCAGCCGTTACAAAAAAGTAAAAAACAATGATTGAATTTTTATCGCAACCATGGCCGTGGTATGTTGCAGGACCCATCATGGGCCTCACCGTACCCGCACTTTTACTGCTTGGGAACAAGCACTTCGGAATTTCCGCAAATCTGCGCCACGCCTGCGCTGCATGCTTTCCCGGGAATGTAAAATTCTTCAAATACAATTGGCGCAAGGAAGCCTGGAACCTCGTTTTCGTATTGGGGATTTTAATTGGAGCAGTGTTGGCCTCTCAGTTCCTGCCTGATCCGGAAAGCATAAAAATTGCGCCGGCTCTTGCTGCGGAACTTGCCGGCTATGGAATACAGGATACTGCCAACATGCTGCCGGCTGAGATCTTTAGCGTCGAATCACTGCTCTCTCTTCGCGGCCTTATCTTGCTTGTGGGTGGCGGACTACTTGTGGGCTTCGGAACAAGATATGCAGGCGGTTGCACAAGCGGTCATTCAATAATGGGACTCAGTACACTGCAATGGCCCTCCCTGATTGCGACCGTTAGCTTTATGGCCGGCGGTATTCTCATGGCAAATTTTATTCTTCCGCATATCCTCAGCATTAAAATTTAAAGACAGATGAAAACAGGATTTGAAAACTCGCAAACAGCAAATGAGCAGGTAACTGATTTTGAAGTTCGCTCCCTCGATACGATATGCATCAATGAAACGGAACTTAAACATCCCTGGTGGTACAATATAAAATACCTGGTGGCCGGCGTGCTGTTCGGAATTGTATTGGTTAAATCAGAAGTGGTTTCATGGTTCCGCATACAGGAAATGTTCAGGATGCAAAGCTTTCACATGTACGGCGTGATCGGAAGCGCCGTGATGGTGGGTATTATTAGTGTATGGCTTATTAAGAAGTTCAATGTAAAAACCATACACGGCGAGGAAATACATTTTCATCCAAAGAAATTCAACAAAGGCCAGATATATGGCGGATTGATCTTTGGTTTTGGCTGGGCCTTAACCGGCGCATGCCCCGGGCCCCTGTTCGCGCAAATCGGAACCGGTTTCATGGTGGTGGCAGTTGTACTTTTGAGCGCCATCGCGGGCACGTGGGTATATGGGTATTTTCGTGAGAAATTGCCTCATTAAATGGTGAACTCTCAATTAAATGTGTGACGAACATCACAAAAATTAAACTCATTTCAATCGAACTTTGAAGGAATAAAATTTTAGCTATGCAAATAAAACAATGGGAAGATAAAAACCTCTCGCATTTCAGCTACGGCATTTTAAGTGATTGCGAGAAGAAGATAGTTTTGGTAGATCCTGCAAGAAACCCTGAGCCCTATCTTAACTGGGCAAAAGAAAACAGTGCGGAAATTGTGGCTATTATTGAAACACATCCGCATGCCGACTTTGTAAGCAGCCATCTCGAACTAAGCAAAACGACCGGTGCAACAATATATGTTCACAGTATGGTGGGAGTTTCGTATCCGCATACGCCTTTTGATGAAGGTTCGGTGATCGAACTTGGAAAAATTAAACTTACCTCCTTACATACTCCCGGTCATTCGCCGGACAGCATCAGCATCTTGCTTGAACATGATGGTAAGCAAAAAGCCGTTTTCACAGGAGATACGCTTTTCATTGGTGATTGCGGCCGTCCCGATCTGCGTGAAGGTGCGGGAAACATACAATCGAAGAGAGAAGACCTTGCCAGGCAAATGTATCATTCGCTGCGAAAGAAGCTTATGACGCTGAACGATGATGTGCTCGTATATCCCGCTCATGGTGCGGGCTCGCTCTGTGGAAAAAATTTAAGCAAGGAAAACAGCAGTACAATCGGAAAGGAAAAACAAACCAATTGGTGCTTACAAGAAGCGACCGAAGAAGAATTCGTAAAAAATTTGTTGACCGATCAACCTTTTATTCCACATTATTTTCCTTTTGATGTTGAATTGAACCGCGCCGGTGCGCCGGCTTTCAGGGAGAGCATTTCTGAAACAATAAAACCTGAAAAAACGGAAGCATCCGAACTTCCGGCGGATACTTTAATTGTGGATGCACGAAATGAAAGCGAATTTAAAGCAGGACACTTGCCAAATTCCATCAACCTTATGGAAAATGGAAAGTTTGAAACCTGGCTTGGCAGCATAGTAAAACCGAACGAACCATTTTATATCGCCGGTGAAAATGAAGACCAGATCAAACGCGTAATGGAAAGATCTGCCGCAATTGGCTATGAGAAACAGGTGAAAGGAACTCTTGTTCCTAAAGATGCAAACGTAAAACAGGAAGCTCTTGATCTGCAACGTTTCAGGAGTGATCCTGATGCTTTTACAATTGTTGACGTTCGCAACAAGGGTGAAGTGAAAGAAGGAAAAAAATTCCCAAACAGTATTTCAATTCCGCTCGCGGAGATCAGGGAAAGGGTAAATGAAATTCCCACAGAAAAACCAATAGTGGTGCATTGCGCCGCAGGATACCGCAGTGCTGCCGGGTCTTCTATAATTAAGAACGTGTTGAACGGAAAGGTGAAAGTTTACGATCTTGGCGAAGCGATAAAGCAGTTTTAACAGACGCACCGTTTTAAACGGAAGACATTTTCCGGATTTTGGGGAGAATAACATTGAACCTGGCACCTTTGCCGGGTTCTGCTTTTGCGGAAATAAAGCCTTTATGTTCTTCAACAACTTTTTTACAAAGGGCCAACCCGATACCATAGCCCCCGAATTTGTCACGCTCATTCAACCTCTGAAAAACAGTGAAGATTTTTTCTGCATACAACTGATCAAATCCGGTACCGTTATCCTCGATCCCTATACCCACATACTCCGTGTTCCCGGCAAGCTCCGGAAATTCTTCCATCGCTGCTTTATCAACTTCAAAAAAACTGATATGAATTAACGGCTTTACGCCTTCCCGTGTAAATTTTAGTGAGTTCCCGATCAGGTTGTAAAACAACTGGTTCATTTGTAAGGGCACGGCAGTTATTGTTGGCATTTCATCTACCGTTACCTCCGCTTCTTTCTGCGAGATAAGCAACTCGAAGTCAGTAAGCACACTTTTGAGTAAAATATTCAGATCTACAGCTTCATAACGCAAACGCCTATCCGAAGCGCGTGAATATTCAAGCAGCCCGTGAATTAAGCCTGTCATACGCTCTGCGGCGGAATTTATCTTCTCAACAAAATGACCGGTTTGGGTGCTGTTTTCGGTTTGCCGGCTTAGTATATCGCTGAATACTCTTATTTTCCGAAGGGGTTCCTGCATATCATGTGAAGCCACATATGCAAATTGCTTCAACTCGTCATTCATGGCAACCAGTTTCTTATTCAACGCTTCAAGTTCTGCGGTCCTCTCTTCAACTTTTTGCTCTAACAAAGAGGCAAAATGTTTTTGCTCTGTGATGTCCTGTACTACACCAACAAGCTTTTGCCCTTTACCCTCTGTAAAATAGATCTTTCCTTTTACACGGATCCATGCCACAGATCCGTTCTTTTTGATGATCCTGGCGTCGTAAGCAAGGCTTCCGGTTTTAAATGCTACGCGGAATGCTTCTTCCCGAATCACCAGATCATCGGGGTGAACGATCGCAAGATATTCTTTGCGATCTGCGGTATCAGAAAGTCCAAATATTTCAGACATTCGCGCTGATGAAACGAGTTCGCCGGTTACAAGGTCAAGATGAAATGTTCCCTGTTCTGAAGCTTCAATGGCCAATCGCGCTCTTTCCTCACTTTCTTCCAGATTATTATAAGCATTTACAAGAGCCGTAACATCGGCTGCAGTATTCATAACTCCGTAAATGTCTCCGGCCAGGTTGTAAAGCGGAGTAAAGGAATAATTAAAATAAAAAGGTTGGAGTTTCCCGTCAACTACAAGGTCTATGCGCTGGTTTTTGGCGTGAAAGGGAACACCCGTAGTAAATACCTGGTCAAGTTGGTCGTAAACCTTCTGATTTGCCAGCTCTGGAAGTACCTCCGAATAAAGCTTTCCGGTAACATCATATCCCTTCCCCCACACTTCCATTATGGAGCGGTTTACAAATTGGATTCTCATTTCCCTTCCCACGTAAACACCAATAGGAAAGGGCGCGCTCTCTATTATCGACCAGATATTATGTTGCTCTTCATCCATATGGCGACGTGAGTTTACAATATCAGTCACCTCATGCGCAACAACAACTATCCCTCTCACCTCTCCCGCGGAATTGACCACAGGTTTACCCAAGGTGTTGAAATACCGTGTTTCTACTTTTCCGTTTCCGTGAAAATGAATTGGAGTTTCCTTAGTGGAAAGCGGCTTTCCTGATTGAAAAATTTGCCGGACCATAGGCTCGATGTCGTTTTTCGCTTCCGGAAGCACCTCGTAGATCGAATTCCCTATCAATTCCTCGCGCGTCCTGCCGACCAGAGGTAGGAAATAATCATTGGCGAGTTCAACGATCATTTCCTCTCCCTTAAACACCGCAATCGCTATTGGGGCCTGCTCAATGAATTCCTTAAAAAACGTGTCGCCGTTGTCCAATTGAAATCTGGTTTTAAAGTCCACGCTCCATTAGTACTTTAGGTTTTATGGATGAGACAGAAGTTATTTTACAAAAAGCGGACCGTTCCCCAATTGCCTGCTCTCAAACAGTTTTCTCTTTTACCACCACCAAATCCGCCAGTTTTACGGTCATAGGCATTACGCCCACCTGCAAAATGGCATTTTTTCCCCTTATCTCCTTCACAATCCCCACCTGCCTGTTTTGTTTCATCTTAACGGTGTCGCCTACACGCGCTTGGCCACCTATTTCATCAAACTTTTCATTGATCTTCTTCTGTTGCTTACTCACAAAAAGCTTCTCTTTCTGCTTGAACAACAGGGCCTGAATCATCTGTACAACTTTCTCCTTGTCCTCCGCCCGCCGCCATTCAACCACCATTGATTTCAATTTGCGCTCCATTTCCTTAAGATAGGCCAGCTTTTCTTCCGACATCTTGTTCTGGGTGCGCAGTCTTTCCATCTCTTGCCGGTGTGTCTCCCTATCTATTACCACCTGCATTTCTTTCTTCAACCGCTCATTCTCTTTTAACAGTTTTTGCAGCTGGTCTTTGTCCTTATCTATCTTTTGCAGATCCTGCTCAGTGCGGTTGAGGAGCCTGTCAAGCTTAAAATGTTCTTCATCTACAAGGGTTCGCGCCCTGGCAATAAGGCCTTTATCAAGCCCGATCCTTTCCGCAATTGAAAATGTGTAGGAACTGCCCGGCTTGCCCACCTGCAATTTGTACATTGGCAACAAGCGCTTTTCATCAAACTGCATGGCTCCGTTCACAATGCCTTTCACCTTGTTGGCCATTACTTTCAAATTGAGGTAATGCGTGGTTACAATTCCCATCGCATGCTTCCGGGCAAGTTCTTCCAGAATTACCTCCGCGAAGGCCCCGCCAAGGTTAGGATCGCTTCCGCTGCCAAGTTCATCAATAAAGAACATCGTTTTACCATTGGCATTCTCCATGAAATACTTCATGTTCTTTAATTGCGATGAATAAGTGCTGAGTTCAAATTCAAGGCTTTGGGTATCGCCGATGTGAATGAACATTTGTTTGAAAATGCCCATCTCGCTATCCGGACTAACCGAAACCAACAAGCCGCTTTGCATCATTACCTGCAGAAGGCCGATGGTTTTTAAGGTGACGGTTTTTCCTCCCGCGTTCGGACCACTGATCACCAGGATGCGGCTGTTCTCATCTAACTTTAGGGTAACCGGAACCGTTAGTTTGCCGGCCTTCCTGTTATAAAGCAGCAATAGCGGATGGTAGGCGCTTATAAGATTAACGAGTGCCTTATCCCGTACCACCGGCCTGGAACCGTTCATATCTATGGCCAGCAACGCCTTTGCACGGATAAAATCAAAATCACCTGCAAGCACGTACCAGGCTTGCAGAAAAGGTGCATAGGCATTCATTTTCGCAGTGAGCTCGCGCAGGATGCGATGCACCTCCCTGCCCTCTTCATACTCCAGCGAAAAAAGAGCATTGTTTAGTTCGGTAGTTTCTTCGGGTTCAATATAACTGGTGCGGCGACTGTCGCTTTCTCCGTGGAGCACGCCTTTAATCATCCGCTTATTCTCCGCAACCACGGCCAGCACACGCCTTCCGTTCAAAAAGCTTTCTTCAATATCAGCCAGGTATCCCAGTTTATTATAACGGGAGGCTATTCTTTCAAAAGCTCTTCGCAATTCCTGGCGCTTTCTATATATGTTCATGCGAATAGAGGCGAGCGCCTCGCTTGCCGAATCTTTCACAACGCCTACCTCATCAAGCACCTCATCAATCAGCGATATCACCGCTTTCTCATAGGTGGTGGCAGACAATAGGGAGGCCAGGTTTCGATACGCCTCGCGTTTCTCGGGCGTAAACCAGCGAAAAATATTTGAAGTGTTTTCGGCAAGTTTTTTAATAAGCAGAAACTGTTCGCCTGACAATGCGGCGCCGGGTATGGATGCCAACTTTAATTCGCGGGCTATGTTCTGCGTGAAGTCGTTCGGGAAATACAATCCCGACTGGAGCAAGCCTTTAAATTCATCTGTTTGGTTCAGCGCCTCCTCAATAAATTCTTTGCGGGTATGAATGCGTAAATTGGCGGCAAGATCAAGTGAATGGGAGGTTCGGCAGTGCGCTGCCAGCAATTCTTTTACTTTGTCAAATTCAATTTGAGCAAGGGTGGATTCCGGAAAAAGTTTCATCGAAGCAAAGTTATGGAAGCAATTATTTAGTTACTGGTTCCTAGTTCCTGGTTCCTAGTTCCTGGTTCGTATCTACATTGCTTTCAACTTTTTAATTTTGGCTTTTTACTTTTTCGTTACTTTACGACCTTCGCTGAATGCTTGCTTGTTTTGTGCAGAGACAGGCCTGGAGCCTGAAGCCTGAACCCTGCACCAGATTTTTGACTTTTTAATTTTTACTTGTTATGATCGAAACCGCAACTTTTGGAAATGGATGTTTTTGGTGCACCGAGGCGGTGTTTCAAAACTTAAAAGGTGTTATCTCAACCCGCAGCGGCTACAGTGGCGGGCACATGGAAAATCCCGATTATAAAACCGTTTGCACCGGTACTACCGGGCATGCGGAAGTGAATCAAGTAGTGTTTGATCCGGCCCTCATTTCTTACGCAGATCTTTTGGAGATATTCTGGAACACGCATGATCCTACAACCCTCAACCGCCAGGGAAATGATATTGGCACTCAATATCGCAGCGTGATCTTTTATCATAATGATGAACAGAAAAAAACCGCGGAAAACTACCGGCAACAACTTGAAGACAGTAAAATTTATAAAGGCCCGATTGTAACCGAGATCGTTCCTTTCAAAAAGTTCTATCCCGCTGAAGATTACCATACAAACTATTTCAACCTAAACCCGGAAAACTCGTATTGCCAGTACGTGGTAAGGCCAAAGGTGGAGAAGTTTAAGAAGAAGTATGCGGAGAAACTAAATGGGGGTTCCTAGGTTTTAGTTCCTGGTTTCTGGTTCCTGGTTTCTAGTTGTCTTTAATTAATCAGTTTTCTCACTTCGTTCGAAATGACGGGGAGGAAAGATGTTTCTGGTTCCTGGATCTTGTCTTGTCGACTGGTTTTTTGATTTCAGGTTTTTGAGTTACTTGCCAAAATTAAATTTCATTGCGTCTTTGCAATCTTTGTTCCTTTGCGTGAAAATAACGGTGGACATTTTTTAAGCTCCGTCTGCAATTTTTAATTTTTATTTTTTAATTTTTAATTTTTTGGCCTTCCTCAATTCCAGCATATTCAATCCATTCGGCTTGAAACCGGTAATGTTTTTTTGCACGAGGTGGATCACTTCGTCGTACCAGAGCGGAACGACGGGAGCTTCCTCCATCACCAGGCTATCCATCTTCCTGTACACCTCATAACGGTTACGGTTATCCGTTTCTGCAACGGCAGCTTCGTACCATTTGTCAAACTGTTCATTCTTAAATCGCGTATAATTTGGCGGAGCGGGGTTCTTTCCGTAAAAAACGCTGAGGTAGTTTTCCGCATCGGGATAATCGGCTATCCAGCTTCCCCGAAAAAATGCGGCCTGTGATGCGGCGGTTTGTTGCAGCAACAGGTTTTTAGGAACCACATCCACTTCAATCTTCATCCCGATCTGTTCAAGTTCACGGACTATATACACGCCAAGGTTTGCGTACTGGGGAATAGTAATAAGCGTGATCTTCTGCGCCCGCGGATCATAACCGGCTTCCTGCAATAACCTTTTCGCCCTTGCGGGATCATAAGAATAAGGCTTTGCGGCCTCGTTGAATGAGGGCAAGCCCCTTGGCACGAAGCCGGAACCGGCGGGAGAACCAATTGAATTGCGGAGGTACAACATCATCTTCGCCCGATCAATTCCAAAGTTCATCGCCTGCCTTATTTTTTTCTGCTGAAGCGGTGACCCTTTTGTTTTTGACGAATCCATTAATATACCCAGGTATTCGGTGTTGAGGTAAGCATGTTTATTCAGGTTAACCGAATTTGTCCATTCATCGCGCAATTTCCCGCTTCGGGTAAGCACTTCATCTTTAAATGAAACATCAATATCGTTAATGAAGTCGATCTTCTTTTGCCTGAATTGAAGAAACTCGGTTGCCTTGCTGTCGAAGAAATTTACAAAAACGCCGTCGAGGTAGGGCAATCGAATTCCTTCTTCGTCATGCTCAAAATACTTTTCATTTTTTGTGCAAACCAGCGCCTGCCCTTCGATCCAATTCACAAACCGGAATGGACCCGTGCCCACCGGCCGGCTCCTGAAATTTGATCCGTAATAGTTAACCGCCTCTTCAGGAACCACCGAGCAGTACGGCATGGTGAGAATGCCCAGCATCGGGAGAAATGGCGAACGGAGATTTAATACAAAGGTGGAATCATCAGGCGCGGTGAAAGGATCCTTTCCCGCAACACGATCATTAAATATCCACGCGCCCGGGCTTGCAGTTGCGGGGTTGATTATTCTTTCAAAACTGTAAACCACATCCTTCGCTATAAGTTTTCTCGGCCTTCCTTTAAAACATGCATCATCATGAAACCAAACATCCGTGCGAAGGTTGAAGATCATCCTCATGCCATTGTCCTCCACTTGAAAGGACTTCGCAAGCGAAGGAATGATAGTAAGCGAGTCGTCAACTTCCACCAGGGTATTGTACAATTGGTGCACCATCCACATGTTGGCCTGGTTGCGCGCAAAGGCAGGGTCAAGTGATGATATTCCGGCTGTTTCATTGTAGCGGAAGATCATTTTGCTTTCGCTTTTATTCGTTGTGCACGATATAAATGATAATATCGAGAGGGAGAAAAAGACTGATCTTTTTATTGATTTTATAAGAATAATTTTTCTAAAAAATAACATCTCTATTTTGTTACCGGGTGCTTTCTCATTGTGATACGTTCTCATTCGAAATTCAATGAACCAACATTTCCTGGACCAAGGAACTAATGTTTGGCACTACTTTGCACAAATGTTCAACAAAGCTAGCCGGCCGCCGGCCGTAATGGGCGGCCGGGAAGGCCTTTTTTGGTTCCTTTTTGGGCCAGCAAAAAGGAACCGAGGATGCTGCTGGCAGCATCCTCGCATATCGTCAGAATTAGTATTTAAATTTAGAACATAATCTATCTCAAATGAAGCTATTCATTCTCACCATTTTTTCTTTATTAATTAACGCTAATATAATTGCTCAAAAAGGATTCACGCATGCTGACACCCTGCGCGGCTCCAACGGCCCGTTCCGCGAAAGGTGGGATGTAATGCATTACGACTTAACTGTTGAACCGGATCTTGTAAATAAAACACTAAGAGGGAAAAACATCGTTACATTTTTCGACAATGGCGCGAAACTAATGCAGATCGACCTGATGGAGCCGATGGTACTGGATTCAGCAATAAATTATGATGCGCCGCTCCCCTTTCGCCGCGAAGGAAATGTGTATTGGCTGATGCTGCGCGACAGCAACGCGATGTATAAGATGCGCCCGGACACAAACCGTATAACGCTTTATTTTCATGGCAAGCCCAAAGAATCAAAAAAGGCGCCATGGGATGGTGGATGGGTTTGGAAGAACGATTCCCTGGGCCGGCCAAGGGCCACGGTTGCCTGCCAGGGCTTTGGGGCAAGCAGTTGGTATCCTTGCAAAGACTGGCAGGGAGATGAACCTGATAAAGGATCCATTCTTCGCATCATCACACCCGATAGTCTTGTTGGCATTGGTAATGGCAGGCTTATCTCACGGCAAAGCCTACCCGAAAATAGGATAATGTATACCTGGCAGGTCGTTGATCCTATAAATAATTACAACATCGTTCCCTACATCGGCAAGTATGTACACTTCGGTGAAAGCTATGCGGGAGAAAAAGGGAAACTCGATCTCGATTATTGGGTGCTTGATTATAATCTTAAACGCGCAAAAAACCAGTTTAAAGAAGTGCCGCGGATGATGAAGGCCTTTGAGCATTGGTTTGGCCCCTATCCTTTTTATGAGGATGGATTTAAATTGGTTGAATCATCGCACCTTGGCATGGAACACCAAAGCAACATTGCCTATGGAAACAACTACCAGAACGGGTTTTACGGAAGTGATCTGAGCGGAACGGGCGAAGGATTGAAATGGGATTTTATTGTGGTTCATGAAGCAGGGCACGAATGGTTTGGAAACAACATCACCGCGAAAGATATCGCCGATATGTGGATACACGAAGGATTTACCCATTACAGTGAAGCGCTTTTTATGGAATATCATTTTGGTAAGGAAGCGGCGGGCCGGTATATCCGCGGCACGCGAAGTAAAATTAAAAACGATATTCCCATAACGGGGCCTTATGGTGTAAACACCGAAGGCAGCGGCGATATGTATTATAAGGGCGCTGCGATGATACATACCATCAGGCAAATTATAAACGATGACGAAAAATTCCGCCAAATGCTGCGGGGAATGAACAAAAAGTTTTATCACCAAACTGTAACGGTAACGGATATACGGGAATACATGGAGCAGGCCTCAGGGCTCAGTCTGCAATCAATATTTGAGCAATACCTGAACACCACCATGGTGCCGAAACTTAAATATAAATTCTCCGGCAAGAAAATGTTGTACCGTTGGGAAAACTGTGTACAGGGCTTTAATATGCCGGTGGATGTTTCAGACGGAAAAAGATCGATCCGCTTATATCCAGTCGAAACCGAATGGCAAGAAATAAAATGGAAAAGCAGGAAGGTTTTTGTGGATGAGGATTTTTATGTGCTTAAAAATTAAATACTGTTCGGCCCCGGCAGGTGTTATCACCTAACCGGTTGCACGCAAAGACACAAAGAAAGCAAAGAGGCAGATAGAATAAAAATTAAGTATTAGGAATTAATATTTTATTAGAAAGTTCTCTTTGTGCACCTCCGTTTCTCCATGGTTCTCCTTTTCCCCGGCAGGTGTTATCACCTGTCCGGTTGCAAAAATTTCACGCAAAGCCGCAAAGAAAGCAAAAACGCAAAGAAAGAAGCCCGCTGTGGACCTCTGTTCCTCCGTGGATCTCTGTGACCTGGTAAGTCAAAAGTAAAAATTCAAAATTCAAAAAGCGATCTCCGTAAATCTGCAGCGCATTTCAATCCGCAAGAATCAGCGGGAAACTTTGCGCGAAGCACAGGTATAATGCGGAAAAATCGAGGGAAGTTGCGAAAACGTCCCTGCCCGCAGTCATCTTGTATTTTAATTCAAATAAGTTTATATTAGGTACCTTAAAATACTCTACCATGCCTAAATACGTAATTGAAAGAGAACTTCCCGGCGCAGGGGCGTTTCCTCCAGAGCAATTAAAAGCTATCTCGCAAGCCTCCTGCGCGGTGCTTGATGAAATGGGAACGAAAATTCAGTGGGTGCAGAGCTACGTTACTGAAAACAAGATCTATTGCGTATATATAGCGCCAAATAAGGAAACGGTGCTGGCACATGCAAAGAAAGGCGGCTTTCCCGCAAATGAAGTAGCCGAAGTTTCTGCCATAATTGATCCCACAACTTCCGAGTAGCGTTGCTCATTTTTCAAGCGCTGCGATTGTAAGGCTTGAAGAATTTCGCACGAAGCCCACGAAGAATACATAAGCACACGAAGAAAATACTGCTCTCGGTGGACCTTCGTTCCTCTGTGGATCTCTGTGACCTGGCAAGTCAAAAGTAAAAATTCAAAATTCAAAAAGTATCAGCGAGCATCAGCGGGGATATATTTCACGCAAAGCCGCAAAGAAAGCAAAAACACAAAGAAAGATGCCCTTTGTGGACCTCCGTTCCTCCGTGGATCTCCGTGACCCAAAAAGTAAAAAGTAAAAATTCAAAATTCAAGAAGTATCAGCGAGCATCAGCGGTGAATCTTAATCGGCGGAAATCAGCGGGAAACTTTCGCACAAAGTCCACGAAGAATACATAAGAACACGAAGTTATGTACTGCTCTTTGTGTCTTCATAAAAATCTTAAATCGATTTAATAACGAGGCTTCAGGGAAATGCGCAAAAAAAAGGATTGTTCACTTTGTGCCTTCGTGTGAAACTTTCACGCAAAGCCGCAAAGAAAGCAAAGAGACAAATAGGATAAAAATTAAGAATTAAGAATTTGAGAATTTTAAAAATCACGAAATTCACCTCACAAACTTCTTCGCATGGCACCTGGCAAAATTCTAAAAACCTGTAAAAACGGACACCAATTTTATAAATCTTCCTCTTGCCCCACATGCCCTGTTTGTGAAGCGGAACGGAAGCCGCGGTCCGGTTTTCTCTCCACCCTTGGTGCTCCTGCGCGGCGTGCATTGGAGCATCAGGGAATAACAAGCTTGTCGCAATTATCGAAATACTCCGAGGAGGAAATTCTAAAACTTCACGGCATGGGCAAAAGTACGATCCCGAAGTTGTATGAAATGCTCGCCTCTGCCAGCCTCTCCTTTAAAAACCACGCTGCTTCCGTAAACAAGAATGCCAATGAAATAGAAACTTACTTTCAACAATTCCCACGGGAGGTGCAGGAAATGTTACAAAACATCAGGAAAAAGATAAAAGAAAGCGCTCCCTGCGCCGAAGAATCATTTGCCTATGGAATGCCGGCATACAAAACCCACAAAAAGCCATTGGTGTATTTTGCCGCGTTCAAAAATCACATTGGCTTTTATGCCACGCCCTCCGGCCATAGCGAATTTGCAAAGGAGTTGTCAAAATATAAACAGGGCCGCGGTTCTGTGCAGTTCCCTCTTAAGGAACCCATTCCATATAAGCTGATAGAAAGAATAGTGAAGTTCAGGGTGAAGGAGAATGATGAAATGATGAAGAAGAAAGAAAGGGGAAATGTCCGGAAAAAGTCAAAAGTCAAAAGTCAAAAGTAAAAATTCAAAATTCAAAAAGTATCAGCGAGCATCTGCGGTGCATCTTAATCGGCGGGAATCAGCGGGAAAAATTGCGCAAAGTCACAAAGAATGCAAAGGCGCAGTTGAGATTTACGATGTACGAATTACGATGTACGAATTACGATTTACGAATTCGTGAAAAGATCAGGAACTAAAGACTACAGACTACAGACTAAAGTCTACCAACCAAAAAAAGAACGCCCTCGCAAAAGAACGTTCTCTTTAAGTAAGCAATGCCCTCCCGTTATTCAGGGATCGCATTCATGTGGGTTGTGATACCGGTAATGAATGCATCGGCCTCGGCGATCTGAGCCTGTACAAGACCCATGTCGTACTCGCGTTCAACGATTGCGGTAACACCGCTGGTAGAACGTTGACGAACAAGGCGGATCAACCTGTACTCAAGATCCTGCAGCTTTTCTACCTGTTCGATCTTGTTCTGGCCATCAGGCAAACCTTCAATGAAAGTTCGCAGAAAGGCGATCTCCGAAGTAACGCTTTGGATCTCGGCTTCAAGCATCTGCCCGGAGCCATCGGCATTGGTGTGCCTTAATACAAGGCCTTCCAATTTATAGGCAAGGCCCCTTCTTTCTTTCGCCACCTGCTTTAGCAATTGGTGGCAATCTTCACGCGAAGTGAGGATAGTAAAATTAATGTTCATAAAAAAACATTTAATTGTGTCGAGCAAAATCGCTCTTATACATTAGACGTTTGAAGAAGAAAAAAGTTTAATAGGTGTTGGGCGATTAACTTAATTTTAGCGTTAGTGAAGCCAAGCTTCCATTCTTAACACCCTAACTCAAAACCCGGCTTTCGTATGAAAAAGTATTTTATCCACGATGGACAAAATGAAAGTGGTCCATTTAGTGTTGAAGAATTAAAACATCAACCCGTAACTAAAGACTCTCTTATTTGGTATGAAGGATTAGACAACTGGACGCCCGCAGGAGAGATTAATGACCTGAAATCTCTCTTTAATCTTAAACCACCGCCGCTAAGAGAAAAAGCCTATGAGTCTACAATTACTACCAGCCAATTTCCATCAACTCCTCCTACTTCAAACGATACTTCCCCAGACTATTTATTTGATACCCCAAAGAAGAGATCGTTCGTTCTTCCCATTATTGTCGGTGCAATCCTGGTCAGCGGAATTATTGGGTGGTTGATCTACGAAAATAAAAGCCAGGCAGAAAAATTAGACATCGTACAGCAACAAGTTTTTGATCAGCAGCGGGAACAACAACAGAAAGAAGAACTACAACTGCAACAGCAACAACAGGAGAAAGCTGAAAAAGATAGAAAAAATGCCGCACTGACAGAGAAGTACATGGGCTACCGGAATAACTGGCGTAGTTTTATTGAAGTAAGCTCAAATAACTATACCTATTCAGAGATCGGCGGAATTTCTGACCTGGCAGTGGTGGTCTACAATAATACCGATAAGGTTGTAGATGAAGTGCAGGTTAGGGTCGATTATATAAAAGCGAGTGGCGGAAAATATAAATCTGAAACTGTACAGGTAACTAACATTGGAGCGAAATCGTCCAAATCGGTTTATGCGCCTACAAGTGACAGAGGAACTTCGGTTAAAATGGAAATCGAAAGTATTATGGCAAAATCATTTCACTTTTGCTTTCCATATGGAATGGAAGGCAACAAGAACTTTGATCCCTACTTTTGCAAGTAGTGAATTTTTTTCCTGCCAAAAATCAAACTTTATTGCCACTATGCGGTAGCGAGCTTGCCTTTGGTAATTTTCCCGCGACTTCTATGCTATGACCCCTTCCCAATACATCGACAACATCAATCGCCGTTATAAACTTGGCAATGCCACCGAACATACGTTTCGTGGAGATTTGCAGCAACTGTTGGAAAGTATTGAACCTTCTATCAGGGCAACAAATGAACCTAAACGTCAAAGCTGCGGTGCACCGGATTATATCATTACACGAAAGGAAATTCCAGTAGGGTTTATCGAAGCAAAAGACATTGGCGATAAAGACCTGGATGGCTTAAAGAAAACCGGCAACAAGGAACAGTTCGATCGTTACAAGGCATCACTGAACAACCTGCTTTTTACTGATTACCTCAGCTTCCATCTTTATCGTGAAGGGCAGTTCATTACCAGGATTGATATCGGTGAAATTGAGGGAAACAGTATAAAGCCTTTACCGCAAAATTTTGCCGCATTTGAAAATCTCATCAAAGATTTTTGCGCGCACATCGGGCAAACTATTAAGAGTGCAAAGAAACTGGCAGAGATGATGGCCGGTAAGGCAAGGCTTTTGGCGGATATCATTGCACGCTCTCTCACCAGTGATGAGGACAATCATGAGGACAGTACCTTGAAAGACCAGATGAGGGCTTTCAGGGAAATTCTTATACAGGATATCACGCCCAAAGGTTTTGCCGATGTGTACGCGCAAACCATTGCCTATGGCATGTTTGCGGCAAGGCTGCATGACCCTACCCTTCCTACATTTGGAAGGCAGGAAGCAGCGGAGCTTATTCCCAGATCAAATCCTTTTTTGCGGAAGCTGTTCGGATACATTGCAGGGCCTGATATTGATGACCGCATCCGTTGGGTGGTGGATAGCCTTGCGGAGATATTCCTGCATTGCAATGTGGAGGAAATTTTGAAGAATTATGGTAAGGCAACTAAAACCGAGGACCCCATCATTCATTTTTATGAAACCTTTCTAAGCGAATATGATCCGAAACTTCGCAAAGCCCGCGGGGTTTGGTACACGCCGCAGCCCGTGGTAGATTTCATCGTTCGTGCGGTTGATGATATTTTAAAAACTGAATTTGACCTTCCGCAAGGCCTGGCAGATAACAGTAAAATAAAGATTAAGGTTGACCAGCAGGGAAAGAAGGTGGAGAAGGATGTACACCGTGTGCAGATACTTGACCCTGCAGCAGGCACAGGAACTTTTCTTGCGGAAGTGATCAAACATATTCACAAAAAGTTTGAAGGGCAGCAGGGCATTTGGAGCAACTACGTGGAAACACATTTGTTGCCACGCCTCAATGGCTTTGAATTGCTGATGGCCAGTTATGCAATGGCGCATTTGCAGCTTGATCTATTACTAACAGAAACCGGCTTCAAACCCGCTACCAACCAGCGTTTTCGTGTTTACCTCACCAATAGCCTCGAAGAAAGCCATCCCGATACAGGAACCTTGTTTGCCAACTGGCTTAGTGCGGAAGCGAATGAGGCCAACAATATTAAAAGGAATACACCTGTGATGTGCGTGATTGGTAATCCGCCGTATAGTGGCATCTCTTCTAACAATGGAAAATGGATAAGTGATTTAATCGAAGATTATAAATATGTAGATGGAGTACACTTTAATGAAAGGAAGCATTGGTTGAATGATGACTATGTTAAATTTCTGCGGTATGGCCAGCATTTTATTGAGAAGAACGGAAGTGGCGTCCTAGCATTCATAAATCCTCATGGTTTTTTAGATAACCCAACCTTCAGGGGAATGAGGTGGAATCTTTTAAAAACTTTTGATAAGATTTACACCATCGATTTGCATGGCAACAGTACAAAAAAGGAAACAGCACCTGATGGAGGCCCGGATGTAAATGTATTTGATATCATGCAAGGGGTCTCAATTAATATTATGGTTAAGACCAATAAAAAATCAGAAAAGAGGCAGAATCAGGTACTTCATACGGACGTTTTTGGAAAAAGGGAGAAAAAGTATTCGTTCCTCAATGAAAACTCTATAGGCTCAATTAATTTCCAGAATTTAAAACCGGAAAAGCCTAATTTTTTCTTCAAACCCATTAATTCACAATCAGGATTAGATTATGAGAAGGGCTTTTCAGTTGAAAAGCTATTCCGCAAGCATTCAATGGGTGTGACGACGGCCCGTGATCATTTCGTTATTGATTTTGATAAAAATGAATTAGAAAAACGTATCGTGCAATTTTCTGATCTCACGTTAGATGATAGTGGGATCCGAAGTCAGTTTTTTGGATCTAAAACGACGGGTAAGTATTTGCCTGGAGATACGCGAGGATGGAATTTATCACAGGCTAGAAGAATGATTAGAGATGAAGTACATTCTAACAATATAAAAGAAATTTCATATCGTCCTTTCGATAAACGATTTATTTATTACAACAAAAAAATGGTCGATTGGGGTAGAGAAGATATAATGCTCAATTTACTCAATGATAATTATGCACTGAATTGTGTAAAAATTGGACGGAACGAAAATGCTCACAATTATTTCATTTCAAATGCAGTGACCGACAAAAGTATTATCTCGTCATTGGATAACGCGAATGTTTTTCCACTGTATGTTTATGATAAAAGAAATGAAAATGCTCTGGAGCATAGAACTCGAATCCCAAATTTTAATCAGGACGAAATTTATAAGATTTCCGAAAGTTTGGGTATATTATTTAAAGATGAAAAGGAAAACAATTCCTTCGCCCCAATCGATATCCTCGATTACATTTATGCAGTACTTCACTCCCCTGCCTATCGGGAAAAGTACAAGGAGTTTTTAAAGATCGATTTCCCACGAGTGCCCTATCCCACAAATAAAGAGACCTTTTGGAAATTGGTTGAGCTAGGTGGAAAGATCAGGCAGGTGCATTTATTGGAAAGTCCTGTGGTCGAAAAGTACATCACAAAATATCCTGCAGATGGCGATAACGTTGTAGGAAAAGTTCAATTTAAAACCCATGAATACATTCAGGAAGTAACGGATAAGGATGGAAAGATTACCTATCCCGATTACCTCGGTTCGGTGTTCATAAATGAAACACAGTATTTTTCTGATGTGCCCACTTCAGCATGGAACTTTTACATTGGCGGTTATCAGCCGGCGCAAAAATGGTTAAAAGACCGCAAGGGCCGCAAACTTGATTATGATGACATTCTGCATTACCAAAAAATTATAGTTGCCCTTGTAGAAACGCAAAAGCTGATGAAGGAGATTGATGAGCACCTGGAGGTGTGAGGAAGTTAATATCTATTGTACCTGCAATGCGGCTAAAACAAAGAGTAAAGCAGCCACCACCGAGGCCAAGAACCGAATTCCCTCCCCTTTCACTGAACGATAGAACTCATAGTCTGCCATTTGGAACATCATACTATCTATGATGAGGTAGAAAACACCGTACGCGATGCCGGTAAGCAGGACAAGGCCAAATACAGTTTGCATTAAATAAAGATACTTCGGAAATTTTTTATGCAAACCGCTTCCATTTGGAAAGCAGGCTCATCTAAAATCTAAAATTTACAATCTATAATTCTACAATCGGCGGCTGTGTCGCCCTCCGCTAATTTCGAGGATTGTGTCGACACACGCTAGTTTGCCAGCGGCACCCGCCACAACTCTTAATGTGCTGATCGAGACGACGCGAAGCGTGTCTCGATGCCAACCGCAGCGTTGGCATGTGAGAATGTGCATATTTGCAGATAACCGTCCAGACCTTAAACTCCCTACACCTCCATTTGTACATCGTACACCGTACATCGTAATTCGCGCTTTTCCCCTTCGCACCCGTTATTTAACGGTAAGCCGTTACCGTTTAATAACGGTTTTTTTGGAAATATTTTGGCAAAGGCTTGCAGTTATCGGACATGTTCACAACTTTAGCAGTAGTGCCCACGATGACAAACTCCTTCACTGCTTTCCTTTGAAATACGCCACAGCAAAAAAAATGTTTGCTCAATTTGATTAAAAGCAGGTACGATGTCGGCAAAGGTGTCTTACTCGTTGTAATTCCAAAAAATATATAAATATGAAATCTTCCACTATTTGTTGCGGTTTGATAACTCTTTTTTCCGCATTCAATGTACACGCCCAAGACTTAATAGGGCAAAGTAGAAAGCTTATAAACCCTTACAGCTTGCAAGAGTTTAGTCAAACTAAGAATGAGAAAAAGGCTTCTAATGATGGAGGTGGAATAAAATCAATCCCTGCAAACTCAAAATTCACAATTGTTGATAGGGTAACACTTGCTGGATCAGAATTTTTTGTAATATACTTTTGGAACTGGAGTAAAAAGAATTCAAAATATGAACTTTTAAACTATGATTCCACATCGAACGAACAACGCTACTTTCTGATACCCGTCGTTTCGCTAAATAATTTGTCTTATAAACTTTATAGAAAATTCTCGCCCGCCTATGGGGTTATGACATTGCCATTCAAGTACAGGCCGCAAAGTGGGAAATTCGAAAAGACTTTTGCACTTTCTGCAACCGGCGGTGTTAAATTTGATCCGGGCCAACGAAACGAGCATTCTTTCTCTTTATTACTTGGGGTCGGCCCCTCAACTGTAACCGTCGACCGTTTTAACACCGACTCTTCTGCAAATATTCAGGACCCCTCAGATCGGGCGGCAGTAACAGTATCGCTTAACTTCTTGTATCAATGGAAACATGTCCAGATAGGAGTATCTGCAGGTATAGACAATCTAATGGAAAACGAACTAATTAAATATAAGTATCAGGGCAAAGGATGGTTCTCGTTGGGTATAGGGATATCCTTATTCTCAAACAATGAGGTGACTAATCCGGGCTCAAACTAGAAAGTTTTTGAAACGACAATCTGTAATGTTTTTGCGGAAGCAAAACCTTAAGTAACACAAAAAATGAAAAAAAGAAAACTACTAATGTTGACGACATTTGCACAACTAATGGTGTTTTATACTACGGGCCAAGAAATAGCCATAGACTCAGTTCCTGCAAATGTGTTGAGAAAATACAATCGCCAGATGGCAAATAAAGATTTTTATACACGAGTAACACAATTTTCTGAACTCAGTTGGGTTTCACCACCATTTATGGATTGGGGCGATGAAAAAGACGGGTTCATACTGTCGGCAGATATATCACCTCACTTTTTCATAGGTGGGGAAAAAACGCGTTTTGTTTTAGCCGTCAATCCTAAGTATCGAGTACGAATTTTCCGCGATAATCTTAAGTTTGGAGATAGTTCATTACCTGTAAGAACGCCAAGCTTTATGCCGTCCGGAACTATATATATTCCAATAGATCTTGGCAAGCACAATCTATATAAAGACATAAGATACCTAAGTATTTCATTAAATCATCATTCTAATGGCCAAGACGGAAAGACTTTCATCAGTCCTGGATTATTTAATTTTTATAATGGCAACTTTTCCACAAACTTCTTCGAAATTTATTTTAACGTGAATGACCGAAGGAAATTTAAAACATCAACTAAATTTATTTGCACTGTGGACTCACCTGGGCATGGGTTCGATACAGGATATTACGACCGAGTGCATAGATTCGGTTTTGAACAGCATGTCGGAACGGCATACTCACAAAGAGGGACCTATGGACGAACGCGGATAGCATACAAAGGAACCCTCATAAAAGTCGACAATCATAGAACGACTATCAAAGACAGCTTGAACCACAAAAATGAATTTCAACTAGGAAAATGTTATCTACTTGAAAAGTATCGATTCAATCTCAATTTCAGTGCAATTCTAGATAAACTTGAAAATCCTTTTAATAGAATTGAAAAAAGGATCAATATTGATTTAGGATACTATAAAAGAATAAGCACAGGAAATACGGCACTATTTGCGATGGTTGGGTATTACGGTAATGACCCCTACAATATTTATTATCCCAAAAATTATTTTTTTGCCAGAGCTGGGTTAGCATTGGGCTTTTTCGTTCATACGAGTAAGCTTGTAGATTAAGAAAGTTTAGGATAGATAAATTAAAATCAGCGTGCTTCTCACGCACTTGGAAACAGCCGTTAACCCTTCTGCATCCATTCGTACATCGTAAATAAAAAAAAAGCGCCCTTTCGGGCGCTCTCTTTGGCAAAGACAAAAAGACAGCAAAAACACTTAACAGTTACTCCGGAATCGCGTTCATGTGCGCGGTGATACCGGCAATGAAGGCTTCGGCTTCGGAGATCTGAACCTGTACAAGGCCGATGTCGTACTCGCGTTCAACGATCGCGCTTACACCGCTTGTAGAGCGTTGGCGAACAAGACGGATCAACTTGTACTCCAGGTCTTCCAATTTGTCCACCTGTTCTTCCTTGTTGGTACCGTCGGGCAAGCCCGCGATGAAGCTTTGCATAAAGTCGATCTCTGCGGATACGCTTTGGATCTGCGCCTCTAACAGTTCGCCTGCGCCATCAGCATTGGTATGCCTTAACACCAGGCCTTCCAGTTTGTAGGCCAGATTCCTTTTTTCTTTCTCCACCTGCTTTAGCAATTGGTGGCAATCTTCACGCGAAGTGAGAATAGTAAAATTTACATTCATAAAATAAAATTTAATTGTTTCGAGCAAAATCGCTCTTGCATCATAGACTTAAAAAGAAGAAAAAGGTTTAATGTATGTGTAGCGATTAACGTATTTTTAGCGTTTAGGCGAGAATGGAAAAAAGCGATCGAATACGCATTTTAGATAGCGCAAAAAGATCTTAGATTTCAAATACGCTACTTGTAATACGTAGATAAGGAGTTCGCGTATTGATCATTGGCAGCAATGCAATTACAGTCTCAAGATTCTTTAAATTCTATTTGTCGTAAATCATGAAATATATCTCTCATACTATTGTGCTGTTCTTGCTGAATTCAGGTATCACTTTGTCAGCTTTTGCGCAAACGGATTCCACCTATTCCAAACCCATTGATTTGCAAAAAGCGTTTCAGGAAACCGTTAAAAAATACGAGTACTTTGAAACTGAACATGGACATTATATTCAAACGCCTAATGTGGTAATGCATTATTTAACCTGGGGAAAACCAACCGGTATTCCATTCGTTTGGGTACATGGTACAACCAGCAATGGTTACGAGGCCTCTGGCTTTGCAGAAAATTTGGAAAAAGATGGTTTCTATGTGATTTCAATAGATTATTATGGTCATGGCAAAACACCTTTCCCAACAAAGGAAGTGTCCATATACGATGTAGCTGATGACATAAAATATTTACTGGACAAGCTCAAGATCAATAAAGCAATTATCGGAGGATGGTCGAGAGGCGGATCTATTGCCACCTCGTTTTATGACGAATATCCCGAAACAGTATTAGGCATTGTATTGGAAGATGGTGGCTCTGTAGCATGGACAAGACCCTATTTTAAATTGGACCAGAAAGAAATGCTGCAAAAATTATCAGAAGAGGCTGAAAAACATGGCCCTGTCGCCTCTCAGCAGATGTATAATTCCCTATTTGATGCCTTTTGCAATTATCAACGTAAAGGTAATATAACGCTAACCACATTTCATTCAATCAATGAATCTTCAAAAGGGCAATGGACTATTAACCCTGGTCTGGCGAAATGGCTTGGCGAAGATTCATGGGAGATTATGACCAATTATATCCTAAGACCAACCGAAGCGCCTCTATTCGAATATTCAACCATGATGATAGAACCTAAAATCGTGTATCGCAATTTACAGGTTCCGTTACTCATCTTTGACGCTATTGACAATGAAGATGCATTTAAGGATTTTGAAAAAAATAATCGCCTTTTAAAACAAAATCATCCTAAATGGGTAACCCACCTGGTTTATGAAAACACTCGGCATGCTATAAAATATCAACACCCGGAAAGATTCTACAAAGATTTAATTTCATTTCTTAATGGAATTAAAAATTCAGGTAAGTAATTCAAACAACAGAAGAGGTAATTAATGTGCATCAATTTCCGCCACCTCGCCAGGCTGCAACCATTTATAGAATCAGCAAGCATCACAAAAAAAAACAAGCAAGTGATAAAACAATTCTGCATCCTTTTACTTTCGCTAACCTATCTATGCTTATCGGCATTTACTAATCCGCCAAAACCGCACTTAATAGTGGGAAATTGGCAATTGGTAGACAGTCAGCGGGCAATGATGCTGTTGTCAAAAGAAGGTAAGCGCTTCTCAGTTGAAAGAATTGCATTAAGTAGTGATGAAATTACCTGCGGTATTGCCCTGATTGAGGAAGGAAGGAAAGATGAGGTGAGCACAACATTCGGATACAGGGTACTTGAACATTTCGATAATTTCAACACACCCGTAATTCTTTTTAAAGACCTGTGCAATAACAAAACACGAATGGTATTTTCAATACTTCAACTGGATAAGGAATATTTAAAATTAAAATTTGAAAAGGAGTTCTCGAGTGAAGATGTTACGATCGCGGAAGTTATATTAAAATTTTACAGAACCGCGGGGCCGCCTGAGAATATGCCCTGAGCGGGAATGAGCAGTCGGGTGGTCATCCATTTTTCAAAATATCCTCCCATCCCCTCGCCTCTTCATTCATACCATTTATCACCCGTTGCAGCGCATCCTGGTTTTCGGGAGCATAAATGGAAATTGATCTTTCAAGTCCGGCAATGTTCGAAGCAAGCAAGCCCTGAGCCGGGTCATCGGCTGATAACGATTCTTTGATGTTCTTCATAAAAGTTAATTGCTGAAAACCGGCGCTCCATTGATCCTGCATGTAACGCAGTTTTTGCGAGTACAATGAAATTTCATGGCGCAGTTTTCTTAGCCTCCCCGGTATTCCGCTGCCAAAATTTTTAAATACTGTTTCCTTACAGGCCAGCATTCCAATGGGTGTTCCTCCTGCCCTTACCAAGGCTTCGAAAGCATTTTGTAAAGTAGAGAGCTGAACAAGAGCCGCCGTGCTGAGGCTCCTGCCTTTCACTTCCGCCTTTTCATACGTGCTTTCAGATATATCAAGGTACTGAGCCATCTGCAGGCGGGTGGCATTGATGGACTGCCGTAACAAAGCAAGGGGCGAATAGCGTTTCATAAAAATCCGTTTGCCGCTTTGACCGGAAAATGTGGAGAAGGTTTAAAAGAAAACGTTAATCAATTTGATAATTTGGAAATTTGGAAATGAGAAGGCAATGCCTTTCAACTTTTTCATTCCCCCGGGTTGCGAGCAGGCGGTTCATATGTAGGTACCCCCATCTAAAATTTATAATTTAAAATCATTGCTGTCCGGTAAAAATCGGGATAATATT
>JAFAGR010000044.1 GCA_023422565.1 Bacteroidota bacterium | reverse complement strand
GTTGAGGGTTGTGGGTTGTGGGTTGTGGGTGTGAGTTATGGGTGGTGGGCTCAGGGTGCAGGCTACATGGTGCAAGGCATATCGGCTTTTGAATTTTTGATTTTGACTTTTTACTTTTCAGAGCACGAGGATCTGCAGGAGAACGGAGTCGCTGATTTTCGGAGATCAGTTTCTGAATCATGAATTCTTACATCGTAATTCGTACATCGTAAATCGTACATCGTAATTTGTCTTCTTTGTGTCTTTGCGTGAAATCTTTTTTTCCGCCGATTTTTGCCGATTGATGTGGATTTGTGAACAGGATCAAACTTCAGCCTTTTTAAATATGTCATAAGAAAAAAAATATCGATTAGGCATTAACGATAGTTTCAACTAAAAACAATATCTTCCCTTTCCAGCCCTATCGAAACTCCTCCGCTAATTTTTTCAATCACCTATTGAAGCTGATTCAGACATGCAACTCCGGCATGTGATAGCCTTTTGTATTTACACCTCTCCTATCCCTCCTTTACACCGGTTGTTAAGCAGTAACCAATTACTTAACATAAAATTTCTATGCCATGCTAAAACAGAAAGCTTTGTTTTTGATTTTTATCGCGCTCCTATCTGGAACGTTATGCAGATCGCAGGTCGTCACCGCAGAAGAACTCGGATTATCCACTGACGGTTTAACAACAGGAAATGTTCAGAAATTGAAAGATGCAGTTGACGTGGGCTACACCATTAATTCAATCCAGTATCCTCCAGCAAAGACGATAGTTTTTACCAATAAATCTGTTGCAAATGCACAGTATTTAATCGACGAGAATATTTCTGATATTAAGTTCAAGGGGGTAACCTTCAGATTCGAAGCCGGAAGCAGGCTGGTAGGCAACAATACCATCAACCATGTTACTATCGAATCTTCGCCACTGCACTGGATTTTCGACATGAACCTTAAATTCGGTTCAATCAAAACCCCTGATGGTGTTTTTTCCGTTAAGTGGTTTGGTGCTAAAGGAGATAGAACCACCGACGATTATCCTGCAATTCAAAAGTCGATTGACGTAGCTAAAAACAGAATTTCCAGGCTGTTTCTTCCCCGGGGGTTCTATAAAATTTCCAAACCCCTAATTATTATTGCAGATGGAGCAGGGATAAATGTTTCCCTTGAGGTTTATGGCGAATCTAACCTTTGGACGGATGAGAATACCGAGATTCACGCCGATTTCAATCATGCGTTCGCAATTGGCGTTCAAAGGGGAAAAGGGGTGAAGATCTCCAAGCTTTGGATTCATGGCCAATATATACCACCATCATGGAAAAACGACGAGTTTAATTTCTTTAACAGGGAATTTACGACTGGTTTTCCGGATATGAATACTCAAACGGCCGAGCCGGCCAGGGACCGAAGACAATCACCGTATTCGGGAATTGTTTTCGATCCCTTTACTAACATTAATTCTCCAACTCCTCCCGCTTCTCCAAACGATGACTATTATAGTGGTCTGGACAATGACGAGCTGGATGACTGGAATCAGTATTACAATCGTCTGACTAATCCAGACTTTACCACCTCCGGATCTTCCGGGTGCAGCGTGGAAGATGTAGCGCTGACAAACTTTGTGGTTGGAATCATTTCCGCTCCAAATCCGGTGACTCAAAATGAGGAAATGTTGAAAATTTCCCGGGTTTATATCCAATATTGTAAGTTGGCCATTTCTGGTGGACAGGACCAGGAAAAAATGAACGTAGTCGATAACCTGACTGCCTGGAATAATATTCACACGGTATTCGCTACAGGCGTATATGGTCGGCCAAATACACATTGTACCTGTGCGGGTAATTGGATCATCACAAACGTAAACATCGCAGGAGGTGTAGTGAGATTTATATACAACCCCCAATCAGGAGCGTTTCCGAGCTTTATTTCAAATGTTTATGCGGAAAAGCTGGGCAGGTTCGGGGTGATTTCTGGAGAATCCTTATCCGTTTTTACAAATGGCTCCCAGGTCAGTGACTGTAATTTCAATTTTGAAGGTCCTGAAAAAGCAGGTTTACAAGTTTTGGTTGGCACCAAGATTATCGGCGAGCCTGAGATACTTACTGGTCGGGGAGTCAGCTTTAAGAACTGTTCGTTCCGGTACTATGACTCCCAACGACCTACTATGATGTTGCTAAGCACAAGGGCAAATTTCGAAGACTGCAAATTTTCCGGCGTTCCCGTACAGCACGGCCAATTTTCGCATGCCAGGTTAAACACCGGAAACTACACAAACTGCAGCGCTGATCGTTCGAAGTTTGGCTTTGACATTCGTAAATACTCCTCAAAAAGTTTTGAAACTGGCGAATACCTGCGGAAAAACAAACTGTCACTTACTGATAACCAAATCTACAGGGAAGGGGCAAATAACAAAAGACTTACAGAAACCTACAATTTTGAAGGCGGTGATGTTTTTATACCCTTTTATCCCGAACAGGGGGAGAACAAAACTGAAGTGACCGTACAGACTAATCGATCTTTAATGCTACCTGCAGATCCCCAATACTTTTACTCAGGAGCTGTGGTTGCTTTTTCAAATGCTAAACCGGGGGAATTGATGTCCAGCCCGCCTGTTGGATATGGTATCGTAGATTACTACCAACCAATTGAACTCTTTAATTCACTAATTCCCAATGACCCATTGGAAACCCACCTTTGGTACAATGGCTTATCACCCATTATGCCCAACGGCATAACTTTTACTTCTCCCGGAAATACCAATATCTATTTTGCAGGAATGAACCCGAATTCTCCTCCAACCCAACCCACTCCAACATCATTAATCTTTACAGCTCCGACCGGCACCACAACAACCTTTGGTTTTCGACTGACGTTTGAGCAAAGTGCTTACTTTACCACAGCCGGATTTCAATCTATTGAAGGCTCAATTGACGGCGGAACAACATGGATATCGCTAAGAACACCAGAAATTACCACCAATCCGCCCAGCAATTTATTTACCCGTCAGACGGTTTCATTTCCACCACAATTTAACTACGCCCCTTCCATTCAGATCAAGTTCACATTTAGGCCTAATTCTGCTTCGTACTGGGCCGTCACAAACATAAAACTGGAAGGTCAAGGTTTTCCCGGTGGTGACATTCGCGTTATAGCTTTAAGCAAAGAAATTCCAGTAGGAAGTGGTGAGTATTTTTTCTCGTGCCTTTATCCTGCAAAGAATACCGGAAGTTTTATTGGCGATATCACGGGCCCAAATACAATTTCCAATGTGGTGCTAGACTTTGCGGATACCTGGTCTTTTAACGGGGCGCTCATTAAAACAGCTTACAGCAGCGCGAAGAACGGATGGGTAAAAGTTCGCAATTTCAATACTGTTACAAGAACAATGACCACGCTAGGTAATGAAGGCAAGCCGTTTTCTGTTCAGGAGAATGGCCTTTATTTTCACAATGGGGCTACAAAAACGGCAACTACAACTTCATCAGCAGGTGAAAACCTTCAAACTGCCACCAATCGAAACATGATCTTTTACAAAGGCATGAAAATTTCAGAACTTGATAACAGTGACAAGCAAAAAGTTACCACTGTTTGCAAAACCGGATTTCTACCATCAGCCGTCCCATCCGGAGAAACCAGGATCGCCGAATTCTGCCCACCCGAAGACGCGGTGCACTGGAATGTAACAGGCAATGAAATTGAAGTGGTGAACGATGTGCCGCAAAATCTATTCGGAACAATAACCAATCACGACGTTCGCCTTATCACAAATAACCAGGAAAGAGGGGTGATAAAATATGACGGGAGGTTTGGCATTGGCACGATGGATCCGCAAAATACATTGCATGTAGAAGGTGACGCCCGGATTAGAATACTTCCACCAAATATTGGTGGAAACAATGTTGTATTTGCTAATGGAGATGGTGAACTAAAATCTCTTACAACAACCGGCCTACCTAACCATTATCTAAGCGGTGCAGGCAACTGGCAAACTTTGCCCACCATTCCGCAATCCGGGGTTTATAAAGCTGAGCAAGGCCTTACCCTGGATGAAGAATCAGGAAACGAAACTGTGGTATTGGGTGATTGGTGCGCAAAAGGAGGCGGAGAGTTCCAACGGAACCGTGAAATAAATATGAACAACCACAATCTGTATTTTAATTCCTCTGAACAGGGAAGAGTGTACATCGGCATACCTGAGCATGAGCAGGTGGATGAATGTATGGAGATCGCGGCGCGCTTAACTTTGGGCAGTGAAGGCCTTCCCGAAGCGGTAAACGAAGATCTGATCGGGCCGCCATCAACAAGTGGATTAAGGTTTCAAAATCTCACCTCAAAGGATGAACCCTTCGAACCTTTGGAAACGAAAGGTGTACTTTCCTTAGACGCAGACGGTGATGTGATCTGGATAAAAACGCCATGTTGCGAGCAGCAAAAAAGTTCAACCAACAATGAAATTCTGCAACGGTTAAACAAATTAGAAGGTGAACTAAAAGCAATGCGAATTGAGAATAATAAACTTCGAAACATGATCTCAACGAAGTTCAACAGCAATTTTGTGCGACAGATAGCAGCCACTATTTTCAGTATTTTATCAGGACAGATGGGGCTTCCGGGTAAAATAAAATAATGAACGGAGTTTTAAAGGATGGTCATTAATTGGCCATCCTCTTTTTTAAACATTGCCTCAGAAGGCTAAAAGCAGGCCACCGCGAATAAATTTTCTTTTTCATACCTCTACTAACGTGCACCTGTACCTGCAAAAAAATAATCCCATTAAAAAAAAATGCTTTTGGCAAAAAAATGCACTACCTTGATTTTTCGTTACCGGAACTCTCTCTCTGATCGGCCACTTGAAAAAACACCTCTGCTGATACCTGCCCGAAAAAAAGTTTTATCTACTTTTTAATAGTGGCATTGCTGCTTAATAAAACATCAGAATAATGAGAAAATTCTACTTCTTGCTCCTTAGCATTTGTTTTGCACAAATGGCGGTATCACAAATTCCTGGCATCATGTGGGAAAAGAAATATGGGGGTACGGGTGCAGATCAGCTCAATGATGTATTGATACATGATGATGGAACATTTGTGGTTGTTGGTGCTTCAAAGTCGAATGACGGCCATATCAGCGGGCACCACGGATCACTTGATTCGAATGATGCCTGGATCGCACGTCTCGATGCAGATGGCAATATGTTATGGCAGCGCTCCATAGGTGGTGCAAACTCTGATGAATTTAACGCGGTGATAAAAGGAGTTGACCAGTCTTTTATTTGTATTGGAAGTACTACTTCTAATGATGGTGATGTAAGTAATAACAGGGGCAGCTCGGATCTTTGGGTGGTAAAGGTGAACTATGATGGTACTATTGCATGGAGCAAAACCTTTGGCGGATCGGGCCACGACTGGGGATTTGACGGGGTGGTAACGTCTGACCAACATTACGCCATTGCGGGCACAACCTTATCTCGCAACGGAGATGTGGCTTCCAACACAGGAGATACCAGCGCCTGGGTTATAAAAATATCCGGAAATGGATCATTGGTATGGGAAAAATGTGCTCCCGTTACACCTTCCCGATCACATGGTATAGAACTGGGAGAGAACAATGACCTGATGACCTACGTTTCTCAACGTACACAAACTTTAGAAGGTGTTTGGCCTTATGAACATTGGGTAAATCACTGGCCCGCGAAGCTATATTCCGTTGATAATAGCAATGGTACTTATCAGGTTGCTTCGGCAGTTGCCGGCGAGTATGACAATTCCTTCGTAAAGGGGGATGGCGAATATTTTTTGGCCGGAAGCTATCACGATTATGATTATACTGAGTTTTGCTTCAGGCGACGAGATTTTGTTTGGAAGAAAGAATTTGATTCAACCAGGGTAATGCAACTTGGCAACAGTTATAATGGAAATTACAGCTGCCCGGCCTATGTTAATTTTGAAAGGTACGGGCCATACCATGGCATTGCGAACAATGAGGATAGCTACGTGGTGGCGGGAACCTATCATCAAGAATCAATTGGTTCATATGGCATGTTAAAATATGGAAACCGGGATTACATACACGACGTAGATCAGGGTGTTTTCAATTCCGTAAAAACCTTTCCTTCGGGAAATGATTTTATAATTGTGGGTTTTACGGGAAACTGGCGACCATATTATCCATCGAATCCCGAACAGGCATGGATCGTTAGAGTGAAAGGGCACAACCGTATCACCGGACAGGTATTTCTTGATGAGAACAACAATGGAATTAAAGATGCAGGGGAACCTCCGTTCAACTACGGAAAAGTAAAAACCACAAAACAATCCTCACGATGGGAGGTGTTTCCGACAGACGGCACCTATGCAATGTTTGTTGACACAGGTAGCTATCAAACACAATATGTTCCACCCTCCTCATACTACACTGTTTCTCCGGCAATGGAAACTTCTGTATTCAATACGTTTGCCCAAAGGGATACTATAAATTTCGCGGTAAGGGCTGAAAATATAATTGACAAAAGCGTAGCATGCGTGCCATTAACGGATGTACGTCCGGGGTTTGAAGCAGGTTACAAGATCGTTTATACAAACAGGGGAACCGTTTCCAATTCCACAGACACTATAAAGTTGGAATTAGACCCGCGTTCGAGTTTGCTAAATGCCACTCCACAACCATTGTCTTCTTCAGGTGGTGTGTTCACCTGGCATGTGCCCGGTCTGCAGCCATTTGAATCGGCAGAGATCAATATTATGTTGCAACTTGATGCTCCGCCCATGCTTAACGCAGGAGATAATATTTCTTTTACAACCCGATATATTGCCGGTGGAGATGTTGACAGTACCGATAACATTTTTGTACTACAACAAGATGTGACCGGGAGCTACGACCCTAATGATAAGAATGAAAACTACAGCGGCCGCATGCCGGTAGCGGATCTGCAAAATGGACAATGGCTTTCGTATACGATACGTTTTCAAAATACAGGAAACGATACTGCATTTAATATTATCATCCGCGATACACTTACCGACCGCTTGAATACCGATTCCATTCAATTTACAGGCAGTAGTCATCCGTGTACTATGAGTTTAAAAGATGGAAAGTTCCTTTCCTTCAATTTTGCAAACATCTTGCTGGTCGACAGCATTCAGAACGAACCATTGAGTCACGGATTTGTTACATTTAAAATTCGCCCCAATAGGGCTTTGCTTGCAATGGGCGACACTATTCTGAATGGGGCTTCTATATACTTTGATTTTAATTTACCGATCGTAACCAATGAGCATCAAACTATAATTGTGGACAATATCACACCCCCCGATCCTGTAACATTGTTTGATTTTGCGGGCACATTGTCAAACGGCCAGGTATTGCTTACCTGGAAAACTGACAACGAGCTCTCTATTTCAGGATTTGAGGTTGAGCACAGTACCGACGGTTTGAATTTTGTTGCTATCGGGTTTGTTACCTCACACGGTAATTCCAACGATCCTCAAAGCTATTCATACAATCATCTGAACCCGTCCGATGGTACAAATCATTATCGCGTTAGGGCAAGAAGAGCGAACGGTTGGAACCTGCTGTCAAATGAAATTATTGTAGATAACCCAATAATCAATCCTCCGGCCACTACCACTACCACCCTTTCTCCTAACCCTGTAAAAGGCACGCTAAATATATGTTTGGATGTTGATGAGGAAACACGTGGGGGAATTCGGGTGATCGATATGGCTGGTAAAATAGTATATAAGAGGGATATACTGTTTCTGGAAGGCAATAACAATGTACAGATCGATTGTGCAAGGTGGATGGGTGGTGTTTATCAGGTAGTGATAGTGCGTGATGGAAAGAATGAGGTGATTCGATTTATAAAACAATAAATATCAAACTAATTGATCTTGGTGAACGATCGAGAGAAAAGATTACACGACTATCCCTAAATGGGGTACAACCGTAATTTTATGTTAATAGTGCCCTTTTTATTTTTAAAGAATTTTTAATAAACGGGAAATTCTTTCTTCTTAGAGATAAGAGTTGTTCCAAATGCAACAATACTATACTGTGCTTTCAACACTATTGTTTCAATATACCGGTAGAAAATATTTTTCTTCCGTCATCTGCAAACAAAGCAAATTGATAATTTCCTGGGAGCAAGTTCAGCATAAGATCCAGAGATCCCTGCTTGTTAATTGAGAAACTATTTTTTATAAGTACCTGTCCGGCTGAATTACTTACCTGGTAGGTGTAAATGCCATTCACAAGCGCGCCATACTTTAGTGTAACTTTCCCGACAAATGGATTAGGATAAATAGTGAAAGTTGGAGTTGATCTATTGTTTAGCATCACCGTGTTGCTGAAATACGGGGCGGCATTTTTTCCCAGGCTCCTGATACGATAATGATTATCGCCTGGCCGGGGCGTTTCATCTATAAAACTTTGCGTTCCCGATATTAAAGGAGCAGTCATACGCACTAGTTCTGAAAAATTTCTGCCGTCTTCAGCCTTTTCCAAAACCACGCCGTTCATATCAACTCCATCTTTCCATGTCCAGGCAAGGCGATTTGCCCCCTTTCGAATAGTTGTTCCCGTTAGTACAAAGTAAAATACCGGAGAAATTTTTGGCTTCTTGAACACGATAATGAAGCGGCCGGACTGGTAAGATGCTTCTTCAGGGTTCACGCTAAAAGAATATGATGTAATACCTGAAAGATCAAGAGACGTTGAAATGTTGGTGTACAAATCCACTAACCACGCCCTCATGTTCCCACGAGCCAGGTTTGAGGCCGTGATATCTAAGTTGTAGTTCTGCACCCTCACCTGCCCGAGATGCAGAAATAGTGTATCCGTAACCGTTACACTCCCCCTTCTTTCCACCGAAAGAAGCGTTCCGTTGCGAAGCAATCCCATATTTTCGCCCGTGTTGCCCATCTTTCTTGCATCATTTCCATCTACAACATTCCTATAAGAAGCATCAAATTGCGCCAGCACACCATCCAACAAAACCTTCTCACCGCCTATACTAACGGAGAGGTTCACACGAAGTTCCTTTTCCACCCGCCGGCCGCCCCTATGCACAAGCGTGCTTCCCGACACCTTTGCGGTCTCTGAAAAGGATAAGGTTCCATTCGCCCCGGCAAGCGGCTGGCTTGACTGTACAAAGAATGCAGCCCCGCTTTGAATCACATTATTCACCGAACCTCCTGCCCCGAAACTTCCCCCTCCGGGTGTTACGCGGTAATCGCCCGCCATGTCTTTCGTGAATGTTTGAAATCCGCCCAGTCCGTATGCAGAATTCGGCGCCGTGGTGAGCCGTGGATCCCACAGGTAAAAAATATCTGAAACATTGGTTTTAAACAACAGCCTGAAATCAATCGCCGAGGCGTAGGGATTGCCTACAGACTCCATCCGCCCTGCCAAAACAGTTGTTGCGCCGGGAAGATCGGCACCGGTGGTAAACAATTTACCTGACGTACGCAACACAGTGGGCACCGCGGGCGAATTGTGAGCCTGCACGCTCCGGTCGCCACGAACAAGAATCATGTAACCTTTCTTATTATAGATCTGTGTAGATGTAGTGTTCGCCAATCCCGCCCACAAGTTTGTTGCGGGTACGTATGTTTTAATTGACGGCCCGGGTTGTGTATACACATCGAAACCAAGGGAGGTTGCATTAGGCAATTCACTTGTGAGTTGTGTACCAAATCCCGGTTTCAAATTATCGTTCGGTGCGAGAGACCCTTCCTGCCATGCAGCCCTCACGGTTTGGGGGCCACTAACGGGAACGGCCAGGAGCTGCCATGATTTTGTATGATGGCCAGCCGTAACTCCTGTACCAATATATCGTTCCACGGTGGCATTGCCCGTAATGGTTTTTCCGGTTACATTTCCCAACCACGCAGTTTCAGAAAAAGTAGATTTGAAGGTAAGACGGTTGTTAGTGGTTAGCCTTAATCCGGCGGGTGAGAAGGTGACCGAGCGATAAACATCTAAGTCGCCGCCTAAGGAAACACCGGTTACATTGTTGGTATTGGAAATAATAAGGTTGAGAAGATTGTTTGCCTGGAACATAGATGCGGGAATGGTTTGGGCTGCACTGCCACTCATTTCGAGCGTACCATTTGACGCGATCACCGTACCGCCTGTTTTATTTATACTTCCATAAACCTGTATTGTTCCGCCATTCACGGTAAGAATGGGCGGAGAAGACGGTCCGGGTGCACTGAGGTTCAAATTTCGCATAGGCTGCACCGTGGTAACGGTAGGCATAAACGCATATCCGCCATGGATGAATACATCGGTTGTACTTAAAGGCACAAAATTGGCCTCCCAGTTCTGAGGATTGGTCCAGTCGGTAGACACCCTTCCCACCCATGAACCGTAATTTGGTCCAACAAATTCATCTGCTCCTGGGTCAGGGTTTAAGCCGTTTCGCGTTTGGTTGTCATAATCTGCAACTATTCCGGCGATCACCTGGCCTGTGTTAGAGATGGCTGCATTTGCCGCAGCATTCAGATGAAGATTTGTGGCAGAAACGTAAGAGGGAGTTGCGGCCACTGAATTGAGATTACCCCCGATATTTCCCTGCAAGGCAGCAAGCGTAGTAAAAGTAAGCGCGTTAGTTCCCCTGCAAAGAAGGTTTGAACTTGCCGAGTAATACACATTGTAATTGATAGATGAAAAAACATTGTTTGCCGCCATCACCAGCATGGCATAACGGCTGTTGGTATTGCCAATAGTTTGATGATTGGAAAAAATATTATTTCTAAGATCGATCGCGCCTGCTGTGGTAACTGAAGGCCCCACAAACAACGATGCTGCGCGATGCGCACCAGTTAGTGTAGGGTTTACCGTTAGTGCAACCGAATTGAAATACAATTTGTAACCACCACCTGCGGTAACCGATATGCCGTAACCATTATCCCTTTCACCAAAGCTGTTGAAGCCCTGCGACACCACATTAGAAATCATGTTATTGCTTACCGTCATGTTGGAAGCTGTACCCGAGTTGCCAAGATAAATTCCGTGCGCTCCCCAAACTGAAGTGTGCTGTACTTCGTTTATCCGGTTGCCGGAAATGGTGCAGTTGCTGCTGGTACCAAGAGAAAGAATTCCATACGCATCAGATGAAGAAGAGCTCCAGATTATCCCATTAATATCGTTTGCGGTAACCTGCGCACCGGCTTGTTGGTAGAGTTCAATTCCGGAGAAACCCAACTTGTCTGCAGGAGTAGTTGAGCCCACAGAATTTTGCGTAATAAGGTTGTTGTTTTCATTGCCGGCCGGCCCTACAAGAGCTATTGCGGACACGGCGCGGGTAATTGAATTGTTGCTATAAGTATTGTTACTGTTTGCTGTGGGAGGCAAACCGTACAGATCGGATCCGCCGCCGAAGATTGCGCACCATGTGGTGGTACTGCTGTTTCCTCTTATGTTGGAGTTTTTGATCGTATTGTAAGTAGCTCCGTTTGATGCGGAAGCTGCCATCATATAAATGACCTTACTGCTATCTACATTTGCGCTTGTATTCACTATGGCAAGGTCGCGTGAGGTTCCTCCCACAGTATTGCTTCCATCGATCGTAACATGATCTGCCCCGTTAAAACGGAATATCCCCGTGACATTGCTTCCGGAAATGGTTGGAGAAACGCCGGCAGCGGGTTTAATGGTAAGGGTATTTACCGCGCTTGCGTAAATGTTACTCTTTATATCCAGTGGAAAAACCTCGGATGTGCTGTAGTTATTATCGATCAGCGAGAAAACCACAGGGCCGCCAATACACAAATTGTTGTACGCGTTTATGGCTGCCGTTAGTGTAGTAAAATTGCCCGTTGCGCCTACGGTATATGTTCCGCTCAGCGGAGCAGAAACGGTGACAGTAACCGGCACATCGGTATAACATAAACTGGCAAGGTCTGTTACGCGAACAGTGTAATTAGTTGAAGCAGCAACTCCGGAAGCAACCGGGTTTGCCACAGTTGTATTGCTTAAATAAGTCGCCGGGCTCCACAGGTAACTTGCCGCGCCTGCAACGGAGAATCGCCAGGCTTCATTTGTAACATTCCACACCGCATTGTTTCGCCCTGCCGGAGAAACCCCCTGCGAACCTGTAGCATCCTCAATTCCCAAAGTTTTCGAGTACCCGTTGCCGTTATCATCAATCATGGCTGCACTTACATCAATGTTATTGCTGCCTTCGTATAGCCTGATCTGCCCGCTTACAACACCCTCATCAGGAAAACCAAAAAAACAGAGGTTGTAATATTCAACCACAAATACGCGGTTAGGCGCAGTGCCATTTACAAAGTACCTGACATAAGCGCCTGCATTTATTGAAGGGTCAACAAGCAGATCATCCCATGCAAGCGCGATCACATTGTTCGGTGTGCCTGCATCCGGAACAGTTTGCGGAGTGATATTGCTTCCGGAGTTGGATCCGAGCATGATGTAGCCGTTTGTACAAGCATACAATTGCGTAATGTTCTGACCGTAATAAACAAAAGTGAAAGGAAGTGGTATTGCAGCAGAAACGCCATCATCTATGTAAGAGTTCCATATAATGTTGGGCGTGCCTGAAGGCGTTAAGGCAGAATACGCTACGGGAGAAACGCTATACCCGGAAGGCACTGAAACCTGGAGTTGGGAGTTGCCCCCGTTGCATACAAGAGAAGGAGTGGCTGATGCTGTGGCAGCGGGCCCTCCTTTTATGGTAAGCGAGGCCGTATCTTTCATCGCGCATCCGTTATTTGTATAGCTGTAAATAACGAAGTAATTTCCTTCGGCACTGGTTGCGGGAGTAACCTGCCCCGAAACGGCATTGAGAGACAGCCCTGCAGGAGAAGTAGAGAAACTTCCCCCACCCGGCCCCGTTAGTATAACAT